>DATAXP010000104.1:0-33993 GCA_036272935.1 Pirellulales bacterium | reverse complement strand
GCACGCGCTGCGCCATGCGACCGACCTCCGTGAGAGAATACAATGCCTCCAGCCACGGACAATCTTTCGCTGCTAGCCTTCACTCCGGCAAGCACACTGCGAACAATCCTCTTCCACGAACAACGTGCGTTTGCCCTGGGTGCGGTTTGCGGCCAGCCATGTGCAGCCGCGGAAAGCTCGGCAAGGTGCGGCGCACGGGGTAGCTCTCTGACACTCCATTCGTCTCCCGACGCTTGCAGGGTCTAAAATAGCTTGCGATCTCGTTAAGTCGGGGACTATAATCAGCGCTCGTTGATTGGACTGCCTTCCCGCCTTGCTGCGCCGCCCCGGTGCTGGCCGCCCGCCTGCCTCCGATTTCCAAGGCATCATGTCTTACTGCGGAGTCATTCCGTCATGGAACAGAAATTCGACGGTACGCCCCATTCTGAACTTCGCGTCGAAGGACGCAAGGTCGTTCGCACCGACGTCGTGAACGATTGGGGCTTGCGCCTGCAGTGGAAAGTCACTCGCGACGGCGAGGTCCTTGCCGCGCCGTCGGCTCGTGCAAGCGACACCTACGAACCGGAGGATCCTGTGCCCGGCATGTATCAGGTCGTCCTGCAGATGTGGAAATATGTCAGTTACAGGAAGAACGCTCAACGCGAGTACATCGACAGCAAGTATGTCGACGTCTCGAATACGGTTTCATTCACCATCTAACGAGTTGGCTTAGCCGCCGCGTCCATGCGGGGCGCGAGCCCGGCCGGGGACGGTCAGATTAAGCCGCGAGGGAGTCTGACGATGTTTTCTATCGGCAACGTCAAACTGCCGCTCTGCAGCGGAGTCACGCGGCGCAGCTTTCTTCAAGTCGGAACGACCGCATTGGGAAGCCTGTCGCTCGTCACGTTCAACAAGCTCACGGCGGCCGGCGCCGTGCGACCTTCGCCGAAGATCAAGAACTGCATCACGCTTTTTCTCGTCGGTTCGCCGGGTCACCTCGACACTTGGGACATGAAGCCGGACGCTCCCGAGGATATCCGCGGCGCGTTCAAACCGATTTCGACCAACGTCCCGGGCGTGCAAATCTGCGAGCACTTTCCGCTGATGGCCCGCATGATGGACAAAGTCGCGCTGGTCCGCAGCCTGCACCACGGCACCGGCGCCTCGCACGAGAATGGCCAGCGCTGGATGATGAGCGGCCACGACTTTAACGCCGCCAACCCGCAACCATTCATTGGCTCGGTAATCTCGAGGGCGTTCGGTCCGCGCGGAAGCCTGCCGGCGAACATTTTGCTGCCCGCGAAGATCGGCAACACCGGAACCTCGACGCCACACGGCCAAGAGGCGGCGTATCTTGGCAGCGCTCACGAGCCGTTCGTTCTCAACGGCGATCCGGCCCTGCGCGACTTTGCGGTGAAGAACCTGGAGCCTCCCGCCGGTCAAACCGAGTTTCGCATCGAATCGCGCCGCAAACTGCTCGCCCAACTCGACGTTGTGCAGCGCAGCACCGAAGCGACCGCGGCGCTCGAGCGCGACACCGCCTATGCTCGGGCGTTCAACCTTCTTACGTCGCCCGAAACGAAGAAGGCGTTCGATCTGACTCAGGAGACCGACAAGCTCCGCGATCGCTACGGCCGCAACACGTTCGGCCAGAGTTGCCTGATGGCGCGCCGGTTGATCGAAAACGGCGCGCGGTTCATCACCGTGAACCACTTCGACACAGTCTTCGGCGTGACGTGCTGGGACATGCACGCCAACGGCGGCAATCTCGACAACACCTACGCCGACTACGAACGCCACCTCTGCCCGCAGTTCGACCTGGCGTTGACCGCGCTGGTGGACGACTTAGAAAATCGCGGCATGCTCGACGAGACCGTCATCGCGGTGCTCAGCGAGTTCGGCCGGACGCCGAAGATCAACGCCAAGGGAGGCCGCGACCATTACCCTTCCGCTTGGACGAATTTCTTTGTCGGCGGCGGCATCTGCGGCGGCAAGGTCATCGGCTCGACCGACAAGATCGGAGCGGCCCCGCACGACCGACCGGTCCAGCCGCCGCAGATGTTGGCCTCGTTGTACACGGCGATGGGCGTCGATCTGGAAACGACCATGATGCCGGGCCCCGGCAACCGTCCGGTTCGCTTCGTCGACGCCGAGCCGATCCATGAACTGTTCGCCTAAGCGAATTCGTCTTGTCGCCACTGCCGGCACGATCTGCTTGGCGACGGTCTGGGCTTCGTCGATCGGTGCGGCGGCGCCGAAGATCACACGCCTGTCGGTCCGCGGCTTTCAAGCAGGCGGAGCGACCCGGCTACTCGTACAAGGTTCCGACCTCGGCGGCACGCCGCGATTGGTGCTCGGCGCTCCACTCAGAGAGCAGAAACTCATCGGCACCGCCAAGTCGACGGCCGCCGAATTTGACGTCGTGGTCGATCCATCGGTCGCGGCGGGCGTTTACCACTTGCGGATCGTCACCAGCGAAGGGATTACAACACCGGAGATCGTCACGGTCGATTCCCTGCCGCAACGCGCGGCAGCTCCGGTCGGCAGCGTTCGCGTCGAGGCTGCCGTCGAATTGCCGATCGCCATGCACGGCCTGGTCACCGGATCGACGATTCAAGAGACGAGGTTCGCGGGCCGCAAAGGAGAGACAGTCACGATCGACGTAATGGCGCGGCGCATGGGCTCCAAGTTACGGCCGGTCGTGCATCTGTACGATGCGTCGAAGCATCAACTCGCCTGGTCGTTGCCGCAAACGGAGTTGGCTGGCGACGCGCGGCTGACGGTGACGTTGCCTGCCGACGGCGATTATACCGCGGCGGTTCACGATTTGACGTACGCCGCGGCGGCGCCGGGATATTATCGACTGGCGCTCGGTTCCTATGATTACGCTGATCAAGTCTTTCCACCGGTCGTCGAGCGCGGCTCGTCGAAGCCACTAGAGTCGACGCCCCTGGAATCGACGCCTCTGGAATCGACGCCTCTGGAACTCATCGGCCGATTCGGCAACCGCACGACGAGGGAACTCGCGGCGCCGGCGGTGGCCGCCGTGTTGGCGTCGAGCGCAGGATCGAATCCTGGCGACAGCCGCGCGCTTCCATGGCCCGATAAGACCGTGCCGTTGGGTCTTCGTCCGCGCGTGCGATTGAGCGACCTGTGCGAATTGGTCGAGGATCGCACGCTCGACGCCTCGCGAACGTTGCCATTGTTGCCGGTCGCCGTGTGCGGTCGTTTGCTGAAACCGGGGGAGACCGATCTTTATCACGTCGAACTCACAGCCGGTGAAAAACTGCAAGTCGAGGTATTTGCCGATCGCCTCGGTTCCCCGATCGACGCCACCTTGGAACTCCGCGACGAAAATGGCGCCCGGCTCGCGCAGGCCGACGACGTCGTCGGGCCGGACCCACGTCTCGATTACACGGCGCCGAAAAAGCGGTCGCGCGTCACGATCGCCGTGAACGACGCGTTGAGCCGCGGCGACGAAAGTTGCCTCTACCGCATCGTCGTCTCTCGGCTGGACGACGCGACTCGACAGGCTGATTTTCGCCTGACTTTCTCCGAAGACACGCATAACGTTCTAGGCAATGGTACCACAGTGTTTCGCGTGCTTGTCGAGCGAACCGGTTACGACGGCGCGATCCGTCTGACGGTCGTCGGTTTGCCAAAGGGATTTGTCTCGACGCCCACTGAAATACCGGCCGGGGCGGACGGCGCTCTCCTCGAGATTCGGCGATCGGGCACCAATGAAGACCTCACTTTCGCTCCGATCACGATCCGCGGTGAATCGCTCGACGCGAAGCCGGCAATCATGCATATCGCCGAATCGGCTGTGCATCCGCTCGGCAACTTGCAACCATGGCTGAAGAGCGAATTGATTCTGGCGGCGTCGGAAACGAAAGCGCCGCTTCTCGCCGCCTGGGCTGACGACTCGATGCCCAACGCGGCGATGTATCAAGGAACGGACGACAAACTCTCGGTCCGCCTCGAGCGCGACCCCGCAGCGAAAGGCGCGGTTCGATTGTCGCTGATCACCACGCAAGCCGCGCCCACCGGTGCCAACCAACAGCAGAACGCAGCGCTGATGCTCCGCGGGATCGCAGCAACGGTCGATATCAAGCCCGACCCGAAGAAAGAGACGGCGGAGTTTGCGATTCGCATCCCGGCCGATCTGCGGACGGCCGACTACGACCTTGCGATCCGCGCCGAGCTGCTGAGTGTCGACGGTAAGACAACCGTGGCCGAGTCGTTCACGCCGTCGCGCCGCGCCCACGTTCGGCCACCGATTGAGATCGTTGCCGACGCGATGCCGACAGTACCGATCAGGCTCGATTCGAAGACCGGTGCCGTGGTTTCCCTGACTGGAACCTTGAAGCGACTCCATCACTACGCCGGCGAGGTGACGATCACGCTCGTTGGGCTGCCCATGGGAGTTGCCGCGCCGAGTGTCGTTTTGAAGTCGAAAAAGGAAGATTTCCGGCTTGAGTTCAAGTTGCCGCCGAATTTCGCCGCGACGAAGATCGACGGCGTCAAAATCACCGCGATGATCACGCCCGATAATCGCCGCGTGAACACGGCTGCCAAAACCGAATTGGCCGTGCCGACTTTGAATGTTCGCCAGCAAGAAACAGCGGATCGAAAACCTGAGAAGAAGTAAATCGCCATGTTCGCATTGCGTTGGTCGTTCGTTCTGCCGCTGCTCCTCGCGCTGCGCACCGAGGCCGCCGATCCGTCCGTCGCAACGGGCGAACTATACGTCGACCCGCCGTCGGTTCGCCTCGTACACGTGCGGCAGCCGCATGCGCTGGTCGTCACGCTGAAGACGAAACTCGGCGAGACCGTCGATCTGACGACCGACGCGAAGTACGCGAGCGACGACGAAACAATCGCCCGCGTCACGACCGACGGCTGGATCGAGCCGGTCGCCGACGGCACGACCGAAGTCCGCGTCGCCGTGGCCGGCAAGACCGCGACCGTAAAAATCGTCGTCGATTTACCGGATCACGCTCAGCCGTACAGTTTTCGCAACGATGTCATGCCGGTGTTGTCCAAGGCCGGCTGCAATCAAGGAGCGTGTCACGGCTATTCGCTCGGGAAGAACGGCTTCAAGCTCTCGCTCCGCGGCGCCGATCCCGACGCCGACTTCCTGGCGCTGACCGATGAGTTCTATGAACGCCGCATCAACCGCCACAATCCGCTGGCGAGTTTATTAGTCACGAAACCGCTCGGCGATGCGCCGCATAAAGGAGGCGTGCGGTTGGAGCGCAACGGCGAGTTGCATCGCCTGCTGCTCGGCTGGATCGCCGCGGGTGCGCCCGCCGAACCAGCCGATGGGCCGAAATTTAGCTCATTGCGGATCTTTCCCGAAAAAGTAGTGATGCGGCCGGGCAAACGGCAGCAGTTGCAGGTCGTCGCAACCTACGACGACGGCAGCCAGCGCGACGTCACGCGGTTGAGCATCTTCACCCCCAATGCCGAACAGATTGCCACAGTCGATGAAAACGGCCGCGTGTCGGCCGTGCAACTGGGCGAAACGGCCGTCTCGGCCCGTTTCGAACGGACATTCGTGACCGCCGAATTCATCGTGCTGATGCCGAACGACAAGTTCAAGCCGACGCCCGTGCCGACCGACAATCTGATCGATCGTTTCGTCGCGGAGAAACTGAACGCCTTGAACATCGCGCCGTCGGATCTCGCCTCGGACGAGCAGTTCCTGCGCCGCGCGTACCTCGACCTGATCGGCATCCAACCGACTCCCGACGAACTGCGCCAGTTCGTCGCCGACAAGGGCCCGAAGAAGCGCGATCGCGTGATCGATGCCCTCATCGCGCGGCCCGAGTTCGTCGACCAGTGGTCGTTGAAATGGGGCGACCTCTTGCAGAACACGCGGAACCGCCTGAGCGAACCGGCGGTCTATGCCTTCCGTGAATGGATCCGTAGCGCGGTCGACGCCAATCTGCCGCTCGATGAGTTTGTGCGCGAGATCCTGCTCAGCCAAGGGGGCTCGAGCGAGAGTCCGACGTCGGCGTTCTACCTGGTCAGCCAGGATCCGCACGACACGATGCAGCGGACGACGCAGGTGTTTTGCGGCGTGCGAATGCTGTGCGCGAAGTGCCACGCCCATCCTTTCGAGAACTGGACGCAGGAGGACTACTTCGGCCTCTACAATTTTTTCAACCAAGTCACGGCCAAGAACGACCCGCGCGCGATGGGCGTGACGAACGCTAAGACGGTGCTCGTGAACCGGACAGCCGCGCTCGAGAAGCATCCGCGAACGGGCCGCCCGCAACCTCCGCGGTATTTGGGCGGCGAAGAACCGCGATTGGCCGCCGCGGTCGACCGCCGCGAGGCTTACGCCCATTGGCTCACGTCGCGCGAGAACCCGTTCTTCGCTCGAAGCATGGCAAACCGCATTTGGAGCTACTTTTTTCATCGCGGCATCATCGACCCGGTCGACGACCTGCGCTCGACGAATCCACCGATCAATCCGGCGTTGCTCGACGCGCTGACCGCAGACTTTGTCGCGCACGGCTTCGACGTCCGCTATTTGATGCGCTTGATCGTCACCTCGCGAACTTATCAGCTCAGCAGCCAGATGAACGAAACCAACGTCCACGATGACGCGAACTTTTCGCACTGCATACCACGGCGACTGTCGGCCGAATCGCTGCTCGATTGCCTCGTGCAAGCGACGGGTGTGGCCGAAAAGTTCGCGGGTGCGCCGGCGGGCTTTTCGGCGCGCCAGCTTCCCGATGCCAATGTGCAGAGCGAATTTCTCAAGTTGTTTGGCAAGCCCCAGCGTATGGAAGCTTGCGAGTGCGAACGTGACGACGGTTCGAACATGCTCCAAGCGTTGTACTTCATCAACGGCGACCCCATCCTCGGCCGCATCGGCTCTCCGAAAAGCCGGATCGCGCAGCTCGTAAAACAGGAAAGCGGCGACGACGCACTCATCGAGCAACTTTATCTCTGGTCGGTCTGTCGCAACCCGTCAAACGCCGAGAAGAAATTGGCCCGCGAACATTTCAAATCCTACGAAGGAAGGCGCCTCGACGCGGCCCAAGACTTTACCTGGGCTCTGTTGAACAGCCGCGACTTCATGTTGGTGCACTAAGATGAAGCTCCCGAGACAACTTGGAATCGCGGCGTCGTTCATCGCCTGCGGTCTTGTGATCTCGACGGCGGCGGCCGCCGACGAAGTTAGCTTCGCCCACGAGGTGTGGCCGATTTTTCGTCAACACTGTTGGAGTTGTCACTCGGGCGAAAAGTCCGAAGGGGGATTACGCTTCGACGTTAAGAAGCACTTGCAGCACGGCGGAGAGAGCGGCCCGCTTTTCGTTCCCGGCAAGCCTGATGAGAGCCTATTGATCGAACAAGTCTCCGGCGCGAAGCCCGCCATGCCGCCGAAACAGCCGCCGCTCGCACTGGAAAAGATCGAGTTGCTTCGCCGCTGGATCGCAACTGGGGCGAAGATCGATTCGGTGCCGGTCGATCGCTCTGCGACGGTCGTGATCCCGAAGGTCTATGAATACGCCCCGGCCATCACATCGGTCGCGATTCATCCCGACGGCAAGCTCGCCGCCTGCGCGTGTCGTAGCGAGGCGGTGATCGTCGCGCTCGACGGCGAAGAGAAGTCGTTGCGTCTACCGACCGCGTGCGATCTCGTGACCCACGTCGAGTTTAGTCCCGACGGCAAGCTGCTCGCCGTCGCGGGAGGCACGCCCGCGATGTTCGGCGAGGTTCGCTTCTTCGACACGGCGAAGGGAAAGCTCGTCGGTAAACGTCGCGTAAGCGGCGACACGTTGTTTCGCGGCAACTTTGCACCGGACGGCAAGAGTATCGCTCTCGGCGGCGCCGACGGCGCGGTCTACGTCGTGCCGGTCGACACCAAGAGACCAGTCCAACGAATCGAGCTGCACAGCGATTGGGTCGTCGATGTTTGCTGGACGGCCGACGGCTCGAAGCTCGTGACCGCCGGTCGCGACAAAACTACGAAAGTCGCCGACGTAAAAACTGGTCAACTGCTGCGGACGCTCGACGCGCTTTTCGAGCGGGTCAACGCCGTCGTCGCCGACGATGAGCTTGCGATCTCGGCCGGGCTCACTCGCGCCGTCACGGGTTACGAGCTCGATGTTGCGCTGCAGAACGTCGAAGTGTCGGGGGCCGGCAATGGCGCGAAGCCGGTCAGCCGCGTCGCTCAGTACTTACGGGCATTCCCCGTCCAGCCAGGCGAAGTGCTCGACCTGGCGCTCAGCGGCGATCGTCGTCTGGTCGCCGTGGTCGGAAGATTCGGCGAGACCCATATCTACCTTCTCGCCGACCGCAAGCCGGCCGGTACCGTATCGCTCGGCACACCGACGGCTTACGCGGTCGCGCTGAATGGTGACGGCACGCAACTCGTGGTCGGCTGCAAGTCGGGACGACTCGACGTATATCAACTTCCCGACGGCAAGCCGCTGCGCTCGATCGAGCCGGTGCCGGTGAAAAACGCCCCCGCCTCCGCCAGCCACTGACGCGCGGCCGATAGAGTCGAAAAGTGGTGCGGTGGTGCAGGTAGGGCCCGTATGGTGAAAATACTCCGCCGCGCTGCGATTCACAACGATCCGGAGGTTATCGAGCAGTTAAGGATTCAGGCTTCCGTCGGTTGACGGCGGCAGGTCAGCGGCGGAAGTTGAGGAGGTGCTTTCCTTCGTCCGTGATGCCGCACCATGAGCCTGCTGCTTCAACCCTGGCACGTACTGCTGATCACTTTGTCGAGCTGGATCAATCGACACCAGCGATCAGCCCTCGAATTTCAACGCGCCGAGATCCAAGTCTTGTTGGAGATAATCGGCAAGAAACGCTTGGTCCTCAACGACGACCAGCGACGTCGACTCGCTGTGAAAGGCAAACTCATTGGCCGCAAAGCGCTCGCGGACCTCGCGACGATCATGACGCCCGACACGATTCTGCGGTGGCATCGGCGGGCCGTTGTCGCTACGCACGTGCTCCGGGGCGCCACGCACCGCGAACAGGTACTGAAGCGTCAACATGACATCCCGGGACGTGAACGTCCTCGCCACTTCCGCCGCCAGGCACTCCCGCGTGAACTCGTCAATCACGACCAACAGTTCAACTGCCGACCATCCTCCGCGCGATCGGTCAGGAAGTCGTAGCTCCAGACATGATTGCGATGCAAGGCCCGGTGCCGCACGCAGCCGTTCGCGCTAGAGCCCGGTAAACGACGACGTTTTCGCTGCTTGCCAGGAACCTGCAGGTGCTCCTGCTTCCAGAGGCGATGCACGCGCTTGAAGTTCACCCGCCGGCCCGTGCCTAAAAGCAGCTGGTGAACTCGCTCGCTGCCAAACCGTGGATACCACGCGCACCAGCGACGCAGCTCGTCGATCAGCCGGCGATCGTCGTCCGGCTTCCGACGAGCGTAACGCTGCGTCGTACGCGATTGCCCCAGCACGCGGCAGAGCCTTCGTTCCGAGATCCGATTCGGCCCCAAGCGACTGCGGACCGCCTCGACGGTCCGACGCCGTCGCTCGGGGCTCACCAGTTTGGGCGGGCGGCCTCGCGCAAGATCTGATTGTCCAACGCCTGGTCCGCCACCAGACGCTTCAACCGCGCATTCTCCTTCTGCAGCTCTTGCAGCTGACGAGCCATCTGCGGATCCATCCCGCCGTACTTCGTCCGCCAACGATAATACGTCTGCTCGCTGATCCCCAGCTGCTTACAGACCTCGGGCACCTTCTGACCCTTGCCCAATGCCACGTCCGCCTGACGCAACAATCCCACGATCTGCTCCGCACTGTGTCGCTTCTTCATAAGGAATCCTTTCCGGCTCAAAAAAGCCGGCTGGATTCGCTCATATCGCCTGGATGAGTTTTCCGGGAGGGGGTCACGTGCCGGATGACCTCGGGCGACGTCGCTGGTCGGGCCCGCTCGACCGGGTCGAGCTTTGGTCATTTCGTAGGCGAGGGTCGCTGACGCATGCGTCGATCCATTTGGCGAACGCATCGTATTCGGCACGGCGCGTTTGTTCTTGGATCAGTCCGACGCCAGGATTATTGGCGTCGCGCATGTTGATGAGCTTGAGAATCTTCGACTCGCCCGGCACGGTGAGATCGATCAAGCCTTGATCTCGGAGGGAAAGAAACGTCTTCTCGTGCGAGGGCAGGATGTAATCTTTCAGATCGACGCCGCCCAAATGACATTGCGTGCAACTGGACGGGTTCGGCGACTTGAAGTTTGGCAGGATTCGTCGCTCGAACACCTGCTCGGCCGATTCGTCATCCGCCGCCTTGAGACCGGTAGCCGTCAGGATGATCGCCAAAACAATTACCGATGGCATTGATGGATCGCAATTTGTACGTCCGACAATTGTCGACACGCGTGCCTTTTTACGGTCGAGGCCGCCGTAACGACACCACGCTATACAGCGCCGGCAGGACAAGCAGCGTCAAGAAACACGACGACACCAGTCCACCGAAAATCACGACGGTCATCGGATGCTCGCTTTCATTCCCCGGCAAGTTGCCTTCGATGATTAAAGGCAATAACCCAAACATCGTGGTGGCCGTCGTCATCAGGATCGGTGAGAGCCGGTCGGCTGCCCCTTGCTGCAAGAGCGTTCGATCAAGCGGTTGCCCCTCAGCGCGGAGGTGCTCGTAATGGCTGATGATCAGGATTCCATTGCGGACCGCGACACCGAAGACGGTCACGAAGCCCACGAGCGAGCCGAGCGAGAGGCTGCCGCCGGTGATTAGCACCGCTACGACGCCGCCCACGCACGCCAGCGGCACGCTCAGCATGATCAAAAGCGACAAGCGAACGGATTGAAAATCGAGAAACAAAAGAATCCAAATGCCGATGAGGCTCGCAATACTCCACAATTCTAGCCGCACCGCTGCCTCATTTCGCGCTTCGTACTCGCCGCCGAACTCCAGGTGATAAGCCGGTTGCCGGCAACTCGACGCGCTCGGCAATGCGAGCTTGCCAATCGCGCACCACGCTCCCAACGTCGCGCCCGGACACATTGCAGGTCACCAGTAACCGTCGGCTTGCGTTGTCGCGATTGATAAGGTTCGGAGCTTCGGCCATCGTGGTCCCGGCGACCGCATGCAGCGGAATCTTGCCCTGCGAAGGAGAGTCGACCAACAGATCGCCGAGAGCCGTCGGGTTCGATCGCACCGCGGGGTCAGCGCGCACCACGACCTCGAACACCGCATCGCCTTCGTAGACCTGCCCAGCTACGGTACCGGCCAACATGGTCTGGATCGCGTCGTTCAGCTCGCCGACTGAAAAGCCGTATTGCGCCGCTTGCGCGGGGCGCAGCAGCATTTCGACCTGCAGCACATCGACCAGCGGTTCGATGCGCAAATCGACGACGCCGGGTATCTGTTCCGCGGCCTCGGCGATGTCGGCCGCCTGAGCCCGCAAGGTATTCAGATCAGGGCCCACCACGCGCACGGCGATGTCCGCAGTTGTGCCGGTCAGCACCTCGTCGATCCGTTCGCGGAGGAATTGCTTAGTCTGAAAAACGAAGCCAGGCACCTCGGCAAGTTCATCGCGCAACTGGCTCCAGATGGCCAGATGATCGGCGTCGAGATCGAGCACGACCCAGATTTCGCTGATGTTCGGTCCCCACGTGTCTTCCGACAGGTTCGCTCGGCCGATTTGGTGGGCGACGCTTTTGACGCCGGGAATTGCCTTGAGGCGCTGGGTAATGTGGTTTCCTGCGCGGACGGTTTCGGCTAGCGAGCTATCGGGCTTGCCGGCCATGAAAACCACGAAATTCGATTCCCGAAAATCGGGCAAAAACGCGCCTCCCAAAAAGGGAGTCACGCCGAGAGCAAGAATCAGCAGCACCGCCGCGACCGCAAGTGTTGCCCGGGGCCGGCGAAGGCACAAAGGCAGAACTCGCAAATACAAGGACTTCAGTATCCGGGCGAAGCGAGGCTCGCGCCGCTCGTCGACGTTGGCCCCCGGCAGCAGCCACAGGCACACGGCGGGCGTGACGGTCAGCGCCACGAGCAGCGAGCACAACGTGCTGGCGACATACGCAAATCCCAGCGGCCGAAAGAAACTGCCGGCCAGGCCTCCCATGAAGAACACCGGTACGAATACCAGAATGACAATGAACGTGGCGAACACCAGGGCGCTACGCACTTTGAGCGAGGCATCGAGAATGACGCGGAATGCCGGCCGTGGCTCGGCGAGGAGTCGATTTTCGCGCAGACGGCGCACGACGTTTTCGACGTCGACGATCGCATCGTCGACCACCTCGCCCACGGCGATCGCGAGTCCCCCAAGCGTCATCGCGTTCAACGACCCGCCGAACGCCCGCAGCACCAGCACCGCCCCGAGCAGCGACAGCGGGATGGCTGTCAGGCTGATCGCTACGGTGCGCCACTGCATGAGAAACGCCACCAGGACGATCGCCACGAGCACCGCCCCAAGAACGATCGCGAATGAAAGGTTCTCGATCACCCGCTCGATGAATGACGCCTGGCGAAAAAGGGTCGTCTCAAGCGTGACGTCGGCCGGCAAGGCGGTCTTCAGTTCGTCGAGCACGTGGTTAACCGTGCGAGTTACTTCGAGCGTGTTGTGGTTCGGCTGCTTGTAGAGAACAAGCAGCACCCCCGGGGCGGCCGTCGATCGTCGCATCGCCGTACTTGTCGGCAGCGCCGATGCGCACCTCCGCTACATCTTTTAGCGTGATATTCGCGTTCTGTTCGAATGCGATCGGTACGGCGGCGAGGTCGTCTGCCGATTCGATCCGAGCGTATTGGCGCACCGGAATGCGCTGGTTGGTGGTTTCGATGAAACCGGCGCCGCCGAAGCCGGTAGCCCGGCGCGCCGCTGCGACCACGTCCGCCACCGCGATGTGGTATTGCCGCAATGTCTCAGGACGCACGAGCACTGGTATTGCTTGACATTGCCGCCAAAAACTTCAACGTGGGCCACACCAGGGACTGCCTGCAACCGCCGTCGCAGCGTCCAGTCGGCCAAGGTCCGCAAGTCGAAAAGCGAGGTCGTGTCCGCGTGCAGTCCCACCATCAGAAAGCGACTGGTCGAAGCGGCCAACGGCATCATGCGTGGCGGCTCGACGCCTCGCGGCAAGTAGGCGGTTACTTCCGTGAGGCGCTCGCTCACCAGTTGCCGAGCGTCGAGGATATCGGTGCCGTCTTCAAAGATGATCGTGGCAACCGACAATCCCGGCGCCGACGACGATCGCAGCAGCTTCAGCCGGTGCACGCCACCGACGGCAGCCTCGACCGGCACCGTGACCAGTTGCTCAACCTGTTCCGTCGAAAGACCGGGAGCAACCGTCTGCACGGTGATTTGCGGCGGCGCAAACTCGGGAAACACATCCCACGGCGACTGGCGCACCGCGGCGATCCCGCCGACCATCAGCATCACTGCCAACAACAGCACAACGATCCGATACCGCAGTGAGAAGGCGACGAGATGACTGAGCATGCCTCAATCCTCGTCCTCGACTTGCAGATCGCCCTTGAATTCCTGCCCGTGCAGTGCCTCGGCGCCGACGATGACGACCACTTCGCCAGGGTTGAGGCCGCGCTCGATCACCACGGAATCGCTGAGATATTGCCCAAGCTCGACGCGCCGACGGCGGAATTCCTCGGGCCCGGTGCGCACGTAGACCCAAGCGCCGCCAAGCTTGTCCCAAACCACGGCGCCACACGCCGTCACGACGCGATCGATTTCGGCGCCCAAAGGCAGCGCTACCGAAACCGCCTGGCCGGGTCGCAACTGCTCGGCTGAATTGGTGACTTCATAGATCAGGTCGAGGGTGCGCTCGCTGGTGTTCTTGGCCTGGGGCAGATCGATGCGCTTCGCCTGAGCGCCTGGTGCGCGCCCAGAATGGTCAGGTCCGGTTCGTATGCAGCGACACGGGACAGGTCGGTCTGGAACACCGGAACGCGGAGCCACAGCGTCGACCAATTGGCGACGGTCCACAGCGGATCGCCGGCGGTCACGAACTGGCGCGGGCTAGCGTGCACCTGCAGAATGCGACCAGAGATCGGCGCCGCGACATGGATCGGCCGAAGTTTCACGGCGCCGTTGTAGGGCTCTTCGGGAAGATATGGCAGCCGGTCGCGTCCTTCCTCGTAGGCCACGCGCGCCTTGCGCAGGATTTCTTCCAGGTCGAGCAGACGCGTGCCGGCAGCCGAATCGCGGGCGCTCTTCAGCCGTTCCAACTGCCCCTGAGCCAACTCGATTGTCACGAGCGCCTGGTTCATGATCGTGTCGGCCTCTTCCTTGGCCGTCGCGAGTTGCGCCTGTTCCTGCGGCGACAAGAACACTTCAAGTGTCCCCAGCACCGCGTCGCTTTCGACCATCGTGCCGATCGCGAATTCCTCGGCGGCGCCTGCAGGGCGAATGAACCCAGCCGTCGGCGCCTTGACGACAATCTCGTAACCGACCTTTGGAATGAGCCAGCCCACGGTGGGCAACGTTTCGCGAACCTTGCGTTTCACCGCGGGCTCGACTTCGATGCCGATGGACCGCTGGGAGTTGGCGGAGTTGCGCACCATGTCAGGCGGCAGATCCGCATGGGGCGCCGTGGCCGCACCGATCGCCTGCTCGCGGATTCGCTCTTCGACGCTCTCGAAGCGCTCGCAACCCACCAGCGGCGCGAGAAGCATCGAAAAGAGGAACGACAGCAATGGTCGCCTCATGGCAAGCGTTTCCGACAGCTAGCATCCGCGCAGCGGCAAGGTGGTTGTATCGATCGCTCCATGATACTCAATCGCCGTCCGCCTATGCTTGCTGCCCCCCTACAACCGCTACGATCGGACTCGGCGGAACATTCGCCACAACAATCACTCTAGGCATAACCGTTGTCGAAAACATCGTAGGAACCGTCGCGCGCTGCCTGATCATGGGCTTCGGCAGCATTTTGTCTTGGTTAGGCATTCTTGCGCAGATGCGAGTGTGGCTGTCGATTCTGAGCCTGATCCTCGGCGCATCGCATCTTGCAGATGCGCTCGCGCAGTCGACAACCCCTGCGCCGATCCCTGATTCAGCTTGGCTGTGGCTGCCCAATGCTGCGGCGATGCCAATGTCGCAGCCGTCGACACTCCCGCCGGAACCAGTCGGGCCACCGCCTGCGGCGGCGGCCGTCGGCGCGGATTTGACGCTCGCCGACCTCGAAGCGATGGCCTTCGGCGATAACCCGACGCTCCCCCAAGCGGCTGCGGCGATCGACCAGGAGCGCGGCGTCTGGCAACAAGCAGGATTGTACCCGAATCCTCAGATTGGCTACCTCCGCACCGATGCATCGCGGGCCGATCAGTCACGCACCGACGGCATGTTTCTCAGCCAGGAAATTGTTACCGCTCACAAGCGGCAGCTCGCGCGCGGTCGAGGCGCAGGAGGTGAACCGTCTCGGCTGGGAGCAAGAAGCCCAGCGGATGCGTGTGCGGAACGACCTGCGCATTCGCTACTACGAAGTGCTCGGTGCTCAGCAAGCGATCGTCTTAGGTGAAAAGTTGCTGCGCGTCGCGGAAGAGGGGGTGCGCGTGGCCGAGGATTTTCAACGGGCGAACCTCGGCGCGAGAATCGATGTGCTCCAGGCGCGCATCCAGCGCAATGTAGTGCGTGCGAGTCTGGCCGACGCTCGGTTTCGTCACCGTGCCGCGTGGGAACAACTCTCGACCATCATCGGTCGACCGGGCCTGCCCGAGACGCGTGTCCTCGGCGACCTCGATGGTCCGCTACCCGCCTTCAACTGGGAAGCTCGCTCGACGTGCTGTTGCAAGCCAGTCCACAGCTGCGCGCCGCTGAAGTGCGACTGGGCCACGCTCGCGCTGAACCTCGCCGTGAGCAGGCGCAGCCGATCCCCAACCTTACGGTGCAAACGGTCACGGAATACGACAAGACTACCGGCTCGACGAACGTCAGCACGCTGCTGGCACTGCCGGTGCCACTCTACAATCGAAATCAGGGAAACATCTTCCATGCCTACGCCGACATTCGTGAAGCGCAAGCGGAAATCGAGCGCGTACGGCTGGTGCTCCGCGACACGTTGGCCGCGTCGTTCCGCCGTTACGAGGTTGTCCGCAACAGCGTCGAGCAGCTTCGGTCGGAGATTCTGACCGATGCCAAGGAAAACCTTGACCTGACGACCGCTGGCTACAAGGCGGGGGAATTTGATTTCGCGAGGGTTTTGGCAGCCCGACAGACCTACTTCCAAAGCAACCTTTCGTACGTCGAATCATTGGCGGAGTTGCGCAAGATCGTCGTCGAGATCGAGGGTCTGCAATTGACCGGCGGCCTGAACCCGGCGACGCTCGGAACGGCGATTCAATCGCAGGGAGGCTTCCGGCAGCAAGGCTTGCTCAATCAATTGCAGGATAGCGCGACGAAGCAGATTCTGCCTCCCGCGGTGCAGGCAGCAACCCCGTAATCTGCGGTCGATCATTGCCTCCGCCCGCGTCCAACCGACCGACATCGACATCGTCGAGAAGCGCCGCAGTTCTTTCATTGCCTTTGCGACCTTTCACTGCGCGACCTGCCTCGTTAGGTGGCGTTTCGCGCCGATTCGCGCGTCGCGGCCTCCCAAAGCGGTAAGTCCTTAGGCTCATCAACATCAGACAACAATTCCAACAGTGTCAACGAAAGCCGCTGTTCCGCAGCGATGCGTCGGGTTGCAGCGCACACAGTGGCGGTGCCCCAATCAATTCCTTGGAAGAATACTGGGGCACAGCGGCGTATGCCGATCAAGTAGTATCCGCCGTCGGTTGCCGGCCCAATGACCACGTCGTGCGTCGTGAGCGCATCGAAGGCTTGGATTACGTGATCCTCCGAAAGCGCCGGGCAGTCGGTGCCCACAATAACGGTGGCCCGTAAATCGCCGCACGTGGCTGCGATCAAGCGCTGTCCCAAGTCACCATCGGCCTGGCGAACGTACGACAGGTCGTGTCCAAACATGGATTGCATCTTGGCCAGACTACCGGACGCAAAGTGCACTTCAGCACAGGCCTCCGAATGCCGTTGCCACGCACGCGCCCAGCGCAGCGTGTGTTCGATCATTTGGCGGTGTAGTGACGCCGCCCCTTCCTCGCCTAGGAAGGGGATGAGCCGCGTTTTGACTTGGCCGGGTTCCGGATAGCGCGTAAAGATGAGCAGGCGTTTTTTTGCGGCGATGCTCATTTGCCGAGCGTCCCAGTGCATTTCACGATTGCTCCTTGGCACGTCGAACCGCTCCCTGCCGTGCAGCCGAAGCAATGTTGGTCGACCATGATTCGGCGCGAGGCGAGGCGCGCGATGTCGAAGTCATGGATCATTTGCGGGAGATTCGGTTCCAACCCCAGCTCGAGCATCTGATTAAAATCGCAATCGTAGAGCCTGCCGTCCCAGCCCACCGACAGCGTTGTGCGGCACATCAGGCCCGAGATGGCGGATGGATTGAACGCCTCATTCAGTCGTTGCATGTACCGATCGAACTCGCCTGTTCGCAAGAGCTCGGCCAGGAAACGGCTGATCGGCATGTTCGTGATCGTGAACAGCCGATTGAACTCTAAGCCATAGCGCGCCAGGAGTTCGCGCCGATAGATGTCTTCCAGTTCGGCTTGCGACGGAGGCAGGTGTGGTCCGACCGGATTGTAAACGAGATTGAGCACCAAACCGCTGCCTGCTCGACCGTAGCCTAATGCGTTGAGCCGCCGCACCGCATCGACCGACCGCTCGAACACCCGCGCACCGCGTTGGGCGTTGGTGTTTTCGGCAAGGTAACAGGGGAGCGACGCGACAATCTCGACGGAATTTTGTGCCAAGAACTCTGGCATCGTTTCGAAACCGGGCATTGTCAAAACCGTCAGGTTGCAACGATCGATGACGTGCTTCTGCCGCTGACGGGCTTCGGTTACGAACCAGCGGAAGCTCGGGTTCAATTCAGGCGCGCCGCCCGTAATGTCGAGCACAGGGATACCGTCCCGATCGAGCACGTGAAGACAGGCGGCCATTGTTTCAAGAGTCATCACTTCGCGACGATCGGGTCCTGCATCGACATGACAGTGACGGCACGTCTGGTTACACAGTTTGCCGACGTTTACTTGCAAAACATGCACGCCTTCTGCCTTGAGCGGCAATTGGTCGTGCTCCGAAAGGGCCTGGTAAAATGGTTTAATGTCGCCCTTGGGTTGAAGAACGGCCAACTGATGGCTCGGATGCGCTAGTGGACTCTGTTGCCGCAAGAGCGTGGGCGCAGTCATTGCCTGTCCTCAAGAAAGCGAATCAAGTTGTTTCGACACCGGTTACGGTTTGACTGCAAGCGCCTTCACGCTCGCGGCGTACTCGTTGATATTGTAACGGCGCAGCAACACACTGAGTCCGCTATGCACGCCATCCGTGCAACAAGAAGCGGACGATCCACCCATCGCTGGCGAGCAACATGCCTGTTGGTTCTCGACTTCAGCGTAGACGTTGAGGTCTGCGCCCGTATCGAGCAACTGGACATGGGCAAATCCGGCGGCAAGGAGCGCTTGTGAATAAGCCTCGAGCGGTATCGCGCCTGAGATACAACCCACGAGAGCCATCAGGTCGCCGGCGATCTCAGGCGGCAATGGCTGCTTAAGCGCAATGTCACTGACGGCCAAGCGACCTCCTGGCCTTAACACGCGCGCGATCTCGTGAAACACCGCCATCTTGTCCGAGGCCAAGTTGATTACACAGTTGCTAATCACGCAGTCCGCCGAACCGTCTGCGAGCGGTAGGCGCTCGATCGTCGCCTCGTAGAACTCGACATTTCTCGCAGCGATCTTGTTCGCATTTCTTCGGGCCAGCGCGATCATTTCCGGCGTCATGTCGATGCCGATCGCGCGGCCGGTGCTTCCAACTTTCGAGGCTGCCAAAAGCACATCCAGGCCACCGCCACAGCCGAGATCAACGACAACTTCGCCCGGCCGCAATGACGCGAACGCGAGGGGGTTGCCGCAGGACAAGCCGATATTTGCCTCCGGCGGTATCGAAGCCAGCTGTTCAGCGGAATAGCCGAACGCCTGGGCCACCGCCCGTACCGACTCGTGCTCACTCGACAAGCCGCTCGCGGCGGCCGCCGCGTACTGGGCCTTCACGAATTCTTCAATCGACATGCAAGGGTCCTTTCTAGGCCGCAGCCGTTTCCTTCATTTGCCGGACCTCAGTCCACCACTTCCAAATCGTGTAAATGGCCGGATAGATCAGTAGCTCCAGAATGAACGATGTGATCACACCGCCGATCATCGGGGCGGCAATGCGTTTCATGACGTCCGCGCCCGTGCCGCTTGACCACATGATGGGCAGAAGTCCCAACAGGATCGCCGCCACTGTCATCATCTTGGGTCGCACGCGGTGGACCGCCCCTTCGATGACCGCAGCTTCGAGATCTTTCAATCCGTGGATACGGTCCTCTCGTTTCCATCGATCATAGGCCACGTCGAGATAAAGCAGCATGATCACCCCGGTTTCGGCGTCGACGCCCGCCAGTGCAATGAGGCCAACCCAGACCGCGACGCTCAGGTGATAGCCGAGCAGATACAGCAGCAGGAACGCGCCCACCAACGAGAAAGGCACGGCCAAGAGGATGATCGCGACTTTCGCCAGCGATTGCGTGTTGAGGTACAGCAAAATGACGATCACGAGAAGCGTCAAAGGAATGACGTAGGCCAGTCGCCGAGCGGCCCGCTGCATGGACTCGACCGAGCCGCTCCATTCCAGGTGATACCCCGTGGGAAGCTTCAGCATTTGATGGATCATCTGTTGGGCATCGTTCAGGTAGCCACCCGGGTCGCGCCCCACGATGTCGATGTACACGTATCCGACCAACTGAGCGGCTTCGCTCTTGATCATCGTTGGCCCAGACTCGATGCGCAGGTCCGCCAGTTGTTGCAGCGGGACCTGAACACCGCTAGGCGTCTCGACCAGCACTCGCTTCAACCGCCAGAGGTCTTCGCGAAAGTCGCGCGCATACCGCACATTGACCGGATACCGTTCGCGACCTTCGATCGTCATCGTCACGTTTGCGCCGCCCACGGCAGACTGAATGACTTCGTGAACCTCGCGCACGGTCAAACCGTAGCGGGCGATCGCCGCGCGGTGAACGTCGAAGTCGAGGTAATAGCCCTCGGACACTCGCTCGGCATAGGCGCTCCGCGTGCCGGGAACCATGCTCAGATGCTGTTCGATGTCCTGGCCAATGCGGCTGATTTCAGCCAGGTCGGGACCGAAAATCTTTAGGCCGATCGGCGTGCGAATGCCGGTCGACAGCATATCGATGCGGTTCTTGATCGGCATGGTCCAACTATTGGTGAAGCCGATTTGTCGCTCGCGCAAGCGCTGGTCCATTTCGGCAATCAGGCGCTCGGGCGTCATGCCATCGCGCCACTCGTGCTGCGGCTTCAGATTGACAACGGTTTCTACCATTTCCAAAGGAGCGGGATCGGTCGCCGTTTCAGCGCGCCCCGCCTTGGCGAAGACGCTGGTAACCTCCGGAAATTGCATGAGGACTCGGTCCTGGGCTTCGATGGCTTCGCGCATGGTTTCGATCGATGCACCCGGCAATGTCACCGGCATGTACATCAGGCTCTCTTCCCACAACGGCGGCATGAATTCGGAGCCGAGCTGGAAGTAAACAGGAACGATGGCTATCACCGCGAGGATAGCGAGCAAGACCATTCCATATCTCCAACGCAGCGCCCAATGCGCGATCGGCCGGTAGACCGCAATCAGGAAGCGATTGACGGGATTGCGCTCTTCCGGCGGGATTCGCCCGCGGATCAAAAGCGTCATGAGAAACGGCGCCACAGTCACCGAGAGCAGGGCCGCAAACAGCATCGAAAACGTCTTGGTGTAGGCCAGCGGCTTGAATAGCCGTCCCTCCTGGTCTTGCAAGGCAAACACCGGCAGGAAGCTGACCGTGATCACTAGCAGCGAGAAAAAGAGAGACGGTCCGACTTCGCTGACGGCTTCGAGGATAACCTCGCGGCGGTTCCGCTGCTGGTCGCGCGGTTTCGTTTCTTCGTGCTCGATATGCTTGTGCGCATTTTCGATCATTACGATCGCCGCGTCGACCATGGCCCCAATCGCGATGGCGATACCGCCAAGGCTCATGATGTTCGATGTCAAGCCGATGGCCTTGAGGCCTAAGAGCGCCAAGAGAATCGCCAGCGGCAGGATGACGACCGCGACCAGAGCACTGCGAAAATGGAACAGGAATACGATGCAGACTAAGCTGACGATCGCGGTTTCCTCGATCAGCTTCTCACGCAAGGTGGCCACTGCGTGGTCGATAAGCTGCGAGCGATCGTAAGTAACGACCAGCTCGACTCCCTTGGGCAAGGACGGCTGGACCGTGTTTTGAATCGTCTGTTTGACGCGCTGTAGCACGTCGGACATGCTCTCGCCAAAGCGAACGACCACAACGCCGGCCGCCGCATCGCCCAGCCCGTTGTAGTCAACGACGCCGCGGCGTATATCAGGGCCAAGGTCGACCGAGGCGACGTCTCGAACGCGGATCGGCGTACCGTCTGGCTGAGCTCCAAGGCTTACTTGTTCGATGTCGGAGGCATTCTGGACGTAACCGCGGCCGCGCACCATGTACTCGGCGCCTGCAAATTCAATGACGCGGCCGCCAACTTCCTGGTTACTGGCACGCACCTTTTCGACGAGCCGATTGATCGGTATCTCGTAGGCCAACAGCTTGTCGGGATCGACGGTCACCTGGTATTGCTTGACAAAGCCGCCGACAGACGCGACTTCGGCCACACCCGGCACCGCCCGCAACTGGTATTGCACCGTCCAATCTTGCAAGCTGCGCAGTTCTGCGAGCGTGTGTTTGCCGAGCGTATCAACCAGCACATATTGCAAGCCCCAGCCGACGCCGGTCGCATCGGGGCCCAATTGTGGGGTCACGCCGGAGGGCAATTTGCCGGTCATACCACTCAGGTATTCCAGCGTTCGGCTGCGAGCCCAGTACAGGTCGGTACCATCATCGAAGATGACGTAGACGAGCGAAAAGCCAAAGAAAGAGCTCGTCCGCACTGCCTTAACGCGCGGCGCCGACAAAAGCTGTGTCACCAGCGGGTACGTGATCTGATCTTCGATAATGTCCGGGCTTCGGTCCTCCCACTCCGTATCGACGATGACTTGCACGTCCGAAAGATCGGGAATCGCGTCGAGCGGCGTGTTGACGATCGCCCAGGCTCCGCTGGCCACAATCGCGCCGATCAACAGCACAATCATGAACGGACTGCGAGCACAATAACGGATTACCGCGGCGATCATCGTGGGTCAGTGCTGCTTCCGGTTCTTGGCGCCATGTTCCATCCCTGGCATTTCCTTCATGTCCATTCCCGGCATGGCGGCCATCCGGCCACCACCGGAACGGAGGCGGCTTTCGGAATCGATCAGAAAGTTGGCTGATGTCACGATCCGATCGCCCGCCTTTGCGCCGGCAAGGATGTGAAACTTGCCCTCGTATCGGATCTCGTCGATTTTGACGTCCACGGGCACGAACTTGCCCTCCGCGTCCGCTCGATACAACAGGTTCCGTTCACCGGTGCGTAGAACGGCCGATGATGGAACAAGAAGGCCCGTTCCCATTTCATGGTCGATCACGACCTGGGCAAACATGCCGGGTTTCAAGGTGCCGGCCTGATTAGCCAGTTCGATTCGCACTTGCGTAGTTCGCGTAGGCTCCTCGACGACTGGATCGATGAACACGACTTTCCCCGAAAGCTCCTTGTTTGGCAGGGCGGCCACGGTCATGTGAGCGAGTTGGCCAATGCCTATATGCGGTAGCTCGTACTCGTAGACCTTGGCTTGGACCCAAACAGTCGACAGATCGGCGATCACAAACAGCTTGTCGGCCGGTGTCACGCGCTGGCCCTGGAATGCATTCCTTTGCAGCACGGTCCCCGACAGTGGGCTGCGCAGCGTCAAGTCTTTGCGGGGCGTTTTCGTTCGCTCGAGTTCCTCAATTTCGCTCGCCGGCACATCCCAGAGTTCAAGGCGCCGCTGTGCCGCCGCGGCCAGGAAAGTTTCCTGAGCCTGACGGGCGGTCAGATACTCTTGTTGTGTCGACAGAAACGAAGGGCTGTAAATCGTCAGTAGCGGATCACCGGCTTTTGCGATTTGGCCGGTAAAGTTCACGAAAAGCTTATCGACCCAGCCTTCCGTTTTCAGGTAGACCTCGGCCAGGCGTGTCTCATTTGGTCGCACGATGCCGACCGTGCGCACGTGCATCCGCAGGGGCAGTTCCTCGACCTCGCCGATCGTCACACCAATTTGTTGCGCGAGCATTGGCGTGATTTGGACAACCGAGTGACCTGAAACTGTCGAGGTATTGGCGCGGTCGCTGCGGGGCTGCGCACTCATGGCCATCTCTGGCATGCTCATCGCCATGGCGCCCGCTCCGGACGTCTTGCCAGCCGTATCAGTGGATTCGCGACGCGCGCACGAAATTGGTGCCAATGCGAAACAAGCGACGATCAGAACTACGAGATCCGACGATTGCGGCTTCATGACAGCGCGACCTGCTGCTCATGCCTAGGGTTGAGGCCGACGATGTTTGGTGTCCGCCGACGAAGCATCCACGCGGACCAGAGCCAGACGAACCACGTAGCGAATTCGATCCAGGTCACGACGTAATCAAAAAACAGCGCGCCCGAGTATCGAGTGCCAAACACTGACGCGGTTGCGTAATGATGCACTAGCCAAAAACGCAAGTAATAGACGAACACCAAGCCGCTCACGGCGAACCACGCCTTGTTGCGGGCAAACGGCAAGAGCGGCAGCGCCCAGGTCCAGTACCACGGGTTGAGCGTCGGCAAAAGCAGCCAGAACCATGCCAGCGTCAGAAATGCCGACTCAAGCCAAGCCGTCGCTTGACGTGCTCGCAGAGCTTGGTAGGCGAAGGTGGCTGCAATTCCGATGAACACAATGGAAACCACTACCCGACTTAGGAAGAATGGTGCCTGCCCGGGATCAATTCGAAACTGATTCACCGCAAGGCCGATGACTTTATGCCGCCAGGTTTCAGGCACGATTGAAAACCAGGCGACATCGTGCGGTTGGGCCTCGACGTTCGGTCGAAGATTCTCAACCAGGATCAAGAACAGGAAATCGTTCATTTCCCATTGACTCAGAAATGTTCGCAGGCTGTGGCTCGGGTCTTGTGGCTCGGTGCTCGGCTCGGAAGGGGGCAGCGGCGGTAACTCGGCGCTTGCGACTTGATGCTGAATCACTTCGCGAGAGGCGGCACTTTCTCGGGGCCACATTGGCCACGTAACGACGACAACGCCCACGAGAAACACCGCAAACGATGCCGCCGCATTACGCCACCCGAGCTGCCGCAGCGCTGCGCCGAACAACAGCGGAGCGAGAACGACCGGATAGAACTTCGCCCCCACGGCCAACGCGAGAAAAAAGCTTGCGGCTACGAGCGACTTCATCCGATGCGTCGACGAGCATGGCTCTCCCTCGGAGTACAGCGCGCGAACGGCGAAGTACACGCTCAGAGTGGTCAAGAAAACCGCCAGCGCATCGAGATGCCCGCTATTGGCAAATTCCTTGAGCACCAAGGGACACCAAGCGTAAGCGACGGACCAGCCAATCGGTTTGCCGACGAATGTCAACAGTCGAAGCAGGATGAAGACTGTGCCCAAGTCGAAACCTACAAATACCGCTTTCATCACAACCATGCGCGCCCACAAGCAGGCGTCGGAGGGCATCAGCGCCGTGGCCGCGGCGAAGACCACCTGGCTGACCGGCGGATAGATGGTTGGCAATTCGCCGAAATGGACATGGCGAAGGACAGTTTCGACCTCGGACGACCCGTCGCGTCGAGCCGTCAGTCGGGCAAGATCTTCGGGAAGCGGATCGGTGCCTGTTGCGGCTAGCACCTGGTCCGGACTGTAGCGAAACGGATTGACGCCGCTGGTTGTCGCGACGCCGTCCCACAAGTAGCGGTAGAGGTCGATTTCCTCGATCGGATCAGAAAAAAGCATGGTCAGCCGGAAGACGACGGCGGCAACCACGATGACCATAAGCAATCGGTTGTCCTGAACGGCGCACAGCGCGGCGCGCAAAGACATTAGATAGAGAACAAAGGCCAGAGCGAACAGACCGAGGACCGTGAGCAGCGAGTGGTCGCCGGTGCCTTCTTCGTAGAGGCTTTGGCCGCTCAGTGTCACGGCGACGTAGATGATCCAAGAGCCGCCGGAGAGCGCCGCAAGAGCCAGCAGCGCCGTGGGCCACCGAGCGCTGCGCGACTGTGTGAGGTTTGTTCGAACGTTCACAAATCCGGCTCGCACCAATGATCGACGAGTCCTCAACCCGATTATTCATCGTCGAGTAGTCGCACTCGGCCAGTTTCGAGGTCATAAACCGCGCCAACCAAGATCGCGCGGTTCGCGTCCAGAGCTTGCGCCGCTTGCGGACAAACGGCTACCTGGCGCATTGAATAACGGACATTTGCCTCGACGGCAGCCGAAATCAACTTTTGTCTTGGCAGGCCAAGATCGATCTGCTGCAGGCCTGGCGTGATCATTTGTAGCAATGCCTCGATGTGTTCCGCTTCCTTCGTGTGGCCAAGCAAGGAGCCAACCGCCGCTGTGACGGCGCCGCAGCCCTCGTGTCCCAAGACGAGGAAGACCTGGGTGTGCAAATGGTCGGCTGCATACGACAAGGAGCCCATCACGTCGTCGGCGATGACATTCCCGGCAACTCGCATGATAAATAAGTCGCCAAAACCTTCGTCAAAAACCAACTCCGGAGGAACGCGTGAATCGCTGCAACCAAGCACTGTCGCGTACGGATGTTGTTGCTTCGTGATCATTTCGCGCCATTTGTGACCGACATGCTGTGGTCGTGCCTCGTCGCGAACGAATCGTTCGTTTCCTGCCTTGAGGCGCTCGAGCGCAGCAGCCGGATCGGCAGGATAGCCGTCGGCGACTTCGGCACCGACGGCCGGAACTGCACAAAGTCCCAGCCCCAGGCTGCCAGCGGACGCCAGCATCTTGCGCCGAGAAAGCTTACGTTCGTCCATCACACTCCCTCCGACTCACTCTGGGTACAGTTTCGTGGACAGATAGCGCTCGCCGATGTCCGGCAGGACGACGACGATCAGCTTACCGGCGTTCCCCGGCCGTTTGGCTATCTGAATTGCTGCCCATGCGGCTGCGCCGCTGCTGATTCCGCACATCAGGCCTTCGAGTTTTGCCAAACTTCGGGTGGTTATCGCGGCGTCGTCGTCTGCAACTGGGACGACCTCGTCGATCACGCCGACGTTGAGCACGTCGGGGATAAAGCCGGCACCGATTCCCTGAATCGTATGCCTGCCCGGCTTCAACGGCTGTCCGCTGCGCCGCTGGGTGATGACCGGACTGTTGAGCGGTTCAACGGCGATCACTTGCAGATCGGGCTTCCGCTGCTTCAGCACCTCGCCCACGCCGGTGATCGTGCCGCCCGTCCCGACCCCGGATACAAAGATGTCAATCATTCTCGCGGTATCTCGCCAAATCTCCTCGGCGGTCGTCTTTCGATGAATTTCGGGGTTCGCTGGGTTCTTGAATTGCTGCGGCATGAAGTAATTCGGGTGTTGCGAAAGGAGCTCCTCGGCCTTTCGCACGGTGCCCACCATCCCTTCGGCTGCCGGGGTCAACACCAATTCGGCACCTAACGCTCGGAGCATCCGTCGTCGCTCTTGACTCATACTCTCGGGCATCGTGACCACGAGCTTGTAGCCGCGTGCGGCGCAGACGAACGCCAGGCCGATCCCGGTGTTGCCGCTGGTGGGCTCGATGATGACCGTGTCGGGATTGATCTTCCCTTCCCTCTCGGCGGCGGCGATCATCGCGTGTGCGATCCGGTCTTTGACGCTCCAGAGCGGATTCATGTTCTCGACTTTCGCAACGACGGTAGCAGCACATCCGCCAGTCACGCGGCGCAGCTTCACGAGCGGAGTATTGCCGATCGTTTGCGTAATGTCGTCCTTGATTCCCAACGGTGCCGCAACAGACATTAGTTCGATTCCTGAAGAATGAATGTGAGTCTCTACGCGCGCTCGGCGATGCCATCTGGTGCCGCCCCGGAGTCTGCAGAATGCTCATCACGTCGTGAACTTTTGATGTTCTTGCAGCCATACTTACCGAGCACGTAAAGGATTTTGCAGCCCGCTTTGATCGAGCCCACGATCGTGCCGCTGATCTTGCTTTTCCCGATACGGCAACGATAGGGAACGGGAATCTCGTGGATGCGAAGCGCCGCTCGAGCGGCCTTAATTTGCATTTCGACGGTCCAGCCGAAATCGCGGTCGACCATCCCCAATTCCGCCAGCGATGCGTAGCGAATCGCCCGAAATGGCCCAAGGTCGGTGTAGCGTACACGGAACAATAGCCGCATCAGGAAACACGCCAAGCGATTACCGAACACGCTCTGCGGCGGCATGGCTCCCGGTTCTCGAAGACCAAGCAGCCGCGAGCCTAGCACGAAGTCGGCCGTTCCCGCATTGATTGGTTCGACTAGTTTCGGCAGGTATCGCGGATCATCGCTGTAATCGGCGTCGAGAAAGACCACGATTTGTGGAGCGTTTTGTCCAGCGGTCATCGACTCCTTGATAGCGGCCAGTCCGCGCAAGCACGCGGCTCCGTATCCTCGTTGCGGTTCGCTCACGACCTCAGCGCCGGCCTCAACCGCGACCCGCGCTGTTGCGTCGGTCGATCCGTTGTCGACGACAATCACGCGACCGACTGCTGGTAAGTCATGAAGCACCAGAGGCAGCGAAGCCTCTTCGTCGAGCGCAGGAATCACGACATTGACGGCGGAAAGGTTCACGTGCGCCGCCTATTCGGTTGCAGGAAGTGGGGAGGGATCGTTCGAGAACACCAGGTCGCCCCCCTGGGCTCTTTGATGGCACTCGATGCATGATGTGACCCGACCGGCTAGTGGCTTCCCATCCTCGCCCTTAGCAAGCGAACCATCCGGCTGAAAACGCAGCCAATACCAGTCGAAATTCTTCGGATCGGTCCCTTGGACGCGGTACATGACACTGACGGAAGAACGCATGGATGGGTCGCTTGCGGCGTCTTCGCGAACCACGATCGAACCGAACGGCGGGGTCGCTAAACTGTTTGCGAAAACAGAGTTCACATAGGCTTTTGGCGACGCGCCATGCGGATCCTTGCCCTCAGGCGGCGCCGCGGCCTTCGTGGTTTTCCAGGTGGTGAATTCCAAGCTTGGCCGCGTTAGAAACCGCCAGAAGTCAGCCGCGAATTCCTCGACGGTTTGGGGACGGCGTGGTTGCTGCGGCGGATTCGCGCGGCTGCTGCCCGATCCTTGCGACCGGGCGGATTGGCCGACGAACAGAACCGTGCTGAGCGCTACGACGGCGCCAAGCGCGGTGATGGTTTTAAGTCTCATGTTCTCCATCCTTCTGGTTGCGGCGATCAAGAATCCGTGCTTGAGATTGTCCGAGCGTACTAGACCGGTAGATGGCGGCTGACCGGCAGCAAGGGGATTTGCTCCAGGGGGTGCTCCTTCTTCTCGCGTTGCAGTTTCAGCCACCGAGCGCGGCGCACCCAATAAAATCGAACTGGCAAGAACAGGTCGACGACTTCATCGGAGATCAATAACCCGCCGAGCACCGGCAGGGCCATCGGCGCGAGGATTTCACCCCCCACGCCCTTAGCAAATACCATCGGGAAGATGGCGATGATCGCGACGCCTTCGGTCAACAGCTTGGGGCGCAGACGGTGCACGGCGCCTTCGATCACCGCTTGCCGCAATTCTTCCAGCGACTTTATGTTCTCCAACCCGCCGCGTTTCTCGATCGCCTCGCGCAGGTAGACCAGCATGATGATGCCGGTCTCGGTCGCCATGCCGAAGCAGGCGATGAAGCCGACCCACACGGCCACGCTGAAATCCATCGGCGGCACCGACCAGCCCTGCATGATCTTGGGGAACAGGAACATAAAGAACGCACCGCCCGCGAGCGCCTCGGGCACGGCGAGCATCATCAGGCAAGCGTCGGCAAAATCGTTGTAGGTCAAGTACAGGATCACGAAGATCAGCACGATGACGGCCGGAAACACGAACCGCAGCGTGCGAGCCGCTCGTACCTGGTGTTCAAATTCGCCACTCCATTCGATGTGCACACCCTCGGGCAGTTTCACTTTCTGGGAGACGACGCGCTGCGCTTCATCGACAAAACCGACAATATCGCGGCCGCGTACATTGAGTGTCACGTAGTTCAGCAGCTGGCCATTCTCGCTTTTGATCATGGCCGGTCCTTCCACGATCCGTACGTCGGCCACTGCGCTCAGCGGAATCAACGTCTTGCCCCTGGCAGCGTGTCCCGGAGTAGCAGCGTGTGCGTCGCTCGATGAGCCGTCCGCGGCTGACATCGCCGATGACGAGCCCGCCGCCCCGTTACCGGCCATTGCGCTCCCACCCATGGTGCTTGCGCCACCCATGCCGCCGGGACTGATCAGCAGCCGGCGAATGCTCTCTTCATCCTCGCGATCGGCACGGACATAGCGAACACGCACCGGGAAACGGTCCCGCTTTTCAACCGTAAAGGTGACCGCGCGGCCGGCGAGGGCGACCTCAATCTCATTCTGGATGTCCTCGACGCTGAGGCCATAGCGCGCGGCCTCTTCGCGATCAATGTCGATCTGCATGTAGCCCTTGCCCATGATCGGCGAGGCGATCACGTCGCGAGATCCGTTGACCGGCTTCAAGACCGTCTCGATATCCTTGCAAACCTTATCGATCGTTTCCAAGTCGGGACCGAAGACCTTGACTCCGATGTCGGTTCGCACCCCCGTGGAGAGCATCTCGATGCGGTTAATAATGGGCTGCGTGAAAATATTGCTCCAGCCAGGGACTTGAAGCACGCGTCCCATTTCGTCGTCGACCAGGTCGCCCTTCGGCCCGGTCTGCCGGGGCCAAAAGAAGACGCTTTTCTTGAACGGCTCGTCGAGCTCATCGCGCAGTGCTAAGAACGGTCGAAATGCCTGCGCCTCAAGCGACTGTCCAAGTTGGCTTTTGGTCACCGCCACAGCATAGGCTTCGGAATCGGCCGCGTGCGGCGCCGACCCCACCAACGCTGCCATGGTGGCGGCTTTGATCACTTCCTCAATCGCGTACGTGTTAAAAGCTTCGGCTCCCTGGTCGAACAGTTCCCAATTGACCTCCTTGACGCGCTGGTGCCATAAATGATCGCGGTGATGGAGCAAGCTCGCGTACATCTCTCCGGCAAACGTCTTGCGTGGCGCCCCCATGGCTTCTTTCAGCGATGTGATCAAACCGGCCAGCGACGACTCCTTCACCTCCAGTGCGTTGACTAGGTCCTTAACGGCACCAGCGTCCTTGAGTTGTTCAGCCAATTGTCGGACTAACTGGACGACGTCCTCCAGGGCCGGTGACTTGGCCAGCCACGATCCGTATTCCGGAGCGAACTTGGCCGTCAGCTTTTCGATCTCTAGGTGCTCGTCGACGCCGACGGGCCATGCCAAGTCTCCCGCATCGCGCAGACGCCGGACTGTTTCCTCGACAACGTAGCGCGTGAGCACGGGTCCAAGCTCGCGCTCGAACTCCTGGTAGCGGAGCAGAGCCAGCGCGCGCATGGTTTCGTCAAAGCGCTCAAGCGCCTTTTGCGAAGCGTCGTTTACGACCCCGTCGCGATCGTCTTCGTGGGGTGCACGAACGACATAGCCGCGCTCTTCGAGCGCTGTGAGCACTGCGTTGACTTGCCGCGTGGCATCCTCGAACTTCAGCACGCGCTTGGGCCACAATTCTTTGGGCCGGAAATTGACGAACGTCTCGACCATATCCAGCGGGGCCGGATCGGTCGGGGTTTCGGCGCGGCCCGCTTTGCCGATCACCGATTCGACCTCGGGAAAGCCGCGCAGCAGCGCATCGCGCGCTTTCAGGTCGTCGGCCGCCTGTGTGACGCTCGCGCGCGGCACGGTGATCGGCATGTCGAGCGTCGTTCCTTCATCCAGCGCCGGCATAAAGGCCACGCCGATCTTCGTAAAGTGATAAGACCACAAACCAATCAGAACTAGGCTGGCTAGCGTGATCGTCCGCCACAGCATCACGCGTTGGGTGCGAAAGCCGATCAAGAACAGCACAGCCAACGGCACTCCTGCGATGGCAATCAAGAACCATTTGAGAATGCTCATCTGGCCAATGAGCCAGAGCGTGACCGTGAGCCCGGGAAAGGCAGCGGGCGCCCGGATGCCACTGCAAACCAAACCGATCGCCAAGGCGATCAATATCAATGCAAAGAACGCCAAGGCGAGGTCGCGCGCAAATGCCTTGAAATCGGGTCCCCGTTTGCCGGTGATCGAGACAACCGTCAGTGACGACACGAGCGCGAACACGCCAAGAAAAGTCCCCCTCCACGCGATTTCGCTCGCGCCTTGGCCAATAATTGCCTGCAATGGAAACATCCCCGCAGCGAGGATCAGCAATACCGCGAACATCCACATCACCAGGTTGCGCCGTGGCAAGGCCCAGGTCAGCAGCGGCTTGTAGATATTAATGAAGCTGCGAACGATCGGGTTTTCTTCCTCGCTCCGCAGTCGGCCTTTGATAAAAGTGGGGATCAGTGCCGGCACGAGCGTGATCGAAATCAAGGCCACGCCGATCATCGCGAAGCTCTTCGTGAACGCCAACGGGTGGAACAGCTTCCCCTCGCGGCCGCTGAGCATGAACACTGGAATGAACGACAACAGCATGATCATCACGGAAAAGAAGATCGGCCGGCCGACCGTGCGGCAGGGACCGATCACCAGTTCGCGGATATCGCCGGTCACTTTCTTGTCACCGAAATGTTCCTTCAAGGCGTGCGTCGCGTTTTCCGTCATCACGATCGCCTGGTCGACCAAGATGCCGATCGAGATCGTGATGCCGGCCAGCGACATGATGTTGGCCTGAATGTCGATGATGCCGAACTTCCGCAAGAGCGACATCATCAGGAACGAGAACAGGACCGACAGAGGCAACGTAACGCAGATGACGAACACGCTGCGAACGTGAACCAGGATCAGCAGGATGGCGACCGAGGCGATCAGCATCTCGTGCCACATGACTTCGGTCAGCGTGTGAATGGCGCCGGTGATCAAGCGCGTGCGGTCGTAGGCCGCGACGATATGCACCCCTTCGGGCAAGCCCGGCTGTAGCTCTTGGATCTTGTCCTTGACGCGCTGTGTCACGTCCAAGGGGTTCTCCTGGTGGCGCATCAAGACGGCGCCGCCCACGACCTCGCTGCCGTCCTTTTCATAGACGCTGCGGCGAAACTGCGTGCCGAGTTGCACGCTCGCAATCGTCTTGACGTATATGGGTGTCCCTTCCACCTCCTTGACGACGGTGTTCTCGATATCCTTGGTATCCTTAATCCAACCGACACCGCGGACGATGTATTCGGCATTGTTCTTTTGCACCACGCCACCGCCGGCCGGCATGTTGCTGCGTCCCACAGCGGCGTACAACTCGCCGAGCGTGATGCCATAGGCGCGCAGCGCCTCCGGCCGTACGTCCACCTGGTATTCCAACGGCAGGCCGCCGACGACCGCCACGTCGGCCACCCCGGGCGCGGCGTTTAGCTGCGGCGCGACATAGAACTTGTTTAACGCCCACAGCCGCGAGGGGTCCATCGGCTTGGCGGGACTCGACTCAAGCGTGTACCAGAAGATTTGGCCCAAGGCGGTCGCGTCAGGCGCTAGGTACGGCATGACGCCGGCAGGCAGGAACGTATTGGCCTGCGCGAGCTTCTCTGTCACACGCTGCCTGGCAAAATAGAAATCGATATCGTCCTCGAAGATGATCGTAATCATCGAGAAGTTGAATTCGCTCGACGAGCGCACGGCGCGAACGCCCGCCAGACCTTGCAGTTTCCGCGAGAGCGGATACGTAACCTGGTCCTCGATCTCACGTGGGCTCCGACCCATCCAGTCGGTGAATACGATCACCTGGTTCTCACTCAGGTCGGGAATCGCATCGACCGGCGTGTTGAGCATCGCAAACACGCCTGCCACCGTCAGTGCCGCCGCGACGGTTAGCACCAGGAAGCGGTTGCGAATCGAGAGTTCGATAATCTTCTCAATCATGCTCGCATACCTTTGACGGCGGCCGCCGCGGCCGAGGAACCTTGGACCCGTAATCCTTCGACCAGCACCACGTTGTTTTCCGACGACTAATGCTGATGGAGTTGCGTGATGATGTTCTTGCCGTCCACCACTTGCAGTTTCCCGTGAACCTCATCGCCCGGCTTGAGTCCATCGAGCAATGTGGGACTTTGCACGCTGAACTTCATTTCCATCGCTGACATCAATCCAGGGATGTCTTGATGGTCGAGCGTGACGGTTGCATGTTCTTGATCGAGCGAAATCACCTTGCCCGTTACGTCATAGAGTTTGACACCCGCGGGTTCGGTTCCCTTCGTGCAGCCAAGCAGCGCCACGAGCGCAAGCAGGGCAACGCCGGAAGGTCGTGATCGTGTTTGCATCGTTCGTTCTCGCTGAGGATGCCTAGTTGGTTGACGGTTGTTTGACTTTGGCCAACGTGGCCCGCGGGTTCTCAAGCGCTGCGTCCCGGCAGCCTTCGCAGCAGATGAACACCGATTGTCCATCGATCATCAGCTTGACCGGGGCGCCCATCGACCCCAGCGGACTCTTGGCCATGACCGCACAAAAACGCTGTGCTTCGGCGGCGGCTCTATCCTCTGCCGGTAACTTGGCGAGCGTCGCGCCGATCTTGGTGAGCTTGTTCACCTTGGCAACCGTCTCGGCTCGATTCGCTAGCGCCTTCTTGTTACAAGCCGCGCAACACAAGAAGACCGGCTTGCCCTCAATCATCAGCTTGACCGGTGCGCCCATCGAACCGAGCCGCTGCGATTCCAGGACTGGGCAGTAACGCTGGACTTCAGCCAGCGCCCGGTCCGCAGGAGCCAATTCCGCGAGACTCTGCTTAATCTCGTCCTCGGAAACCTCCCCAGCCGTCGAAACCGACCAACTTCCGACCGCG
>DATAXP010000103.1:0-6759 GCA_036272935.1 Pirellulales bacterium | reverse complement strand
AAAGGTCGCCACGCCACGGCCACCTTCCTCGAACAAATGCCTGTGCTGTTCGATCGCTTCCTGCCTCAACTCAATTACACCGCCCCAGCTTGGAGTTGACGATGATCCACAAACACCGAAGTTATTCTTCCGCCGCTCCTTTCTTCGATCAGCTTCGCACCGCAGCCAGCGCGTTGCGCACTTTTTCGAGCTGGCCGGCCGAGCCGAGCACGCTGTTCTTGTGCGTGATGTAATCGGCGTAGGCCGCCATGAACGGTTTGCCGCTGGTGCGCGGATCGAAGTCGGCCGGCTTGTCGCGGAAGGTTTCACGCAGCACGGCGCACCATACCAACCGGCCATCGGTGTCGATGTTCACCTTGGTGACACCGAGCTTCGCGGCCGGTAGATAGTCTTGCTCTTGCACGCCACTAGTTTCGGGCATGTTCCCGCCGGCGGCGTTGATCCGGTCGACCCAGGCCTTGGGCACACTGCTGCTGCCGTGCATCACTAGCGGAAAGCCGGGCAGTAGTTTCGAAATCTCGCGGATGCGGTCGAAGTGCAGGCTTTGTTTGCCTTTGAACTTGTATGCCCCGTGCGAGGTGCCGATCGCCACGGCCAGTGAGTCGCAGCCAGACCGGGTAACGAACTCGACCGCCTGGTCGGGATCGGTCAGGCAGGCGTGGTCGGCATCGACCGAGATATCCTCTTCGACGCCGCCGAGCATGCCCAGTTCGGCCTCGACGCTGATGCCGCGCTCATGGGCCCGCTCGACGACGCGCTTGGTGATCGCAATGTTCTCGTCGAAGCTCTCGTGCGAGGCGTCGATCATCACCGACGAGTAGAAGCCGCTTTCGATGCAGTCGTAACAAACTTCTTCGGTGCCGTGATCGAGGTGCACGGCGAAGATCGCCTCAGGGAAGATCTCCTCGGAGGTGCGGATCAGCGCTTCGAGGTAACGCTTATCGGTGTAGCCTCGGGCACCGCGCGAAAGCTGGATGATGAACGGAGCGCTGGCCTTCGGGTTGGTCGGCTCTTCGTTGCTGTTCTTTTTGCCGAGGTTGCCGCGGAACAGGCCGACGGTCTGCTCCAGGTTGTTGATGTTGTATGCCCCGACGGCGTATTTGCCGTAGGCTTGTTCGAACAGGTCTTTGGTGGTGACGATCATGGCCGCGTTTCACTCCTTCGCTCAGGCCGCCGCCGAAGCGGGGCGCTCTATCAGTAAGGACCGGAATGGCAATGGGATGCGAATTTGGAGTCGCATTCTAGCTCATGGTTAGCTACCGGCCAAGCGTGCGGCACAAGGCTGCTCAGTTGTTGGAGCCGAAGCGACCTGTGGTAGGCGAATCCCTTCGCCGACTCGTGTCGCAATTCGGCGAAGGGAATTCGCCTCCCACAACTTTCCATGTTGCCGCCGCCGCTGCCAGCGATCGCCTATCCGGAGTGGCCATTGACCACCTGCAACTCCCTCATCAGCAGCAAGTCGAGGACGCTGTAGTTTGCGTTGTCCTCATACACAATCACGGTGCGACCCGTAGGCGATAATGCAACAAAGTCGCGGTGGGCAACGTTAAACGCTCGCCCGTCGGCCATGCGAATTGTGAAGGCTCGAAATGGTTGCTGGTGCAGCGTCGCCCGGAACTGATCGGCTGTCATGCCTAAAGTAAACCCGGAAGCTTACGGCTGCTCCGCGAGTCCGTGTCGGGTCCCGATGCGAGTGGCCTGCTTTCGCTGTGGAGCCTTCGGCCGTGCAGGGGTAAGCTCTGGCGTCATGGAGAGATTGTGGGCGATGAAAGTCACGTGGCGGTTTTGCACCAAAAAACGGGCCCGGTTTCTTGGCCTGAACCCCCTGGGGACCCCTCAGGAACCAAACAATAAACTCGGCGAGTTTTTTGGTCCGGGCCATGAAACTCCGAGCCGCGGCAAGACACGCTTGCGCGCCGTCCGCCGGTCTACTTGCTGGCATTGCTGCCCTGGCCCAGGCTCGATACAATCCGCGACCCTGCAAGCAATCGCCTCCGTGTGTCATGGATGACCATTCGAGATGAGCAGCGAAGCCGCGCCGCTGACGGCGATTAGCCCCTTCGAGCAATTGGTTTACGCGCGCGATATCCTTGAGCTCGAGGCCGAGGCGGTCCGCCGGATTGCCTCGCGGCTAAACCTCGAGTTCTGCCGCGCGGTCGACTTGCTGTGCGGCTGCCGCGGCAGCGTGGTCGTTTGCGGCATTGGCAAGGCGGGGATCATCGGGCAGAAAATCTCGGCCACGCTGGCCTCGACCGGCACTCGCAGCTTCTTCCTGCATCCGGCCGAGGCGATGCACGGCGATTTGGGGCGCATCCACGGCGACGATCTGCTGTTGATGCTGTCGCACTCGGGGGAAACCGAAGAGGTGGTCCGCCTGCTCGGGCCGGTAGCCCGCATGCAGGTGCCGATCATCGCCGTCACCGCGCGGCAGACCAGCACGCTCGGCCGGGCGGCCACCGTCACCATCGAGCTAGGGCCATTGAAAGAGGCGTGTCCTCTTGGCCTCGCGCCAAGCACCAGCACCACGGCGATGCTCGCGCTGGGCGATGCCCTGGCACTGGTTGCCAGCCGACGGATCAGCTTCGGCCGCGCCGACTTTGCCCGCCTACATCCCGGCGGCAGCTTGGGGCGCGAGTTGAGCCGCGTCGAGGAACAGATGCGCTCGCTGGCCGAGTGCCGCGTTGCCTCCGACTGCCGCAGTCTGCGCGATGTGTTTGCCGAGGTGGGCCGGCCCGGTCGCCGTAGCGGTGCGGTCATGCTTGTGAACGAAGCCGGCTCGCTTACGGGCCTGTTCACCGACAGCGATCTGGCTCGGCTGTTCGAGTCGCGACGGTACGAAGCGTTCGATCGGCCGATCGGCGAGCTGATGACCGAGCATCCTCGCACGGTGCCGCTCGGTTCGATGCTCACCGATGCCGTGGCGATCATGGCCGAGCGCAAGATCAGCGAACTGCCGGTGGTCGACGCGGCGGGCGCGCCGGCCGGTTTGCTCGACATCACCGACCTGGTGGGTATGATTCCGGAATCGCCGCGCTGAGCGCGTCGACGTTCAACAACCCCCGGGCAGAGCCCGGGGCTAACGTGTGGAATCACGATGAGCGTTGCCAAGCAGTGTGAAGCGATCGAGCTGATCCTTTCCGACGTCGATGGGGTGCTCACCGAGGGGAGCATCATCTTCGACAACGAAGGGATCGAGCTGAAGCGGTTTCACATCCGTGACGGCTTGGGCATCAAGCTGTGGCGGCGCGCCGGGGGCAAGTTTGGCATCGTCACCGGGCGCAATAGCCACATTGTGAACCTGCGGGCAGCCGAGTTGGGCATTGGCATCGTTCGCCAAGGGACCGAAGACAAGCTCGCCGCGGCCAAAGAGATCATGGGCCAACTGGAACTGAGGCCCGAGCAGATTTGCTACATCGGCGACGACCTGCCCGACCTGGCTGCCATTCAGTTTGCCGGCGTTGGCGTGGCGGTGGCCGATGCTTGCACCGAAGTGCGCGACGCCGCCGACTACGTGACCAAGGCCGCGGGCGGGCGCGGGGCGGTGCGCGAAACCGTTGAGTGGATTCTCAAGGCTCAGCGCCGCTGGACCGATCTGATCCAGCCGTATTACGGATAATCGCGCCGGAATGCCCGAGTTCAAACGGATCAAACGCATCGGCAGCAGCTTTGCGATCGTGCTCGCATGCTACGCCGTGTACGGACTGGCGGCGGTTCCGCTGATCGAGCCGGAAACCGAGCTGCCCGACTCGTCGACCGGCATCATGCCGCAGAACTATGCCGATCGTCAGCGGCAGTGGCTGCAAGGGCTGTTTCTCGAAGGGGACTGGGAACGAACCAGCCCCAAGGTGCTCGAAACCGGCCAGGGCATCCTGCTGGTAAAATCGTATCGCAACCTTCCCGACGGTCGCATGGCGCTGAATCCCTGCACCGTGATCTTCCTGTCGGAAAACAAGAATCTCACGCCCGAGCAGCAGTGGCAGCAGGCGATCGTGCTCCGCGCACCGGAAGGGGCGGTGCTGCAATTCGACTCCGGCTCCGACCTGCGGCAAGCGAAGATCGGCAAGGTAGTGGCCGGCGATTTGAAGGGGCCGGTCACCATCCGCAGCGACAATAAGCAGCCGGGCCCCGAGGACGACCTGCTGATTCATACCACCGACGTGCAACTGAACCAGCAGATGATCTGGACCTCGAAGGCGGTCGACTTCCAGCTCGGCACGAACCGTGGCCGCGGCCGCCGGCTACAGATCGACCTAGCGCACGAAAACGAGACCACCGCGTTCCGCGGGATGACGTCGCTGGAGCTTACGCAGGAAGTCGAGATGCGGCTCGACGCGGGGCAATCGGCGATGATGCCCGGCTCGGCGCGGCGCGGCGAGAAGAAGCCCGCGCCGGCGAAACAACAGCCACCCGTCGAAGTGCGCTGCAAGGGGCCGTTCCGCTTCGACTTCGTGAAGAACCTGGCCGAGTATCACGACCAGGTCGACGTAACGCGGATGAATCCGACCGGGCCAAGCGATCAAATGGCCTGCGAGCTGTTGAAGGTATTCTTCGAATCGGCCGACGATCAGAAGCAGCCCCGCAGCGAGGATAGCGACAGTCTGCGATTGAAAGCGTCGCGGATGGAGGCGACCGGCAATCCTGTGGTGGTGCTCGCGCCGTCGAACCACGTGCAGGCCCGCGGACGAGAGCTGGAATACAACGTTGCCACTGGTGCCGTCACGTTGCGCGACCATCGCGAGGCGCATGTGCACCAGCTCGACAAGGAAATCCACGCCGCCACGATTTACGCTTGTCCCGATGCCGCAGGTCAACTGAGCGAGTTCCGCGCCACCGGTCCCGGCTCGCTGCACGGCACGATGGACGAGGCACGCACCCGACCGTTTGCGGCGCAGTGGACGCGCGGCATTCACTTTCGCCCGCACGACGGGCAACAAGTGCTGAGCATCGAGGGGAGCGCGAAAGTCGACGCCCCGGGACAAGGTACGCTTACCGGCGAAGAGATCCATGTTTGGCTGCGAAAATCCGAATCGCCAGCCGGCGGCGCTCCGAAGTCGGCCGGAGCTGCCAAACCACAAGGCGACTTGCAGCCCGACCGCATGCAGGCCGTCGGCAACGTGGTGATCGACTCTGCGCAATTGACGGCCAATGTCGATCGCTTGCAAGGGTGGTTCGAACCGGCACCTGCTGCGCAGGCCGCTCCGGCGGGCCCGCAAGCAGCCGAAGAGTTGCCGCCGCCTCCCGGCGCGAAGCCGGCTCCCGCCGAGCCGAAGAAGCCGGCGCCACCACCGACCCAACGGTTCCACGTTGTCGGGCAGGAGATGCGCCTGCGGTCCCGAAACAACCAGGGGCGCAGCGAGCTTGCCGAGCTAGTGATCGATCACCGCGTGCGGCTCACTGAAGTGTCGAGCGAAAAGATCGAAGGCAAGCCGCTGCTCGTCACCGGTGATCAGCTTCATCTCACCTCGCCGGCCGAGGGACGCGAGCTGGTGCGCGTCTCGGGTCTGCCGGCGTACGTCGAGGCCCGCGAGTTGACGCTGGCCAGCGATTCAATCTTTCTCGATCGCGGCGAGAACCGCCTGTGGACCGAAACGCTGGGGACGATGACCGTCGCCACAGAAAAGGGGCTCGATGGTTCGACCGATGGCGCAAAACAGCCGCTCGAAGTGCATTGGCAGGGGCGCATGAACTTCGACGGCCTGACGGCCCGTTTCGAGCGTCTGGTGGTCGCCCGTCAGCCGCCACACGAACTGCACACCGAGCTGCTCGATGCCGTGTTCACGCGCCGCGTCGATTTCGCCAAGCAAGCGAACCAGCGCCCCGCGCAAGGCGGCGCACCAGACGATGGCTCGCGGCCGGAAATCGAGCGGATCATCTGTCGCCAAGGGGCGATCATCGATAGCCGCACCATCGAGGGCCAAACGCTGACGTCGGTCGATCGCATCCAGCTTATCGAGTTGACGGTTGAGCAGCTCACCGGCGACGTGTTCGGCACGGGGCCGGGGATCGTCACCAGCGTGCGCGCGGGCGGCCACGAGGAGCAAAACGAGCAGAAGATCGATGCCGCTGCGGTCGATGGTCGGAAGGCAAAAGCTGCCGAACTCACGTACATGAACATCGACTTTCAGCGCACGATGCGCGGCAATATGCGCCGCCACGAGATGCGGTTCGAAGGCCAGGTCGTCGCGGTCTACGGACCCGTCGCCGCCTGGGATGAGACGATCGACGTCGATCGGCCTGAGACGTGGCCGCCGAAGACGATGGGCGTGTCGTCGGAGCGGATGACGGTGGCGGAGTTGCCGCCGGTCGAGAAGGATAAGAAGAACTACGAACTGATTGCCGAAGGGAACGCGCTTGCCGAAGGAACGACGTTCACGGCGCGGGCGGCTCGGATGACCTACGCGCAGGCCAAGGACCTGCTGGTGCTGGAAGGCAGCGACCGGACACCGGCGCGCTTGTTTCGGCAAGTGATCCAGGGCACCGCCCCTTCACAGGCTGATGCACGGAAGATTCTCTACTGGCCCTCGACCAACCGTGCCGAAATCGACGGTGCCCGCTATCTCGATTTCAACCAACTTCCGGGCATGCCGACGAAGTGAGGCGACGACTGGCAGTTAACCCCAGGGCAATCGCATCAAACTTTGCCGGCCAGCGCTAGTGCCAGCATTCTCATCGCCTGAAAATTGGTTGGCCGTACACTTGTCAGCCGTCCCGAGGAGGGAAAAATGGCCGCCGAAGATTTACCGCCGCCTCGACTCCATT
>DATAXP010000102.1:0-28738 GCA_036272935.1 Pirellulales bacterium | reverse complement strand
TCGTCCAGCGATCGCTGCGAACATGGTGTTCATTACGCCGAACGTCCCGCCTAAGGCCATCACGGCGGCGACAAAAATGATTGCCGCGAGAAATTGCCGGCTTGTCTCCGAGAGTTTGGCGAAATACTCGGTTTCGGTCTGTGCCTGAACGGCCGACTTCTTGAACCGCGTGGTCAGATCACCGGCAAGCTGCTTGGCTGCTTCCGCATCATGGGCCTTGAGCACGATCGACGAGTAGGTCTGCTTGCCAAACATCGGGGCGACGATCGACCGCTTGGCCCAAATCTCGGAGCCGAACGTCGAGCCTTCGCTGGCCATGATCCCGACGGCGATCCATCGCCGCGACCCCAACTCGAAAACGTCGCCAACTTTTAACGGCGGTTGGCTGCGATCGCTTCCCCATTGGGCCGCCATCCCTTCGCCCACCACCGCCTGGATCAGCTGCTCGGTTGGCAATTCGCCCGAAGCGCTTGAGGCCGCCGTGACCTGCGCCGGCTGCACACCGGAGCGCGAGAACCACGCGCCCCCCGGCAACAACCGCAGGCCGTGTACCCGACCTGCCATCGCCGCATCGTCGATCCCGCGCACCTGAATGAACCGCCGTTGCGGCGCACCGAGCGCTGCGCCGGCAATCGGTTGGTTGACGACCAGGAACGTCTCGCGGCTGCATAGCGGGCGGTCATTGGCGTCGCGTGCCACGCCGGCCTGACGTTCCAGGTCGGAGGAGTCGCCGTAGCCGATGTTGCTCATCAGCTCGTCGATCGCACCGTCGCTGAGAACAATGACGTTCTCGCCGTGACCGCTTTGCTCGGTCAGCACGTTCATGCCGCGCACGAAGGCGAGCATCACCGTCAGCAATCCGACAACCAGCGTGAATGCCAGGGCCGTCAGCAGTGTCGTCCGCCAGCGCACCGCGAGGTTACGCACGTTGTAGCGCAGCGGTACTCGCCCCAGCAACACCAGCACAACAATGATTGCTGCGCTAACGCCAAGTGCGATTTGTAGGCGCTGATCGACCATGCTAAGCCGCAAGCGTTAGGCCACCTTTGCAAACACGTCCGACACGCGCACCGTGCGTGCCCCCCAGGCCGGCACGATGCTGCCCAACAACGACGTTGTCAGGCCGATCGTCAGCCCCCAGCCGATCGCCGCGCGTGGGATAAAGAACGCCGGAAAAAACGCGATCGGAAACTTGAGGCCGCCGAGGCAGTCGTTGACCACGTAATAGGTGCCCGTCGCGCTCGCCAGGCCGGCCAGCGTACCGACGAGCACCGCTTCGCCGAGCACCAGCAGCATGATGTGCCTTGGCAGAAAGCCGAGCACCTTCAGCACGGCCATCTCCAAGCGGCGCTCGCGAACGCTGATGCTGATGGCGTTGGAGATGATCAGCGACAAGGTGACCAGGATCGCCGGCGACAATAGCCAACGCATCCCCCAAATCAGGTCGCGGTACGATTCAAGAAACGCCGACACGCCGGACGATTCGGTTTCGACCTTCACGGCCGGCATCGAGTAATACGGCGACGACATGATCTGTTCGGCGACGCGGGAATAGCTCTGCTGATCGGGCACTCGCACCCACACCAAGTTCAGCGTCTTTTGCACCATTGGGTGTTTTTCGCCACGGTGGGTGCGGGCGTATTCATCGAGCGCTTCGTTCAAGTACTCGCGGTTCATCACGGCGGTCTGATCGTACCGCGGGACCGAGAACGTGCCGACGATATCGAATTCGAGGTTGATGTCCTTGTAGTTCAGCCCGTGCAGCACAATTCGTTCGCCGACGCGCTTGTCGATCGCCGCCAGGCGCTCACGGCCAATGACGATCCCACGGCGGTTGCTTTCCATCAGGCGCAGGATGCGCTCCATCTCGGCGGCATCGTCGCCGGTGAGCCGGTCCAGCTCGTCCATCATGGTGATCATCTTGCGCGGCTGCATGGCGATGGCGAACACCAGGTTCTCGCGCGTGCGGCTCTTGGGATCGAGCGTGCCGCCGAAGAATTGCCAGGTCATCGAATCAATCGGGTGCACGTCGCCCGATTTGCGTGCGGCTCCATCGGCCAACGTCGCTGCATAGGCGAACGGCATCTGGCTGGGAATCTGCCATCGCTCGGTGACGATCGCCTTCAGATTGGTGCTCTTCTCGCTGGTCACGTCGTCGAGGAACGACAACACCGACCAGACCAGCGTCACTACGAACACCAGCACGACGGTCCCCAGCGCCGTGAGCACGGTGCGGAGCAGGTTTCGCCGTAGATTCTTGAGAATGAGGAAAACGAATTTCATCGACGGCTGCCACGGTCGGTCAAGCGGCTATGCCCCTTCGCTGGCGCTGCGAGCCAGGCTGGCAGTTCTGCGTTCTTCGCTCGCCAAACGTCCCTTGTCTAGGTGCAGCACCCGATGCGCGCGCTCGGCAGCCCTGGCATCGTGAGTGACCAGAATGATTGTCTTGTCGAGCGAAGCTTGCAGTTCCTCGAGCAGGTCGAGGATTTCCTCGGCGCTGCGGGCGTCGAGATCGCCGGTCGGTTCGTCGGCTACGATCAACGTTGGATCGGTGACGATCGCCCGGGCAATGCCCACACGCTGCTGCTGACCGCCCGACAATTGTCCTGGCCGATGCCGCATGCGATTCTTCAATCCAACCAGTTCCAGGGCAGTCGTCACGCGCCGGCGGCGCTCGGCAGCCGAAAGCGGCAGCAACAGCAGGGGCATCTCGACGTTTTCGAACGCGCTCAACACGCCCAACAAGTGGTAGAACTGGAAGATGAACCCCACATGACGCGTCCGCCAGCGGGCCAGTTGCGTCTCGTTCATCTTCGAGACGAGCTCGCGGCCGACCCACACCTCGCCGGTCGTCGGACGATCGAGCCCTGCGATCAGATTCAACAGCGTGGTCTTGCCCGATCCGCTGGGGCCCATGAGTGCCAGAAATTCGCCTTCGGGCACCGTGAGGTTAAGCCCGTTGAGGACGTCGACCTGCTCGCTGCCGCGCACAAAGAACTTGTGCACTTCTTCAACACGAACGATGGGAGTGCGAGACATAGATCGATCGCTTTGAGCCCCCGGCTCTCTCGCCGGGGGCTCATGCTTACGCGCCGCGCAGGAACTGCACGATCGTTCCCATTTCGGGCTTGAGGTAGACGCCTTGCTCGTCGGCCGGCACGTACAGCTTCACGCGCACCGGAATCGCCCCCTTGGCACGGTCGGCAATCGGCATCAGCCGCGACACCTCGCCATCGTAGACACGCTCGGGAAACGCTTCGCTGCGCACTTTGCACTTCTGCCCCTTGTGTACCAGCGCTATGTCGCGCTCCTGGATCGCCAGGTCGACTTCCAGATCGGCCAGGTCGGCCATCTCGCACAGGCTGAAGCTACCGTTGAACGCTCCGGGATTGACGATGTTCCCCTCCTCGGCGTTCTTCTTGAGGATGGTGCCCGAAACCGGCGCACGGATCGTGCAGTTGTCGAGCCGCCAACGAGCGCGTGCCGACTCGGCCTCGGCCTGCTGCACCTCAGCCTTCGCCAGGTCGATCCGCTCGCGGCGCGGGCCTTCGACCATCACGGTCAATGCATGCTTCAACCGTACGGTGCGGTGGGCCATTGCATAGTACGCGCTTTCCGACTTTTCGTAATCCATGTCGGTGACCATCTTGCTGGCGCGTAGCCGACCGTTGCGCTGCCACTCCGCTTGCAGTTGGTCGCGCTGCGCTTCGGTCTCGGCCAGTTCGGACTTCGCTTGCTCGATCTCTTCGGGCCGGTTGCCGCTCTCAAGCTCCAGGAGCTTGAACTTTGCCGCAGCCAACGATGCTTGGGCCCGCGCCAAGTCGGCCTGGTAATCGGTCTTTTCCAATTCGGCGAGCACGTCGCCGCGCTGCACCCGGCGGCCTTCTTCGATCGAGAGTTTTTCGACGCGGCCGGTGACCTGGGGGCTCACGAGGATTTGATGCGCCGGGATGATGTATCCCTTCGATTCCAGCGCCACCGGGCCCTCGGGAGCGGTCGGCTCGTTGGCGCCGGCCACCGGAGTCGCTGCCGGGCGTGAAGCCTTCGGCACGGCCGTCGGCGCGAGGAACTGCCGGTATCCCAGCCAGCCCGAAAGCCCGGCGAAACACAGGCACAGCAGCCAAGGAAACCACGAGCCACGCCGTCGCGAGGCGGTCACCTCGGCCGGCAATCGCAGAGACTGCACTCGTTGCCGCAGCGTTTCGTTCTTGCCTGGCTCCGAGCCTTTCGCTCCGGATTTCGAGGGCTTGTCGGTCGACAAGTGAGGAGGATTGGATAAACTCTCGATCACCATCGCCCGAAGCCCTTGATAGTTCAGCACCAATGCAAATGACAGAATCGATACACGGTCATCGTAGCAGGTGGTGCCGATCGGTGGAAACACCAGTCTCACGATGCAGTCGCTCGGGGTGCTTGCTGCTTCGCCGATAAAACCGTTCTATGATGGTAGAGTTAACCAAGCGGGAACCAGCAACGCTTCAGGGTGCTGCATGCATCGGCGGCGATTGTACATTTCGGCGTGCGTGCTCGCGGCAACGCTTGCGCTCGTGCAGACTGTCGCGCCGGCTCAGCAGCCAGCCGATGCGCCTTCGCGGCCCGACCTGAACGCCAGTCTCGATAACCTTGAGGCCTTTCGCCAGGCGTTGGGCCTGCACGAGATCGGAAATGCCACGGTCAGCATGTCGCCGTCGCAATGGCAGCGACTCGAACCGTCGCTGTACTATTTCATTCTCGAACACCGCGCGCATTTCCGCTCCTTGACCATCCCGCAGCAGACTGAGTTCGTCGGCCGGTTGGCAGAGTTCATCGTTCGCAAGCGGAAAGAGACCGACAATACCGTGGTCATCGGTCCCGGTCGGTCGATTGTCGCGCTGCTTGGACCCGAACGCGGATTGCAGCGGCAGATCATCACCACCATGGCCGCAGCGTACGGCGCGCCTGCGAGCGTGTTCAAGCTCGACGAAACCCAGCAGACACTCGCGCAGTTCACCGCCGAATACCTCGCGGTGGTCGAGCGCCTCGCGGCGGGCGTACAGCCTGCCACGCTGGTGATCCTCGGCCACGGGCTACCTGAAGAAATCCAAGAATACAAGATCCAGTGTCGTGAGCTGGCTGCGGCACTGTGCGCGGGAGCGCGAACACGTTCGCCCGACGATCCGCTTGATCTGAGTCATCTGGTGATTGTCATCGACTCGTGCTTCAGCGCAAACTTTGCGATCAACCTTGGCGCGGCCATCGAGGAGCAGGGCCAACGGCATCGATCGGGCGTTTTCTCTCTGCCGACGATGATTGCCAGCGTGAATCGTGATCGCGAGGCATTCGCCAAGGGTGGCGAGCTGTTTGTCCCGCGATTCTGGGAGGCGGTGGTTCAACTGTATTACGTCAACCAGCCTCGGCCGCGGCAGTTGACGCTCGGCGATTTCTTCGACCGCATCGACAACTACATGTATGGCTACGGCCGTTTGCCGAGGGTGGAAGGCCGGCACGTCGCAGCGTATCGTGTGGTCAATCCCAGTGATATTCAGGACCCGGTTGTTTTCGTGCCGCTCACCCTTCAAGACAAAGCCGAGCTGCGCAGCCGACTCAATCTCGGTCCTCCCGAGCCGCTGCCATCGCTGCTCGATATCGGCTCCGTGCCGCGCATGATGCCTCACGTCAACTGAAGACAATCTCCAGGGCAACAAGAGAAAGGCGGAACATGCGTCGCCGTGGATTCATGCTGAGCGCCGGCAGCGGGTTGGCGTTATCGCAGTTTGGTTTGATCGCCAGCGCGGCCGACGCACCGAGGCAGCCGCGAGTTTTGCTGCGCTCTGGATGGCAGACGGTAAACATCGGCGACATCGGCCACACGCCCGGCGCGCTGCGGCTGCTGTACGAATATGTGCCGGGCGTTGAAGTGACGCTCTGGCCAAGCAGCATCGATCAAGGGGTCGACGATCTGCTCAAACGCCGTTTTCCGCAGTTGAAGATCGCCCAGGGGAAGGAGGCAATCGATCAGGCGTTCAAGCACTGCGACTTTCTCTTCCACGGGTCGGGGGCATCGTTCGTGGCCGAGAAGGACGTGCGACGCTGGTCGACCGAGACGGGCAAGCCTTACGGCGTCTACGGCATCACGCTCAACGACCCGCAGCCGGCGACGATCGAGCTGCTAAGCGGCGCGCGGTTCGCCTTCTTTCGCGACTCGGTCTCGCTCGAAGGTGCTAAGAAGGCCGGCTGCACGTGCCCGGTAATGGAGTTCGGTCCCGATGCCGCGTTTGCCGTCGACCTGCGGAACGACGCGGCGGCCGAGTCGTTCCTGCGCAGCCACGATCTGGAAGAAGGCAAGTTCCTGTGCGTGATTCCGCGGCTGCGGTACACGCCGTATTGGCTGATCGCACGCAAGAACCGTCCCTTCGATGCCAAACGCGATGCCCGAAATGAAGAGCTGAAGGAGCACGATCATCGGCCGCTGCGCGAAGCGATCACTGCCGTCGCGCGCGAGACGCCGATGAAAGTGCTCATTTGCCCCGAGGACGAAACGCAGATTGCCGTGGGCAAGGAGATGCTGTTCGACAAACTGCCGGCTGACGTGCTGGGGCGCGTTGTGTGGCGCGACAAGTATTGGCTGACCGACGAGGCGTTGAGCACGTACGTACGCTCGGCGGGGCTGTTCGGATTGGAGATGCACTCGCCGATCATGTGCATCGGCAACGGCGTGCCGGCCTTGGTGGGACGGTTTGCCGAGCAGACCACCAAGGGGCTGATGTGGCGCGACATCGGCCTAGCCGATTGGTTGTTCGATATGGACGAGCCGGCCGACGTGGCGAGGCTGGTGCCGACCGTATTGAGCCTGGCGAACGATCCCGCCGCGGCGCGCACGAAGGCCGCCAAAGCCCGGCAATTCGTCGAGCAGCGGCAACGCGAGACGATGGCGGTCGTGAAGCGGAATTTGGAAGCGTGACCGCAGTTAGTGCATCGCGGCTTGCCCCGGCTTGGTAGCACGGAGCAACAGGACCAACGGCAACATGCACACCGCCGTCCATGCCAGAACGTAAAAAATGTCGATGAACGAAAGCAGCGTGGCCTGCTGCTGCATGGCATGGTAGATGGCCGCCAGCGGCGTGCTGTGGTCGACGTTGGCCACGGGGAATTGGCTTACAGCGTCGCGAAACGCGGCATCATACGGAGTGAGATGCTCAACGAGTCGCGTCTGGTGCAATTGGCTGCGCCGGGCGAGCATCGTCTGCGCCAGCGAGATGCCGATGCTGCCGCCGAGGTTCCGCGACAGGTTCACGAGGGCTGAGGCGTTGTTGTTCTTGCCCGGCGGCAGACCGGCGTAGGCGACGGTCGACGTGGGCACGAACAGGAACGCGATGCCGGCCGCCTGGATGATCCGCGCCATGGCGATGTGGCCGAACGACATGTCGGCATTGAACCCGCTCATGTGGGCCAGCGCGATCGCTTCGATCACCAGCCCCAGGGCGATCAGCCACTTGGCCTGCACGCGCCCGAGCAGAAAGCCGACGACCGGCATCATGAACATCACCGCGACACCGCCGGGCGTGATCACCAGTCCCGCCCAGGTGGCGTTGTAGCCCATCAACTCCTGGACCAACTGCGGCAGGAGCTGCGTGGTGCCATACAAGATGAAGCCCATCGCCAGCATCACCAGGTTGGCCGCCAGAAACCCGCGATTTTTGAGCAGCGGCAGATCGACGATCGGCTCGTCGCGCGTGAACTCCCAAGGGACCAGGATCGCCAATGAGATGGCGGAGATCGTGGCGAAGGTGACAATGAAATTCGACCCGAACCAGTCGTCACGTTGACCTTTGTCGAGCACCACCTGCAAGCAGGCCAGGCCCACGGCCACGAGCAGAAAGCCGATGTAGTCGACCCTCAGCCCCCGGCGGATCAGCTTACGACGGTTGCGCGTTTCGGCCGAAGGTTCCACGAGCACCAGCCAGCTCAGCAACAGCGAACCGATGCCGACCGGCACGTTGATCAGGAACACCCAGCGCCAGGTGTAGTTGTCGGTGATCCAGCCGCCAAGGGTCGGCCCGACCGCCGGCGCCACGACCACCGCTACGCCGTACAGCGCGAACGCCATTCCGCGCTTTGCGGGAGGGAACGTGTCGGCCAGAATCGATTGCTCACTCGGAGCGAGACCGCCGCCGCCGATTCCCTGCATCACGCGGAAAACAATCAGCCACTCGAGCGAAGGAGCCAGCCCGCACAACAGCGAACTCACGGTGAATAGCGCCACGCAGAGCATGTAGAACCGCTTGCGCCCAATGACCGTGGCCAGCCAGCCGCTGATCGGCAAGATGATGGCGTTGGAAACCAGGTAGCTAGTGAGCACCCAGGTCGCTTCGTCGTTGCTGGCGGCAAGTCCGCCGGCAATGTGGCGCAGGGCGACATTGGCGATGCTGGTGTCGAGCACCTCCATGAACGTGGCGATCGAAACGATCAACGCGACCAGCCACGGATTGTGCCCGCCCGCCAGCGACAGCGATTGCCCCTGGTTGTCGCCTTGCGATTGGCCGGCGGACATCGGCGCACCTCATCGCACGGTCACGGTTGGCACGACCGACATGCCGGGGCCGAGGATCATGTCGCCAGGCAGTTGATCGTCGAACAGCAGCTTCACCGGGATGCGCTGGACGACTTTCACGTAGTTGCCGGTGGCGTTTTCGGCCGGCAGCAGACTGAACCGCGCTCCGCTCCCACGCTGGAAACTGTCGACGTGACCGTGCAGCACGTGATGCGGGTAAGCGTCGACACGGATCTCCACCGGCTGCCCGGGACGCATGTGCGTGAGCTGTGTTTCCTTGAAGTTCGCGGTGACCCAGATATCGGGCTCGACCAAGGCGAAAAGCGCTCGGCCGGGCTGCACGTAGTCACCTTGCTCGACCGGGCGATGCGTCACCCGGCCGCGGACCGGAGCGTAGAGCTTGCAGTACGAAAGGTTCAGCGCCGACTCGCGCACTTGGGCCTGGGCTTCGGCCAGCGACGCGGCGGCGGTCGCCCGCTGAGCGCGTGCCAGCGCCACCTCGGCCGCGGCAGCATTGGCCCGACTGCCGGCGGCCAATTCCTGGGCGCTGCTCGCTTCCGACTGGGCGATCGACGTTTCGAGCGTTTCTTGACTGACTGCGTGCGGGGCCAGCAGTTCGTTGCGCTGTTTCTGCCGCGAGGCGTTCACGGCCGTCGCGGCGGCGGCCACCTCATCGGCTTCGGCAGCCCTGGCCTGAGCCTCGGCCGCGGCGATTTGCGAATCGGTCTGACGCAATCGTTCGAGGGCCGACAACTCGGCGGCTTCGGCGCGCTCCAGGGCCGTTTGAAAATCGCGCGGGTCGATTTCGAGCACCAGGTCGCCGGCCTCGACCAACTGGTTGTCGTCAACGGCTAACAGCACCACGTAGCCGGCAACCTTGGGAGCGATCTGCACCACGTGCCCGTCGATGAACGCATCGTCGGTCCACTCATAATGGCGCGAATACCACCAATACCCGAGGGCTGCGGCAAGCACGATGACCGCAGCGACGATCATCAGCACGATGAACCAAGGCCGCTTGTAAAGTGGTGGCGAGTCATTGTTCGATTCGGACTTTGACTCTCGATGATCCTCGTCTGGAGTATGGTGCTCTTTGCGGCGCTCGTCCGATGACTTACCACGATGGCGGCGGCGATGCGGAGCGCGATGCTCTTTCGAGCGAACGGCGCGATGCCGATGACGCGGCTTCCGGCGCACGCGCTCGTTCAGTTCCCCGGCCGCTTCGGCTTGGTCGGTCGGGTTCCGCTGAAGATGGCTGGTGCTACGCGGCATGGGCGTCGCTCGGCGCGGAGTGGATCCATGTCCCTCCCGATGCAACTTACATGCCGGCAACCATCGAGAGCGATCACGACGGCAAATTCAGCGCGGCTCGGCCGAGGCCGAAACGTCGAGCTGCGCGAGCAATTCGTCGAGTTGCTTGAGCTGGATTGGCTTGACCAGGTGATGGTCGAAGCCCGCTTCGTGGCTGAGCTCCTGGTCCTCGGCGCGGCCGTAGCCGGTCAGCGCTGCGAGCGTCGTCTGCCTCAAGACCTCGGATTGCCGCATGCAGCGAGCCACCTCGTAGCCGTCCATGCCCGGCAGACCGATGTCGAGCAGCACCAGATCGGGGCGAAACGCTTCGGCGTGCTCCAATGCGGAGGGACCGTCGTAGTAGACTTCGGTGGCGTGGCCGCGCATACGAAGCAACATTGACAGGCTCATTGCCGCGTCGGCATTGTCGTCGACCACCAGCACACGCTTTCGCTGATCGGCGCGCGACGGCTCGACGGCCAACGACGGCACAGCTTCTTGAGGCAGCGGAACTTGGCACGGCAGGGCCGGAAGCGTAACGACGAACTCGCTTCCCTGGTTCGGACCGGCGCTATGGACGCTCACGGTCCCCTGATGCATATCGACGAGTCGTCGCACCAGCGTGAGGCCAACGCCTAACCCTCCTTGCGAGCGGTCGAGCGAGCGATCGACCTGGGTGAACAGCTCGAAGACATGCCCCAACATTTGCGGCGGGATGCCGATGCCGGTGTCACGCACACGAATCGCCAAGCGATCGCCTTCCGCTTGCAGCGACACGTAGATGTCGCCGCCGTCGGGAGTGTACTTGGCCGCGTTGTTGAGCAGATTGCTTACCACCTGGGTCAGCCGAATGGGGTCGCCATCGACCAGCAGCCGTTCGTGCGATCCTTCGTAGTGCAAAGTATGCCGGCGACTTTCGATCAGCGGCCGACTCATCTCGACGGCCCGATCGACGATCTCCACCAGGTCGACCGTCTGTTTCTGCAACGTGATTTTGCCGCGTGTGATGCGCGAAATGTCGAGCAAGTCGTCGACGAGCCGCACTAGCTGCTGCACTTGCCGCTCGACGACATCGCGCACATAGGTCACATCGGCAGGATCGAGCTGCGAGACGCGCAGTAGTTCCACCGCATTGCGAATCGGCGCGAGCGGATTCCGCAGCTCATGGGCCAGCATGGCGAGGAATTCGTTCTTCCGCCGATCGTTCTCTTGAATGTCTTGGTAGAGACGAGCGTTCTCCAGCGCCGTGGCAGCGCGGCCCGTCAATTCCTGGGCCAATGCCACCTCGCCCTCCGAGAACGGTCGCCGCGACCGTTTCCGCGCCAAGCTCATTGCCCCCAGGATCCGACCGTGAGCCTTGAGCGGCAGCACGAGCGCCGCAACCATCTGGGCATTCGCCGCACTGTCGCCGGCCGCTTCCACTGGCGGAAACTGCATTTCGACGCGATCGAGACGCACTTCCGCCTCCGTGCCGTCGAGCACCAGCTCGGCTGCCGTGGCCAGCGGCGCGGAAAGCATCGAACACGCCGGGCCGATGTGCGAACCGACTTTCGATGGCGATCTGCCCTCCGCGCCCGCTTCGCACCAGGCAAACTCGGTTTCGCGCGGCTGAGCGGACCCGTCGGACAGGGTGATTGCACAAGCGTCGGCCAGGAACGACACGATGTGCCGCGCCAGGGCCCGGAGTGTGCGGTCAGTGTACAAGGTTTCGGCCAACACCGTGCTCGCCTGGGCAAGAAACTGCGAGTTGCGCGTCGCTTCTTCGGCCGCGGCGCGGGCGGCCTGCTCGCGCGCCAGGGCGATCTGCGCCTCGGCGTTTCGTTTCACCTGCTCCGTCTTCTTGAACAGCTCGACGAATACGCCCACCTTGGTGCGGAGCACTTCGGGGATCACCGGCGCGAGCACGAAGTCGACCGCCCCAAGCGAGTAGCCGTGGTTCACCAGCATGTCGTCGCTGTAGGCGGTGACGAAGATGATGGGCGTGTGCGCGCTGCGCGGATGTTGGCGGATGAACGCGGCCGTTTCGAAACCATCCATGTCGGGCATGTTGACATCGAGCAGGATCACCGCGAATTCCAACTCGAGCAGTTGCCGCAGTGCGTCGCGGCCGCTGGTGGCGGTGACGATCCGCTGCCCCAAATCCAGAAGCGACGCTTCCAGCGCGAGCAGCTTATCGACCTGGTCGTCGACGACTAGAATGTTGACCTGATCGGCAGCCATCATCGTTGCCAGTGGCAAGTTGTCAGTAAGCGGCGCGTGCTTCATTACCGGTGCAGCCAGGCACGCAACACGGAGAGCATCTGCTCGGTGTCGACCGGTTTCGACAAATAATCCCAGGCACCGGCTTCGATGCACTTCTCGCGGTCCCCCTTCATGGCCTTGGCGGTGACGGCAATGATGGGCAGGTTCTTGAACTGTTCCATCTCGCGGATCGCACGGATGGTTTCGTAACCATCCATTTCCGGCATCATGATGTCCATCAGGACCACGTCGACGTCGGGTTGCGATCGCAGGATATCGATCGCCCCACGACCTGTTTCGGCCGCAACGATCTGCATGCTGTGCTGCTCCAAGGCGCTGGACAGGGCAAAGATATTGCGGATATCGTCGTCGACGATCAACACTTTCTTTTGCGCCAGCGCCTTGTCGCTGCGCCGCAGCCGATCGAGCAATCGCTGCTGATCGCCCGAGAGCTGATTGGTGGGATAGTGCAGCAGCATGGTCACCTGGTCGAACAGGCGGTCGAGGCTGTGCGCCCGCTGGACGACGCAAGTTTCCGCGAGCCGCCGCACGCCAAGCTGCTCCTCTTCGGCCACGGCACCGTCGCTATACAAGATCATGGCCAGCCGCTGCGACGCGGCTGCCGGCCGCGCCTCGCTCGCCAACTGGTCCAGATCCACGTCTGCGCTGTCGATATCGATCACTGCACAATCGATCGCTTCGTTTTTCAAGATGTTCGCGGCTTCGACTTCGTCGCTAGCCAGCATCACGTTGACGCGATCCATCCTCAGCACCGATGAGATGCCATCGCGCTTCTCGGCATCAGGCTCGATCAGTAACACACGGCGCTCGGGCTGGCGACTGAACTGGTGAATCTCATCGATCAGGCCATCGAGCGTATCCTGCGTTTGCACGGGCTTGGCGACAAAGCCACGCGCGCCCACACGGAACGAGCGATCCAGCGCCTCCTCGGTGCTGGTGACCCACACAGGAATATGTCGAACGTCCAAGTCGTTCTTGAATCGTTCGAGCACTCGCCAGCCGTCGATATCGGGCAGACAAATGTCGAGTACGATCGCATCGGGCTGGTAATCCCGCGCCATCGACAGGGCGCTGGCTCCCAGCGATGTCACCAACACCTTGAAATCGCTCTCGTGCAAAATCTCCAGAAGCAGCTTCGCAAACGGCAGATCGTTTTCAACGATCAGCACGCGGCGGTCGCCTGGCTGAATGTTGTCGCGATCGTCTCCCGCCTCGTTGATCAGTGGCAGCAACAGGGCGGTCGCGCCTTGCGATTGCGCGAGCACGTCGCCGGATGCCGACAGATCCTGTCCCGTTTCGAGCGCGTCGGACATCAACCGGTACACGCCGTCCGACTTTGTGGACGGGCCGACACCCGATTCGGAACCTGCGGCCTTGCGCAGCACGCGCGGCGGCATGTAGGCTTGCGGCAGATAGAGCGTGAATGTGCTTCCCTTGCCCGGCGTGCTGAACAGGCGGATTTCGCCGCCCAGCAACCGCGACAATTCGCGGCTGATTGCCAGGCCCAGGCCGGTGCCGCCGTACTTGCGGCTGGTGCTGCCGTCGGCCTGCTGGAACGCCTCGAAGATAATCTGCTGCTTGTCGGCCGAGATGCCGATGCCCGTGTCGGACACCGAAAAGGCCAAGACCAACGGAACGGCGTTGAGGTTATCGTTCTCACGATTCCAGCCGTCGGCGACGGTTTGCACGCTCAGCGACACTGTGCCGTAATGCGTGAATTTGAAGGCGTTCGACAGCAGATTCTTGATCACCTGCTGCAAGCGCTTGGCGTCGGTGTACATCAGGTTCGGCAGCTCGGGGGCGAGTTGAATGACGAAGTCGACCGCCTTCGACTCGGCAACGTGGCGGAACGTGCGCTCGACGTAGCTTTGCAGATCGCTCATCCGCACCTCGCCGACGTCGACGACCACCGTGCCCGACTCGATCTTCGACAGGTCGAGGATGTCGTTGATGAGCATCAGCAGGTCGTTGCCTGAGGAGTGGATCGTTTTGGCGAATTCGGTTTGGCGTCCGGTGAGATTGCCTTCGTTGTTCTTGGAGAGCTGGTCAGAGAGAATGAGCAAGCTGTTGAGCGGCGTGCGCAGCTCGTGCGACATGTTCGCCAGGAATTCGCTCTTGTACTTCGAGGTGAGCGCGAGCTGCTTGGCCTTTTCTTCCAGCGCCTGGCGGGCCTGCTCGACCTCCTCGTTCTTGCGTTCCACTTCTTGGTTCTGGTGCGCCAACAGCCGCGCCTTTTCTTGCAGCTCTTGGTTGGTGTTCTGCAACTCTTCCTGCCGGATTTGCAGTTCCTGAGCGAGCGACTGCGACTGCTTGAGCAGGTCTTCGGTGCGCATGTTCGCTTCCATCGTGTTCAGCACGATGCCAATACTCTCGGTGAGCTGGTCGAGGAACGCCTGGTGCGTCGAGCTGAACCGGTCGAGGCTGGCGAGCTCGAGCACGCCTTTCACCTGGCCCTCAAAAATGACCGGCAGGATGATCACGTGTTGCGGCGAGGCTTCGCCGAGGGCCGAGGCGATGCGCAACCAGTCGATCGGTCCCGAGACAAGCAGCTTTTGCTTTTCGACGGCGCACTGACCGGCGAGCCCTTCGCCCAGCGCCAGGCGGGTGCCGATTTCGGTCTGCCCGCCGTCGGCGTAGCTGGCCAGCAGGCTGAGTCTCGGCGTCTCGCCGCCGGAATCGAGGATATAGAACACTGCCTGCTGGGCGCTGACCACCGGCACCAACTCCGAAAGGATCATGCGCCCCACGTTCGACAGATCGCGCTGGCCTTGCAGCATGCGGCTGAACTTGGCGAGGTTCGTCTTGAGCCAGTCCTGCTCGCTGTTCTTGAGCGTGGTTTCCTTCAGGTTGCGGATCATCTCGTTGATGTTGTCTTTGAGAGCCGCCACCTCGCCTTGGGCCTCAACGAGAATGTGCCGCGTCAGGTCGCCCTTCGTGACGGCCGTGGCCACTTCGGCGATGGCACGGACCTGAGTGGTCAGATTGGCCGCCAACTGGTTGACGTTCTCGGTGAGGCCTTTCCACGTGCCGGCGGCGCCGGGCACCTTCGCCTGGCCGCCGAGCTGCCCTTCGACGCCGACCTCGCGAGCCACGGTGGTCACTTGGTCGGCAAACGTCGCCAGTGTGTCGATCATGCCGTTGATCGTGTCGGCCAAGGCGGCGATCTCGCCCTTGGCCTCGACGGTGAGCTTCTGTTTCAGGTCGCCGTTGGCCACCGCGGTGACGACCTTGGCGATACCGCGCACCTGGCTGGTCAGGTTGCCGGCCATGAAGTTCACGCTGTCGGTCAGATCTTTCCACGTACCCGAGACACCCTTCACCTGGGCCTGGCCACCAAGGATGCCTTCGGTGCCGACTTCGCGGGCCACGCGGGTCACCTCGCTGGCGAACGAGCTGAGTTGATCGACCATCGTGTTGACGGTGTTCTTCAGTTCGAGGATTTCGCCGCGCACGTCGACGGTGATCTTTTTCGACAAGTCGCCGCTGGCCACCGCCTTGGTCACGTCGGCGATGTTGCGCACCTGGCTGGTCAGGTTGCCGGCCATGAAGTTCACGCTGTCGGTCAGGTCTTTCCAGGTGCCGGCTACGTCGCGCACGTTGGCCTGTCCGCCAAGTTTTCCTTCCGTGCCCACTTCGCGGGCCACGCGGGTCACTTCGGCAGCGAATGAACGGAGCTGATCGACCATCGTGTTGATCGTGTTCTTCAGTTCGAGGATTTCGCCGCGCACGTCGACGGTGATCTTTTTCGACAAGTCGCCGTTGGCCACGGCGGTGGTCACCTCGGCGATGTTGCGCACCTGGCCGGTGAGGTTGCCGGCCATGCTGTTCACACTGTCGGTCAGGTCCTTCCAGGTGCCGGCGACGTCGTGCACGTTGGCCTGGCCACCGAGCTTTCCTTCGGTGCCCACTTCACGAGCCACGCGCGTGACTTCGGCGGCGAACGAGCGGAGCTGATCGACCATCGTGTTGACGGTGTTCTTCAGCTCGAGGATTTCCCCCTTCACGTCGACGGTGATCTTCTTCGACAAGTCGCCGTTGGCCACGGCCTTCGTCACGTCGGCGATGTTGCGCACCTGGCCGGTGAGGTTCGCCGCCATGCTGTTGACGCTATCGGTCAGATCCTTCCACGTGCCGGCAACACCTTTCACGTCGGCTTGTCCACCAAGCTTCCCTTCCGTGCCGACTTCGCGCGCTACGCGCGTCACTTCGCTGGCGAACGAGCTGAGCTGGTCCACCATGATGTTGATCACGTCCTTGATCTGCAAAATCTCGCCGCGCACGTCGACAGTGATTTTCTGCGTCAAGTCGCCGGTGGCGATGGCGGTCGCCACCTTCGACACGTCGCGCAATTGCACGGTGAGGTTGCCGGCCATGCTGTTCACGCTGTCGGTCAGGTCTTTCCACGTGCCGGCGACGCCCTTCACGTCGGCCTGCCCGCCGAGGCGCCCCTCGGTGCCTACTTCGCGGGCCACGCGGGTCACTTCGCTGGCGAACGAGCTGAGCTGATCGACCATCGTGTTGACGGTGTTCTTTAGCTCGAGAATTTCGCCTTTCACGTCGACGGTGATTTTCTTCGACAAGTCGCCGTTGGCGATGGCCGTCGCGACGTCGGCAATGTTGCGCACTTGGCTCGTCAGGTTGCCGGCCATGAAGTTCACGCTGTCGGTCAGGTCCTTCCACGTGCCGGCCACGTCGCGGACGTTTGCCTGGCCGCCGAGCTTTCCTTCCGTGCCGACCTCACGGGCCACGCGGGTCACTTCGGCGGCGAATGAGCGGAGCTGATCGACCATCGTATTGACGGTGTTCTTCAGCTCGAGGATTTCACCTTTCACATCGACGGTGATCTTCTTCGACAAGTCGCCGTTGGCCACGGCCTTCGTCACGTCGGCAATGTTGCGCACCTGGCCGGTGAGGTTGGCGGCCATGAAGTTCACGCTATCGGTCAGGTCCTTCCAGGTGCCGGCGACGCCTTTCACGTCGGCCTGACCGCCGAGCTTGCCTTCGGTCCCCACTTCGCGGGCCACGCGGGTCACTTCGCTGGCGAACGAACTGAGCTGATCGACCATCGTGTTGATCACGTCTTTGATCTGCAAAATCTCGCCGCGCACATCGACGGTCACCTTCTGGGTCAGGTCGCCGGTGGCGATCGACGTGGCCACCTTCGACACGTCGCGCAACTGCACCGTGAGGTTGCTGGCCATCAGGTTCACGTTGTCGGTCAGGTCTTTCCACGTGCCGGCGACACCTTTCACGTCGGCCTGTCCGCCGAGGCGCCCTTCGGTGCCCACCTCGCGGGCCACGCGGGTCACTTCGCTGGCGAAGTTGTTGAGCTGATCGACCATCGTATTGATCGTGTTCTTCAGCTCGAGAATTTCGCCCTTCACGTCGACGGTGATCTTCTTCGACAGATCGCCGTTAGCCACGGCAGTCGTCACCGCGGCGATGTTGCGCACCTGGGCCGTGAGATTGCCGGCCATAAAGTTCACGCTGTCGGTCAGGTCTTTCCACGTGCCCGACACGCCTTCCACGCGCGCTTGCCCGCCGAGCTTGCCTTCGGTGCCGACTTCGCGCGCCACGCGGGTCACTTCGCTGGCGAACGAGCGGAGTTGATCGACCATCGTGTTGATGGTGTTCTTCAGCTCGAGGAACTCGCCTTTCACGTCGACGGTGATCTTCTTCGACAGATCGCCGTTGGCTACAGCGGTGGTCACCTCGGCGATGTTGCGTACCTGGCCGGTGAGATTGCCGGCCATGCTGTTCACGCTGTCGGTCAGGTCCTTCCAGGTGCCGGCGACGCCCTTCACCTTGGCTTGTCCGCCGAGCTTGCCTTCGGTGCCGACTTCGCGGGCCACGCGGGTCACTTCGCTGGCGAACGAACCAAGCTGGTCGACCATCTTGTTGATGGTCTTTGCGGTGCGCAAGAACTCGCCCTTCAGCGGGCGGTCTTCGATCTCCAAGGCCATCGTCTGCGACAGATCGCCTTGGGCGACCGCGCCGATCACGCGCGCAGTCTCGCGCGTGGGGTGGACCAGATTGTCGATCAGTTCGTTGACGCTCCAGATCGACTCGGCCCAACTGCCGCGCACGTCGCCCAGGCTCGCGCGCTGGGTGAGCTTGCCTTCCTCGCCGACGACACGACCCAGGCGCTCCAGCTCCTTGGCCATCCGGTCGTTGAGCTCGATCACCTCGTTGAACGCATCGGCCACCTTGCCTGCGACGCCGGTCCAGCCGAGCGGCAATCGGACCGTAAAGTCGCCGGCCTTCAGCGAGGTCATGGCGCTCAGCAGGGCGCCGGCATCCAAGACGTCGGTGGTCGATTCCTGTACAGTGGCCATCGTCACTTCTCCTTAAGTCGCAAGGCATGCACTCTGACGGCAGAATCGCGGCCCTATTCTGACTCAAGCCCCCCAAGATCGTCAAACTTCTCCTGTGGGGGGAAAACTTGTCGCTGCGCTGATTCCTAATGCTTGAGCAGCCATGACGTTTGGGGTAGCCTGCCATTGCGCCCACTTCCCCCGCCAATGGAGCATTCGGCCCATGCGACGCCGCACATTTCTCAAGGCCACCGCTAGCAGCCTTGCGGTCCCGTACATCGTGCCGAGTTCGATTTTTGGCGCCAATGCGCCGAGCAACCGCATCAACGTCGGCTTCATTGGCCTCGGCAATCAAAGCACGATCGATCTGCCGGCGTTTCTGAACAACGACGATGTGCACGTCGTGGCCGTGTGCGACGTGAACCGCGGCAGCGACGGGTACCGCGACGCAAGCCAGTTTCTCGGCCGTGAGCCGGGCAAACAGAAGGTCGACGATTACTATTCGGCCAAGACGAAGTCTGGCAACTTCAAGGCCTGCGACGCATCCAGCGACTTTCGCCAACTGCTATCGCGCGACGATATCGACGCGGTGACGATCATCGTTCCCGATCATTGGCACGCCATCATCACGATCATGGCCGCTGAGGCCGGCAAGGATATCTATTGCGAGAAGCCGCTTTCGCTCACCATCCGACAGGGGCAAGCGATGGTCAAAGCGGTTCGCAAGCACCAGCGCGTGCTACAGACCGGCAGCCATTGGCGCTCCGGTCCCGCGGTGCGCACCGCCTGCGAGTTGGTCCGCAATGGCCGCATCGGCACGCTGCAAAAGATTCACACCTTCATTGCCCCCAACAACGCCGAGAGCCCCGGCCCTGGTTGGAAGGCGATGCCGGTGCCCGACGGGTTTGATTACCAAACCTGGCTCGGCCCGGCCCCCGAAGCACCGTACCACCACGATCGCTGCTTCTACCGGTTCCGCTTCATCCTCGACTACTCGGGCGGGCAGACGACGAATTTCGGCGCGCACTCGAACGACATCGCCCAGTGGGGACATGGCTCCGATCGCAGTGGTCCGGTCGAGTTCGAAGACGCCGGTTCCGAATGGCCCGAGCCGGGCTCATTGTTCACGGCTCCGACGCGCGTCGCCTTCCGCGCCCGATACGACGACGGCGTGGAGATTCACTGCCAAACGGTCACCGAGAAGGGCAAGCCGAATGCGGGTGCGCGCTTCGAGGGGAGCGAAGGCTGGGTCGAAGTCAGCTCGAAGGGATTGTCGGCCAGCTCGAAGTCGATTCTCACCTCAGAGATTGGCCCGAACGAGATTCACCTCGAGCGCAGCAATCCCAGCCGCACGGAGAACGTTTACAAGAATTATCTGCCCGATCACGTTCGCAACTTCCTCGACTGCGTGAAGTCGCGGCAAGACCCGATCGAGCCGGTCGAAGTCGGCCACAGCACCGCGACATTGTGCCACCTCGGCAACATCGCGATGCGGCTGAAGCGGAACATCAAGTGGAACCCGGAGGCTGAGGAAATCGGCGGCGACGAGGAAGCCGCGGCGATGCTCAGCCGACCGATGCGGGCTCCGTGGCAGTTGTAAGTTGCGACGCTCATCAGCGCAATTCGTGCGGCCACGAGCCGCGACCATTAGGGAGCGGATTCATCAGCAGTCGCTCTTGCTATCCGCTCCCTAACGGTCGCGGCTCGATGAAGCGCCCTCACGGCCCCGCGATCTCGCACTTGGGCAGCGCCTTTTTCAGTCGTTCGACTCCCGCGGGAGTGATTTTCGTTTTCGTGACTTCGAGTGTTTGCAGGCCAGTCAGACTTTCCAGCACCGGCAGTGCGCCGTCGGTGATCTGATTGTCCCCCGTCAGCGAGAGGTGGGTGAGCGTGACTTTGTTCTTCAAAACTTCCAGCGATGCATCGGTGATCGGACTGCTGTACCAACGCAGTTCCACGAGCGGCATGGCGGCCAGCGGCGAAAAGTTCGTCGCTTTGATGGACGAGATTCTCAAGTACTTGATCGGCATGCCCGCCAGCGGTGACAGGTCCGACATCTCGGCCCCCGCCACTTCCAGCCTCTTGAGCTGCATGCCCCGCAGCGGGTCGAGCGAACTTACCTTCGTCTCGGTGACGACCAACTCCTCAAGGGGCATCCCGGCCAACGGCGAAAGATCGGCGACGGCGGCCCGGTCGCACACCAGCACCACCAGCGGCATGCCGGCCAGCGGCGAAAGGTCGACCACCGGGCTCTCGCGGATGTACAACTGCGTCAGCTTCAATCCCGCCAACGGCGAGAGATCCCTGATCGAGCCGCTCCGCGGCCCTGCGGTCCCGCCACACCGCAAATACGTCAGCCCCGCCAGCGCCCGCACCGGCGATAGGTCGGTCACCTTTTCGCTGCTAAAATCCAGGCGCGTGACCACGCCGCCGCTGATTTGGTTCTGATTCTTCCCATCGAAGCCGCGGTTCAACACCATCAGCTTCTTCATCACCGCGTCGACCTGCTTCTCGGCCGGCAGCTTTTGCGTGCCGGCGATCCATTGCTGGAACGCGGGATCGTTGATGTCGGTCGACGATTTGTCGAACTCGCCCGCGTCGTACCGCTTCCAGAACTCTTCGACCGAAATGCGATCGCCCGCTCTCACGGACATGTACACCAGGCTCTTCATTGGCCGCAGCACTTCGATCCCGCGCGTCACTCGCTTGGGCGAGAAATAGACCGCTTTCAAGTTCATCCCCGCCACCGGCGTTACGTCAGTAACCGCAGTGACGCCGCAACTCAGCGTGGCCAACGGGCTGCCAACCAGCGGCGACAAGTCAGATACGTTCGTGCCGTAGCAGTCCAGCGAGTTCAACGGCATGCCGTGCAGCGGCGACAGGTCAGCGACCGGCGAACTGCTACAGTTCAAATGCCCCAACGGCATGCCGGCGAGCGGCGACAGGTCGGCCACCGGGCTGACGCCGCAATACAGGCTCGTCAACGGCATGCCACGCAGCGGCGACAAGTCGGAAACCTTCGTGGCCCCGCAATCCAGCCACGTCAGCTTCATTCCTGCCAACGGCGATAAGTCGGACAGTTTTCCCTTGTACGGTTGGCTGCCGTTGCAAGCCAGGCGCTCCAGCCTGGGCAGTGCCCGCACCGGCGAAATATCCGTCACGTTGTCCGACGCGAACCGCAACTCGATCACCTCGCCGTTCACGATGCGGTGCTTCATGCTGCCGTCGAATTCCGGATTCAACTCCATCAGCTTCTTGCCGACCGCTTCGATCTGCTTCTCCGCCGGCAGGGCTTGCGTGGCCTTGACCCAACGGTCGAACTCGGGCGTTTGCCACCCCTTTACTCCCTCTCCCTTGACGGGAGAGGGTTGGGGTGAGGGTGATGAAGCGGGTACCAAGCCCGCCCCCCTCACCCCCGGCCCCTCTCCCGCAAGGGGAGAGGGGGGATTCGCCTTCGAGGCGTCGAGCGGGCGGACGACGCGAAAGCCGGACGTGTGGAAGCGGTACGACGGGCGGTCGTGACCGCGAAACGCACTGCGGCAGCGGGAAGCCTCGTAGGGCCAACTGCCGCCGCGCAGCACGCGGATGAAGCCGTAAGATGGGCCCTTGGGATCGGTGGGTGGACTTTTTTCATACCATTTCCCGTCGGCCGAATCCTGGCACCATTCCATCGCGTTCCCGTGCATGTCGAATAGACCGAACGGATTGGGTAGCTTTAACGCCACCGGCTGCACCCCGCCACGCTGGTTGTTGACGAACCAGCCATACTGCTCCAACTGCGATTTGTCGTCGCCGCACGAGTACTGCGTTGTCGTGCCCGCCCGACAAGCGTATTCCCATTCCGCTTCGGTCGGCAGCCGGTAGCCATCGGCACGCGCCGCGACCAGCCAACCGCCTCTGCCATCGGCGCGATACCACGGCTGGCGCTGCTCTTGTTCCGACAGCCACGCGCAATAGGCGCAAGCATCGTTCCAGGTGATGTAAGTCACCGCGGTTTCGTCGGTGAGCGGCGCCGAATATTCGGGGCGCTTCCAGTTCTTCTGCTTGCCGGCTTCCTTGGCTTTGTCCTGGAAACCATCCTTCTCCGCTTCGGTGATGTAGTTGCTGGCTTCGGCGAACTTGCGGAACTGCGCTACCGTCACTTCCGTGCTTCCCACCAAGAAGGGCTGGCTGATCGTAACCGCATGCAGCGGCATTTCGTCCGGTAGCCAGGAGAAGTACAAATTGTTCGGCGTCATCTTGTCGTCTTCGCCCATCTTCTTTGCAGCAGCCACTTGCTCTGGCGTGCTCCCCATCAGGAACTCGCCGGGCGGAATGAGCGTCAGCCGAATTCCGACGCTGTTCGTGGTTTCGACCTGCGTGCCGAGATGCTTGGCCCACGCGGCTTGATATGCTTTGGCCTGCGTGGCATCGAACGGGGCGATCGCCAGCGGCGGCGAAGAGGCGGGGGCTGGGGGCCGGGGGTTGGGGGCTGGGGAGTGCGGGGGATTGGTGTGCGCCACTTCGACGCGGTCGGCATTCTCGATGTAGGCACGGCCGACCTCCTTGTCGCCTTGCTTGAAGATCACCCAGATGCCGCAGAGGATTAGTGCCGCGCCGCCGGCGGCGGCGGCGCCGACGAGCACGTTGCGGTTCTTCGACGGCGGCCCCTTCGCGCCGCGCGTCTTCAATTTGCGCGTCGGCTCGACCAAGATTTCAGGCACGTCGAGCGCCCTTAGCGGCGAACTGGCCCAGGCCATCGACACTTCCGAAGCGTGCGCGACCGGCCCTCCGCCAGAGGCGGACCAAGCATCGGTCTGCTCGCTTGGACGGCTCGCCTCTGTCTGCACCGCTTCTAGCTCCTTCACCACCTCGGCCATCGTCGGCCGGTCTTCGGGGCGTTTGGCCATCATCCGCTGGTAAAGCGCACCGAGCGCCGCGGGCGCTTCGGGCCGGGCCTCGACGAGCGACGGGATCGGATGTTCGCGGTGGGCGAGAATCTTCTGCACCACGGTGTCGCCGCCATAGGCGTTGCGGCCGGTGACGATGCGGTATAGCGTGCAGCCCAGGCTGTACACGTCGGCCTTGGCGTCGGCACGGTGCGTGTCGAACGCCTGCTCGGGAGCCATGTAGTCGACCGTGCCCATCACCTGGCCGGTCTGCGTAAGCCCATCGTTGGCCGCCGCGTCGACAGCCTGGTCGCTTTCCAGGCGCGCCAGGCCGAGATCGAGAATCTTGAGTGTCCCCTCGGTATCGACGAGCAGGTTCGCCGGCTTGATGTCGCGATGCACGATCCCCTTGGAGTGCGCGAAGGTTAAACCGCAAGCGGCCTGGCGGATGTACGAGATCGCCTTGTCCAACGGCAGCGGCCCCTGTTTTTTTGTCAGCGAAGAAAGGTCATGGCCGGCCACGTACTCCATCACCAGGTAGTGCATGCCTTGCGCTTCGCCGCCATCGTGCGCGCCGACGATGTTCGGATGGCTGATGCCGCCGACCGCCTTCATCTCACGGCGGAAGCGGGCGACCGCGGCCGGGTCTTGCATCGCCTTGCGGGGCAGGATCTTGATGGCGACCGTCTTGCCGAGGTGCTCGTGCTGCGCCTTGAACACGGCGCCCATTCCCCCTTCGCCGAGCTTGGCGATGAGCTGGTATGGGCCGAGCTTGGGCGGGCTTTTGGTCGAAACCTTGGTGGGAGGCGATTTTTCCGCGGCCTGTTCGGGACGTGCGGGCAAGTTTGCTGCGCGATCCATGGCTCGCTTCAGGTCGGCTTCCTTGGCGTAGGGGTCCGGCGCTGGTTTCTCGCGCAAGCCGCTGACCATGGTGTCCGCCTTGGGTTCCAGGGTGTCGATTGTTGCCTCGCACTCCGGGCACTGGCTCAGATGGCCAGCGACGTCGTCCGCCTCGTTCTTGGCCAGCTTGCCCGAGGCGTAGTCGACCAGCCGTTGCTTTTCAGGATGAGATACAACCACGAAAGTTCTCCCCGCTCGATTGCCCCTAGCCCGCTAATGACACGAACGTCCGGGCGTCAGACGTTCTTGAAACACGGTCGCCGCGGCGACCGGCTAAACGACCTGCCCGCGCTTCAGTCGAATTCCCCGCTCAGCTCTTCGCGCAAACGCCGCAACACGGCGTACTTGGCCTGGCGCACCGCCCCGGCGGTCATGGCCAGTCGCTCGGCCACCTCGGCCGCGGTGCGGCCCTCGACCGCCGTGATCCAGAACGCCTGCCAGGTGCGCGGCTCGAACTCGCCGCGGACCAGCTCCGCGGCACGCCGCGCCAAGGCGTGCCGCTCGCTTACCACGGTCGGCTCGTCGTCGTCGCACATCGGCACATTGGCCATGCGACCTTGCGCGCTAGTGCCACCGGCGGCCAGCGGCCTGTCGGCCTGGCGGCGGAAGTGGTCGTGCAACTTGTTGCGGCAGATCACCCGCAACCAGCCGCGCAGCGTGTCGCCGGGGCGATCGTGCCGGAACTCATTGATCGCGACGAACACCCGGGCAAACACTTCTTGGGTCACGTCGCCCGAATCGGCGGCACCCAGGCTGGCCGTGCGGCACCAACCGTAGATCAGCGGAGCGTAGATCGCGACGAAGCGCCGCCACGCATCGCGATCGTGCTGACGAACCAGCGTCAGCAAATTCGACGACGTGGACGAGCCCGTGAGAGCCTCGGTTTGCGCCATAACAGCAATCGCCGTGCGGCCGACCTGCGCCAACAGCGTTCCCCACCCTCGGAACCGCGAGCCTTGCTGACCCCCCCATCCTAACTGATGGAAGAGGCGTTGTGGCAACTCGCGGCGAAATCACCACCGCGGACACGACGCGGCTGCGCCGCGTTTGTTTGCCCCGGCCAAGAAACGCGCCGCGTTTATTGTTTGGTCGCTGAGGGGTCCCGGCTTTGTTACGAAATGACGGTTGCTAAAGCCATTCGATGGCAGCCAAGTCCATTTCTTGGCAGGCCGATTCCGGTTGTTTTCCGGTCGTCGGCTCGCTCTTGATTGTAGCCGGCTGCTTTGGTTCATCCCTCCAGAATTCAGACACGATGCCTAGCTCGCACTGCGCTTGGATCAGGCAACAGATGTTGTGGCAAAGCATTTTGCAGAGCACTTCGTTGACCATCGCCACGTCATTCTTGCAGCGGACCGCATCGCCGAACTTGCGCTTAATCATGCTGAACGTGCTCTCGACGTTCGACCGCAAGTGATACCGCGCCATGAATTCCTGTTGGCGGAATTGGAAGTAGTGGAACATCTTGCCGAAGATACCGCCGGCCTTGCCGGTCGTGTTTGACCGGAAGGCGAGGAACGCGGTCCCGCCGCAATCGGCAACGGCCTCGAAGTTCTCGACGCTGCTATACGCTTTGTCGGCGCTCACTTCGTCGATCGTGAAGTTCTCGGCGGTCTGTTGAACGAGCGCTGGCAACTGCGGCGAGTCACCGGCATCGCGGTCGAGGATGCGTACCGCCGTAATGACGTTCGTGTTCACGCCCGTCGCGATATGCGCCTTGACCCATACGTGCCGCTGACGAGTCACGCCGTATTTAATATCGAACCAGCGCACGAATTTGCTCGACGAGAAGCCGCTGGAATCAATCGCGAACTTGGTTTCGATCGTCCGCAGCGGCAGGCTGCTTTGCACGATGAGCCGCTTCAGGATCGGCGTCATGGACGGATCGTCGAAGCACATGCAGACTTTCATTCCGCAGATTGCTTTCGACATGAAGCCGCGCTTGACGGCCTCGCGCATGTCCGATTCCGTGCGACGAGCGCTCAGTGTGCCGTAGACCTTCAGCGCCATCGCGAACACGGAATCGCGTAGCAGGTTTGGCTTGCGGCCGACTCCCTTGCGCTCGGGTTGCTTCAAGCCGCTGCACAGGTCGGCCAGAATCTCTTGGAAGCGATCTTTCTCAATGCTCTGCGCGCGGTTGTACGCTGGCCAATTCTGGCGGTACGTTTTCTTGTCGCTGAGGATGATTTCCTTCGTTTCGATCATCGTTCCGTCGGGATGATACTCCCGCTGAATCGTGAACTTGACAGCGTGAACGTGTTTGCAGACGTGGCCGTGCTCTGTGTGGTCGGGGCAGGTGCAGGATTGCTTACTCGGATCGACGCGATAGGTCTGCTCTGCGCCTGTTTGCGACGGCACCAGCCAGCCCTTTTCGGACTTCTTCAGCTTGCACAGGGCGGCGATTATCAGGCCACGTTGCTCGCGAGCGTTCATCGACATGTCTTTCGTTCTTCACCATACATGCCCCACCGAGATTTAATTGTAATGACAATGAACATACATTGCAAGTGTGTTGACGGAAGAATTCTTGTACTTACAATGTAAGTATGTCGAAAAAGAGAGGCGCACCAAAGAAGGCCGCTAACGAGCGTAAGGCGTCGGTGACGCAGATTCGCCTTCAGCCAAGCGAGAAAGAAGGCTTCGCAGAGGCCGCCCAATTGGCCGGCCTGTCACTGTCCGCTTGGATGCGCGAGAGGTTGCGCATCGCCGCCAAGAAAGAGCTTGAGCAATTCGGCAAAACTGCCGTTTTTCTGCGGACGTAGTTTATTTGCCGGCGGCAGAACCTGAATGCTCCGATTCGTCCGCTACCGCAGAATACTTCCCATCGTAGTCAGTTTGCGGTAGCAGGTCGGCCCATCCCGCCTTTGCGCATCGCTTTGCCCGATCAATCGCCTCTTCGACGGCGCGATAGCTTGAAACGAATCGGCGTGGCGAAGGGCGGCGAGATTGCAAAGATTCCATGAATCCTTCCTCCATATTAGCCCCTAGGTGATCCTACCAATTAGGTTCAATCCGTGTAAATGCCTCGTGACCATTTCGAGCAATCGGCTCGTTTCACCTGATGGATGCGTAATCCGCAACCCAAGTTCACGCGCCTCGTCGGGATAAATCGGAAATCCGTGCTCAGGGTAGTCTTCGACAAGTCGGTTTGCGATCCTCTCGGCGTCCTCTCCGTAGCCTTGGCGAAGCAATCTTTTTCCGTATTCACTTGCGACCTTCAAGGCGCGAGACATTTGCGTATATCGAACCACATCGACGCCTTGAAACATCGGCTGCGTGAGTTTTGCAACAAATTCTGACACCACCGGCAGGAGACTCTTCGTCTTTTTCCTAGTCCTCCTGAGCATTAGTAGCATCATTTCATCGACAGCCTTCATCGCGAAAGCGTGGAGCCGTTCAAGCGACTGCACCTCGTCTAGCCCAGACATGCTGTCTTCTCGATCAGGATCGAACATCTGCGCGTCAAGCGGGCCGAGTTCGGCGTGGGCGTTCATCACAATTTCATCTGCGCCAAGCGACAGTAGGGTGGCTGCACTCTTGGCGTGCCGAGGTATAACCGCCGTAAACCCCCCGCAGTGCCTCCGGAGCAGCATGGCCAACTCATAAGCCGGCCGCGCCATTCCGCCATTGGAATCGATAAGCAATGCGACCTTTTGGCCGGCCCTCAAATCCTCGTGACGTGCGTCAAAAAATGCAGATGCAACATAGTCCCCAAGCATATTGAAAGAGTCGCGGCGGAACGGCGAGTTCTCATCATCCAGCGAGTCCTGAAGGAGCAACCACACCGGCAGCCTTAACTGAGCTTCAAGCTGCTCGACAACATCGACGAGTTCTGCGGGCGGCCCTCCGAATCTGGCGACTCCTATTGATCCCGGAAAAATGCTCGCATACCGCGCTCGTGGCTGGGCGGGCTGGGGCTGCGGTTTCTTCCGTGTTCGTTTATTTCGTGCCATGCCATAGAGTGATAGCAACGCTGCCCCGCAGTCAACCGAATCGGCCCATTTTATTCAATGCGACAACTGCGCCCCCTGCGAACCGATGCCCTGCGAATCCTGCGCCTCGTATCGCGAAACATGTTCGCGTGTTCAGTAGCGAAAGTCCAATCTGATTTCAGGCCAGGAATCCGTTTCGCTTGGTAGCCTGACGTACCGCCAGGGCACCCCGCCCTCATTTCATTTCGTGGCAGGCCATTTAACGGCAGAGGGCCATTTCGTAACAAAGCCGAGGGGTCCCCAGGGGGTTCAGGCCAAGAAACGAAGGCTGTTATTTGGTGTCGACCCGCAGTGCCGTTTGCGTCGTCTGCAATCTCTGCATGGTGCCAGAGCTTACGCCTCAAGGGTCACGGCTCCAAGCGCGAAAGCAGGCCACACCGGAGGATCACGAAAGCGCGAAAAAAGCGAAACCACGAAACAGCACGCAAGGCCGTGAACGAAATTGGAGCTATAACCGGAAGTTGTGGATGAGCGGAGGTTGAAGACGGTGGCGTACTTGGGTTGAAATGGTTTTGCTTAAGACCTTTTTTCCCAGGAGTACGCCACCATGCGAGAGCGTAATAGATCGACGGTTGCCTTGCCAGA
>DATAXP010000101.1:0-3123 GCA_036272935.1 Pirellulales bacterium | reverse complement strand
GATTTCAACGCCGCCGGCATGCCCTCGCGGGTCGCGGTGATGCGGAGCCGCTCGAAGATCGACATCCCGTCGCTGGGCACGTTCCCAAGTTACGTCACCTGGACGAAGTACAACGCCCAAAACCAGCCACTGGCCATCGTTTACCCGATGGGGAACAGCGTCGAATTCACATATGAAACTGGCGTGATCCCCGGGCTAAGCGGCGTGTACAATCCGCGCGTCGGTTTGCTGCGCAGCCGCACGCAAAAGTCGGGCAACGACTACGGCTTCACCCCGCAACTGCCCGCCAGTCCCGCCACTTACGGCTCCACCTCGCCGAATCAGCCGTATGAGCAGACGCAGCTCACCGAGAGCTATTTCTACGATCCGATCTTCAATTCTCAATGCGCGATGATCGAGCGGCGAGGCAACCCGATCGATGGCGAGGGCGATTTTTTCGTGCCGCAAAACGGCGGCGGGCTTACTCCCGCACTAGGCCGCTACGCCACGGTCACCTACTTCGATTATCAGAAAGACAGCCAATCCACCGTTGACAGCGATCCCGTGTTGCTCGCGCTGCTCGGTCTGAGCACCGGCCAAATCGACGACCTGATCAGCTACGTGAGTAGCCAATTGACGGCCGTCGGCCTGCCCGGCTTCCTGCTCGGCCAAGGCGACATCAACGGCGACGGCACGGGCAACGGCGCAAGCTCCGGACTGCCCGATGCCACGCACACCGGCAATATGGTCAAAATCCAGCATCCGCCGGTCACGTTGGTGCAATCGGGCGATCCTTCCGGTTGGACGCCCAATCAGCCTCGCTGGGAGCTGTTGACCACCAACGCCGCCGGCCAGACTACCACGCAGACCGACCCAGAGGGCAATCTTACGGTCTACGTCCGCTACCCGTACAACGACCCGGAAGGCAACGGCGGCCTGACCGACCCGAATCTGGGTACAAGCGGCGGCAAGCAGTATGGCCGGCTCAAGGAGATTCACGTCGATGCCGATCCGAACGACGTGCTGAGCCTGGTCGGCAGCGACGGCGACCTCGTCGACTTCGTTCCGAACATCATCAGCCGCACGAACACGCCCGGCGTCTATCAAGATTTGGTGACGCGCTACGAGGGTGGCAGCGGCGCGTCGGGCAGCGGCTGCGCATCGTGCGCTTATGATGCCCTGGGCAACCCGCTGGCGCAAACCGATCCGCGCGGCTTCACCACGCGGTACGATCGCAACGAATTGGGCGAAGTCTATCGCACGGTCAGCCCTGCGCCCTACAACTTCACGGTCGAAACCTATTTCGACGCCAACCGCAACACGATGCGCGTCGATACCCAGGATCAGCAGCCGGCCTACGATTCGGCCGATCCGTCGAGCGCCTGCTACGCCCAATTCTCGCCGTCCGGCAGCGGCGGCACGGCCCACGTGCCGATGCGGCCCGGACCCGGCGGCAGCGTGCGCCCCGGATGGTTCACCAATCTGTATCAGTTCGACCTTCTGGACAACAAGATCGAAGACAACGTCGACGCCACCGGCTCAACGCCGGCCAGCCTGATCACCACGCGCCAATTCGACCCGAACCAGAATTTGATCCTCGTCACCAAGCCCGAGGGCAACATCGTCGAATACGATTACGACGAGCGCAATCTGCGGATCGCCACGCGCATCGGCATGGATGCGACAACCGGCGAGCCCGGCTCGATCACGATCGCCCCCTTCGACGCCAACGGCAACGCAATCATGCAAATCGGCCCGGCGGACCGCGGCGGAGCAACCGACACCGCCATCATCGCCGACGCCTTCCGCTCCGGAGCTTCGCTCACGCACACCGGCGATCTGACGGCCAACACGTTCGATGGCTTCAACCGCCCGATCACAGCCACCGACCCGCTGGGCAATGTCGAGAGCAAGTTTTACGATCCGAACGGCCGCGTGATCTACGAGCAAACTACCGGCGAGAACGGCTACGGCTACAGCGGCGTTCTGTTGGCGAGCGACGAATCCCGATTCGACGAGGCGAGCCGGCAATACGAAGCGCAAAAGAACGTGTTCCTCGCCGAGTTCACGACGATCCCTTCCGGCCGCGCGATCACGCACACCGGCGGCGGCCTGGCGGCCAATTCCACGGCCAACGACCACACCGGCATGGTGACGCTCACCTCCGGCGGCAGTTCTTATGTTCTGGCGCGCACGATTTTCGATCGGGCTGGGCGCGAGGCGGCGGCGATTCAGGACAACACGGCCGAGGCGAGCGCCACGTACGACGGGGCCGGACGGACGGTCCAAACGGTCGATGCATTGCGCAACGGGGCCACCAACACGTTCGACGCCAACAGCAACCTCGTGCTTTCCGTTCAGGCCGACGTTTGCACGATTAGTCCGCCGAGCGTCTCGGTCGAAACATTCCAGTCGGCCATGTTTTACGATTCGCTGAACAAGCTGGTGCTGCGCGCTCGGCAAGGGGCCGACGGCACGCTCGATCTGAATCTCTTGAACTGCGGCAGCGACGCGATGTGGCAGGTCGCCAGCGACACGATCGTCGACCGCACGGGCTACGACAGCCGCGGCAACCAGTGTCTGGCGATCGACCCCAAGGGCAACACCAGCCTCGCGCTCTTCGACGGCGCCAATCGCAACGTCGGCACTCAGCAGCACCTGCGCACCGGTGGCCAGGGCTCTAACCCGCCGGTCGCCAACGAAACCAACGCCGCGCTCATGGTCAGCGGCCAGTTGCCGTTTCTTACCGGCAGCTTCTTGCCGGGCGCCTCGGCGTGTGTCGTTACGACCACGATCCTGGACGGCAACGGCCGCTTGACGCAATTGATCGACGACCGGGGCGACATCACGGCGTTCCAATATGATACAATGGATCGTCGGACGAAGATGACGTTCCACGACGGCTCGACGCGGACCAATGTTTACGACGAGGCGGGCGACGTGATCGCGTACACCGACGAGAACGGCTCCAAGTTCACCAACACGTTCGACGCGCTGGGCCGGAAGACGAACGTGGCGATCGCGCCGGCGGCGGGCGTGGCGGGCAACGCGGGCTCCAGCGTGCCCGGCACGGTCGCCCAAGCTTTCACGTTCGATGGCCTGTCGCGCATGACCGACTCGACCGACACGTCCAGCAGCGGCAAC
>DATAXP010000100.1:0-3095 GCA_036272935.1 Pirellulales bacterium | reverse complement strand
CCGAGATGGTCGTCGGCCGCTGGCACGGCCGATTCGTCCACGTGCCGATGCAACTGGCGATCCGCCAGCGCAACACCGTCGATCCCGACGGCGATCTCTGGATGTCGGTGCTCGAATCAACCGGCCAGCCGCGGCATTTTGCGTAGGTCGCGTGCAACTTGGCGACGCGGAACCGGCCGTGCGGCCCTTATTCTCTCCGAAGCAAATCGAGGCGGCCTACCCAGAGTGCGAAGTAGGGTGCGTGGTCGTCCTCAGAATGCGGCATTCTTTAGCGACGGCTGCTTCGAAAGTTCTCATCGAAGCATAGCCGGGCGTGAATGGCAGGCGTGCGGAGAGGCAATGACGGGCGGCCTCAAGTGTCAAAGTCGATGCGGTATAGCCTGTTGGCCCGAGCATCGATGATGTACAGCAGGACATTTTGCACCCACAGTTGTCCTCCCGAACTGGAACCGGCCTTGTAGAAATACGCAAAATGTGTCGTTGATTTTTCGAGTGACTTGAGCGCGCGCGTCTGCATTGCCTGCGCGTCGGCCTCTTGGCCAACCAGCGAAGGCCCGCCGATCGAGTAGATGTTGGCGTGTAAGGCAAAATTAATATAGGGGATGTCGGCCTTGCCTGGCCGACCGGTCTTCCAATGCTCCACGTGCCGATCGCCCGAACTCGGCCAAAGTTTCGGTCGATCAGCCATCTCGGGCAGAAACTTGAGAAACCGTTCTGCGACCTCCGGCGAAAGTCGGTATTCCTCAATTATGTAGCCATCGCCATTGAAGCTCGGACCAGTGTCATACCAGTGCCCGGGCGAGCCCAATGCGAACTCCACCCCGGTGATTTTACGCATCCACTCGCGCGACGAAGCGTCAGCTGCAAACCGCCAGGTGGCTGCAAGGCATACGGGCGCCGCCAGGACCACGGCCAGAAGAATCGCTTTGGGATATCGTCGCTGCACGCCGAGCAGGAACAGGACAACGCTCGCCACCATTGCGAGCAGCAACACACCGTTCGTCACGGTATGCCCCACCCAACCCAGTGGCGAATAGCCGCCCAGGCAAAGCCCAATCAGGCCGGCCGCCGCCAGGCCCGCCGAATGGGCAATCGCCAGCTTCACTCCCCGAATCCCGTGATAGCCAAGCAGATATGCGGCCACAACGATGGGCCAGACGGGCCAACCGAATGTTAGCCATTCCGGCGCCGGCTGGCCTTGGGCATCCAAATCGAAAAGACACCATCGGATGGCAAGATAGCCGAAGCCAATCACTGCCAGAATCGACGCCGCTGGCCAAAGTACCGCCACCCAAGTCGACAGAACCGCGACAACGTACAGCAAAATCGTTGTGCCAAGACGCCGTTGAGCATTCTCCTGGCAACGGGCGGCGCCATTGACTGCGGCTTGATCGAATCGCGTCATACCGTTACAGCTTTATTTCGTCCGAAGCAGATCAAAGCTGCCCACCCAGAGTGCAAAGTAGGGGGTATGGTCGCCGGCCTTTTTGACGTAGAGCAGAAACGGTTTGTCGAAGACATACTTTCGCGGCCGATTGGTCTGCTCGGATTTTACCGCCGACCAGGCGTTGGATTCGAGCCGTGCTCCACGCTCGTCCAGGTGAAATAAGACCCTCTGCCGGGCCTGAACGATCGGAAGCCCCGTGAGTTCTCGATTCTCGATTGGCCGATCCATTAGCTCGGCATACTCGCGATCGATCGCCAGCGAGACGATCGGAATCTTGAGCGGTTCTTCATCGTGTGGCTGGTAAAGAAATTCTTCGGCGCCGGGCCATTTGACCGCCTTTCGCGCTTCCTTAATACGCTGCTCGACTGCGGCCACGGTCTCCGAGAGCGTGGCGTGCGGAGCCACTTTGGCCAGGATCAACTCGTCTTCCTTGGCCGTCGTGTTCAATCGCAGAATGAAATCGTCTTCGCCGCGATAGTCGAGTACGCTGAGCTGTTTCGCCAGTGCCCTGCCTCGTTTGGAAGACGAATAGAATCCCTCGATGCCGAAGGCCGCGACCCCAGCTGTTTCTCCGCCAGCCTGAAATGGGATGGCAGCGACCCGATCGAACTTCTCGGCAAACGGCATCAGCTTGTCGAGATACGTGTACAAATAAAGGCCGTCCGACGTCGCCGCCTCGGATACTTTTAGCGTCGCTCGGGGAAATCGAGTCGCCACGGCCTGGCGGATCTCTGCCACGATCCCCTGGTTCACACGGCCGGACATTGCCAGGTAATCAGCGGGCGACAAGTCCGCTCGGTCGAAGCGGTGGTCGTTCAGCACGGCGGCCAGCGGCGGGTCGCCCATCAGCCGAACGGGCGCATCGCCCGACAGCTTGCGCAGTTCGTCCCACGTCAGTTGAAACGTCGCACAGTAGACGTAGCTCCGGCCGCTTTCGATGGCGCCGTTGCCGTGCGGCAATACGTCGGTGTACCTCAACTCGCTTGCGGGCACCACGCTAGCCGGCTCTTCCGGTCGAGCGCGGTTGCATGCCGGCACCGAGATCAACAGGCCGGCGAAGGCCAGTAGCAAGATTATAGATTTCATGGCGCGGCTGGCATTGAGGGTCTATGGGGCAGAGCGGCTGCGAAATCGCGAGCCAGAACGCTCAGAACATGGTGAGGCAGTAGAGCACAAACACAGCAGTCGCACCGACGCAGACGCCGAAGAACAGCAGCTTTGCACCGTAGTGTACTGCTTCCTCGCCTTCTACCACGCTCCGTCGCGTGAGAGCAATCCGCCGCGTCCGAACGGCGCGCATCGCGTCTCGCAAGCACGCCCACGACGCAACGGCACAGACGCCTGCGAGCACGATCACGAGGATTCGCGACAGGATCGGATTCATCGTAGTCGTACTATTAAATGGGGCGGCGCAATGAAGCTACCGGGCGGCATAGAGCTTCCACAATCGGTGCGCCTGGGAAACGGCGTCGGCCGTTTGGGCGATCGGCTCGAAGGCGGAATCGCTCATGTCGATCGGCACGCAGAGCTGGCTGCCTTCGCGGCGTGCCAGGACATCTTCGACCACGACCGCCCGGAGCATCCAAACGGCCATTTCCTCGCTCGAGCACTCGACGCCGAGCCAACCTTGCGTCTGGCCGACGATCGC
>DATAXP010000099.1:0-22558 GCA_036272935.1 Pirellulales bacterium | reverse complement strand
CGAACCCCAGAAAGCACTCGACCATGCCCGACCACAATCCGACCTTCACCACCACGCCGAGGGGCGTCGGCCCTCGGCATTGCGCTTCATGCCGACCGGAGAAAACGCCACTCCACGCGGTCGGCCTTCGCTTGTTTAAGGTCTAGTTCAGCGTGCGGACCATACCTCTCCCCAAAGGCCAAGTCACGCTCGTCGATGACTAGGACTACGAGACGCTGAAGCAGTACCGATGGAGGACCGACCGTTACGGGTATGTTTTTCGCCGCGTCAGGATCGGTCCGAGGAAGAAGAAAGCGATCTTCATACATCGCAGTATTCTCGGTGCTGAGTGGCCGCTAGACGTTGACCATCGAGATGGCGATCCGAAGAACAACCAACGCAGCAACCTACGGTCAGCCACCCGTTCTCAGAACCAAATGAACAGGCGGAAAACTCTGTCACCGACCCGTTCTAGGTACAAGGGCGTCACTTTCGACCGGACCTACAAGCATCCGAGTAAGTGGAGATCAGCGACGGCTCTCGCGAGCGTCAATCCTGCCGGTCCACGGTCGGCTGACCCAATTCACTTCCGTCTCCGGGGCGGATAAAATCAGCGGGTTCTTTGGCTCGAGGTCCCTCGTCATCGCGGCTATTGGGGCAATTGTCCACGATCCCAATAACGCACCCATTAAATGCCATGAAAAGTTCTATGAGTAATCAACCGACTGTCTCGGATTACATTGTCGAGCGACTTTCACGAGAGGGGATTACCGACTGCTTCGGCGTCGCGGGGGACTTCGCGTTCAAGCTCAACGATGCTGTTGCCCAGAGCACGACAATTCGCTGGATTGGTTGTTCGAATGAATTGGACGCAGCCTATGCGGCCGATGGATACGCCCGCGTGCGCGGTTGTTCGATGCTGATGACTACCTACGCTGTCGGCGAGCTTTCCGCGCTCAACGGCGTGATGGGGGCAAAAGCTGAACGCTCGTGCGTCTTTCACCTGGTAGGCATGCCGACGATGCGCAACCAGCGGGTCGGCAAGATCATCCACCACACACTCGGCGACGGAATATTTCAGAACTTCGCGAACATCTCGGCCCAGGCGGCATGCGTTTCAGCGGTGATCACTCCCGATAACTGTGTGCATGAGATGGAACGGCTGATCGCCACGGCGCGGGCGGAAAGCCGGCCGGCCTACATTCTCGTCGCGGGGGACTTCGCCATTACGTCGGTTTCCGGCACTGAGGCAACTCCGTATCCAAAGCCCGCAAGCGGCCCCGATCTGGCCAAGGCCGTCGCGGCGATCACCGAGCGGATTCAAGCCGCCCGATCCATAGCCATTCTCCCCGCATACACCGTCTCGCGGTTCAAGCTCCAACAAAGCTTACAGGCGTTGATCGAGTCGCTAGGCTGCCCGTTTGCCGTGACGCCTATGGAGAAGGGTGTCCTCTCGGAGACGCATCCCCAGTTCGTTGGGACCTATCTCGGAGCCGGGGCGTCTCCCGGCGTGCTCGAGGCAATCGAGGCTGCAGACCTGGTCATTGACGCCGGAGGGGTCAACTTCAACGAGATCAACACGGCCGCATACTCAAGCCAGCTCGCGCCCGAGAAGCTCGTGACCATCGAGGTAGATTACGTTCGGATTGGTAACCGAATTTACAACCCCGTCCGGATGGGCGATGTCTTCGAAATGCTGGCCAAGTCGGCACCCAAGAACTTTGGATACTCGGCGCCGCGCAAGCAGGCTCCCACGAAACCAAGCGGCAAGCCGACCGACCCAATCACCGCGGCGGCGCTCTATCCCCGCTACCGAGACTTTTTCAAGCCCATGGATCGGATCGTCCTGGAGAGCGGCAGCTCGAGTTCAGGCATCGGCCCGCTTCCACTTCCCGAAGGCGCTGAGACACAGGGCGCCCCACTCTGGGGTTCGATTGGCTGGGCCACCGGAGCGACGTTGGGAATCGCCCTCGCCGATCCATCGCGACGAACCATCCTTTTCACCGGCGAAGGTTCGCACCAGTTGACCGCCACCGCCGTCGGGACCATGGGACGCTACGGGCTCAAACCAATCATCTTTGTCCTCAACAACGAGGGATACATGATCGAGCGGGCGCTCGAGGCGGATCCGAATCGGGTCTACAACGACCTCGCCGCCTGGACCTATCACGCCTTGCCCGCTGCCCTGGGCTGCCAGGGTTGGTTCACAGCCAAAGTCAGCACGCTAGGCGAACTCGATGCCGCGCTGGACAGGGCCGCCAAGGGTGATACAGCGTGCTACATCGAGGTCGTCGGCGGCAAAACGGACTACCCCGCGGGGCTCGCGGCGGCAAATAAGCGTCTCGAGGCCCTATATGCCGACGTTTAGCAGGGCAACTGCGGCGATTGCGCCTGAGTCAGCCCCGTAAGCCTCAACCAATAGAAGCAAACGTATCGGAGGCACCGTGAAACTTTTCGGCCAATACGAGGACGAGATTTACGCGGCCGGCTTGCAGGCATTGTTCCCAAGCTCCCGATCGATATCGCGATGTTCGAGAAGAAAGCGGTCGCGGCTTGGCTGGAGTCGATCGTCTCGTATGTCCAGAGAGGCTGCGGCCACGCCCACCGCGCGTCGGTCACATCAACCGACGCATCGATCGGCACGTGGACCTAATTGACTGGGGTCCGACCACGCGCTGCCGGCGCAGCGGAGTTGCAACTCGACGTGGATGAGGGGGTAACCGTCAAGGATCAAGCAATCTTTTTGCCCTGTCCTCCTAACTTGCCAAGGCGGCACGAAAAAGTTCAATCGGTGTCCTGTCGCCCCCGATCTTTTTTCTTAAACGGAACAGCTTGCCGATTTTTTTTGGGTCACCTCGCTTAAAACCATCTTCCCGACTAATGAAGGCTATCCCTCAAGCTATTGTCAAACAAGAAGTTGACGAGTTCAAATCTCACCGTCAGTCGCGCGAAGACCGTGCTGCCGGTGTGCCGCAGCTTTTAAGGCCGGCGGCTACGGATGACACCGGTCGAAGGTCGGCGATAAGGTGTTCCATCACCGCTTCTTCATGGACGACGACCGCCCCGGCTTGCATAGCTGGAGCGAGCCGATCATCCCAAGGCGTTGCGATCTGCGGGCCCGACAAGGTTCGTCCGGGAGGCGCCTGAACATAGTCGTCGCGGGTGAATCGCCAGGGAGTAAACCGAAACCGCTTCCAGAGATGCGCGGCGATGCGAATTCCACCCCAGTCAAAATCGCCGTGATAGTGCAGCGAGACGTCGCGCGCGACGAGCATGTGCAGCAAGCGTTCGGCGGCAAGGTTGGGTTGCCCTTCAACACAAACCAACGGTCGACAGTTTGCACCCCACCGATCAGCCGCGGCCGCGACCACCGCCGGGTTCTCGCAGACGAAGACCTCCGCCGCGCCGGCAACGTCAAATTCACACAGGGCATTGCTACGAAGCTGGCGAAACGTCAGACGGACGGGGTCACCGGCTTGCCGCATTCGATAAAGTACGTCGCCAAGCGCGCTCCCTGGCAGCGCAGGAAGATTTAGCACGAGCACGGTCGCCGAGAGTTCGTCGAGCACAATTCCGACGTCCGCCCAAAGAATGCGGATCTCTGCCGCAGAGTGGGCCGGCGGTCGGCGTTGCAGCGCCGCCAGGGCACGAGCCGTCAAGCGCCCCAACGACGAATCTCGATCGAGCGCGTGACTGTCGCCGCACATCTCTGCTGCTAACTGAGTCAACGGCATCGGAACCTGTAGAGGGAGGCGTTCGAGCACCGCGAACAGGTGCGCCAGCAACAATCGGCATTGTTCCAAGTCCTCGCCCGCTAATCGGCGGATCCAAGTCTTGATTCGCGATTGGGCGAGCCAGCGCTTGACTTCAGATCCCCCACAAGGGCGCGCGATCGCCGATTGCCACAGTTCATCCCACGATCGTCGCAGTTGGTTGCGATGAACCGTTTCGGCCCTGATTGGTCGGCCATGCACCGCCTCGATAAATTCGGCCAACGAGGTGAAATGTCCCTCGCGTGTGGCGATCGCATTCAGAGCATCGAGATCGACGGTCACCGATTGAGTATCGACGGCGGGGCAGCCGCTTAGACTGGCGATCGCCCGCCGCTCCGAAGGGCTAGGCCGCGCCAGAACCAGCTTTCCCACAACCGGCGTGCCACGGCCAATCCACATCACGAGCCGCTTCATGAGGCGGCTCAGATCGGGTTGGCGCATGCGCTGGACAAGCGGATGGTGTTCAGAAAAGTCGGCCATTGTTGGGGCCTGAAGAGGTTTCGCCGTTCGAGGCGGCGTGCGGAGTTGCCAAACGGGAACTGTCGTTGGACAGCGCGTCGAGGGATGGCGATTCGACGACCCGCTGCTGTCGCTTGCCGTTCCAGAGCAAGACGTCGTTCAGCACCACCGGCAGATCGGGTGCGCGAGATAGCCGGCAAATTGCCAAGGCCGGCACCACCGGGTAGCAGCCGCGCTCGTTCTCGCTGGTCATCACAACATCCAGATCGAACGACACGAGCAGTTCGAGGCAACTGCTGCGGTTATCGGTGCTGACCCCGGCGAACGCTTCGTCGAGCAGAATCAGCCGTGGAGCGAAGCGATCGGCCGAGCTGTAGTAGGCCGACGCCGCGGCACACTGAGGGACGGTCAAGGCCACCGCCTTTTCGCCGCCGCTGAGTGCGCCGTAGCTGCGGCGCGTGAGCAAGCGCCACGGCTGCTGCTGATCGGGACGGCGCTCGATGTGCAAAACATGCCAGCGGCGATAGTCGAGCGCCGCCTCCAGCAGCGTGCGCCAGGTGATGACTTCGTTGCCAAGGTGCTCGGCTTGGATTCGCTTTTGTAGGAAGGCGATCAGCGTGGCGCGCTCGTCGCTCGACCAGGTTTCTCGAACTCGCATCAACACGTCGCGCGCGGCGCGAAGTTCTGGGGAGGCTTCATCGGCCAGTTCCCAGCGAAATCGCATTTGCATCCCGGTGCTCATTGGACGGCCCGCGACCTCGCGGTTCATGCGCAGCACCTGCTCGGCCGCTTCATGCATCCGCCGGTGCAGTTCGAGTCCCACTTCGCCGAGCAAGAAATCCTCGAAGATTTGCCGTTCTTTTTCGCTCAACACGCGCTCGTGGGCGGCCGTCTCTTCCGCGAGCGCTTGGGCAGCCTGATCGATGCGCAACACCGCGCCGCGAAAGGGAACGTGAACGAGTTGCAGGCCATCGGCCAGGAACTCCGGCTCGGGCGCCAGATCGAAGCTCGACAAGCTCGCGCGCAAGGTTTCGCGCAAGGCATGGATGCTCGCTTGCGATCGGTTCCAGGCCTCATCGTCGTGCGCTTGGCGCTCGTCGGCGTGGTAGAGCAGCCGTGCCGCGTCCACGCCTTGCGTCAGATTCCAGGGAGCTTGCGGCATCGTCAGCTCATAAGCTGCCGCTTCGATCAAGCCGCGCTCGGCGCGTTGCTGAAGGCATTGCACGGCCGCGCGCCGGCGATCATCGGTTTGCTGGATCTCGTGGCCGTGCGCTGCGACCAAGCCGCCTTGAATGTCCAGTCGGCCGCGCGCTTCGCCGGCCTGGTTAAGATGTTCGTCACGACGCGCGTCGGCAGCTTGCAACCGCTGCCCGGCGGCGTCGATCTGCCGGGTGATTTCCGCGGCCTCAGCTCCCAGCGTGCGGGTGAGTGTTTCCAGCTCGGTTCTTTGCTGCTCGAAATCGCGTCGTGCCGCCGCCCGATGTTGCTCGGCGAGGTGAAGCGACTCGGCGGCTTGGGTTGAGGCATCCTGCGCATCGGCTTGATCCCGGAGCGCACCGAAAAAATCGGCGGAGTCGCGCTGGAGGATTTGCAGCGCCGCCAGATATTGATCAAGCTGCGCGATCAGTGCCTGCGGGTCCTCGGACCAGCGACTCAGTCCCATGTCCTGCGCGTCACGGTTGCGCTGCTCGATCAGACCGACCCACTGCTGACGTTCCGCTTGTTCGCGCTTCGCTGCGTCGAAGCAGGCATGCTGCGCTTCAGCCGCGCATTGCTCGTCGGCGGCCAGAGCAGTGGATGCAAGGCGGAAGCCTTCGTTGGAAGGCAGCGATTGATGCTGGTTCTCCAGACGCTGCTGGGCCGCTTTCAATTCCTCGGCCAAGTGCTGTAATCGCTGTTCTTCGCGCTGGCATTCGGTCAATTCCGCGGCCAGGATGCGCATCCGCCGTTGACGATGTCGCTGCCGAGCGGCAGCGCCAATGAATTCGGCGTCCTCCTTGGCGCCATGCCCAGTTAACGGACCGTTCTGCCACCGGCCGCTGCGATCGACCCAAATGCGTCCGGCTCCCCGGCCGACGCCGATGCGCATGAGGATCGCGATTATCAATTCGCGCGAAATCCCTTCCGGCAATGCGGAGCTATCCGGAGCGAGCACCTGTGCCAACTGCCGCTCGGCGGAAAGCGGCTCGCCATCGACGATCAGCAGCGTGTCATTATCAACGGTTTCCAGCCGGCCGTCCGGATACAACCAGGCGTCGAGCAAGCCACTCGATTCGAGCGCGGCTTCCCAGCCTGCATGTTCTGACCCAGGAACCGTGGGAGCGAAATCGACGAGCCGCCAAAAGGCCGCTCCGCGGCGGCCCGCACGGCCGCCGGGGTCTCGTAGCAGAGGACAATGCGGTAGCAACTCTGCTCCTGACTCGATCTGCCGCAACTCCCCGAGAACCTGTTGCTTGCGAACTTCGAGCAATTGACACGCCTGATCCGGGGGGCGATTTCCGCGGCCAACGTGGCCGTTCGACGGCGATAGGCCTCATCCACGAACGACGCTATCGGACCGTTGTCCTCGGGCCGGTCAGCCCATGTCGACCATTGCGGTTCGATCTCCGCCAACGGCGTTGCGCCGTCCATTAATTCGTTCGCTTCGCCGAACCAGCGTTCAATGTTTTGCCACAGCGCGGCGCGTGCTTTGACCAGCGCGTCGGCCGCATTGTGGACAGCTTCGCGCCGTCGCTGCAGATCAGCCTCGTGCAGGTTCAAGGCAGCTTGCGATTCGTTCAGCCGTGCGAGTTGCTGTACAATCGCCGCGTTGGCGAGACATAGATGTTGGGCATGCCGCTGCCAACGGCGCGTCTCTTTTGCGGCGGTATCACACGCCACGGCAAGAGATTGCTCGTCAATGGTTTCGCTGCCGCAAAGTGACGAAATCTGTTCGTGATGATTCCGCACCAGGGCATCTGGCGCGGCCAACGTCGCCGCCTGCGCCGATTGCTGGTTGACGCGCTTGCGCGAGGCGACCATTCGTTGAGCGGACTTAGCGGCATGCTGCGACGATTGTTCCGCATGTGCCTTCGCTCGGTCCCAGGCTGCGTTTAATTGTTGGCTCGTGCGCTCGGCACGCTGCACGAAATCGTTCTTTTCGGTGAGGCGTTCGGCCGATCGCGCAGCGTCACTCGCCCGCAGTGCGTTCATAGTTGCTTGTGCCGCGGCGATTTCAGACTGCGCCTCGGCTTGCGCGGCTTCATGCTGCTGAAGCGCTTCCGTTAGTTGTGCGATTTGTTGATCGAGCTCGCGCGATGCACGGCATGCTTTTTCATAAGCATGCTGCGACTTGCGGACCTCGTCGGCCACGCGCAGCAAGCCGATCCGCACGTGCCGGCGATAAGGGTTCAGGAATCCTTCGATTTCCGCATGCGCATGGCGGCAGGCCTGTAGCTGACGGCGATCGACGTCGAGCGATCGAAACGCGTCGGCCGCGGTCCCGAGCAACGATTCCGACAGCGGCGGCAACGAATTTCGCAGCGCCGACTCGAGCGCGTCGGGGTCCATCTTCTTGGCCAATTGTGGCTGCCGCAATGAAAGCAGCAGTTCGATGAGATCGTCATAACGGTCGCCGAGGTGAAAAAGCTGCTCGTCCACGGCGCGGCGATAATCGGTCGCCCGTTCAAACACGCGCCCTTGATCGCCGAGTGCCTCGGCGAGTTGTCGCCGTGTTAGTGCGACATGCTGCAGCGTGATGAGGGATAGATCGGCGTCGATGCGGCGCGGGGTAATGAAATACCAGACGTCAACGATTCCCCGATCCTCGACCGCGCGCAATCCACAACCCAAAGTGACAAACTGCGGCCCTTGCTCGGCATCGAGCCGGCCGAACTCAGTCCAACTATACCCCAGTCGGTCGTGGTGCTCGGCCATCAGCAGGTTCCAAGCCACCTGGCGGGTCGGATCGCGATCGGGCTCCATTCGCGTACTGTGCAAATTGGCGTCGAGAAGAAACGGCAATAAGAAGGCGAGCACCCGGCTTTTGCCGGTTCCATTGGTGCCGCGCAACAGCAAGCGTCCGTCGGCGAAGGGGAAGCGTTCGTCTTCGAACAGAAAGATGTTGAGCAGCCCCGCTCGCGAAGGCTGCCACCGCTCGCGCCGGGGAGACGGCAAGCGTCCGGAAAGAATCTCGTCGGCCCAATCGCACGCACCCAAGCCTGGCGGACCTGCCCCGTGGGACTGCCCATCCGTGCCGATCATGCGGCGTTCTCCAGAGCGTAACGGGCGATTGCCGGGCGAGGCACGATGCGGCCGCGGCGAATCTCGATCAATCCCAAGGCTTCCAAGCGGTCGAGTGCCTCCCGCAGGATCGCCTGGCGGACCGAGGGCTGTTCGACGCCGCGTTTCCAGTGCTCGCGGTGTTCCATTGCTAGCTCTACCATTCGTTCCTCGACGGCGGTCGGCTCGATCCCCGAGCCCACAGCACTTGCTGCGGAATCCGACGCTGCCGACCGGAGTTTCGCCGCCAACCATTCTGCCAAAAGCAGTGTGGCGTGTCCTAAAGTTCCGGCCTCGGGAAGGCTGATGTCGCTCAAGTCGCCGATTTTGTCAAGCAAGGCGATTCCTTCGCGGCGAATCTCTGGAACGAGTCCGGTCGCTGCCTCAATCTCGCGCAGGAGATAGTTCCGCTGATTTGTCAGGTACGCAAGCTCTCGTTCCGTCAGCTGATCGAAATAAACGACCGGCTGTTCGAGCAGACGCGTTATCAGTCGATGGCGAAGATACCGATTCTGCGCTTCGTCCGAGTCAGGCATGTCGCACTCGTGAAGCGTCATCAGGCGCTCAGGCCACTCCAGTGGCGGCAATGTGGAAGGGCCTCGGCTGACGCATAGCATCGAGGCGAGCATCGGCCGATGGATGCGGTACAGAGCATCGCCGCTGCCGCGGATGAACTCTTGATCGTCGCCGTCGTCGCGCGACATGACCCCAACTTCCACCAGCAGTTGGATCGTGCAGACCAGGTCGCGGCGGCAATCTTGTGAAATCAGATCGAACTGAAAGCCAAGATTGCGCAGGCGTTCGGTGCCGCCGGCCACTAGCGCGATGCGCTCAGCGACCTGGCTGAGCGTGGTCTGACGATCCTCGCCTTCGAGCACCGCCAGCAGCAGGCACAACAGCGCGTAGCGGCGGCGCGTCAACGGTTGGCCGTTCGCGTCACGGGCGGCGCGTGTGACGTCCTCGCAGACTTGGGGAGTCTTGCGCAGGCGGGCCAATTCCCCGTGCAGGGCCAAAGTCCAGCCGGTCATGCGCATTAACCATAATCGTAGCGCCTCGGCGTGCCGCCAGACCAGCCGATAGTCATCCGCCGTCTCCCCGACAGCAGGCAGGATCGGCTGGCGCAGCAGCGCGCGGAGCGCAGCTTGGCGTTCGACAAGCTCCGACTCGCTGGCGGCTTGCCGCAAACGCGCTGCCGCCGTCAGGCTGCGCCCAGCACGCGAATGCGACAATACCTCATTCGCCCCCATTCCTTCCGTGATGTCAATGGCCATGTCATTTCTCTATTATGAAGCATCGAGGTCGAAGCTGTGCCGCGGCACTAGCCATCATCGGTGGCGACAATGTGGATGTGAGCATCTCGGGAGTGCAGATATCCCGTGCATGTTTCAATCGTCGCGATCTGTTGCGGTGTATTCCAATCGACCATGATCCTCAAGCTGCCGTCGTCGCTCAATGCCGTCCCTTGGCTGCCGCGCAGGCGGCAGCCTGCCGCGCTGTCGAGCAACTCCAGCAACAGATGCATCGCGTCGCTTTCCAGATACTGAATTTCAGCCAGCCGGCGCGGGCCTAGATTGATCAACGACCGTTGAGCCCGCGCGAGCCGCTGCAACTCGTCGTCCTGGCGCCGTCGCAATTCGCGGCGCCCCGCGGCGCGATCGACAATGCGTCGCGCGGGGGCGGCGGCGGGCGACCGTCCGGTACGTCGCAACTGCGGCGCAATCCAAATCGGCGGTGCGTCGAGCCAGCTACGGTCCGCGGGAACCGGTTGCTGATCGCGCTCGTCGATGGTCGCCGGGTTGACGTGTAGGTGCCGGACCGACCCAGTGGCGAAGGCCGACGACCAAAGACGATGCGCCTCGCGATCGTCACCGGCTTCGAGAAACCATGCCGCTAACTCGAGCATGTCGGCCCTTCGATCGCTGCGCGAGGCGCGTCGCTCGTGCAACTGCCCCGCGATGACCAACACTCGCGGAATTGCCGCGCCGGCCGCGGCACGCAGCTGTTTCACTTGTGGGTCGCCGTCGATGCCGACAAACCAACGGCGCAATCCTCGCCAGCGCTGTTCCTGGCGCGCTCGCGACGCGACAACCAAACTTTGGCGTTCGGCGTCGTCTCGCGCAAATGCCACGGCGGCTTCCTGCTGGGCGGCAATCTGCAAAAACTCCAGAGCGCGCGGCTCCAAGGCGTCGATCCGTGCGGCGATGCGCCCCGTTTGCAGCGCCAGCTCGGCCAAAAACCGCTGCAAGTAGTCGATCAGTTTTTCCTTGTAGCGCAGGAAGCTTTCGAGATCGGCGCCGCGCAAAAACGTCTGCTCGTGCAACCAGCGGAAAAAACCTTGCGCCTGTGCTGTGAGTCCCTCGGCGTCGGTCGCAATCTGGCGCAAGACCATGGTCAACTTGCCGGAGTCTCGATCGGCCGAGTCGAGCATTTGACTCAATTCGTCCAATAAATCATGAATCCGCTCGAGCGCTTCCGCTTCGAGCGCGATCGGCCGGCTTAACCAATTCAGGAACTCGACTGCCGCGCGCTGCGCGGCTTCGCCTGCTGCTGTCAACTGGTACAGCAGCTTGCGTCGGTGAAAGTCGGCCAATGTCGCGACTTCCGAGGTGTCGTGATACGACTGCAAGTTGCCCCAGTTGACCAATTGATCGAGCACGGCGACCGTTTCCTCCTCGGAGGCCCTTTGGCCGCGATCGAGCAAAGACGTGTAAATCTCTGCCGTCCGAAGGTGAAGGCGGAACTCGGCCTTCGCCTCTGTGAACACGTCGATCACACTACGATACAGATCGCTTCGGTCCGCGATCAAATAGCGGAACCCAATGAACGCATCATCGCCTAGGGTGCTCGGGCCGCCGTGACCGCGATTGTCGTCCGTTGCGCCCATCCCCTTCTCCCGATTGATCGCCACCCGCGCACTCGTGGGCGGGCAATGATTCCTTAAGCTGCTGACCGCGCCTATTCTACTAAGCGAAAAAACAGAATACATTACCGCTCGGTGCAGGTTGCCCGTCGCCGCGGGGCATCACGAAACGCATTCGTGTGCGTGATGGTCCCGCGGAGCGGCGAGCCATATTCGATGAGCAAAGGAGTGCGCCGTCATGCCCACCGATTCCCGCGTTCTTCCCAGCGGCCGTTTGACGCTCAAGGACCGCCTTTCGCGGCTGACGTTCGCCGAAGCCTGCAAGCTATTAGGGCACGATGGAAAAAATCTGATCCAGCAAAACGCCAACCTATGGGACTTCACGCTCGCCGACGATGTTCACCTCGGCGACGACCTGTTCCGCGTGCGAATCCCAAGCAAACCTGGCGAGGGCACGCCCGTGGTCGTGACGATCACGCTCATGGCCGAGGCGCGCAACCGGCTGCATTGGAACTGCACGCGCTGCGAGACCGCCTGTGCCCATGTGGGGGCGGTCTTTTCGTTGCTCCTCGAAGAAAAGTCGTCGCTAGGGCTGGCGGCCGTGCCGGGAGCGCGGATTGCGGTCCGAAACCTCGACGAGGCCGAATTGATCGAGCGTGCGCTCGACGAGCGGGCCGAGCGCGCCCGGCAAGAAAAGATGACAGTGCGCGCGCTCGACCCGTCGCGGCCGTGGACCGAATACACCGTGCTGAACAAGGTCAGCGGCAAGAGCTATCGCGTTGTGCTGCGAGGCCTGGCCTGCGGCGAGTCGTACTGCTCGTGTCCCGACTTCCGCACCAACACGCTGGGGACCTGCAAGCACGTGCTGCGCGTCGCGCGCCAAGTCCGAAAGCGATTCAGCCCCGCGCAACTGGGGCGACGCTACCGCCCCGACGGGCTTTCGTTGTACTTGCGTTACCAGCGCGACGTGACGCTTCATTTGCTGACGCCCGAGCGAATGCCCGACGACGTGGCGGCGATCGTAACGCCGCTGGCGGGCCGCGCAATCGAGAACGTCGCCGATCTCATGCGCCGGCTGGGGCGGCTGCAAGCGATGGGCCACGAAGTGCGGGTCCATCCCGACGCGGAAGAGTTCATTCAGCAACGCTTGTTTCAGCAGCGGATGAAAGGCGTCGTCGCCGAAATCCGCCGTGATCCGGCCAGCCATCCCTTGCGGTCGTCGTTGCTGAAAGTGCCGCTGCTCCCCTATCAGCTCGACGGCGTCGCGTTCGCAGCCGGCGCCGGACGAGCGATCCTGGCCGACGACATGGGGCTGGGCAAGACCATCCAGGGCGTCGGCGTGGCCGAAATGCTCGCGCGCGAAGCCGAGATCAAGAAGGTGCTGATTATCTGCCCGGCGTCGCTGAAATCGCAGTGGCGCAGCGAGATTCACCGGTTCTGCGATCGCGACGTGCAACTGATCGGCGGCGCGTTGGCCCAGCGCGCCGGCCAGTATGCCTGCGACTGCTTCTTCACCGTGTGCAACTACGAGCAGGTGCTCCGCGATATCCTGGCGATCGAAGCCACCGAATGGGATCTGATCATGCTCGACGAAGGGCAGCGGATCAAGAACTGGGAAACGAAAACCAGCCGGGTCGTCAAGGGACTGCGGTCGCGGTTCGCCCTGGTCCTCTCGGGCACGCCGTTGGAAAACCGGCTCGACGACCTGTACTCGATCGTGCAGTTCGTTGACGGCCGCCGATTGGGCCCCGGGTTTCGCTTCTTCAACAAGCACCGGGTGCTCGACGAAAAAGGCAAAGTCCTAGGCTATCAGAACCTCGGCGAGCTGCGCGAGGCGCTCGAGCCGGTGCTGCTCAGGCGGACGCGCGAAAGCGTCAAGCTCGAGCTGCCGCCGTGCGTCACCGAGTTCGTCCGCATTGCGCCGAGCGACGAGCAACTGGCGCTGCACGCTTGCCACATGCAGATCGTGGCCCAGATCACGCGCAAAAGGTTCATCAACGAAATGGATCTGCTCCGACTGCAACGAGCGCTGATGGCCTGCCGCATGGCCGCCGACAGCACCTACCTGGTCGATAAGCAGCGGCCCGGATACTCGACCAAGCTGGAGCATCTCGACGAACTGATCGATCGCATTTTCGAGGAGGACGACCGCAAGGTGATCGTGTTCTCCGAGTGGACGACGATGCTCGATCTGATCCAACCGCTGCTGAAGAAGCGCAAGTTGGAGTTTGTGCGTCTCGACGGCGGCGTTCCGCAAAAGAAGCGCCAGGAGCTGGTGCATCAGTTCCAGACCGATCCGCGCTGCCGGCTGTTCTTGACCACGAACGCCGGCTCGACGGGCCTGAACTTGCAGGCGGCCGACACGGTGATCAACGTCGATCTGCCCTGGAATCCGGCGGTGCTTGAACAGCGCGTCGCGCGGGCGCATCGCATGGGACAGTTGCGCAGCGTGCAAGTGTTCGTGCTCGTCACGGAACGCACGATCGAGGAAAACCTGCTGTCGACACTGGCGGCGAAGAAAGATTTGGCGCTGGCGGCGCTCGATGCCGATTCCGACGTCGAGAAGGTCGACCTTGTGAGCGGGATGGACGAGCTCAAGAGCCGGCTCGAAGTGTTGCTCGGCGCGCGGCCCGAAGCGGCCCGGGATCAATCGACCGAGCCAATCAATCCGGCGGTGCAGCCAGCAAATGTCGACGCCGCCGAACATCGCGAACGCGTCGCGGCCGCCGGCGGCGAGTTGTTGGGCGCCGCATTCAAACTGCTGGGCGAACTTGTATCGAACCACGCCGCTCCGACGCCCCCCGAGGAGTTAGTTGCCGGCGTACGTCGCTGCCTCGACGCCTGCGTGGACCATACCGCCGACGGCAAGGTTCACTTGGCGCTCAGTCTGCCCGACCGCGGATCGCTCGACCAACTTGCTCGAACGTTCGCTCAATTATTGGTCGGTGGGACAGCAGCCGACAATGTCGGCCCGCAGCGGATACAAACCTGAGTTCGCACGGCGTTATCAGTCACGGGCACCTACCAGGTCGAAGGGACCGCGAGTTTCTTTTAGGGTCGACAAATTGTTGGGGACACCGGAGTTCACGGCATCTGACGTACGACTGCCCGTCTATCATTCGCGCGCAAATCAAGGCGCGTTCCCGATCCTTAGCCTGCGACTCATTTCAAGCCGGACCTTCTTGACGGACTGCACATCCGCTCTGCAGCAGCATCATCGTCATCCGTTCCTGCGGAAAGAAAATAACTGATCGCAAGATCAAGCCGCTCTTGCCTACCTTTCATGCGAGCAGCGTAGCGCGACTTCAACGCGAGTTCTAACCACACATACAGCTTGAACATCATGGAATAGCGATCGAATCCCCAGTTTTTTGGCCGTCCATCAACCCACTCCGCCAATTCCTCGGCCATGCCTAACGATCCCTGTTGCTCGGCAAGTTCTTGCAACGTAATGCTCTTGTCGCGTAGCAGGTGCCATGGCACGAAGACCACGCCGCCAGCGCCGGCGACCTTCGACAACGGGTAAAGGCCAGGCATCATGAGTTCTGGCCGCATGGGAACTGGTAGGTCCCAGGTAGCCATCGTGTCGAGGCCCCAGCGTCGATGAAACGTAATGTATTCGTCGTAGAATTCTCGATCGGACTGGGTTAGAAGACGAGCGGCGGGAACGTGAGTCCTGTCCTCTCCGCTGGGTCGCCGCGAGGCGACGTGCTTTGACGACTTACGTCGTACCTAGCGTCGTTCTCGAAGACCGACGCATTCAAATCGTAGCCGCCGGCCGCACCGGCGCGCTGCCCTTTTCGGCTAGCACCGCGATGGCGGGCGGCGAGCCGAGGTTTTCAATAGAGCCGGTGTCTCGTCAGTTCTTTGCAACGCCGCGCAGTTCGTCGTCGGAAGAGAATCGGTGGCGTACGGGTCAACCAAGGAGCAAGAAAGTCGCATGTTTTTGGGCTGATTGTCGCCCAAGGGTCCACGACCTCCGGGCAGCGCTCGCGAAAGTGACCGTCGTTCGCACCGCGTGTTATGATGTGCTATGGATGTGCGCAGCGCACGCCTTCTCCCTCCGGGAGCAGGTGGTCGAACGCCGGATGAGGGTCAAACGGCATGGGCGTCGTGTACCCGGTTCACGCCGCCGCGACGGCGGCCGCCCTCTCCCAACGTGAGCGGGGACACGTCAATCGTCGAACGGCAGCAATTGTGTCCGGTAAAACACTTGTCATCATCGCGACCTACAACGAGGCGAAGAATCTGCCCGTGCTGGTGCCTGAAATCTTTCGGCACCTGCCCGAGGCCGACCTGCTCGTGGTTGACGACGACAGTCCCGACGGCACCGGAGCATGGTGCGACGCGCTGGCGGCCGCCGAGCCGCGACTGCGCTGTGTGCATCGCCGTGGAAAGCTGGGCCTCGGCAGCGCGATCGTCCTGGGCCTGAAGTGCGCGATCGAGCGCCGTTACGAGTTCGCCATCAACATGGATGCCGACCTCAGCCACGATCCGCGCTACCTGCCCGAGTTGGTCGAGGGGATGAATCGCGCAGGCCCCGGGGCGGTCGACGTGATGATCGGCTCGCGCTACGTGCCCGGCGGCGCAATCGAGGGTTGGCACTGGAAGCGGCACGTGATGAGTCGGGCCATCAATCTGTACTCACGCGCGCTGTTGGGTCTGCGCTCGAAGGATTGCAGTGGCGGCTACCGCTGCTTCCGCACCTCGCGGCTGGCCCAGTTGGATTTCGATTCCATCGTCTCCAACGGCTATTCGTTCCACGAAGAGCTGTTGTGGCGGCTGAAGCAGATCGGCTGCCGTATCGACGAGACACCGATTACGTTCGTCGATCGCATCAACGGCGATTCGAAGATCAATCCGCACGAAGCCTGGGACGCTTTACGAATCCTGGCGACGCTAGGCAGTAAGAACCTGCTGCGCCGCAACGGCCACACCGCCGACGTGCCTGGCAAAGGCAATTGACGGGTGTTTTGTCGCCGCTTCATTTTCGCGTGAGCCGCCAGGCGCTAGCCGGCGGGTTCTGCCGCAACTCGCACGCTAGCGCGTTGCGGCTCACTGCGTGCAAGCAGTTTCGCAATTGAACGTGCTCGCAGGAATCGCTAGTCTTCTGCCGCGCTGCAGCGTGCTTCTCGCCAAAGTCGACCAACGTCCGAGTCGTTCCATGCCGGTCGTGTCCGTCTCTTCGTCGCCCCGTACGGCCACGCGCACCCGCCTCGGTCCTTGGCTGGTTGTTGCCGGCCTGCTGCTGGCGGCGATCGCCTATCTGCCGGCCCTCCGCGGTGGCTTCGTTTGGGACGACGATCAGCACGTGACCAAGAACGCCTGCTTGCGCGATGCTTCCGGGCTTGCGACAATCTGGCTCGATCCGCGCGCCACGCCGCAATATTATCCGCTGGTTCACACCACGTTCTGGCTCGAGGACCACGCTTGGGGTCTCGACCCGCGCGGATATCACGCTGTCAATCTGCTGTTGCACCTAGCCAATGCGCTGCTGCTGGGCTGCGTGCTTCGTCGGCTACACGTGCCGGGCGGATGGCTGGCCGCCTTGCTGTTCGCCGTTCATCCCGTAACGGTCGAATCGGTCGCTTGGATCACCGAGCGAAAGAATGTCCTCTCGACGTTCTTCTATCTTGCGGCGATGCTCGCCTGGTTGCGCTACGACCCGCGAGACGACGATGCGCAGCGATGCGGTGCGTGGCGATGGTACCTCGCAGCATTTGTGCTGTTCGCATGCGCCTTGGGAAGCAAGACGGTCACCTGCTCGTGGCCGGCGGCGGTACTTGTGATCGCCTGGTGGCAGCGCGGGCGCATCGACCGCCGCGAGCTGGTTGCCACCGTGCCGTTCTTTCTCCTCGGCGCCGCCGCGGCTGCCGGGACCGTGTATCTCGAAAAGTTCCACGTCGGCGCCCAAGGCGAACCGTGGCACCTTTCGGTCGTCGAACGACTATTGATCGCCGGGCGTGCCACATGGTTCTACATCGGCAAGTTGCTCTGGCCAACGCAACTCGCGTTCGTCTACCCGCGTTGGAATGTCGACACGATTCAACTTTGGCAGTTCAGTTTTCCGATCGCCGTGATTGTCTGCCTCGCAGCGCTTTGGTTCTACCGTGCCCGCCTGGGGCGCGGGCCGCTGGCAGCCGTGTTGCTGTTTCTGGGCACGCTCACGCCCGCCTTGGGATTCTTCGACGTCTACCCGATGCGGTACTCGTTTGTCGCCGACCACTTTCAATACCTGGCCTGCCCCGCGATCCTGACGATGGTGTGTGCCGCCGCAATCACCTGGCTGCCGAGCTTCATTTCCACCTGGCGCCGCATGGCCGCCGCCCCGTTGCTGGGTTTGCTGGCCATCGGCACTTGGCAACAGGCGTCGGTGTATCGCGACCCGGCGACCCTGTGGCGCGACACGCTCGCGAAGAATCCCGACTGCGCGATGGCGTGCACCAACCTGGCCAACTGCATGCTCGACGAGCGCCACGTTGCCGAGGCGTTGGCCTTATACCGGCGCGCCGTGCAGCTCGATCCCAACGATGCGATCACCCGCACCAGCTACGGCGGCGCTCTGCTGGCCGAGCACAGATTTAATGAAGCGGCGGAGCAATTGAGCGCGGCCGTGCGGCTCGACCCGACCGACGCCGGCGCGTTGAGCAACCTCGGCACCGCCCAGGCCGCACTCGGCCGGGTTGCCGATTCGCGCCGGAGCTTCGAGGCCGCCCTAGTACGTGACCCCGCCTCAGCGCAACTGCATCTCAACTACGGGATCGTGCTCTTCGAACAAGAAGCGTATCAGGGAGCTGAGACGCAGTTCCGCGCAGCCTGCGACAGTAACCCACGAAATTTGCTGGCCCATTTCAACCTGGCCAACAGCCTCTACTTGCAACGACGCTACGCGGACGCCATCGCAGAGTACGACGCCGCGCTAGCCATCGACCCGCGCTCGCCACTGGTGCATCAAGCGCTGGGCCTGCTGATGCTCGACCGGCACAACTGGCGCAGTGCCGCAGAACATTTCCGCATCTGCGCCGCCGCCGAGCCTGCAAACGCCCAATACCAAGGGCTGCTCGCCGAAAGCCTGAAGCACACCGCCCGGCGTTGAGCCTGGGCGCCGCCTAGAGGCGCGAATCGCAATGGGCACACAGGACTCGAACTACCCTCAGAATCTCCCCGAAATCGCAGCATTCGACAACGTGACGGTGCAGAAAACGGTGCAGGACGCCGATCTTGGTCGAATCATTGCCGCTTGGCCAACGCTGCCACACACGATCCGCCGGACGATGCTTGAGCTAATCGATTAGCTCGCCGTCCAATCCCCAACCCTTCCAAGAGCCGCTCGCTGCGGCTCTTTTCTTTTACAGGTGTACCCCATGTCAGACGACATCCAACAGACATTCTCTCTCGACGCCAGCCAGGCAATCAGTGCGCTCAAATCGCTGGATAGCAGCTTCTCGCAGTTGCAGCAGCGCTTACAAGGCGTCGCTCAGGACGTTCGCAATTTCGACAGTGCGGTCGGCGGCTCGTTTAACGCGCTGAATGCTTCGTTCAGCAACGTGGTGCAGTCGAGCCAGCAGTTCGATGGCGCGATGGGTCAGGCAACCCGATCGACCAATGGTTTCGGGGTATCGCTGGAAACGCTAACCCGCGTCGTCGCCACGCAAGCGATTGTGCGCGGCCTGTCCGCCATCCGCGATGCCGCTGAAGGCAGCTTTCAGGGGTTCATCGAATTCAACCGCGCCGTTGCCGAGGTGCAAACGATTGCCGGCAACACGTCGCTTGACGACTTGTCCAAGCAGATTGCGGACTTCGCGGGGCAGTTCAACATTCCGCTTTTGCAGGCTGCCAAAGGCCAGTATCAGGCGCTTAGCAACGGCTTCACGAATCTTGCCGATGCGACGGCTGTCAGCACGGCAGCGGCCAAGCTGAACAAAGTCGGCATCAGTTCGCAGGCCGAAGCGATCGACACGCTCAGCACGGTTTTGAACAGCTACAAGCTGAATGCCGATCAGGCCGCGCAAGTGGGCGGCAAGCTGGTTCAGTCGGTCATCGACGGACGGCAGACGATCGACCAGCTTTCATCGGCCGTTGGCCGTGTCGCGCCCCTTGCTTCGCAGCTTGGCGTTTCGTTCGATGAGTTGCTGGCTAGCTTCTCGTCGATCACTCAGGGCGGCAGCAGCGTCAGCGAAGCGGCGACGCAGATTCGTGGTGTGCTGTCGGCGCTCGTCAAGCCTTCAACCGATCTTGAAGAGGCGTACAAGCAGCTAGGCGTTGCTTCAGGTGAACAGCTTGTTGCGGCTAAGGGGCTTGCCGGGGCACAACAAGCCATCATCAGCACCACGGACGGATCGACGGCCAGCATCGCGAAACTGTTCCCGAACGTGCGGGCGTTGACCGGTGTACTTCGCGAGAACGGCCCGGCCGCTGACACGTATGTTCAGCACTTGGCCAGCGTACAGCAAGCCGGAGCGAAGCTGCTGAATCAGAAGTACACGCTACGGGTCGGCAGCGATACGGAGCAACTTGACAATGCGATCAACCGAATCAAGGTGTTCTTTACTTCAGACATCGGCAAGCAGCTAACCGGCGGCGCTGCGAAAGCAATCAACTTCGCTGGCGTCGATAACGTAATCACCGGCCTGCAAGCGATCGTGCCGGTTATGGGCGCGGTCACGTTGGCCGTTACGGCGTATGGCGTGGCGTGGACGGCTGCCCGTGTCCAACAAGATTTAGCTGCACTCTCGGCCCAAAAGATGGGCGCGAATCTGACCACGTTGCGAGGCGCTATCGGCGTGGTGACAGCGGCCTTTGCAGCCTACGAAGCGGGCACCGCAATCGGTCAGGGCATCACGCGCTACATCAATTCTGACCGCGATGCCGCACTGAAAGCTCAGCAGCAGTTGCTTGAATCGCAGCGCGATGCCGTCTCGCAACAGCAGTCGATCGATGCCGCTGCTGATAGCGCCAAGCAGCAATTGGTCAATAGCAGCTTTCTCGAACTCCGTAAGAGCTACACGGATCAGCTTACCGAGGCTCGCACAACCAACGATGAACTGATTAGCGACGATCAATCGACGCTGAATCGGATTATCTCGGCGCACAGTCAATATGCCACCGATTTGAAAAGACTGAACACTCAGGCCAACAACGATGCGGTGAACGCCACGCGCTCCGCCAATGCGTTGCAGGGCACGCTTCAGGATCAGCGGTTCAATTACGCCATCAGCCGAACGAACGAGTTCAATCAAGCAATGCAGGCATCGCGCCGAGCACAACAGCTTTCCGCACAGGCGGCGGGGCAACTTTCGTCTGCGCATACGCAGCCGGAACAGCAGCTAGCGCAGAACACGTTCGCGCGGGCTGAAGCCTACGCGAACATGGCGGTACAGGTGGCTAAGGCGACTGGCTCGCTTGGATTGCAGGCGCAGGCTGAGCAAACGCTGGAAGGAATCACTCGGCAACGTATCTCAGCCGAGAACGCACTATCGACAACTCGAAAGGTCGACGCCGATCGACTCGCAAAAGCCGATGGCGAAGAGAAGCAACGCATCCAAGAGTTGCGGACGCTTGCGGACGATTTCGTGAAGCAGTCGAACGCCTTCGATAAAAATGGTGCGCCACTTCCGACCGATCAACTGAAAGGGAATCTCGCCAAGGCGAAATCGGACCTACAGCAATTCCTACAGTTGTCGGCAAAACAATCGCCAATTAGCGTGACCGACCTGCTCAGCTTTGACAAGCTGAGCACTCGATTGAGCGAAGCGGCGAGCGGCACTGAACTGAAGCAACTGAAGGCCGCGCCGACCGCGCTGGATTCTCTGTTCAATCAGATTCAGGGGACGGCCGACAAGCATGCGATTTTGGTATCGTTCGCCACGGATAGTTCCAAGCTGAAGGGAACCATCCTCGAACAACTGGATGAGGTGCAGCGCCAGATAAATGCAGGTGGTGTGAATCTCGCTAATCAACGCAATGCTGGTGCGGCGAACACCAACGGCAATGCCACGATCGATGCGGCTCGCACCGAAGCGTCACGCTCCTATTTCGAGCAGCCTGGTACGACCGAGAATGTCGCCAACAATCTGAAGAGCGTCTTATCGCAAGTCGGCGGCGGCCAAACTGCCGAGTCGATTCAACTGCAACAACAGTTGTTGCAGCAGCTTCGACAAGAGATTCAGTTTCAGATTCAGAAGCCGAATGTTCAGCCGGAAGACATCAACCGAATCTCCGGTGGTCTAACTGGTCTGCAAAAGAACGGCTCCGGTGTGCTGGCGACAGGTCTGAATCGAGCCGGCAATGAGTTGAATCAACTCGTTGCGGTATTCAATGAGCAGCAAGCGCAACTGCAACGAGTGGCTGAAGGGTTGAATCCGGCTGCACTGAGCAGAGCGGTTGACGATCTTCAGGCAAACGTCGAGCGTGCTTCGGCCGCGATCGGAAACCTTAGCCCCAAACCGGCCGCCGAACGCGCCTTTGGTGGATCGATCTTTCTCGCAACTGGTGGCATCGCTCGCGGCACGGACACCGTTCCTGCGATGTTGTCGCCCGGCGAGACGGTCATCAACGCCAGTTCGAGCCGGAAGTTCTTCAGCCAGTTGCAGTCGATCCAAAGTGGGCAAGCACCGGTCAATCGTCAGCAAGGTGGAACGGTTATCCACAACACGGTCGGTGACATCAATGTCCGCTCGACCGAGCCGAAACTAGCCGCACAAGAAATGCAAGGCCGCGTATTGCACTGGGATAATGAGTTGCGGGGCGACGATCTTGCAAACCGCTACCAACGCCAAGCCGATGCTCTTGGCCTGGATTGGGCCTCGGTCGCTGGCAACATCGACATTGTTCCGCTTCGCGGGCGGCAAGCGACGCTGAAATTTATCCTCGACACGATGGCGACGCTCGGCAATCGCTACGTGCTGACGACGATCGACGCATTTTACAAGTGTCTCGGCGGCGACGTCGATGAGAACAGCAATAGCGATATGGCCGCCGCGCTAGTGTGGCTCGATACGTTGTCGGAACGTCACGACTGCGGCACGGTTTTCGTGCATCACTTCAGCAAGGGTAGCCAAGCCAATAAGGCAACGACCGATCTAGGCCTTAAACAAGCGAAGGCCGACCGCGTGGAGTGGCGTTTTCTCCGGTCGGCATGAAGCGCAATGCCGAGGGCCGACGCCCCTCGGCGTGGTGGTGAAGGTCGGATTGTGGTCGGGCATGGTCGAGTGCTTTCTGGGGTTCG
>DATAXP010000098.1:0-1647 GCA_036272935.1 Pirellulales bacterium | reverse complement strand
GAGGCCGGAGATGCCGACGCCGCGCTGGCGTTCGGCTCAACGTTCGATCCCGCGGTCATTGCTCGGCTCGGCGCCATCGGCGTCGAAGCCGACACCGCAAGGGCGCGCAAATGGTACGAAAAAGCTGCGGCGCTCGGTTCGAACCTCGCGTCGGACAAAATCGCGAAACTCGCCGAGGCTGGGCGATAAGCGGCTGACTGGCCCAGCCCAGTTCGCGTACCAAGCGGCTGCGGTCGGATCAGACGGTGGCGGGGTGATCGTTAACGCCCCGCCACCGGCCATAACGCCAGGGCAGATACCAGCGCGCGCCTACCGGCAACGTGCCGGGCACCACATCAAGCCCACAGGTGCCCCAGGGCTGACAGCGCAACAGCCGCGCCAGTGTCATCCAGCCGCCGGCCCAAAGACCGAAGCGTTCAATCGCTTGGTCGGCATATTCGGAGCAGGTCGGCAGATGCCGGCATTCGAAGCCGATGAAGCCGGACAGCGTGTAGCGGTAGAGTTTGACGAGGCCGCGCCCCAACAGGCGAGGGGCGTTGCCGCAGGATTTGACGATGGCGAGCAATCTACTCCGCCGCGGGCTTGGGCAGGTCTGCCGCTCGCTTGGCTTCGATCTGGCCGATAGCATCGACCACAGCGTCGAACGTCAGCAGGGTAGAAGCGTGGCGTGCCTTGTAGTCGCGTACCGGCTCCAGCACAGCGATGTCGGCCCACTTGCCGTCGCGTGGCGGTTCGCCGTTCTCCTTGAGCATCTTGCGCACGGTTTCACGAAGCTGCCGCAACTCCGCGGCCTTCGAGCCGATGACGTGCCGGGCCATGATCGACGATGACGCCTGGCCGAGCGCGCACGCCTTCACATCGTGGGCGAAGTCGGTGACTGTGTCGCCGTCCATCGTCAGGTCGACGGTTACGGTCGAGCCGCATAGGCGGGAATGCGCTGTCGCGCTGGCGCCGGGGTCCGGGAGCCGCCCGATGCGCGGAATCGTGCCCGCAAGTTCGATAATCCGCTTGTTGTAGACTTCGTTGAGCATTGCAACGACTATATAGTCATCGATGTGCTGGCGGGAGAGTCCGCAGCGTCGCCATTGAGCCATGCAACTCCTGTATAGGGCGAGTCCGGCGCGCTTACCATGTCTCAACCCATGACGAATGATACGCATTTCCCGCCCCCCGGCCCCGCGGCTGAGCTCGAAGAGGGGCTGCGGCTGACGCCGAAATTCGACGCCAACGGGCTCGTCACCTGCGTGACCACCGACGCGGCTTCAGGCGACGTGCTGATGGTTGCGCACATGAACGCCGAGGCGTTGGCGAAGACGGTCGCAACCGGGGAGGCTTGGTACTTCAGCCGATCACGGGGCGCGCTGTGGCGAAAGGGCGAGAGTTCGGGCCATATTCAGCGCGTGATCGAGCTGCGCGTCGACTGCGATCAGGATGCGGTCTGGCTCAAGGTCGAGCAGGTGGCGGGCGCTTGCCACACCGGCCGACATTCCTGCTTTTACCGGGCCGTACCGCTCGGGCAAACGGGCGGCGCGCTGAAGCTCGAATTCCGCGACGAGCGAGTGTTCGATCCGAAAGCCGTTTACAAACAGCCGTAGATCAGGTCGCTATTGCGTGCGCCTTGCGGCCGCCGCGTTCGATCGACGATGG
>DATAXP010000097.1:0-33852 GCA_036272935.1 Pirellulales bacterium | reverse complement strand
CATCATGGCCTACATCGATCAGCACAACGAAGCCCCCCAGCCGTTCGTCTGGACCGCCAAAGCCTCCGACATCCTCGCCAAAGTCGCCCGCGCCCGAGCCGCACTCCATAAAGCACCATCTGTGTGAGACACTACACTAGCAGCCTCGCTCCAACGTGCCCAAAACTTCTGCCAATGGTATGACTTTATCCCTGTCTCGGCTGTGAACGCGGCGGCTCCTGGTGGCTGGCCGTCGCAAGAAGCGGCGGATTCGTTTGATCTCAGCAATGATGTGCGATTTGTTCATATTGTTGGATCTTGCTCCGGTTCTACCCCTCACCCCCAGCCCCTCTCCCGCAAGGGGAGAGGGGTGACGGAAAGAAGAGCCGCTCGCCGAAGACGAATCAGATGTCGTAGTATAAGCAGAACTCGTAAGGGTGCGGACGCAGGCGCATGGCGTCGACTTCGTTCTTGAGCTTGTACTCGATCCAGGTGTCGATCACGTCTTCGGTGAAGACGTCGCCGCGCAGCAGGAACTCGTGGTTGTCGCGCAGGGCGTGCAACGATTCTTCCAGTGAGCCGGGGGCCTTGGGCACTCGGGCCAGTTCTTCGGGCGGCAGGTCGTAGATGTCCTTGTCCAAGGGTTCGCCGGGGTGCATTTTGTTCTGGATGCCGTCGATTACCGCCATTAGCATCGCTGAGAAGGCCAGGTAGGGGTTGCAGCTCGGGTCGGGACAGCGGAACTCGACGCGCTTGGCCTTGGGGCTAGCGCTGTACATTGGGATGCGGCAGGCTGCCGAGCGGTTACGCTGCGAGTAGGCCAGGTTCACCGGCGCTTCGTAGCCGGGAACCAGACGCTTGTAGCTGTTCGTGGTGGGGTTCGAGAACGCCAGGATCGCCGGGGCGTGACGCAGCAGGCCGCCGATCGCGTAGATTGCCATGTCGCTGAGGCCGGCATAGCCCGAGCCGGCGTACAGCGGTTCGTTGCCTTTCCACAGCGACATGTGCGTGTGCATGCCAGAGCCGTTGTCGCCGAACAACGGCTTGGGCATGAAAGTGACGGTCTTGTTGTACTTCTTGGCGACGTTCTTGATGATGTACTTGTACATGCACATGTAGTCGCCCATCCTCACCAGGTCCTGGAACCTGAGATCGATTTCGCACTGGCCGGCAGTGGCGACCTCGTGGTGCTGCGCCTCGACGTCCATGCCGCAGTCGATCATCGTCTGCATCATCTCGTTGCGGATGTTCATCAGTTGATCGCTGGGGGGTACCGGGAAGTAACCCTCTTTGTGGCGCAATTTGTAACCCAGGTTGGGTCCTTCCACGCGGCCACGGTTCCACTGCCCTTCGATGCTGTCGAGGTGGTAGTAACCCTCGTTCGCCGTCTGGTCGAAGCGTACGTCGTCGAACACGAAAAACTCGGCCTCGGGGCCGACGTAGCAGGTGTCGGCAATGCCGGTGCTCTTCAGGTAGTTGACCGCCTTGCGGGCCACGTTGCGCGGATCGCGCGAGTAGTCTTCGCGAGTCACTGGATCCTGGATGTTGCAGATCATTCCGATGGTCGGAATGGTCGTGAAGGGATCGAGCACGGCGGTGGCCGGCTGGGGGACCAGGATCATGTCGCTTTCGTTGATCGCCTGCCAGCCGCGGATGCTCGAGCCGTCGAAGCCGAGGCCTTCGTCGAAGACGTCTTCGGTGAGCTTGTTCACCGGAATGGTGAAGTGTTGCCACAGGCCGGGAAAGTCCATGAAACGAAGATCGACAGCCTTGACGTCCTTCTCACGACAGTAGGCGAGCACTTCCTTCGGTTTCATGGCGCTCATGACGGAAAATCTCCCTGCAAGCGAGTTTGTGCGAGTGCTGATGTCCCCAGGACGAACGTCCAGGGAAGCCATCATAGCGCGCGCCGCGCCGGAAACAATTCAGCGGCGCAAAAAAAGAAGCCCAGGGACTCACCGGTCCCTGGGCTTGCCGAGGAGGAACAACGGACTCGGGCAAACTACTTGATAAACAGCATCTCGCAGTAGTTCGGCAGCGGCCAGAGATCGTCGGCTACAATGCCTTCCAGCTTGTCGGCGGTCGCGCGGACGGCTGACATTGCCGGAATCACGGTATCGCGGAAGTGCTTGGCGTGGGCCATCAGATCGCCGGAGGCGTGGTGGTCGATAGCCGCTTCGAGCTTGCCGGTAGCGTCTTCGAGCTTAGCGACCAAGTCGGTCACCATGTCGAGCGTCCCCATGTGCGGATTCTTGCCCGCCGCCTTAAGCGATGCCGCGGTGGCAGCCAACTCGCCCTGATACCGGTAGGCTGCCGGTAGAATCATGGTCTTGGCCATGCTCAGCGCCGTGAGGCTCTCGGTGTTGACGTCCTTGCAGTACCGCTCGACGTAGATCTCGTAGCGACTGTGGACCTCGCGTTCTGACAGCACGCCGTACTTTTGGAACAGCGCGCTGGTTTCGGGCTTGAGCAGGACCGGCAGAGCGTCGAGGGTGTTGCGCAAATTGGGCAGGCCACGCTTTTCAGCCTCCTGGTGCCAGGCTTCGGTGTAGTTATCGCCGTTGAAGATAATGTTCTTGTGCTGCGAGGCAATCGACTGCAACAGCTTCTGGACCGCCGGCATGAGCTTGCTCGAATCGCCGCCGGTGGCTTTTTCAAGCTCGGTGGCGATGTAGTCGCAGCTCTCGGCCATGATCGTGTTGAGCACGACCAGCGGACCGGCAATCGAGAAGGCCGACCCGACGGCGCGGAATTCGAACTTGTTGCCGGTGAAGGCGAACGGGCTGGTACGGTTGCGGTCGCCCGCGGCCTTGGGCAAGGTCGGCAAGGTGTCGACACCGATGTGCATGGTGCTGGTCGTCTTTGACGACTTCGCACCGCCCTTTTCGAGCTGCTCGAAAATATCGGCCAACTGATCGCCGAGGTATACCGAGATGATCGCCGGCGGGGCTTCGTTGGCCCCCAACCGATGGTCGTTGCCGCTACTGGCGACCGCCACGCGCAGCAGATCGGAGTGCAGGTGGACGGCCCGAATCACCGCGGCGCAGAAGACTAGGAACTTGGCGTTCTCGTGCGGCGTCTCGCCCGGCTCGAGCAGGTTGCCCATCGGGCCGCCGACCGACCAGTTCACGTGCTTGCCCGAGCCGTTGATGCCGGCGAACGGCTTCTCGTGCAGCAGACACGCCAAGCCGTACTTATGCGCCACCTTTTGCAGCATCAGCATGACCATGTGATTGTGGTCGGTGCCAACGTTGGCGCTTTCATACAGCGGGGCGATCTCGTATTGCGACGGGGCCACTTCGTTGTGGCGGGTCTTAACCGGCACGCCGAGCTTGAACAGTTCGCGTTCGGTTTCGAGCATGCAGGCCAGCACGCGGTCGGGGATCGCGCCGAAATAGTGGTCCTCGAACTCCTGTCCCTTCGGCGGCTTGGCGCCGTACAGGGTGCGGCCGGTTGCCAACAGGTCGGGACGCGAGAAGTAGAAATTGCGGTCGATCAGGAAGTATTCCTGCTCGGGGCCGGCGCTGGCGCCGACATGGCCGCTCGAGGTATCGCCAAACAGCTTCAACACGCGCTTGGCCTGCTTGTCGAGCGCCTGGATGGAGCGCAGGAGCGGGGTCTTCTTATCGAGCGCCTCGCCGGTCCATGAGATGAACGCCGTGGGGATGCACAGCGTCATGCCGTTGGGATTCTCGAGCAGGTAGGCCGGGCTGGTGGGGTCCCAGGCGGTGTAGCCACGGGCCTCGAACGTGGAGCGAATGCCGCCCGACGGGAAGCTCGAAGCGTCGGGCTCGCCTTGAATCAGCTCTTTGCCGGCGAACTCGGCGATGGTGCGGCCGTCGGCCGTCGGGCTCATGAAGCTGTCGTGCTTCTCGGCCGTGATGCCGGTCAGCGGATAGAACACGTGGGCGAAGTGGGTCGCCCCCTTTTCGATGGCCCAGTCCTTCATGGCCAAGGCGACTGAATCGGCGACTGACGGATCGAGTTTGTCCCCTTCCTTGATCGTCTTCATTAAGGCTTTGTAGATCGGCTTGGGAAGCCGATCCTTCATCGCCTGCTCGTTGAACACATTGCAGCCGAACGCCTCGCTGGTGGAGGGCTTGAGGTAGTCCCAATGCGTACCGTTCGACTTGTAATTCGTAACCGCCGAGATAGCCGCCTGACGTGCGTTACTCACGGACACTTCTCCCTAAGAAAATGAGACGTCTGGAACTGATTCGTGCGCACCCATCGCAACAAGGCCCCGGATCAAAAGGCCCACGCATTTTGCAAAGTGCATGCCAGCGATCTTCGCGACGACTTCACTTACAGCCGCAACATCTTTTAGCAGTGGGAGTTGCCGTAGACAAGTAGCGCCGCAGGGTGCGATTGCGACCCGCGACGATTGCCTAGTGGCTAAGCAATCGCACGTCGGACGTGCCCAGAGGGCAAGCATAAGTGCCGCAGTTGCCGCAGCGCGACAATTATGGACCCTTTGACGCCGCCGACGCGTGCGGCATCGCCGCGACTGCCGCTGACCCGTTCAATGCAGCGACGGCCGGATCGCGCTGGTCGGCCGACGAAGGCTTGCCGACGGTCCAGCGCTCCTGCGCTCGGTACAGAATCGCCAGGAATGCCGGAACCAGGATGGGGCGCACGATGATCGTGTCGAGGATCACCCCCAGGGTCAGCGAGAACCCGAGCTCGATGATCCCACGCAGCGTGCCGGACATCATCGAGATGAACGTGCCGGCCATGATCACGCCGCAACTGGTAATGATGCCGCCGGTGTGGGCGACAGCCCGGCGCAGCCCCTCGAGCAAACTATGGTGCTTTTGCTCTTCGAGCACCCGGGTGACAAGGTAAATGTTGTAGTCCTCGCCCACGGCCACCAGGATTACGAACAGAAACAGCGGAACCTTCCAATCGAGCCCCGGAAACGACGGGTAGTACCAGGTGAAGGCCAACTCGGTGGCGCCGAGCGTCACCAGGTAGCTGAACAACACCGAGGCGATCAGATACAGGCAAATCGCCGGTCGCCGTAGTAGCAGCATCAAGATGATCAGCACGGCGAACACCACGAGTTGCTCGATCAGCGTGTGGTCGCTTTGAGTGACGGCCTTCAGGTCGCGCGTCGCGGCGGTGGTGCCGAGAAAGTCGAACTCGACGCCGTACCAAGGGGACTCCTTGTCGTCCCTCAACTTCGTCAGCAGGGCATCGATCTCATCGAGCACGTGCATGGCGGCATTGGTGAACGGATCGACGTCGAGAATTACGTCGAAGCGGGTCACATCGCCGGCAAGGACGGGGACTTGCGTCAGGTACGTCGAGCGGGTTTGGCGGTGGCGTCGGGCGGCGAGCTTCAATCGGCCTGCCGGGCTGAACGGGTTAGCCAACCCCGGCACGTCGCCCAGCGGCTCGGCGATGCTGCGGACCGTTTCGACCCCCTTCACCTCGTACAGCGTCTTGGTGAGCCGTGCGATTTCCTGGTCACCTTCCTTGGTATCGAAATGGGCACCGGGCTTGTGGGCCAAGATGATGATCGGCCCCGTCTCGCCGGGATGGAAGTGCCGGGTGAGCAAGTCGGTGCCGCGGACACTGGGGCGGCTTGGCTCGAGCTCGGCCAGCAGGTTGTAGCTCACGCGGCAGTGCCATCCCTCGTAAGCCAAGGGGAACAGCAACATCACGCTGCCCACGAGGATCACGCCCGGCCAGGCCACCACGGCATAGCTGATTTTGCTCCAGAGGCGACCCGAGGTGGTCGCGCGTTCCTCGACATCGTAGAGGTCTTCGCCTTCGTGCATGACGGTGTCGGGCCCGTTGGGTGTGGCACGCGGGAGCACCGGTACCGGCCAGAACACGACGCGCCCGAACGCCCGCAGCAGCGCCGGCGCCAGCGACATGCAGGCAGTCAGTGCCACGAACAGGCACAACGCGATCGCCGGCCCACTGTTGCGGTACTTGCCGAAGTCGGCGAAGAACATCATCGACAGGCCGCAGATGGTGGTCATCGCGCTGGCGACAATCGCGTCGCCGACGTTCGTCACGGCAGCCGACAGGGCATCGCGGCGGATCAGTCCCTTGGCGAGCTCTTCGCGATAGCGGGCGATCAAGAACAGGCAGAAATCGGTGCCCGCACCGAACAAGATGGTGACGATGAAAATCTTCGAAGTCTTGAAGACTTTGAAATCGAACCACTCGAAGCCCTTGAGTTGGTTGACTTGCGTCAGCAATGCGACGACGTCGCACGCCACGCTCACGCCGACGCACAACGTGATCAACGGAATCAGCACCACCACCGGCGCGCGGTACACGAGCACGAGGATCGCCACCACCAACAGCACCGTGATCACCTCGGTGTTCTTGATGCTCTCCTCGGCCGAGTCGATCATGTCGGCCCCGACGGCCGCGCTGCCGGTGATGCCGAGTTGCAGTCCCTTGGGCAACTCTTTGTTCCGGCGAACCTCATCAAGCACCCGTTCCATGCGCTGCAGCACGGGGATGTTGTAGGTGCTCATGAACTCGGTCGTGAGCCGCGCCACGGCCAACGCGGCTTGGCGATCGGGGCTGATGAGTTTCTTGCCGATCACTTCGCTCGACGGCGTCCAGACGCCGACGATCGGCAGGTCGGCCGGCGCGTCGTGACTGAAGCGCTCGGCAATTTCCTCGAGGACCTGCATGTCCTCGCCCGTGAGCGGCTTGTCGTCGCGGGCAGCGACAACCACCACCTGGCTTTTCGAGGTGTCTTCCGGGAACGCCTGGGCCAGCAGCCGCTCGCCGCGGACGCTGGTCATCCGGTCCGGCAGATACGCCAGATCACCGTCGTTGGTAACGTTGTCCCAATGTGGCGCGACACAGCGCAAGGCGACCGTCAACCCAGCCCAGGCCAGGATAACGACGATCCAATACTGCGCCAAAAATCTTCCTAAACGGTTAAACATTCCCGAAACGTTGCGATCTCCTGCTCGCCGGCACCGGGGGGTAATCCTATCGGCGCGGCCGAATTGTTTGCGAACCCATCAAGTTGCGTCAAGCCCCGCAAACTCGCCTCGGCCCCCGGAAGAAAGATGTTAACCGCACCGGCCGATGCATCCAAGCACTTCGTTGGTCACGCAGCCAACGGCTTGCCCTCGTCGCACGACAAAATCGCCACGACCTGCACCACTGAACGGTGCATGGCAAAACCGTTCGCCTTGCTGCGACGCTCGCTTACGGCCCGAGTCCAGTCATGCCGAAAGCAATGCAAAGGCGTTCGATGCATTACCTGCGAAGGCGATGCCACACAGCGCCTTTACCGACGGTGCCGGATTTCAGGGAAGCGGAGTGCAAAGCTCCCGCCGCCCCGCGACTGTAAGGGTGACGACAGCCAAGTGTGCCACTGGCTCGCCGCGGCGAGCTGGGAAGGCTGGCTGAAGGTTGACCCCGAGCCAGGATAACTGGTCCGGCACCGAACGACGATACGCAAGCTGCTTTTCTCGTGGGAAAGAAAGGAGCTTTGGCCGTGCGAATGGCCAACAAGCTACGACTGCGCGCGGCGGCAACCATCCTGGCCGGCCTGTTGGCCTGGCTCGGCACGGCTGCGACCACCGTCGCGCAGATCGCACCGGAAAACGCCGGCGCGGCGATTCAGCCGGCCGACGGCGACATTCAGCCAGAACCGTCACCGCCATCTTCGCTTCCTCGGCTCGATACCGTCCCTGAAACGACGGTCATTGGCGCCCCAGCCGGCGTCGGCGCCCCCGGCGGCATCACGCCCGCCAGTACGCAGGTCAACTCGGCGAACCTCACGCCCACCGAGCTTGGCAACACCGGCAGCTCGGTCACGGTCATCACCGCCGAGCAAATCCAGCAGCGCCGGCAGTTCACCGTCACCGAAATGCTGCGCGGCCTGCCGGGGGTCGACGTGGTGCAGGCCGGTGGCCCGGGACAAGTCACCAGCGTGTTCATCCGCGGCGCCAGTGCCGAGCAGACCAAAGTGATTCTCGATGGCATCTGGATGAACGACCCGATCACCACCGGCCGCTTGTTCGACTTTTCCACCCTCCAGGTCGACAACATCGAGCGGATCGAAATCATCCGCGGACCGCAAAGCTTGCTCTACGGGTCCGACGCCATCGGCGGCGTGATCAACATCGTCACTAAGAAAGGCGCCGGCAAGACGCGTAGCAGCGCGAGCTTCCAAGGCGGGTCGTTCGGCACCAGCCGCGAAGGCGGCTCGGTCAGTGGCGGCACCGACTTGATCAACTACTCGGTCGCCGGCTCGTATTGGCAGAACACTGGCTTCTCGGCCGCCGACAGCCACATGCCGGGGAACGTCGAGCCCGATGGCTACCGCAACGCGAACATCTCGGGTCGCTACGGCTGGACGCCGGCCAAGAACTTCGACGTTGATTTTTTCATTCGCTACATGCGCAGCGACATTCAGACCGATGACGGCGGCGGACCGTTCGAGGATGACCCCAACGCCCGCAGTCGCACCGACCAATTGTTTATGCGCGGGCAGATGCGCTACGTCACCATCGACGACGTATGGGAGCAGCGGCTCAGCTACAACTTCACCAACCAGACGCGCGAGTTCTTCGACGTCGTCACACCTGTGGCCCCCAACTCGATCAATGACCTCTCGCATCAGAACAGCCAGACCAACATGGTCGATTGGCGGCACCTGATCAACGTACACGAGACCAATAAGTTGACGTTCGGCGCCATGTACTACGTGGAGCAAGGCACCTACTTCGACAACGCTCCCGACTTCGGTCCGCCCACTGCGCTGCCGCTGCAAATGATCACCGACCCGGCCGTATACGTGCAGGACCAGGTGACGATTGCCGATCGTTGGGTCACCACCTTCGGCGTGCGGCAAGACAATTACAGCAACTCCGGCGTCGCAACGACCTACCGTGCCAACACCCTCTATCGCGTTCCGGTAACGAATACCGGCATCCGCGGCAGCTTCGGCAGCGGCTTCAAAGCACCCACTGTGTTTCAGACGTTCACGAACACCACGTTCGACATCAACTCGGGGCTGAATGTCGGCAGCTTGGCTCCCGAGCAGAGCGTTGGCTACGACTACGGCATCGACCAGCCGTTCTTCGACGGCAAAGTGGTCGCCAGCGTCACCTATTTCAGCAACAGTTTCACGAACCTGATTCAGTTCGTCTCGGCCGCCACGCCGCCGTTCTTCGGCTACTACGCGAACGTCGCGCGGGCGCATTCCTCCGGTCTCGAAGTGACCGGGCTGGTCAACATCAACGACGTGACCAGCTTCACAGCCATGTACACCAAGCTGCAAACCGTCGACGAGACGACGGGCCTGCCGTTGCTGCGCCGCCCGGGTGATCGAGCGAGCCTCGGCATCAATCGCAAGGTGCTGAACAAGCGGGGTAACCTGAACATGTCGGTCATCTACGTCGGCACGCGCGACGACGTATATTTCCCGCCGCCGTTCTACAGCCAGACGACCGTCATGCTTCCGTCGTACATCATCGTGAACGTGGCCGGCTCGTACGACATCACGCCGCGCGTGCAGGTGTTCGGCCGCATCGACAACCTGACGAACACCGTGTACGAAGAAGCCTACGGCTTCGGCACCGCGCCCGTCTCGGCGTATGCGGGCTTGGGATTCAATTGGTGATTGGATCCTCGAACGCGCCAGCAGCAGCGCAGGCTGCCGGCTTGCGGCAATTTGCCCGAGCTGGCGGGTACTAATTCCCGGTCGGCGCGGCGGGTCAAGCCCCGCGTCGGCCGCCGACTTTGTACCCCACCATGGACCCCGGGGTAACGGGTACAAACTCCCCCCGCTTCGGACGCGCGCCGACTTAGTACCCGATGCCGATAAATTGGTACAAACTCGCATCATTTGCGGCGCGGATGGGAACGAAGATCAGCGTTCGATGATCCGCTCTCCATCCGTAGCATTCGCGCGAATCCGTGAACAGATTTCTTCACGGTCTGGCGCCCCTCGCGGAAGGCGGTTTACGGTGCCGCATCCGGGCTTGGGTCCGCTTCGTCCGTCGGCGGCGCGCTGGGGCCGCGGAGAACCGCCCGGAGCCGGCCGAGCACGTCTTGCCGCACGTCTTCGCTGGGGATGGCGGTGGCGATGATTTCGCCGATGCCTTCGAGAAACGTCTTCACGTCGTCGACGCTGAACGAGCGGGGCTCGCGCAGGCGGAAGTCGTCGGGGTTGATCCGTTCGAGCATCCAGGCGCTGGCGCGCCAAGTGCGCGCGCCGGCGTCACGGATGTTCTGGAGGTGAAGCACCTCGCGGTTCATCTCGGCGCGCCGCAGCAACTCGCCGAAATCCGCGTCGCGCCGGGCGGCCTGGCGCACCGCCGCCGGGGTCACTCCCACGAACCTCGCTGCCTTTCGCCGACTGCACCCGACCGTGACCAACGCGCAGTACTGCCGCCGTTTTTCCTCGTCGAACTTGCGCGGCCTGCCCAGTGGGGCCATCCGTGTTTCCACCTGTTTTTCGAGGCCGGCAAGCGTACCGGAATTGCTGGCCTACTTGCCAGCGCGAAATGCAATGTTCAATGTTCTGGCATGGTCTCCCGACCATGCCAGGGCGGCCGACCGCAGGTCTCCCGCCCGTCTGACCCGTGGCGCGGTCAGGAGACCGGCCACAACAGAAGCGGTCAGGAGACCGGCCACAACAGAAAACCGACCCATGTTCTGGTCCATGTTCTGGCATGGTCTCCCGACCATGCCGGTGCGGCCGACCGCAGGTCTCCTGCCCGTCTGACCTGTGGCGGCCACAACAAGCGCACGCGACGAACCTTTAGCCCCGGCGCCTCGCCGGGGCTAACGATCCGGCCGCTCGCCTAGCGCTCGAGCACAAACCGCACCGGCACGGCCATCGTGTGCTCGATGGCCCGGCCGCCACGAATTGCCGGCGTGAAGCGCCAGCCGCGCACCGCATCGAGTGCCGCGCGGTCCAGGTCGGCCATGCCGCTCGACCGGTGAACGGTTGCGCTGAGCACGGCACCGTCGGTGCCGACGAGGGCGGCGATCACGACGCGCCCCGTGCGCCGCTGGGCCAGCGCTTGCGGCGGATACGCGGGGGCGGGGTTCGACACGAGCTGCGGCAACTGCTCGACGTCGGCCCCTTCGTGCGGTTCCGAGGCCGGAGAGGCTACCGATGGCGCTGACGATTCGACTATTTGGGCCTCGATCACCGGCGACTGCACCGAGCGAGGCAAAGCGGCTGTCTCGGCGACTTCCGTCAGCTCGACGGTATCTTTCACGTTGGCGCGCGTGGCCACGGCTTCGAGCGGCTTGAAACGCTCGTCGCGCGGTGCGCGCGTTTCGTCGGCAGCCGGCTCGTCGATCTCGACCAGTCCTTCGACGTCGGTTTGCTCATTCGTCTCGTCTTCCCCCTCGCGAGCCATGCTCGCCACCAGCGCAATCGAGCTGCGCCCCGGTTCGGCCAAGAACGAGCGCGGATAAACGAACCCTGGCCACCGGCAGACCGCCAACACCAGTCCGCCATGCAACGCGGCACTGACCGTCAGTCCCCAAAGGTCGTTGGCGCGCGTGATGCTGAATGTGTGCAGGCGCATGCCGCGGTCGCTCCGACTTCAGCGCGGCCGTCCCGAGCGGCTCTGGCGCTGACTGGCTGCGGACCCTGGTAGGTCTTCTGACTCGCGAGCCCGAACGCCCAGACCCTTCTCATTGCCGACTGCCGGGCCTTGCAACTTCTGGGGGGCAAGGTCGGCAGCGGCAACAATGGGTGGTTGAGTTTTGGCGCTCGGCCTGTTGCTCGCTTACAGCGGCGGGGCCGTCCCGGAGTTGCACCGGAGTTCCCTGTTTTGCCGAACGGCACGAAGAACGTTCGCCATCCGGCCACCAGTGTCCTGTCTGTCGTCCACCGTATCGCGGCGGCGGTCGATCGTCAACGCAGGTTGCGTCCAGGCGTCGCCCCTCAAGTCGCAGCCGAGGTGCTATGGCATGGTCTCCCGACCATGCCATTGTGGCCGACCGCAGGTCTCCTCCCTCCCGGGCTTCCATGCTCACGCGATGGCCGGTTTGCGCGGACGCTGGGAGACCTACGGTCGGACCGAGTGGCGCGGTCGGGAGACCGGCCACAACATCGGCGGGAGACCGGCCACAACACCGGGGCATCGCTGCGCTCTGCCCCAGCCACCCGGTGCGTCGGGTGCTTGTGGCGCTCCCATTATGGCGACCGCAGGTCTCCTCCCTCGCGAGGCTCCATGATCACGCGATGGCCGGTTTGCGCGGACGCTGGGAGACCTACGGTCGAACCGGGTGGCGCGGTCGGGAGACCGGCCACAACATCGGCGGGAGACCGGCCACAACACTGGGGCATCGCTGCGCTCTGCCCCAGCCACCCGGTGCGCGCGGAACTGAACATAGCACCACTACCGCGTCATCGTGCCGTGGCACAACTCGCTGGCGGATGCCCGTATTATGGTCGTGTTAAATCCTTAAAATCTGTGGAATCTCATAGCGTACGCAAGCACGATTGCTAGAATCGATTTTGGCTAGCAGAAGCAGGGGAAGCGTCGCCTCCTAAAGGATCGCAGGAGATTTCTATGTCTCGTGGTTGCATGTCTCGCAAACGGGCGAATTCTCGCCGTCGCGCGGCCGCTCAAAAGTCCCGCGCTGGTTTTACGTTGGTCGAGTTGTTGGTGGTGATCGCCATCATCGGCATGCTCATCGGGCTGCTGTTGCCCGCCGTCAACACGGCGCGCGAAACAGGACGCCGCATCACCTGTTCCAGTCAGGTGCGGCAGCTCGCGCAGGCAACGATGCAGTACGAGCTGACCAGGAAAGCGTATCCTGGTTATGCGAACTACACGCCGATGCTCGTCATTAACGGCCAGATGCCGACCCCGGCGTACGTGATGAGCCCGGCAGTCAATCAGACGACCCAAACTTCCAGTCTTCCTGGTACGAGCTTCATCGTCGAGCTGTTGCCGAACCTCGAGCGTACCGATCTCTATACCGCGTGGCGCACCTCGAGTAGCTCGACGGGCCAGGCGGCGACGCAACAAAGCGCTCACGTGTATATGAACATTTTGAATTGTCCGACCAATCCACCGGCGAACACCGGCAACATGCCGTTGGCCTACGTGTGCAACACGGGTTGCCAGGACAACGGAAGTTACGCAACTGGGGGGTCGTCGATGTCGCGCGATTTGCGTGCCAACGGCGTCTTTTTCGACCGGCTTACCGGTGATCCCAGAATGAGCATGAGCGGTAGTATCATCATGCCCCGCGTTAGCATGACCAGCGACTTTATTACCAACCGCGATGGCGCCGGCAACACGATCATGTTCTCCGAAAACGCCGATGCCGGCAGCTACACCGATGTGACCGAATCATCGACCGGCTTTATTTGGGACTGCAATGCAACACCCGTCGGCACGCAGTCGATCGTCCCCGGCGGCGCGGCGCCGTCGGCACAGCCACAAGCATATCCATCACTTCGCCCGAACGATCCTAGCACGAAAGGTCAACGTCAATTCCAGAGCGGCAGCAGTTCCACCTCACCGTACGGCTATGCTCGACCGTCGTCGTACCATCCGAACGGCATGAACGTTGTTTTTTGTGACGCCCGCACGATCTTCATGGGCGATCAGATCGAGTACTACGTATTTTGCTTGCTGATGACCCCCGACGGCAAGAATGCCATGAACCCCAACAGTCAGCAATCCGGCACGCTGTTGATGCAGGGCAGGAACTGGGCCGTGCCGCTCGACGAGACCTGGGTGCCGTGAGTCGGTGAGTGTTTCAGCGTTTAAGCCAATGATCTCGGCCGCCGCGGCGGCCGAGATTTTTTTTCACGTTATCGTTTAGCCGCCTTGGATGCCACTGGCAGAGCCAGTGGCACCCAAAACAATGCGTAAAGGAGATTTACGTGTCGCAACCGTCCCCTTCGGAAGGCGCTGCCGCCGCACCGCCGCAGCCTCAAGTAAAGTTCGATGAATCGCAGCTCATGGCGCGCTACGCCAATTTCTGCCGCGTGACCGGCAACCCCGAGGAGCTGATCATCGACTTCGGCCTCAACACCCAGGCGTTCGGCGTGCCGGCCGATCCGGTGGTCGTCAGCCAGCGGATCGTGACGAACTACTACACCGCCAAACGCTTGCTGCACGCCCTGCAACTGACGATCCAACGTCACGAGGTTGCCTTCGGCGTGCTGGAAACCGACGTGCAGAAGCGAGTGCTGCCCGGGGCACGCCAGCAGACCGCGCGCTGAACAAGGCGAAAGCGAACAGAAGCACGCCCGTTGTAGCACGGTCTCCCGACCGTGCTACGCAATGTGGCATGGTCGGGAGACCATGCCAAAACGGGGGTTTCGGCACCTTCGCGTTCTTGGCGACCTTCTGTTCAAGTATCTGCATATGGCTGCGCCCTGGTACACGATCGCCAATGCTGACGAGGTTCCGTCTCCCGCGCTGTTGGTCTATCTCGATCGCGCGGCCGAGAACATTCGCCGCATGATCGCGTGCGCGGGCAGTGCCGAGCGCTTGCGTCCGCACGTCAAGACGCACAAGACCGCCGAGCTGACGCGGATGCAGTTGGCCGCCGGGATTTCGCGGTTCAAGTGCTCGACGATCGCCGAGGCGGAGATGGTCGCCAGTGCGGGAGCCACGGACGTGCTGCTGGCGATGTCGCCCGTCGGGCCGAACATCGGGCGTTTTCTGTGCCTGGCAGCCGCTATTCCGCGGGTATCGTTTTCGACGCTCACCGACGACCCTGAACACGTGCGCGCCGTTGCCGAGGCCGCCCGCGCCGCGGGTGCTTCTGTCGAACTGCTCGTCGATCTCGATAATGGCATGCATCGCTCGGGAATCGCCCCGGATGAGCGCGCCTTCGAGTTGTACCGAACGATCGCCGCGACCCCAGGCGTCCGTCCCGGCGGGCTGCATGTGTACGACGGACACTTGCGGAATCCCGATCGTTCATCGCGCCAGGTGGGCGTCGACCGCGCCTTCGAACCGATCGCGGCGCTGCGCGCTCGCTTAGTGGGTGCCGGCCTGCCGGTGCCGCGCGTCGTTGCCGGGGGCACGTTCAGTTTTCCGATCCATGCCCAGCGCGCCGACGTCGAGCTCGGCCCCGGCACGCCAGTGCTCTGGGACCAGAGTTACACGACCAAGCTGCCCGATCTCGATTTCTTACCAGCACTGGTGATCCTGACGCGCGTTGTCAGCCGCCCCGCCATAGGCCAAGTTACGCTCGACTTGGGGTACAAGGCCCTCTCGGCCGACAATCCCGATCCCCGCGTGGCCCTGTTCGACCTGCCCGATGCCCGGATGGTCAACCACAGCGAAGAACACCTCGTCGTGGAAACCGCGGCTGCTAACCGCGTGGCCGTCGGCGACGTGGTTTACGGCATCCCGTGGCATGTCTGCCCGACGGTCTCGCTGCACGACGAAATGCACGTCGTCAAGCAGGGGCGCGTCGTCGGCACCTGGCCGATCCTCGCCCGCCGACGACGCCTGACGATCTGACAGAGAAACCACAGATGCACACGGATGAACGCAGAGGTGAGAAACTTTTTCCGTCATCTGCGTGGATCTGTGTTCATCTGTGGTTCCTGTCGGTCCGCTACTCGCTGTCGCGGGCTTCGATGGCCGTGGCGGTTCGCTTTTCGCCTGAGCCCTTGGCCGTGACCTTGGCGAAGTCGCCGATTTCAATATCGGTCAGCTTCGCCTTTTTGCCGTTCAGCGTGATCTTGGCGTCGAGGGGCACGTCGAATTCGACGCTGTCGCCGCTCTTGCCGAGTACGGTGATCGATCCATCCTCAACGCTCGTCACTTCCCCTTCGAATGCATCGCTTTCAGCAAAGCGAACCGGCGACGCTGCGAGCACCGCCGTCAATAAGCAGGCCGTCCACCACATGATCGTTTCTCCAGGTTGGCGTTTCGGATGGGGTTTATGCGCTTAGCACCGCATCGCGCGCCCGCAGCACGTCGGCAATGATCGACTGCATGTGCGCGTCGTTGGTGAAGGGCGAAAGCACGTAGCTCTTCAAAGCGGCAATCGGCGTGCCGAAGTCGCTCGGCCGGTAGCAATCGGTCATCGACAACAGCACACCGTGCCCCGCCAGGGCGTCGGCATGCACGCGCTCGAACACCCGGCGGTTGAGCTGATTGTACTCGATGAGCCGCTCTTGGAAGGTGCGGTCGGTCCGCTCGCGATCCTTGATGCTGAAGGTGTCGACGCCGCTGGGATACACCCGGAACAGCGTCACCGGGCCCACATTTTCGCCGTTGAGCACCGTCAGATCGGGGTGCGCTTCCAGCCCTTCGCGCAGCACCTCGGCCATCTCGACGACATGCCCCAGCAGCGTCCGCAGCCCCTGTTTGCCGAGCATCAACAAATTCGCCAGCGCCGCCATCGGCCCCGTGCCGCTGCGGCTGGTTTCGAGCGTGTACATGCCCGGATGATGTTCGCCCGACTGGAACAGGTACGGCATCGACGCCCGCGGCCGGAGAATGTACTGCAAATCCATGCGGTCGCCAAACAGCACCAGCGACGACACATACGGAGCAAACCCAGTCTTGTGAAAGTCAATGCCGATCGAGTCGGCCAGCCGCAGGTGCCGCATGCGATGGTGCGCCGCGGCGAGCGCCCGCACCGTGCGCCCGCGGAAGCCCAGCTCGTTGGCGATGAAATCGTAGTCGTTGAACACACTCCAGGCCCAGCCGATGACGGCGTCGGCATGCAGATGAGGCCGGTAGGGCAACGAGAATTCTTCGACCAGTTCGTCGCGCAGGGCGCGGATCGCGCGCAGGTCGTCGATCCCAAACGCATCGGTCGACCCCATCGTGGCGATGATGGCGGCGATCGGCTTACCCGCGGCCAGTGCATCGCGGGCCGCGGCGGCAAGCCGGTGCAGGTCGATGGAGTTGTCGAGACGGCTGGGAACGTGGATCACGTTCTGCTGGCCCAGCCCCAGCCAGCCGGCAACGTTCAGCGCACAGTAATGACTGTTCTGCGAGGCGAGGATCACGGCATCGCGGCGCAGGCCGGTTTGCAACGAGCCGGGCAAGGCTTTCTCGAGCCCCACCTTCACGGCATAGAGCATGGCACCGGTGCCGCCGAACGTGAACACTCCGCCGGATTGCTGCGGGTCGTAACCCACCAGGTCGGCGGCCATTGCCGTGGCGCGGACCTCGGCTGCCGCCGCGCCGCGCGAACTTTCATCGCTGCACAGGTTCGGGTTGTACGTGCTCGCCAGCAGCACGCCGATGATGCCGGCAATCGACGGCTGCGGAATGACGTTCACCTGGCTTTTCGGATGCCCCCAAATGAACATCCCTTCCAAGTGCTTGACCAGTTCCGGAATGCACGCTTCGAGCGAGCGGCCCTCCTCGGCGACGCGCGACGCCAGTGCCGCGGCGAAATCGGGATCGACGGCCGCGCCCAAGAGGGGCGTCTGCGACTTGAGCTTGTCGACCTCATTCAGGGCCCGCAGGATCGAGAACACCACGTAGGCGTCGTGCACTGGGTCCGAAACCGGCTGCGGAAACTGCTTGCGGAGCGCATCGAGCAACTGCCGGTAGGCCGGCGCTGGTTCCGCGTGCGACGATGCGTGGTCGCTCGTGCGATGCATGGCACAGGTGCGAATGGCGGTGCGTGTCAGTTGCTCAGCCGCCGCTGCCGCCACTGGTCGAGTGCGGCCGCGACGACGATGATCACACCAACAATTATATCTTGGGCCGGGCTGCTGACGCCCAAAAGCGTGCATCCGTTATTGATCAGGCCCATCATTGCCGCTCCGGCGATTGTGCCAAGCACTGTCCCGCGACCGCCGTTGAGACTCGCTCCGCCAATCACAACTGCAGCGATGATGTTCAATTCCAGTCCCGAGCCCGAAGTGGGATTACCGCTTGTGAGCCGGGCGAATTGGTAGATCCCCGCCATGCCGACAAAGAAACCCGAGAGCGTGTAGACCGCCACTTTCACCAGCGGCACGTTCACGCCGCACAGACGGGCGGTCGCTTCGCTGGAGCCAACCGCGAACACCCAGCGGCCGAACACGCTCCAACGCAGCACGGCCGCCAGCGCCGCCGACAGCCCTAGCACCAGCCACACGCCCACCGGCAGCACCAGCCACTCTGGCTCTGGACGCGTCGCGACCAACATTGATAGCCAATCGGGAATCTGATTGGGCAACGGTCGTACGGTGGTCTCTTCCCCAACAAGCTTCGCGATTCCGACGTAAGCCCGCATCGTGCCAAGCGTGATGATGAACGGCACGACTCGCAGCAAGCTCACGAGCGCTCCATTGATGAATCCCGTCGCTAACCCAGCGCCGATGCAGGCCGCGACGGCCGCCACGGGACCATAACCTTCGCGAAGACACCAGGCCAACACGGTCGCCGCCAGCGCGAGTGCGGTGCCTGCCGACAGGTCGATGCCGCCGGAAATGATGATGACCACCATGCCCAGCGCGGCGATGGCGACCGTGGAAGTTTGCACCGCGATGGTGCGCAGGTTGCGCGCGCCGACGAAGCGACTCTCGCCGCTCGTCGCATAGTCGGCTGCCGCGAAGAACGCAAACACTAGCCCCAGCGCCACCAGTGGCCCCAGCGCACCTGACACCGCGCGCCAGGTTCCACGAACGTCGGACGCCGCTTCTTCGCCGCTGCTACGCTTCATTCACTCTCGGCGCCAACGGCGCACGCCATCACAGTCTCGTCGGTCCACTGGTCCCTCGGCCGCACGTCGCGCAGCCTGCCGCGGTGCATGACCGCAATCCGGTCGCACATCGCCAGCAGCTCGGGCAGGTACGAGCTGACGAAGACGATTGCTTTCCCCTCGGCTGCCCACTGCCCCAGCATACGATAAATCATCGCCTTGGTGCCCACGTCGATGCTGCGCGTCGGCTCGTCCAGCAGCAGCACGTCGGCATTCTGATGCACCAGCCGCGCGATTGCCACCTTCTGCTGGTTGCCTCCGGAAAGTTCGCGCACCGGCTGCTCGGGCGAACGGGCCTTGATCTCCATCGAGCGCATCAGTCCGGCCATGGATCGAGCGCGCCATCGCCGGTTCAGCCAGCCCCAACGGGTATACGGCCGCAGGTAGCTCAGCGAGATGTTGTCCTCGATCGAGCGATCTTGCGCGAGCCCTTCGCCTTTGCGATCTTCCGAAAGCATGCCCAGGCCGGCGCGAATCGCCGCACGAGGGCGCGGCGTAAAGCGCGCACCGGCGACGCGCACCTCGCCAGATCGCACCGACTCGAGCCCGAAAATGCTGCGCAACAGCTCGGACCGCCCGGAGCCGACAAGTCCCGCCAGCCCCAGCACCTCGCCGCGACGCAGCGTGAGCGTGACGTTGTGCGGCATTTTTCTTCCCGAAAGTCCTTCGAGCGCAAGAACCGGTTCGCCGGGCGCGTGGGCGACCGAAGGAAACAGGTCGTCGATGCTGCGGCCAACCATGAGCGTGACAATCTGCGCGTCGGTCGCGTCGGCCAGGCAACCGTGGCCCACGGTCTGCCCGTCGCGCAGCACGGCGTACGCGTCGGCAACGGTGCGAATCTCCTCCAAGAAATGGCTGATGTAGATGATTGCCCGTCCGGAGCGTTTGAGCTTTTCGACTACAGCGAACAGGTGTTGCACGTCGCGATGGCCCAACGAACTGGTCGGCTCGTCGAACACGATCACCCGCGCCTCGAACACCAACGCCCGGGCAATTTCGACAAGCTGCTGCGCGCCGACCGACAGGTCGCCGGTGCGCGCCTGCGGCCTCAGCTCGGGATGCCCGAGCAGGGCGAGTGCCCGGGCGACGCGCTCGCGCTGGGCCCGCTGGCGGACGAGGCCCACGGTGTGCAGCTCCTGGCCGAGCATGATGTTGTCCTCGACCGACAGGTCGGGAGCTAGGTTCAGCTCCTGGTAGATCATCGCCACGCCGGCAGCACGGGCCTCGTGCGGACCGGTGGGATGGTACGGCTTGCCGTCGAGGTGCATCGTGCCGGCATCGGGTCGGTGTGCGCCGCTGAGGACCTTCATCAGCGTGCTTTTGCCGGCGCCGTTCTCCCCGATCAACGCAACCACTTCGCCGGCGCGGGCCGCGAGCGATACATCGCGCAGCGCATGCGTCGCCCCGAACCGCTTGGCAATGCCGTGCATTTCGAGCAAGAAAGAATCGCCGCCCATGCATTCAGTCGCTCATGCATTCAGTTTAGTCGGCAACCCAGGACGCGGGGTGCCATGTCCACGCTCGTCGTGGACATGCTCCACGCAAGCGTGAGCATGGCACCCGATCTCGCCGCCAGCTAGCCGAAAAAACGCTCTAAAAGGCGATCAATCAAAAATCGGCGGATGCAGCAGCTTTTCGATCTCGGGTTCGCGCATGTTCTCGGGTGTCGCGACGAATTCGCCGGTGGCAATCCGCTTCTCGACCGGCTTGCCGTCGAGATGATCGAGCATCGCGCGGACGGCCAAATAACCCATCCGCACCGGGTCTTGCAAGATGATCGCGCTGACTTTCTTTTCGGCCAAGGCGTCGATCAACCGCGGGCTGGGATCGAAGGCGATGAACTTCAGCTTGCCGGCCTGCCCAACCTGCTCCAAGGCGCCGAGCACGCCGGCACTGTTCGGCTCGCAAACGGCAAAGATGCCATCGAGCTCCTTGCCGTAAACGGTCAGCAGGTTCTCGGCCTTTTCCAAGGCCGACTCGGGCGTGGTCCCGGCGTATTGATTCGTGCTGATTAGCTTGATTCTCGGAAACTCAGTCTGGAGCGTTTCCAGAAAGCCGTTCTCGCGCTGCTCGGTGCTCTCGCTGCCATGGTTGTAGCGCAGCAAGATCACGTTCCCCTCGCCGCCCAGTTGCCGAGCCAGCTCGCGGGCAGCGAGCGCCCCGCCGCGGCGATTGTCGGTCGCCACGTAACTGATGGTGGCGCTCTCATCGTCGAGCGCGCTGTCGAAAATCACCGTTGGGACGCCCTCGGTGCGGGCTTCCTTGACGTACGGCACTAGCGCCTGCGAATTCAGCGGCGCGAGCACGATCCCCGAGACGCCGCGCGTGATGCAATCCTGCACGATCGAAATCTGGCCGTCGGTGTCATCCTCGCGGAACGGACCTTTCCAGAGAATTTCGCAGTTGCCGTGCTCGCGTGCCGCCTGCGCAGCTCCCAGGTGGACCGACTTCCAGAACTCGTGGGTCGTCCCCTTGGGGATGACGGCAATGACGTTCTTTTTGGACGACGTGCCGTCGGATGCACCACAACCGGCAACGATCGCCGCGACGACGACGATTCCCACGCGCGCGATGCGAGACAACATGCTCGTCCCCCCTTCACCCCCGGCCCTCTTCCGACAGGACCAGGAAGATTGTCGCCACGATCACCCGCCGCGCGGCTTGCCACGCCCCCACCCACGACCGCCGCGGCGCCCACCCTGTCCGCCGGGATTCGGATTGCGGGCCCGAGCCTCCATGTTCGTGCTGATGATCACGCCCAGAGCGTCTTCCCAGCTCGGAATGCCCCGATGGCCGTGCTTCATGTCGCCGAGGTCTTCGTCGTCGTGATCTTCACCGTCGTGATCTTCACCGTCGTCCTCGGCAGCCGCGAGTTCATCTCCCTCGACCGCTTCATTGTCGCCGGTTCTTGGGGCATCGAAATCGATCGGCTCGTGCTGCTCGGAAACCGAGAGCGGCTCGTGGCCGTGATCCTCATCGTCATGGTCTTCGTCGTCGAGCACGTCGTCGAGCACGTCGTCGAGCACGTCGTCGTACGCGCCGCGCAGCGGCTCGTCGTCGTCATGCGGTCGATCTTCGTCACTGCGGTGGCTCGGCTCGGCTCGTTCGTTGCCACCGCGCGATTCTGTACTGCTGCGAGATTCGCCTCCACGGCGGCGGCGCCCGCCACGGCGGCGTCGTCGGCGTCCAGAACGTTCTCCATCGGGACGCTCGGACCGCTGTCCTTCGCGGCTTTCGGGGCGGCGCTCCAGCGGCTCCTGCTCAGCGAGCATTTCGGGATAGGCGGCCGGCGAGTCGGTGTCGTCATCCAGATCGTCGACCGATCGGCTCGATGGCGGTTCGGGTTCTGCGAGTTCACGTTTCGCGCCGGACTCACGACGCTCCTCGCCGCGGCCACCACGGCGCCGGCGGCGACGCCCTCGGCGACGGGACGAACCTTCACCCGACGTTTCGCCGGATTCGGAAGGTTCGTGCCGCTCGACGTGCGATTCGAACTCCTCGACGATCTCCGCTTCGATAATCACTTCATCGTCGGCGGCCTCGGCCGGTGGTTCGCGCGGCGGCTCGGCAGCGCGCTCGTGCCGCGGTCGCTCGTGGCGTGATCGTTCGCGGCCGGGTCGCTCGTCACGGTCGCGACGCTCGGGGCCGCCCGGGCGGCGCGAACGAACATCGCGGTCCCGACCGCGCCCCTCGCCCATACCGCGCCCCTCGCCGCCGCTGCGTGGCCCGTCGTCGCTCGGCGAAGGCTCGGCCTTTGCCGGGGGCGATGAATCCGCGGCGCTGATCGGTTCGGCAGCACGAGGCGGCGGCTCGGCCGCTCGCGGTGGCTCAGGCGGCGGATCGAGTCCCAGCGACGTGGCCACATCGCCCCAATTGGCCGAAGGTTTGGGACGTGGAGGGGCGGGCTTTTTGGCCGCAGGAGGCCGCCCCGCAGGAGGCGGCGAAGAACTTGGCGGCAGCTCGGCCGGGTGTGCTTCGGCGCCGAGCTGCTCGGCCAGTGACTGCCAACGATTTTTGGGATCGGTCATGAATGCTTTCGTGAAACCTCGGCGGGGCGCTGGGCAATGCAAGATCTGCGACGGGCAAGCGGCCACGCCGGATATGCGAGCCGCAAAACCTCAATTATAAGGCGATGCCTAAATACTGGGAAGACAGAGCGTCCGTGTCGCAGGGTTGTTCAGTTTTTTGAATCTCGGCAAGGCGTAGGGTGCCAGCGCAGTCGAGATACTTGCCGCGGCGGAAATGCCTCCCAGCGGACGCTGTACCGGATGCGGCGGGGAGCGGCAGTCGCTGCCCAGCGCGAGATGCTGTGGGCCAGCTCGGGGCCGGAGAAAGGCTGAGCGCCGCAGCCATCAGGCCAGGCCTGTCTCATGGCCGGACGATTCGCTCGGGCTTCCCGGCGCACCGCGGCCGACCGGTTCCTCGGCGACGTCGGGCACGCCGGCCTCGTCGCGCTTCAGCGGCGGCAGGCCGAACGACTCTTGCTCCTCGTCGACATGCACTTCGTCCATCTCGGTGCCGTCGACGTCGTGGCGCAGCAGCAGATAGATCGCCGTCGAAGCGGTCCACAGGTAGCTGTAGACGAATCCCAACGCGAACAGCCGGACGACGCCGTCCCAGAATTGGAGCAGGTTGACTCCCCACTGACCGACGGTGTTCACCTCGCGCGGAGCATAGCCGCTGCCCCATTCGCTGGCCCAATGGGCCAGGTGGATCACCGCCGCCGCGAAGCCCCACACGAACAAGCCGCCGAGCGCTCCCAGCACCATCGCGATGGCGGCGTATAGCAGGTACTTCAGCGCCCGCTGGTAGACGTACGAGTAGGCCCGGCTCAGCGCGTCGAAGCTATCGCTTTCTTCGGTGCCGATCGCCGCCCACATCAACGGCCAGCCGAACAGCAAGCCGACGAGGAAGATTGCCATCAGCACACCGGCCAACAAGTACAGCGGCCACAGGAGGCCGACGACCAGCAGGCCCACGTTGGTGCGCATCAGCACGCCGACCAGCGCCATCGGCACGGTCATCAACAGCACACCCAGCAGCGGCATCAGCGGGGCAGCAAAATACGATTGCCACTTCGCCAACGCGTGCGAGAAAGCCTGCTTCCAGGGAATCTTTTCTTCGCGCGTCAGTTGCACGGCGGCTAGGCGCACGATCGCTCCGCCCACAAGAGCCCACACTGCGATCACCCACAATCCGCACAGCAGCAGAAACGCGAGGCCGACAAAGCTGAGTTGCCGATCGAACAGTTGGCGGACCGGGGCGCTGAGCTGCTGCCAGGCGTCGGCCAGGGGCCAGCGAGAGTGGTGGCCAATGTCGGGGCCGTCCAACAGCGTCTCGGGCCCGCGCATTATGAGCGAACCACCGGGCTGCGGCGGCTCGTCGGTCGCCGCATGCGTGGTGAACGGACAACTGCGGTAGCCGGCCAGATTCGCGATCAGCCAAGGGTCGCCGCTGCCGCCGAAGACCCAAGCCAGCAGCCACCAGCCCAGCACCGTCAGGAAGACGCCCGCAGCGGCCGGGACCAACATCCGCCCGCTAATCGCGATACGCAGGGCACGCACCAGGCACAGCCATCGCCAGCGTTCGAGCCGCGCCTCGTAGACGGAGCCCTCGGCGGTTTCATGGCGCGTGCCGAGCGGTGGCTGAAATGCCGCTGCCGACTGATGCTCGTCCGCCATCAAGAGATCCCCGAAGCTGGTGTGACGACGCCGCGCCGCCGTTGCTCCGGCGGGCATGCGAGATTAGCGCCGGCAATTATGATCCGAGGCCCAAGTGCTTGCAATGCTAAGCCGCAAGCGGCCGGCGAGGGCTATTCCGGCGGATCGTCGCCGATTGGGGCGACTTCGGTTTCGCCGTCCTCGTCGTCCCCTGGACTATCGAGGCGATATTCCTCGCCCAGCCACCGGCCAAGATCGATCTGCCGGCAACGCGGACTACAGAACGGCATCGCTTTCGATTCCGCCGGGTCGAACAGGCGATGGCAGATGGAGCAAAGCATGGGAAATGCGAAATGATAAATGCTTAACTACAGCAATTAAGCATTTATCATTCATCATTTTTCTTGGGCGTCGTTTTCTTCTCAGGCGCGGGGCTTTTCTCGCCGCCTGATTTCTCGCTCGCCGGCTTGTCGGCGGGTTTATCCGACGAGGCGGCTTTCTTGTACGAGTCGCTGCGGTAGTCGGTCTGGTAGAAGCCCGAGCCCTTGAACACGATCGCGGCCCCGGGGCCGATCTTGCGGCGGAGCTTCTTCTTTTTGCATTTGGGGCACTTGGTGAGCGCGTCGTCCTTGATCGACTGGAACTGCTCGAACTCGTGGCCGCAGGCGTCGCAGACGTAATCGTAGGTGGGCATGGAGAGCGGGGCTGGGGATTGGGGGCTAGGGGCTTGTGCTCACGATCACTTGCGCCGGGCGCAGCACGCGCTCTTGCACCTGGTAACCTTCCTGGGCGACGACCAGCACGGTGTTCGGCGGGAACTCTTTGCTCGGCTGCTGGGCGATTGCCTGATGCAGGTGCGGATCGAACGGCTTGTGCAGCGCAGGAATCTTCGTGCACTGATGCTTTTCGAGCACCGAGCTCAATTGCTGCGCGACCATCTTGAAGCCCTCGACCACCGGCGATTCGGCGTGCGTCTTCTCGGCACTCTCGATCGCGCGGCCGACGTTGTCGACTACCGGCAGCAGCTCGGCCAGCAGCGGCAGCAGGGCGTACTTGCGTTCGTCGTCCATCTCGCGCCGCAGGCGCTTGCGCATGTTCTCGGCCTCGGCCTGCGAGCGCAGGGCGCGGTCCTTGGCGTCGGCCAGCTCGGCCCGCAGCCGCAGAACTTCCTGGGCCAACGATTCGTCGACGGTTTCGGTTTGCGGCGCGTTGGGATCGTTGCTTGTGTCGTTCATGGTTCACCTAATCTTCGTCGGTCGTCGTGGTTTCTTCAGGGACGAAGTAATCTTTCAGCTTCTCGAAGAAGCTCTTCTGCTCGGGGCTAACATTCGCGTGCTCTTCCTGGGCCAGCTCGCGCAGCAGCTCCTTCTGCCGCGAGGTGAGATGTTTCGGCACCTCGAGGTACACCTGCACCAGCAGGTCGCCGGTGCCGCGGCGGCGCGGATCGGGCATCCCTCGGCCGCGCAGCTTGAAGATGTCGCCCGATTGCGTGCCGGTGGCGATCTTCAGCGACTCGCGGCCATCGAGCGTCGGCACTTCGACCGTCGCCCCCAGGGCTGCTTGCGAGTAGGTGATCGGCATCCGGCAAATCAGGTTCATGCCGTCGCGGCGGAACAGCGGATGCTCTTTCACATTGATGAACACGTAGCAGTCGCCGGGAGGCCCGCCGCCCGGGCTGGCGTCCCCTTCGCCGGCGATGCGCATGCGGGTCTGGCCGTCGACGCCGGCGGGAATGCTCACCTCGCGCGTGGCGCGCTCCTCGACCATGCCGTGACCGTCGCAAGCGTCGCAAGGAGTTTTGATCACGGTGCCCGTGCCGTGGCACGCCGGGCAGGTGGTCTGCACCCGAAAGATGCCCGACGACTGAATCACCTGCCCGTGGCCGCCGCAGTACTTGCAGGCTTCGGGCTTGGTACCGGGGCGGGCACCGGAGCCGGAGCACTCTTCGCACTTGCGGTTCCGCGTGAACGCCACTTCCTTGGTCACACCGCGGGCCGCTTCGAGCAAATCGAGCGTAATGTCGCTACGAACGTCGGACCCTTTTGCCACTCGTCGGCCGCCGCGGCCGCGACCGCCGCCGAACAAATCGCCGAACACGCCGTCGCCAAACAGGTCGCCGAACGCCTGGAAGATGTCGTTGACGTCGGTGAAGTGAGCACCGCCGCCGGGACCGTCGACCCCCGCGTGGCCGTAGCGGTCGTAGCGGGCGCGCTTGTCGTCGTCGCTGAGCACCTCGTAGGCTTCGGCCGCCTCCTTGAACAAGCGCACGGCGTCGTCGTCGCCGGGGTTCTTGTCCGGATGGTGCTTGATCGCCAGCTTGCGATACGACGCCGAAATCTCGGTCTGCGTGGCCGTGCGGACGACGCTGAGCACTTCGTAGTAATCGCGTTTAGCGGGCATGGCGGCCGGGAGCATGGTAAGGAAACGTCATTCGAATTGTAGGCCGAAGTAGCAAGAATGACGAATGCCGAAATCCGAATGACGAATCAATGCCGAAGCCCGAATGACGAATCGGCCGGTCCCTTCGTCATTCGTTATTCGGACTTCTTTCGACATTCGAGTTTCGTCATTCGACATTTGCAAAACGGGCCGCCTTCGGTGAGGAAGACGGCCCGTCGAATCGATCAGTCGCTACTGAACCCGCGCTCTACCGAATGCTGCCTTCGATGCGGGTCTTTTGCTTGTCTTCCTTGTCGAGGTTCGTCACGAGCGCCTCGGTCGTGAGCATCAAGGCCGAGATGCTTGCCGCGTTGCTCAAGGCGCTGCGCACCACCTTCAACGGGTCGATGATGCCGGCCTTGAACATGTCGACGTACTCGCCCCGGTTGGCGTCGTAGCCGGTGTTCGTCGGCTTGCGGCTTACCTCGTCGGCGATCACGCTGCCGTCGATGCCGCAGTTGTCGGCGATCTGCTTCAGCGGCGCGCCCAGCGAGTGCAGCACGATATCGACGCCGATCTTCTCGTCCCCCTTGGCTGCCGAGCGGGCCTTTTCGACCACTTCGCGGCAGCGGACCAACGCGACGCCACCGCCGGGAAGGATGCCTTCCTCGACCGCAGCGCGCGTGGCGTGCAAGGCGTCCTCGATGCGGGCCTTGGTCTGCTTCATGTCGGCCTCGCTGCTCGCGCCGACACTGATGACCGCCACGCCGCCGGTGAGCTTGGCGAGCCGTTCGTCGAACTTCTCCTTGTCGTACTCGCTCTCGGTCTGCTCGCGCGTATTGCGAATCTGCTGGATGCGAGCCTGGAGGTCTTCGGGCTTGCCGGCTCCCTTGACGATCGTCGTGTCGTTCTTGTCGACCGTGATCTGCTTGGCCCGGCCGAGATGCTCGATGCCCAGGTTTTCGAGCTTCATCCCCAGGTCATCGCTAATCAGCGTGCCACCGGTCAGCACGGCAATGTCGCCGAGCATCGCCTTGCGGCGGTCACCGAATCCGGGGGCCTTCACGGCGCAGACGTTCAACACGCCGCGCAGCTTATTGACCACCAGGGCCGTCAGTGCCTCGCCTTCGATATCCTCGGCGATGATCAGCAGCGGCTTGCCACCCTGGGCGGTCTTCTCGAGCACCGGGATCAGCTCGCGGAGGTTCGAGATTTTCTTCTCGTGGATCAGGATGTACGCGTCCTCGAGCAGGCAGTCCATCTCGGCCGGGCGATTGATGAAGTACGGCGACAGATAGCCCTTGTCGAACTGCATCCCTTCGACGAACTCGACCTCGGTCTTGGTGCCTTTGCCTTCCTCGACCGTGATCACGCCGTCCTTGCCTACCTTTTCCATCGCATCGGCCAGCAGATCGCCGATCTCGCGATCGTTGTTGGCACTGATGGCGCCGACCTGGGCGATCTCTTGCTTGCTGCTCACCGGCTTGGCCATCGAGCGCAGGTGTTCGATCGCCGCCTCCACGGCCTTGTCGATGCCGCGACGCACCGCCATCGGATTGCTGCCGGCGGCGATGTTGCGTGTGCCTTCCTTGAAGATGGCGCGGGCAAGAACCGTAGCAGTAGTCGTGCCGTCGCCGGCGATGTCGCTGGTCTTGCTGGCGACTTCGTTGACGAGCTTGGCGCCCATATTCTCGAAGCGATCTTCGAGATCGACTTCCTTGCTCACGGTCACGCCGTCTTTGGTGACGGTCGGGCCGCCGAACGACTTGTTGATGATCACATTGCGGCCGGTGGGACCCATGGTCACGGCGACCGCGTGGGCCAGCTTCTCGACGCCCTTGAGCATCTTGGCGCGGGCCTGGTCTTCGAAGAGGAGTTGCTTTGCCACGATGAATAATCCCTTTGTTTGGACAGTTCGATTGTTTGTTTAGCCGGCAGGCTTGCCCGCCGTGTTGCAGCGCGGTCGCCGCGGCGACCGGCTAAACGGTGACGATTTACCCGACGATCTTTGCCAGGATGTCGGTTTCGCGGAGGATTTTCAGGTCGCGCCCTTCGACTTCGATTTCGGTGCCGCTGTACTTTCCGTAGATCACTTCGTCGCCGATGCCGACGCTCAGCGTGCCGCGCTCGCCGCTATCGAGCAGCTTGCCCGGGCCGACCGAAACAATCTTGCCGCGTTGCGGCTTTTCCTTGGCGGTGTCGGGCAACACGATGCCGCCGGCGGTGACCTCTTCGGCTTCGGCGGGCTCGACAACAACGCGATCATCCAGGGGACGCAGATTCAACTTGGCCATGTCAGTTCGTTCCTATTTGAATTTGTGATTTGTGAGTTGGGATTTCGCGGCGCTTACATCATTCCGCCCATGCCACCCATGTCCATACCACCCATTCCTCCCATGCCACCCATGCCTCCGCCGTGGTCGTGGCCGCCGTGGTGATCGTCGTCGTCCTCTTCCTTGGGCAGGTCGGTGACGAGGCTTTCGGTGGTGAGCAGCAGGCTGGCAACGCTCGCCGCGTTTTGCAGGGCGATGCGGACCACCTTCGCTGGGTCGATGATGCCGCGGGCGACCAGATCGGTGTACTCGTCCTTGTCGGCGTCGTACCCTTCGTTCTTGCCCTTCATCTGGCGAACGCGATTGACGACCACCGCACCGTCGACGCCGGCGTTATCGGCAATGCAGCGCAACGGATAGTCGAGCACGTTGCGGATGATCTTCGCCCCGAGCGCCTCGTCGCCTTTGACGTCGGCCTTTTCGGCCGCCTTCTCGCAGCGGATCAGCGCCACGCCGCCGCCGGGGACGATCCCTTCTTCGAGCGCGGCCTGCGTGGCTGCCTTGGCATCTTCGAGCAGATACTTCCGCTCTTTCATCTCGCTTTCGGTCGCGGCACCGCAGTTGATCTGGGCCACGCCGCCGGCGAGCTTCGCCAGCCGCTCTTGCAGCTTCTCGCGGTCGTACTCGCTGTCGGTCGTGCCGATCTCGCGGCGAATCTGCTCGACGCGGCCGTCGATCTCGGCTTTCTTGCCGGCTCCGCCGACGACCGTCGTGTTCTCGGCGGTGATGTGCAGCTTCTTGACACGCCCCAAGTCGGTGAGCTTCACCGCTTCGAGCTGGATGCCCAGGTCCTTGAAGATTGCCGTGCCGCCGGTGAGCACCGCCAGGTCGCCGAGCATCGCCTTGCGGCGGTCGCCGTAGCCGGGGGCCTTCACGGCGCACACCTGCAAGATGCCGCGCATCTTGTTGACGACCAGCGTCGCCAGTGCCTCGCCTTCGACATCTTCGGCGACGATCAACAGCGGCTTGCCCGCCTTGCTGATCGCTTCGAGCAGCGGCACCAGGTTCTTGGCGTTGCTGATCTTTTCCTCGTACAGTAGCACGTAGGCATTGTCGAGCTCGACCGACTGCTGGTCTTGATTGGTGACGAAGTGCGGCGACAGATAGCCGCGGTCGAACTCCATTCCCTCGACCACTTCAACGGTCGTTTCCGATTGCTTGCCTTCTTCGACCGTGATCACGCCGTCCTTGCCGACCTTCATGAACGCGTCGGCCAGCACCTCGCCGATCGTCGGATCGTTGTTGCCCGCGATCGTGGCGACCTGCTTGATCTCGTTCTTGCTCTTCTCGTTGATCGGTGTGGAAAGTTTGCCGATCGCCTCGACCACGGCGGCCGTGGCCTTGTTGATGCCGCGGCTCAAGGCCATCGGATCGGCGCCGGCGGCAATCATCTTCAAGCCTTCGCGGAAAATGGCCTCGGCCAGCACCGTGGCGGTGGTGGTGCCATCGCCGGCGACGTCGTTGGTCTTGCTGGCCGCTTCCTTGACGAGTTGGGCGCCGAGGTTCTCGAACGGATCATCGAGCTCGATATCCTCGGCGACGGTCACGCCGTCCTTGGTCACCTTCGGCGAACCCCAACCCTTGTCGAGCACGGCATTGCGGCCTCGGGGACCGAGCGTGCTGCGAACCGCCTTGGCCAGCTTCGAGGCGCCGGCCAACAGCGGCTGGCGTGCCTCATCGTCGAATACCATCTGTTTTGCCACAGTGAATGCTCCTGGTAACTGCGAACGGTCAGCGTATTTTTGGTCGTGATGGGTGCGGCGGCGCTCATGCAAAAATGGCAGCGCACCGCAAGATGCCCGGCCATAGGGCAACCTGCGTGCCGGGGTAAGCAATGACACTGCAAGACTCTGAATCGCAAAGGCTTGCGGCGACTGGCGCGCAAGCATCGGGCATTGTCGCCGTTCATGCCAACTTGGCAGGCTGCGGGTGATCCGCGACCGATCTTGTCGAATTCGCTCGACCTGCGGTACATTTCGCCACCCGGTGCCTATCCGAAAACCGCCGCACCAAACATTCAATCGCGTGGGGGCAGACATTCGTGTCTGCCATGGAATGGTCACCGAAGGCAGGCAGGAATGCCTGCCCCAAGCGGTTTTCGGATAGGCACCTATAGTCGTATTTCAAGGATGATGCCGAGGGCTGCGCTATGAGTTTTGCCGCGTTCGTCACCGGTTCGGTGGTCGGCGGTTCGCTGGTGTTCGGTTCGCTGAGCTACCACTTTCTGCGAACCGGCGACGGAGTCGAGTTGATCCCCAAGGGCTCGCCGAGCTTCGCCGAGACGTACCTCGATATCCGCCAATTCACGCCCTCGGATTGGGCAGGGCACAAGACGGTGGCCGCCGCGGTGGTCGCCGCCAAGAAGGAAAGCATCTTTGGACCACCCCCTCCGCCCCCCGCGACTTCAGCTCCCCCTTCTCTGCAAACGCCGCCATCGACCGCTCGGCAATTCGGCGCCTGGAGCGCCTTGCCGAACCGTTAATTCCGGCAAAGTCAGGGGGATGCGGCAGAACGGCCTGGCGGCGGCTTGGCAGCACCATCGCTGCATCCGGCATCGCAATCGGCTCGCTGGAGCGTGATCGCGTCGGCGCTCGATAACAGCCGTGATAAGCCTTGGAGCGCAAAGGACCGCGGGCCGTGGAATTCAATCGCAATCATTATTTCGTCGCAGGGCTGGTGCTGCTGCTCGTCGGCGCCCAGTTGCGGATGGTCGACTCATACATCCTGAACGCCGAGGCCACCAGGATGTTCAGCACGCAGTTCGCCTCCCAATCGAGTGCCGGGGCGAAGATGACGAGTCTCATTGCCAGCGCGGCTCCCGCGCAACGCCGCGTGCTGCGGCCGCCGCTGTGGTTGGGATACGCGCTGATGTCGATCGGCTCGGTGCTGATCCTGCACGCCCTGGCGATGCCGAAGCCCGGGGGAAGCTAGCGAGTTGCGGGAAGCAGTTAGCAGTTAGCGATTAGCAATTAGCCGGCTAACTGCTTATTGCTAATCGCTAACTGCGTGCTTTCAACTCATTGCCACGCGCTGCGTCTGTTCGAGCTCTTGCTCGGCGGCGGCTTCTTCCGCCTCGGCGTCGTGGAGCGCGTCGGACAGCTCGCGGCGGTGCATCAGGTAGAACACCAGCCCGACCAGCGCGATCACGATCGTGATCACCCGGTACACCAGCGCCACCAGCAACCCCTGGTTCTGCGGTACCGGGTTCGCCGACATTGCCTGGTACAGGAAGTCGAGCGCTCCCTCCAGGGCGCCGATCCCTCCGGGCAAAGGCAGCACGCCAGTCGAAAGGGTGATGGGCACGATGACCAGGTGCTCGCTCAAGGTTGGCGAGGCACCGGGCAGGCCGCGAGCGATCAGATAAAACCCGAGCGTGGTGGCAACGTGTACCACGATGCTGTAGGCCATCGAACCGACCAAGGCCCGCGGTCGCCGGCGATAGATGGCCAGCGCTCCTACCATCCGCCGCACGATGTGAGCGAGCTTTTCCGACCACAGAATCTTTGGCACCGAAGTCCAGCGCGCCATGGCCGGCAGCATCAGCAATGCCAGGACCGCGGTCATGGCGATGGTCGTGATCAGCGTCGCCCGGCAGATGCCCACCACGTCGGCCCGCGACGAATTCAACTGGCCGAATGCCAGGATGGCGCACGAGGCCAGCACCAGCAGCGCGTACAAGCCGATGATCCGATCGACCAGCACGGTCGCGACCGACTCGGCCCGGTGGTTCGGCTGCTCCTTGGCCAGCAGGAACGCCTTGATCACGTCGCCGCCGACCGCGCCGAACGAGATGAAGTTGAACAGGTAGCCGAGAAACCACAGCCGGAACGCATCGCGGGGATCAAACGGGATGTCGAGTGCCCGGACGAGGATATACCAGCGCACGATCGTCAGCATCGCGGCGAAGGTGCACAGGCCGCAGGCGGCGGTGAGCAGGCCCCAATGCTTTGGCTCGGCAACAAGCCGAGCGAACGTCGCATCGCGCTGCGCGTCCCAGACCAGATAGGCCAGGATGCCCAGCGATACCCCGTACTTCAGGAACCCGATGATGAGTTTGCGAGCCCGACTCGGCACCAAGCGACTGCGCTCCAAGCAACTGTTCAGCACCGGCGACAACAACTAGCGACGACGCGCAAGCCAGCTTCGCTCGGAAGCGCCGCACCGCAGGGATAAGCGGCGCCATACTAATCAAACACGCTAGTTGGCGGAAGCGATCCTTGCCCCGGCGTGGCCGGCAACTGGGCCGAACTTGACACCTTTCCGGACCCCTGCTAAGTTCCCAAGTCTGGCCGCGGCAACCCGATAAGCCGTCGCGTGTTGCGATTCGTTTGGCCCTGGCCGATCGAGCCGCCGGCCGCGAGCTTCGACCTCGGGGGATTAGCTCAGTTGGGAGAGCGCTTGCATGGCATGCAAGAGGTCAGGGGTTCAAGTCCCCTATCCTCCAGTTCACTGAACCCCGCCCGATAAGCCTCGGCGGGGTTTTTTCTTGCGCCAGGGGCGAACCAGTTTTACCTTCGGCCTGCCCGCTTCTGCAGCTTCTCTGCGACCTCCGCGCCCTCTGCGGTTCATCTAGTCCGGATCGTGACGAATCGGCAGACGCGACTGTTCATTCCTGCCGGCAGGGGACGTAAGATAGCGGGCTCGACGAGACTGTTCCCCCGAGCTGCACCATGAGCCAATCTGCCGCGCCGGCATTGCCGGGCGTTCGCGTCCGCTTGTCGGTGATGATGTTTCTCGAGCTGTTCATCTGGGGCGCGTGGCTGCCGCTGATCTTTGGCTATCTGCCCAGTCTCGGGTTCAATGATCAGTGGCAGATACCGCTGATCCTGAACGCGTTTCCGGTGGCGTCG
>DATAXP010000096.1:0-39884 GCA_036272935.1 Pirellulales bacterium | reverse complement strand
GGCGTTCTACCAGGCCGACGAATGCCAAGGCCGGCCGTTCGAAACGTGGTCGGGCACGCGCGGCATCCGGCCAATCGAGCTGCCGCAGCTCCGCGGCGACCAGGCGAGCCTTGCCGAGCAAATTCCGTCCGCCACCTCGGGCCGGGCGCCTTCTCCGCACTTCGCTGGCGCTGCGCATCCGCGCCAGGTCATTCCCGAACGGCGCCGCTAGCGCCCCGGCGCGGGCCAAGCCCAGGGAGGGCCGGCATCGAGCCATCACCGGGCGACGCCTTAGCCGGCCTTCCCTGGGCTTTCCTGTGGCCGAAACGACGATTGCACATCGTCGCCGAAAACGCTCCAATCTCCGGCATCAGGGGGCGAGCGTAACTTCGCGGCCAAGGAAAGGGACGAACCCATGAGTGCATCGCGCGCGGCGGTGGTGTTTGTGGCGCTGGCGACGGTGGTCGGCGGCATCTGGAGCGTGGTCGGCAACGCACCTCGCGCTCGAAGCCATGAAGGCCCCGACGACGCGACCGCCCGCTCAGCCGACTCTAAAGTGCTGCTGTTCCTCGAAGTGGCCAAGAAGGACACCGAGCAGCGCCCGTGGAAGGGCAACATCTCCGCCTCGCCCGGTCGCGTGGTGAGTGTCGAGATCGACCGCGCCGCGCAGAATTCGACGGTCAAAGGCAACGACTTCGACGTGCGCGCCAAGCGCCGCCAGGGAGCCAACAAGGCTGCGAAGAAGCAGAACAAGAAGAACGAAGGGAAATTGGCCCTCGACTCGGCACGGTTGAAGGTCGTGCTCGATTGCCCGCCGACCGCCAAGATCGACGTCGACACAGGCCACGGCGAGTTCAGCTTCGTGCTGGCCGATGTCGCACCCGGCTCGACGAAGATGTTTTTGAACGGCGAAGCGTCGATCGAGCGGGCCGAGTTAGCGCTGCCGCTCACGGGCATGGATACCGAGGACGATTTTCCCGTCATCGCGAAGGCTCCCGACGGCACCGTGTGGATGGCCTACGTCGAGTATCAGCCGGGGCCGCCGCTGGTGCAGGAGCGCCTCGAAGCGGGCAATTTCGGCCCACTGGAAGTGAAGGGCAACGGCGACCACATTCACCTGGTGCGCCGCGAGCGGGATGGCTGGTCGAAGCCGGTCGATGTGACGGCCGAGAAGCTCGATATCTGGCGGCCGACGATCGCCGTCGACGGCCGTGGCGTAGTGGTGCTCGTCTGGAGCCAAAAGGTCGACGGCGACTGGAACCTGTTCACGCGCCGCTACGATCCGAGCAAGCAAGGCGAGGCCGGCTGGTCGCCGATCCGCCAGCTCACGCAGAACCCCGGCTCCGATTTCCAGGCGGTCGCCACGACCGACTCGAAGGGGAAAGTCTGGATCGCCTGGCAGAGCTGGCGTGACGACAACTACGAGATCGTGCTGTCGGCGGTGCAGGACGATGGCGACCTGGCGCAGCCGTTCATTGTTTCGACGAGCAAGGGGAACGATTGGACCCCCGCGATTGCCGCCGACGGTAGCGGCGGCGTCTATGTGGCATGGGACACGTACGACAAGGGGAACTACGACGTCCTGCTGTACAGCACGGCCAAGCCAGGTGCGGTGCAGACGGTCGCCGATTCGCCGCGCTTCGAGGCCCGGGCAGCGCTAACTTGCGACGGCGACGGCCGCGTGTGGGTGGCCTACGAACAAGGCGACGAGCAGTGGGGCAAGGATTACTCGAACACCAGCGAGTACGCCAAGATCGGCTTCGAGAAGAACGCCGGCTACGCGCTCTACATCAACCGCACGCTGCGCGTGAAGTGCCTGATCGACGGTTCTTGGAAAGAACCGTCGGCCGATCTCGAAGCCGCGTTCGCCAAAAACATGCCTCGCGGCCGCAGCGTGCCGCGGCTGGTCACCGACTCGAAGGGGGGCCTGTGGCTATCGGCCCGCCATGCGTTGAATCCCGGCGGCAACGGCGAGGCATGGCAGAGCTACGTGCTGCGCTACGACGGCCGCGCCTGGAGCACGCCGATGAAGCTCGCCAGCTCGTCGAACCTGATGGACAATCGCCCGGCATTCGTCGAGATCAGCGACGGGCTGCTGACGGTCTACAGCGGCGACGACCGCACCAAAACGCAGGACCGCGGCCAGGACGACCTTTACGCCGCCGTGCTGCCGATCAAAGGCCAGGCGACGACGCCCGAGCTGCGCGACGCTCAGCCGCCGGAGCTCGAAAACCTTGCGGTCGTGCATCCCAACGAAAAGGATGATGTTGCCCGGATGCGCGGCTATCGCGTCACCGTCGGCGGGCAGCAGTTGCAGTTGTTCCGCGGCGAGTTCCACAGGCACACCGAGTTCAGCGCCCACCGCGACGGCGACGGCCTGCTCGAAGACAGCCTGCGCTACGCCCACGACGCCGTGGATCACGATTGGATGGGCAACGGCGATCACGACAACGGCCTCGGCCACGAATACATGTGGTGGCTGATCCAAAAGACGTTCGACATCCACACGCACGCGCCGCATTTCCTGGGGGCGATGACGTATGAGCGCAGCGTGCAGTTTCCCAACGGGCACCGCAACGTAATCATGCCGCGCCGCGGCATCCGTCCCTTGCCGCGCGGCGACGTGAAGAGTGGCGACGAGCAAACCGGCACGCCCGACACCAAGATGCTCTATGCCTACCTGAAGAACTTCGGCGGCATGTGCGCCTCGCATACCAGTGGCACCAACATGGGGACCGATTGGCGCGACAACGATCCCGACGTCGAGCCGGTGGTCGAAATCTACCAGGGACACCGCCATAACTACGAGCACTTCGGCGCCCCGCGCTCCGCGACTGAGGCCACGCAGATCGGTGGCTACCAGCCCTCGGGCTTCGTGTGGAACGCCCTGGAGCGCGGCTACCGGCTCGGGTTCCAAAGCTCCAGCGATCACATCAGCACGCACATCAGCTACGCCGTGGTGGTCGCGCCCGAGCTCTCGCGGCAGGCGATCATCGATGCCTTCAAGAAGCGGCACTGCTACGCGGCGACCGAGAACATCGTGTTGGTCGTTCGCTCGGGCGAACACCTGATGGGCGATCAGTTCAGCACGAAAGAGCGGCCGACGCTTACGATCGAGGCCGAAGGGACGGGCCCGATCGCGAAGCTGCACATCGTGCGTGACAACAAGTACGTGTACAACGTCGAGCCCAACGAGCGGCAAGTCCGCCGCACTTGGACCGACACCGACGCAGTGCCCGGCAAGAAGAGCTACTACTACGTCCGCATCGAGCAGGCCGACGGCGACCTGGCCTGGGCCTCGCCGATGTGGATCACGTACCAGCCGTAACGACGAAACTCGTTGTGGCATGGTCTCCCGACCATGCCACAAATGGTAGCACGGTCGGGAGACCGTGCTACAACGCGAGGGAGACGGTGCTACAACGCGAATTCGTCGTTGGGCTAGTGCGTCCCGCCGCCGCGCTTGGCAATCTGGTCGCGCAGCTTGGCGGCCAGTTCGTATTGCTCGCTGGCCACGGCGTCGGCAAGCTGCTCGCCGAGCGTGCGGCCGACGTGGTAATGGTCGCGCAGCGATTCGCGCAACTGGTTCAATCGTTGGGCCAATTCATCATCCTCGAACGGCGTCTCCGAGTCGTCGCTCGCCTGGTGCAGCCCGCGCATCGCCTCAAGCCCGCGATTCAGCTCTTCGACCGCCGCCTCGGGTCCCGAATCCTCGAGCGCCGCCAGCGCCGCTGCTTGGGTGCGGTGGAACAAGATGAACGGCCGATATTGCTCATGCGATTGGGTCCAATCCTCGTCGGGCGAGCAATTGCGCACGAAGTCCATCAGCGCCAGGCTGTGGTTGGCGTCGCGCACTGCCCGCTGAAACTCACGCAGCGCCAGCCAGCAAATCCGCCGCTGGTAAAACTGCACGAACTCGCGGTCGACCTCGGCACACTGCTCGGTGCTGAGTTCGAAGCTGTCCCCCTGATGGATGGCAAGCCCCAGCAGGTAGTCGAAATAGGTTTCGGCGCCGCCGGGCCGGGCGCCATCGGGCCGATGGTCGACTTCAAGCTGCAATACGCCCAGGTCGACGCGCATTTGCAGCACTTCGCGCCCATCGCCGCCGCGCACCAAGCGCACGCTCACTTCGCCGGGCTCGTATGCCCAGTTGCGCAAGATCGCGTCGATATGGGGCTGTCGCGACATGCTCCAGAAGCCTGCTCGCCGCGGCATCGACCCTGGGGCCGCGACCTTCCCGAACCCGGGTTATCGATCGAGCAACATCAGGCAATTATATCATCGTGGCGGTGCCGGCGGGCACTTTTCCGAACACCGCCGCCCGGGCCGCGAGCACGTGGCGAGCCGCTTCCTGCGCCGACCGGGCCAGCACCGTCATGTGCCCCATCTTGCGTCCCGGGCGCGCCTCGGCCTTGCCGTACAGATGCAGCTTCAGATTCGGGAAGCGCAGCGCCTCGACCCAGCGCGGCTCGCCCCCTTGCCAATCGTCGCCCAGCAGGTTGGCCATCGCCGCCGGACAGAGCAGATCGGTGCCTCCGAGCGGCAAACCGCAAATCGCGCGCAACTGTTGCTCGAACTGGCTGGTCACGCAGGCGTCGAACGTCAGGTGTCCCGAGTTGTGCGGCCGCGGCGCCAGCTCGTTGATCAACAGCTCGCCGGTGTCGGCCAGAAAAAACTCGACGCACAGCACGCCGACCACGTCGAGTTGCTCGAGCACCACGTGGGCCATCTCGGTCGCCTGGCGGCGAATCCGCTCGGGCAGCTCGGGCGGCGCCAGCGAAAAGTCGAGGATGTGGTTGTGGTGCTTGTTCGAGATCGGCCCGTAGTTGACCACCTTTCCGTCGACGCCGCGCGCAGCCACTACCGACAATTCCTGCTCGCAGGGAATCCACGCCTCGACGACCGCTTCGTCGACGCCTGCCGCCTGCCATGCTGCCGGAGCGTCGCGCGGGTCGAGAATGCGAATCTGTCCCTTGCCGTCGTATCCCCAACCGGCCGTCTTGAGCACCGCCGGGCAGCCGATGCGACCGAGCGCCGCTTGCAGTTCATCGAGCGAGTGTACGGCCGCATGTGGCGCCACCGGAAAGCCGGCGTTGGAGAGAAACGCCTTCTCGCGCAGCCGATGCTGCGTAATGTGCAGCACTTGCCCGCTGGGACGCACGGGGCCGAACTCGGTGGCCGCCTCGGCGGTGGCCGAGGGAATGTTCTCGAACTCGAACGTCACCACGCTCACACCGCGGGCGAAGGCACGCACGGCGTCGAGGTCGTTGTAGTCGGCAATCACCTCGACGTCGGCAACCTGACCGGTCGGCGTGTCGCGATCGGGCGAAAACGTGTGGACCCGGTATCCCATTCGCCGCGCGGCAATGGCGAACATGCGGCCGAGCTGGCCGCTGCCGAGCACACCCACGGTGCTGCCCGGCAGAATCGGACGAATCAAGGCAACGTCTCCTTCATCACACGGTCGCGCTGCTCGTGGCGGAACTGGCGCAGCTTCTCGCGCAGCTCGGGACGGCTGCCGGCAAGAATGGCCATCGCCAGCAAGGCGGCGTTCTTCGCTCCCGCCTTGCCGATCGCCAGCGTGCCCACCGGCACTCCCCCGGGCATCTGCACGATCGAGAGCAGCGAATCCAGCCCCTGCAACGCGTGGCTCTGCACCGGTACGCCCAGCACCGGTAGCACCGTCTCGGCCGCGAGCATCCCCGGCAAGTGGGCCGCGCCCCCCGCGCCGGCAATGATCACCTCCAGGCCGCGGCTCTCCGCGGTGGCGGCGTACTCGGCCAGCAATCGCGGCGTGCGATGCGCCGACACCACGCGGCATTCGTGCGCGACGTCGAACTCGGTCAGCACCTCGTCGGCGTGGCGCATCGTCTCCCAATCGCTGCGACTTCCCATCACGATGCCGATCAACGGTGCGGAACTCGACATGCGACTGCTAGGCGAAGGACTCGGTGTGTGGCATCGACGGAACGGCCAGCGTATCACGCGCGCCGCGTGATGACCAGCCCGCAGGATAAGCGGCGAATGGCACTCATGAACGGGGGATCATCCCCACTCCACGCCACACGGACCGGCGGCGACGTGGCCGATCGGCCAGTTCTCGTAGCCCAGCGCCGCGAGCTGGTTGGCGATGCTCGATGCGTAATACGGACTCACGATCAGCACCAGGCCAATGCCCATGTTGAACACGCGCTCCATCTCCGCTGGCTCGATCTCGCCCAGCCGCTCGAGCCACGTGAACACCGGCGGCACCGGCCAGGCATCGCGGCGGATGATCGCCTGCATTCCCTCGGGCATGATCCGTTCGAGGTTCTCGTGCAGCCCGCCGCCGGTGATGTGGGCGATGCCGTGCACGACGCTCTTCACGTGGTAGTGCGCGATAATCTGCCGCACCGGCCGGGCGTAGATGCGCGTCGGCCGCAACAGTACGTCAGCCACGGTGCCGCCCAACTCGTCGACCATGTCGCCGGCGCCGAGCCCTGCGATGTCGAACACCACGCGCCGCGCCAGGCTGTAGCCGTTCGAGTGCAGGCCGCTCGACGCGACGCCCAGCACCAGGTCACCCTCGGCAATCGACTTGCCGTCGATCAGCCGTCGCCGCTCGACGACACCGACGCAGAACCCGGCCAGGTCGTAGTCGCCGTGGGCGTACAGATCGGGCATGATCGCCGTCTCGCCGCCCAACAGGGCGCAATCGCTTTCGAGGCAGCCGGCCGTAATCCCGGCGACGATCTGCTCGAGCCGATCGGGATCGTCGTGGCTCATCGCCACGTAGTCGAGAAAGAACAGCGGCTCGGCACCGCAGCAGAGCGCGTCGTTCACGCTCATCGCCACCAGGTCGATGCCCACCGTATCGTGCCGGTCGACGAGCGTGGCCACCTTCAGCTTCGTCCCCACGCCGTCGGTACACGACACCAGCACCGGATCTTGGTAGTGCCGGGCGAACAGCGGGCTGGCGAAGTCGAGCTGGAACAGCCCCGCGAAGCCGCCGACCAACGGAATCACGCGCGGCGAATGAGTGCGAGCCAGCAGCCGCGGCAGCCGGGCCATCGACTGCTCGTACACATCCAGGTCGACCCCCGCATCCTTATACGTCGCCTTGGCCATCTCAGAGATCGCTTGCCCTGGGTGCGGTTCACACGGGAAAGACACGGATTCTAAAGGGAAGCGTTTCCTGTTGGTAGCGGCTAGCCGGCCGGTTCGATACAATGCCGGTGCGCACAACTTGGAGGTGCGACGAGGATGATGCGCACACTCTTGATCACGGCGTTGATCGTATTCATCGCGGCACGCGCGGCTGGTGCCCAGGCCCCGACGACGGTGCAGTTGCCGACGTTTCATTTCTTCACGGTGCAAACCACCGTCAGCGTTCCCGACCGCGGCACCATGCTGCTCGGCGGATCGGGGAGCCTCGGTACCGGCAACCTCGCCAACGGGCCGATCTTCCTGCCGACACAAAGCTCGCGCGGCAGCGCCGGCGGCGCGACGATGATGAGCGTCCGCGCTACGATTCACGATTTCGAGGCAATGGACGCGGCGCTGTTGGCTGGCAAGGTTGATATGTCACCGCCACCAAGCATCGCAGCGCCCGGCACCAGCGTCGTCGAAGCGCGGCAGCAGCGGCAGGTCGAAGTCGCCGCCACCGATCGCGAAGCGGCCGAGTACTACTCTCGCGCCGTGGCCGCCGAGCGCGACGGCAAACCGGGAGCGGCGAAGGTGTGGTATCAGATGGCCTCGCGCCGTGCGACTGGAACGCTCAAGGCCGAGATCGAGGCTCGGCTGGCCGCATTGCTGAAGGCTCCGCCGCGCCAGGCGGCTCGACCGTGACGTACGGCCGCAAGGCTTCGAGCGTCTTCGGGCCCATCCCTTTCACTTGCCGCAGTTCGTCGACCGTGGTCCAGGGACCATGCTTGTCGCGCGCCTCGACGATCCGCCGGGCCAGCGTCTCACCGACGCCCGGCAACTGCGCCAGCTCCGGCCAATCGGCGCGGTTCAAGTCGACGACAAACTTCGCCGTCAGCGGCGGCTGCTGGTCAATTTCGACCAGCGTGCCGTTCATGCCGCCGGCCAGCCACCAGTAGACGGCCATCGCCACCAGCGCCACGGCCAACAAGCCGGCGATCGCCCGTTGATCGCCATCGCGAATCCGCCACGGCGGTCCCTCATCGCGGCGATTGAATTGGAGAGCGTCATCGGCCATCGTGGGGTGATTATACGGAGGTCGAGGTCCAAAGATGAAACATGATTACCGGCAGGTTCAGTGGGACGACTCGGTGGCCGATGATTGCCGGCAGTTGATCCGGCTGACGGTGCGCGAGGATTTGGGACGGCTGTACGATTGGACGACGCTGGCCTTGGTGCCGGCCGAGGCGCAGGCTAGCGCGGTGATCGCGGCACGCAAGCCGGGCGTGGTCGCCGGCGTACGGGCAATCGAGTTGGCCGTCCACGAGTACGACCCAAGGCTGACAGTCATGCCGCACGTTGCCGATGGCGACCGGGTCGTGGCTGGCGGCGCGATTGCCGAACTGTCGGGCTCGGCGCGGAGCATGCTCGCCGCCGAGCGGCCGATTTTGAACTTGTTGGGACATATGTCGGGCGTGGCGACCCTTGCCCGGGCGTTCGTCGATGCGGTCGCGGGGACCAAGGCGCGCATCTACGACACCCGCAAAACGCTGCCGGGCTATCGCCTGCTCGATAAGTACGCCGTGCGCTGCGGCGGCGCGACGAACCATCGCACCGGCCTGTTCGACGGCATTCTGATCAAGGACAACCACTTGGCCCTCGGGGCGCACGAAGCAGGCACCGCGCACTACACTCCTGCCGTGGCCGTGCGCCGCGCGCGGGAATTCCTGGCCGGGCTCGACGTGCAACAGGCCGATCAACCGCTGTTGGTCGAAATCGAGGTCGACGGACTCGAAGCATTGCCCGAGGTGCTGGCCGAGGAGCCCGACGTGGTCCTGCTCGACAACTTTCCCGTGGCTGCACTGAGGGCCGCGGTGGCGATGCGTGATGCCGCGTCGCCGGGCGTCGAGTTGGAAGCCTCCGGGGGCATCCGGCTGGAGAATGTCGCCGAGATTGCCCGCGCCGGTGTCGACCGGATCAGCGTCGGAGGAATCACGCATTCTGCCGCATGGTTCGATGTGGGACTGGATTGGCGATAGCCCGCGGTCATCGGCAAGAGGCGGCGCGATCGCTGCAATCGTTCCAACCGTACAGCGTTGGTGTTGCGCGCCCAAGCAACGTAGGTTTCAGCTGAGGATTCGCGCCGATGGGCACCTTTATGAAATCACGACAGCGCCGAACGGGCTTTACGCTCGTCGAGGCGATGGTGTCGCTGGCGATCCTGGGGATTGCCGGCTCGGCAGCGCTGTTGTCGCTGAGCCAGTCGGTACAGACGATCGACACGAACATTCGCAGCCAAATGGCCCTGGGGTTGGCCGAGCAATTGCTCGACGAACAGAGCGGCAAGTTGTACATGGCCTCCGGCGACAATCCGTACGACACCAGCTTGGGACCAAGCTCGGCCGAGCAAGGCCTGCCGGGACGGCAATACAACGACATCGACGACTACAACGGCTACAAGGCGCAGCCGCCGACCGATTGGTGGGGCGTCGCGCTGACGACCGACGACGGCGACGGCTCGACGCGCGATCCGGCATTCCAGATGCCCTCAGGCACGATGAGCCGTTGGCATCAGCAAGTCACGGTCTGCTACGTCGGCGATTCGGCCCTGGCGACTCCGATCAGCGGCACGAGCAATTACCGCCTTTCGACGGTGCAGATTCTGTACGACGACCCGGTGAAGGGAACGATGGTGTTGGCCACGCTCAGCAGGGCGTTCACGTATGTACCGACGCCGTAATCCACCACCCGCCGAGCGCCTATCCGAAAACCGCGTGGGGCAGGCATTCCTGCCTGCCTTCGGTGACGATTCTGATGGCAGACAAGAATGTCTACCCCACGCGAACAACGAATTGGATAGCGGTTTTCGGATAGGCTCTAAGCGTCGTCGCGGCATGACGCTGATGGAGCTGACGATGGCGTCGGCGCTGATGACGATCATGGCCGGCGCAATGTCCGCGATGGCGATCGCCATGCAGCAGGCGTCGACCTACAACGAAGGGCGGACCACGGCGCTGCAGCATGCGCGGGTGGCGCTCGAGCGGATCGACCTGATGCTCACCACCGCCTATGCGGCACCAAATCATCCGGGAGCGGCGGTGTACGTCGACACGCTCGGAACCTATCGCTACCCCGACACGCTGATCGTCTGGCATCCAGCCGGCGGTACACCGGTTAATGCCGCCGGGCCGCCGTTGATCAGCGAGTGCATCTTCTACTGCTGGGACCCCAGCGCGCCGACGAACCTGATCGAGCTGACCGCGCCGAGTAACAACAGCACGATTCCGTTGGACAGCATACTGCAAACTACCGCCTGGCGCAGCACGCTCAACGCGCTCAAGACGGCCAGCAGCTCGAAGAAGACTGTGTTGACAACGCTGCTGCGCACCGCCAGCGTCTCAAGCGGTTCGGGGAGTCTGCCGACCGGCATGGCGAACTTACGCGGGGCAGTGCGCTTCGAGCTAACCGTTACGCCGTCGGCTGCGACTTACTCGTCGTACCTGGCTGGCAACACCACCTGGGCCAATTTGCCATGGCCCGCGGGGATGTACGGTTCGCAATTCGGCCTGCGGCAAATCTGGTTGCGCTGTGAATTGCAGCTCACGCCATCGGTCGCTCCGGGACAGGCAGGCGCCGCCAGCTTGTCGCCAATCGCGTTCTTCGGCTCCTCGGTCCTCACCGATCAGATGACGCCATGACATTACCGCACGCGAATTATCTAAAGCGGATGGGCCGGTCGGCCTATTCGCCGCGGCGCGCCGGCATGGCGACGATGATCGTGCTGTTGCTGTTGTCGATCACGGTGGGGCTGTCGTATAGCCTGCTGCGCTCGCAAGGTGCCACGGTTCAGGCGCAGAGCAACTCGAATCTCGACATGCTCGCCCGCCAGGCCGCCATGACTGGCTACTCGACGGCGCTGCGCAAGATGAACGACGCCAACTGGGGCGGCATCGCCATGGTGGTCACCGGCTCGCTGAGCGCGAATCAGTCGTTCCGCGCCAACTATGCGACCGGCGATCCAAGCATCACCACCACCAGCGCCAACGCTTCTGATTGGCCGTACCGTGTGACGATCACCTCGCTCGGCACGGCGGTCGATCCGGCCCGGCCGACAATCGCCTCGACCTACACGGTCACGGCGGTGGTGCGGCTCATTCCACGGCAGCTTGCCACCGTTCCCACGACCCTCACCAGCGCGCTCCAGTTCACGGTGTACCAGTACGCCAACGACACCTTCGAGCTGCAATTGCCTTGCCGCGTGACCGGCCCGGTGCGGCTGCAAGGACAGTTGCAACTGTGTACGAGCTATCCGCCGAGCAGCGCCGGGCAGAGCCGCTATCTCAGCGACCTGAATGCGATGCGCAGCGCCGGCTACGGCGACTGGCGACCATTGAATGGGCCAGTGAGTGTTCCCAACAGCGACATCAGCGGCTCGACGCAATCGGTGCTGAATAACCAGTTGGGCGTGTCGAACATCAACATCAGTGCCACCAGCGCCACGGGCTGGAGCTTCCCGGGTTCGGTGAGCACCTATCAGCTCTACGCGGGCGGGCAGACCTACACGGTCCCCACGCTGCAAGCCAGCCTGGCGAACACGTCGCTGGCTCCCGATCCGCGCAGCAATCCGCTCGGGCTGTTCTACCGCTCGGGATCGCTGACAATTGGCAACAACGTTTCGATCAGCGGGACGGTCATCGTATCGGGCGACGTGACGGTCACCGGCACTGGCGTGACGCTGCAAGCATTCTCGTTGCCCTCGCTGTTGGGCTCGACCCAGCCGGTGCAGTTGCCGGCAGTGGTGGCCAGCGGCAGCTTCAAGGTCGAGTCGGGCGTGCAGGCGGTGGTGCGCGGCATGATTGCCGTGTGGAACGCGTTCGATGTCGATCCTGGCACGCAGTCGACGACGCTCGACTTCCAGGGACGCGTGATCTGCAAAGGCTTTCAGATCGAGGAGCGCAGCGAGTGGAACAACACCAACAGCTTCCTATGGAGCTTGTACTGGTCGTTGTTCCAGTCACAGCTATCGCCGCCGAGCCAGAGCACGACGCAGTATTACCCGGTGTGGCTGGGGCTGTTCGGCCTGTCGCCGACACCGATCTTGACGGTCGCGCCGGAAACAAGTTCAGTGACGTACCAATGGAAGGACGCTAGCAACACGCTGTACGTGCCCGGCAGCTCCGACACGGGCCTGGTGTGGAGCGTGCAAAGCTGGTCGGAGAGCTTTTAAACCTCGAACCGGAGAGGCTCGCTTATGAATCGCCTTATGTCGAATCGTTGGACGGTGCTGGTCACGCTGAACATAGCGGCAATTTGCGTGCTAGGCTTGTTTCAGGCGACACTCGCCCAGAACCCGCCGGTGTATCCGCCGTTCAACAACGCCGTCGACATGCAGTTGGAGATCGTCACTCAGCTCAAGGAACTGAATCGCCAGGTGCGCGAGCAGAACAACCTGTTGCGCTCCGGACAGATGCAAGTGGTGGTTGCTCCCCGACGGTAAGCGAGAGTCGATGTCCCGCCGCACTCCAGCCGCCGCCGGTTTCACCCTGATCGAGCTGATGCTGGTGGTGCTCGTGATGAGCATCTTCGCGGCGGTGATCGTCACGCGGTTCGAGCCGACGGTGCGCACCGATCTGAATGCGGTGGCGCAAGCGATTGCCGGCGACATGGCCCGGGCGCGCAGCCTGGCGGTCACGAACAACGGCACCTACCGTTTCACGTTCGACCTGACGAACAACCTCTACTACCTCGAGTACAGCGGGTCGAACACGGTACTGGCCACGCTACCGTCGACCCCGTTCTATACTTCCCAAGACACCGCCACGCGCCAGTATACGCTGCTCGGCAACCTGCCGGGCCTCGGCTCAGCAGTGCAGTTGGCGGCGGTCGGCACCAACGGCTCAGGGGCTGTGCCAGTCACCCAAGTCGAGTTCGGCAACCAGGGGCAAACCACTCAGGTGAACGAGACTGACATTTGGCTCACGGCCGGCAGCGGAGCGTCGCAGTGTTGGCAGTCGGTGAGCATTAACCCGATCACCGGCTTGGCCACGGTGCAGTCGTTCCAGAACAGCGGACCGCCGGCAAGCATTCTCGGTGGATCGTAAGCGAGCAGCGAACCATGGTCGGCATCCTCACCAAGCGCCGCACGGGACCGATCGGTATCGATCTGGGAAGCCGCGTCGTCAAGCTCGTGCAGCTCAGCGCCGATCGCGCGCGGCTGATCGAGTCGGCACGTTGGGATCTGCCGGTCGACGAGTCGCCCGAGGCGCCGCCGACAGCGGAACAATCGGAGCTGCCCGACAAACTGGTCCCGCTCGACAAGCTGGACGTGTCCGAAGCGTCGATCCTCTCGGACAAGTTGGCCGCGGCATTGCGGCAGGCTCGCGCGGGACGCAAGTTCCGCGGCCGCGAGGCGGTGCTCTGCTTGGGGCCGCAGCAGGTGTTTGTGCAGAACCTGCGCGTGCCGAAGCCGCCCAGTGGTCCGCTCGAACCGTTGGTCCGCCAGGAAGTCGAGGCCCGCCTCCCCTTCCCATTGGCCGAGGCCGAGCTGCGATTCATCGAAGCGGCCGACGTGCGGCAAGGCGATGCGGTGCGGCGCGAGGTGATCGTAATGGCCTGCCATCGCCCGGTGCTCGATAGTCTGCTGGCTGCCGTCGACGCTGCCGGCCTGCGGCCGATCGCCGTCGAGGTCGAGGCGACGGCGCTACTGCGTTGCTACGGTGCCCAGTATCGCCGCGACGAGGACCGTCAACAGCGCGTCATGGTGATCCACATCGGCCATTCGAGCACGGCCGTGCTGATTGCCCAGGACAATGACGTGCTGTTCTTCAAGTATCTCGACATCGGCGGCAAGCACTTCGACGAGGCGGTGGCGCGGCACCTGCAAATGGCGCCGGCCGACGCCTGGGCTTTGCGGCGACATAACGGCGACCGCCGCGCCGATCAGCAAGACCCCGAAGTGGCGCGCAGCGTTGCCGAGGCGACGCGGCCGATCGTCGATCGGCTGACCAGTGAACTATCGATGTGCGTGCGCTACCACAGCGTCACGTTCCGCGGCCAAGGGTTGAAGCGCGTGGTGTTGGCCGGAGGCGAAGCGACGGGCCCGCTGGCCGAGAAGCTGGCCGGGCAGCTCGACCTGAAGACTGAACTGGGCGATCCGCTGCGCACGTTCGAGCACGTGTCGCTGCCGGGTCGCAAATGCCAATGGGACATCGCGCTGGGCCTGGCCCTGCGACCGACCGTTTAGCGAGAACACCGACCACCGACGACCGCCATGATGGACATCGATTTCCTCCCGCCGCGCTACCGTGAAGCCCGCGCCCAGCGCCATGCGCATGTTTGGCGCGGCTTGGTGCTGCTGGGATTCGGTGGGTTGATTGGCCTGGCTGCGTTTGGCCAATACGAGATTCGCCGTAAGGTCGAACACGAAAGCGCCACGGTCCGCGATCATTACCTCGCCGTGCAATCGCAGCAGCTTCGGCTGACGGCCTTGCAGCAGTCGTTGGCCGTCGCCGAAACGCGTGCCGAATTGCTCACGTATCTGCGCCACCCCTGGCCGCGGACGCAGATCTTATCGGGCCTGTTCAAATCGTTGCCCGAGAGCATCACGCTGCTGCGAGTGCGCATCGCGCGAGAGCCGGCAGGCGGCGCCGTCGCCGCAGCCTTGGCGATCCCGCCCGAGGCGAGCACCGGAGCCGAGAAGCTCACGCCGTCGCAAATCGATCTACGCCGGTTGCAGCGAGAGATCGAGGCAATGCAAACCGTCGTGCTGATCGACGGCATGAGCGCCGACGACACCGCCCTGCACGTGTACCTGAGCACGCTGGCCGAGTGCGGCATGGTGGCCAAGGCTGAGTTGACGTCGTTGGAGAACAGCGGGCCCGAGAAGTCAGGCGGCCGTGCCCAGTTCGCCGCGCGCGTCGTCATCAAGCCCGGCTACGGTCAGCGCGGCGGGCCGACGACTCCGCCGGTCGCCCGGGCGCCGATCGACTTGCAAGCCACCGTGCTCATGGAGGGGCGATGAAACGCAATTCGATACCGACGTGGGCAATCACCATTCCGATTGCCGCCGCGGCATGCGCGTATGTATGGTTTTCCTTTGTGCCGCAGATGCGATCGATCCACGACCTGCGCGCGGAGATGCAACGACAAATGGACGTGAACAAAACCGCCTCCGAGATTGCCGCGCAGATCACCCGCACGTCGCAACAGCTCGACGCGGTGAACGACTACATTCGTCGCCAAGAGCCGGAGTCGGGCGAGCCAGCCCAGATTTCACGCGTCCTTCGGCGGATTGCCGAGGCCGCCAAGCGCTCGGGAGTGCAGACCACCAAGTTCGTTCCCGAGACGCCCGCCAAGCTGGCATCGCTGGAGCGCGTGCCCGTGAAGCTCGGCTGCCGCGGCACGTTATCGAGCGTTTGCGATCTGCTAGCGGAGCTGGAAGGGATGCACGGCCACCTCTGGATCGACGAGTTGAGTTTCGAGCCGCTAGCGGAAACCGGGCAACAGGTGCAGGCCGAGATAAACCTGGCAATCTTTGTCGGTAATTCAGAAAAATCTGGTTAGTGAAAGTCTGTGGGGGTGTCGATAAGTAGGACCGTGTTGGGTCAGATTACCGCGTTTCATTTAGCCGCGGTGCTTGCACCGCGCGTCGCAAGCGACGCAGCTAAATAAGGACTGCATCGTGTCGCTGCGAAGACTGGGCAAACAACTGGGTCGCGAGCTGAAAGCAAACCGCCAAAAGGCGGCAGCGCTCGGAGTGTTGGCACTCGTCGCCGGCTGGTTCTGGTACCCGCTGCTCTTCAAAAAGTCGTCGGCCGGCGAAGCTCAAGCCGCCGCGGCGAATCCCGCAGCCGCCACCGCGCCGACCCCAGCGGCCGGCAGCACGATTGCACCGACAAGCGGCAGCGACCCGGCAGTACCCTGGCACGACGTGGCCCGCTGGATCGATCAGGACCCGCACATGCAGCCAGCCAACATCGGCGACGAGCTGGCCCACAATCCGTTCGAATCGCACGTTGCCTCCAACGCCCAACGGGCCGCGGCCGACGCCGAGCTGGCCAAGGTGGCGGCCCAGGCCAATTTGTCGCCGGCCGACTTAGGGCTGACGCTGACCAGCACCATCGTCGGCCGGCATCGCCGTGCCGCATTGATCAGCGGCGAAGTGTACGAGCTGGGCGAGGACGTGCCAGCCGCCGGCGGCTTGCGTTTCCATGTGAAGCGGATCGAGCGCTCGAAGGTCACCTTGTCGCGCGACGGACGCGATTACGCCTTGAACCTCAGAAAAGGCTCGACGCCGATCGCAGCGACTGGCTCGTCGGGCCGCCATCACCGAGCGCCGACGGCAACCGGTCAACGATAGTCCTTCACGTCACGGACGACGATGAACAAACCGCTGGGCATTGCGTTGCTGCTCGTGTGCAGCGCCGTGGGCGTCGCCCTGGCGGTCGGCCTGGCGATCACGCTCGTTCCCAACGCCGAGCCGGCGCTTGTCGCGGCCGCTGCACAGCCGAGTGAACCGAAGCCCAAGCCGCCTCCACCAAAAACTGAGGAATCGCAGAATCCGCGACCATTAGCCCCCGGCGAATCGCCGGGGGTAAAAGAGTCGAATGTCGAGCCAGCCGCCTCGGCGGAAGAAATAGTTCCCGTCGTCGCAACTTCCGCACAGCCCGTCGCCGAAGAGGTCCCCACGCCGCCACCGATCGCTCCGGCGCGCATCGGCGTCCCCGCCAAGACCGCCGTCGTCGCCCCTCCGGCGAAGCGTCATCCCTTCCGATCGAACCAGCCGGCGCGGACCAAGGCGACATTAACCGCCGCGGGCCTTCCCGGCTCGACCGATACCTCTGGCGGACTCGATCTGTCAAGCGCACTGCAGGCATTCCAGAATGCAGACCCGGCCACGCAGCAGCAGTTGCGCGACTCGGCCGGCAAGTTGCTCGACAATCCGGCGCAGTTCGAGCAACTGCTGCAAGGCGCTGGGCTGGGCAACCTGCTGGGCAATCCGCAGATGCTTGACCAATTGCGCTCGGCAATCGCCGGTGGAGCGCAGCCGCCGACTGCCACGGCTCCCGACGACACTCACGAAGAATTGCCGCAGCCGGCGGCCCCGCATCAGGACATTCCGGTTCGGCCTCCACTCGAGGAGCGCGTCAAGCATTCGCGCGGCCCCGAAGGGGACGACGAGCTAACGATCACCATCCAGGACGAAGACCTGCGCCAAGTGCTCGAGTTCCTCAGCGAACAAGGCAGCCTGAACATCCTAGCCAGCAACAACGTGCAGGGCTCGGTCTCCGCGGTGCTCAAGGACGTCGACGTGAACGCGGCGCTCGACGCGATCGTGAAGTCGAGCGGCTTCGTGATGCGCCGCGAAGGCAAGTTCGTGTACGTCGGCACATCGAAGGATTTCGCCGACCTGCGCATGGCGCTCGACCACGTCGGCACCCGGGTCTACCGGCCCAACTACGTCACGGCCAAGGAGCTGCAAGCGCTGATCGTGCCGCTAATGACCACCGGCGTCGGCAAGGTGAGCATAACCACGCCGGCGCAGATGGGCATCATCGTCGATGGCAACAATGCCGGCGGCGACACGGCGGCCCACGGCGAGGCGGTGCTTGCCCAGGATTACGAGGCGGTGCTCGCGCAGATCGACGAAGTGGTGCACGAGATCGATCGTCGGCCGCTGCAAGTACACATTGAGGCGATGGTGATCGCCGTCACGCTTAACGATGCCAACCAATTCGGCGTGAACTTCCAGGTGCTACGAAACAACCCAAACCTCGCGTTCGGCAGCGGCACACCGCGCATCGCCCCGATCGACGGCACCGGCGCGGTCGACCCCGCGACCGGCTCGTATGTGAACCAGTACAACTTCGCCGGCGGCGGCTTGCAGTTCGCCTTTCTCGACGCCAGCCTGGGCATGTTTCTCACGGCGCTCGAAACGATCGGCGACATCAACGTGATCGCCACGCCGCGCTTGCTGTGCCTCAACAAGCAGCGGGCCGAAATCCTGATCGGCTCGCAGATTCCTTACACCACGTCGACCGTCACGCAAACGTTCACCACGCAGACCGTGCAGTTCCTCGACATCGGCACGCAGCTCCGCCTGCGGCCGTACATTTCCAGCGACGGCTCGATTCGCATGGAAGTCCATCCGGAAGTGTCGAGCGAAGGTCCCGTGTTCGACAACGTGCCGTCGAAGAACCTAACGCAAGTGACCACCAATATCATGTGCTACGACGGCTGCACGGTGGTCATCGGCGGCCTGATGCAGGAAGACCTGCAAGTCAACGTCACGCAGATCCCGTTTCTCGGCAGCCTGCCGGGTATCGGCTGGGCCTTCCGTCAGAAGAGCGATACCAACATCCGTCGCGAGATCCTGATCCTGGTCACGCCGCGCATCGTGTATGAGCCTGAATACGATAGCGCCAGCGTGAAAGCACAAAACGAGTTCGTCGAACGCGAAAGCGTGGCGGCCGACAGTCAGATTCTGATCGGTCGTTCCGTGTCAGCACGCCGGTTCATCCGCAGTGCCGAATCGGCCTTGAATGCCGGCAACTACGTGGCCGCCCGGCGGTACGCGAACCTTGCCGTGCGGTTCGATCCGAACAATCGCGTCGCGATCGCGCTGCGTGACGAGATCAACGAGATGCAGCCCAAGATGCGATCGGTGATCGACAAGGAGCCGCCCGATTTGATGCCAGGCGGCACGGTGCCGACCGTGCCGCGCCCGGTACCACCGCCGCCCGGTGAGCGATCGGGGATCGATGTTGCGGCTCCCGTAGGCCCCGGCCCGATGGTGCCCGATGGCTTTGAACCGATCGGCCCTGGCGGCGCCGGTCCCGACGGACTCGTCCCGCCCCTGCTGCCGCCCGGCCCCATCGGTCCCGACGGACTGCCGATCCGCACGGCGCCGGTGAGGCCTGTCCAGCAAGGCATTTCTGGGCGCAGCGTCGACATCCCCAAGCCGGGAGCGTTCAACGATGCGCAGCCGTGAGTGTTTCGACGCGAACGAACCAGCCCGCAGCGCAAGCGAGGTAACGCGCCTTTCATTCCCTCGCTTGCGCTTCGGGCTAGTTGTCCTTGTTACGCTACTGTGTGCCACCGGTTGTGCCGGCTGGACAAAATTGAAACAGCGGTTCAGCGTGCCCGACGACGTGCGGCCGCAGCGCGAGCGGCGCATGCAACAGTCGATTGAAATGTTCGAGCGACAGCGCAACGACGCGCAGTACCAGGCCGCCTGCGCCTTTTTCAGGCAAGGGCAGTTCGCGGTCTGCCAAGAGCACCTCACAGGGCTGCTCAGCCGCTGCCACGATCACCGTGCCGCCAGCTTGCTGCTGACCGACACGTTCGTCGAGCAGGGGAAACTCGACGAGTCGCGCAAGCACGCCGAGGCGGCAGCCAAGCGATTCTCACACGATGCCGACTTCGCCCACGCGCTGGCCGGCGTGTACGAATTGCAAGGTGAGGAAACCCTGGCCCTGGCAAGCTTCGAGCGCGCGGCGGAACTGGCCCTCGGCCTCGACCCCGACGCGAACCAGCCCCAGGTCGTCGTCACGTCGGACCCCGAGCTGAGCGACGCCTTGGCCGAGGCGTCGGCCTGCCTCGAGCGCGGCGAGCCGGACGAAGCGCTGGAGCAGATCAAGCCGCTGCTCGACGCGGTACCAAATTCAGCCGAAGTTCATCTGATCGCGGGACGCGTGTTCCAGGCCACTGGCGACGCCGTCGAGGCAACGTACCAATTCGAACTGGCCAGTGGTCACCTCGACCCCGACGACGCCGACACCGCAGCCACACCGACAGCTGTTGCCGAGACACCGAATCGCAAGCAGCGTCGCTGAGTGGGCAATGGCCATCACAAGTGCCTTCTCCCTCCGGGAGAAGGTGGCCGAAGGCCAGATGAGGGCGTGGTGGGCTGTGCCCACGATGCGCGAGAAAGAGCGGTAGGTGGATCCCACCCTACACCTCACGTGTCCGGCCACGACAGGCGCGGCGACCGCGCGGCGCGCACTTCGTCGGGGCGGCTGATCGGCGTCGTCATCGGAGCCTGACGCAGCGCCTCGGCTGGCTCTTCGGTAATCCGGAACAGCGCCTCGGCAAACGCGTCGAGCGTTTCCTTGCTCTCGGTTTCGGTCGGCTCGATCATCAGAGCTTCGCGCACCGTCGTGGGGAAGTAGACCGTCGGGGCGTGGAAGCCATAGTCGAGCAGGCGCTTGGCGATCTCCATGGCCGAGACGCCGCGCTCGCTCTTGAGCTTCGCCGCACTGGCGACGAACTCGTGCATGCAACGATCCCCCTGCGGCACAGGCAAGATGTGCTTCACGCGGCTGAGCAGGTAGTTGGCGTTCAGTACGGCGTTCTCGCTCACGCGCCGCAGACCGTCGGGCCCGTAGGTGCGAAGATAGCAGTAGGCCCGCACCAGCACGCCCACCTGGCCGAAGAACGTACGCACCCGGCCGATGCTCTTGGGCCGGTCGAATGTTAAGCGGTAGCTGCCCGAGTCGTGCTCGACCAACGGCGTCGGCAGATACGCGGCGAGCCGGCCGGTCACGGCGATCGGTCCCGCGCCGGGCCCGCCGCCGCCATGCGGACCGCTGAACGTCTTGTGCGGGTTGAAGTGCATCATGTCGGCGCCGAAATCGCCCGGCCGGCTGATGCCCAAGATGGCGTTCATGTTCGCGCCGTCGAGATACAGCAGCCCGCCGGCTGAGTGTACGGCGTCGGCGATGGCGCGGATCTGCCGATCGTACATCCCCAGCGTGTTGGGGTTGGTGATCATGAACACGGCGGTCTGGTCGTCGAGATGCGCGCGCAGATCACTGAGATCGACGAATCCTTGCGGCGTGCTCTTCACCGTCACCGCCTGGAACCCCGCGACCGCGGCACTGGCCGGGTTCGTGCCGTGGGCACTATCGGGGGCGAGCACCTTGGTGCGACGCTGACCGGCATCGCGAAAGTACGCCGCGGCGACCATCAGCGCGGTCATCTCGCCTTGCGCGCCGGCGGCCGGTTGCAGCGACACCGCTTCCAGACCGGCAATCTCGGCCAACATTTGCTGCAACCGGTACAGCAGCTCGAGCATCCCCTGCACGGTGTCGTCCGGCTGGTACGGATGCAGTTCCGCCATGCCCGGCCACGCGGCGACGCGCTCGTTCCGCTTCGGGTTGTACTTCATCGTACAACTCCCCAGCGGATAGAAATGCGTATCGACCGACATGTTCAAGGTCGACAAGTTCGTGAAGTGCCGCACCACGTCGGGCTCGGCCAGCTCGGGCAGATGCGGCGGTTCGGCGGCGACCGACTCCGGCGGCAGCAGCTCGTCGAGCGGCACCTCGGGCACGTCGCACACCGGCAGCAGTGCGGCACGCCGACCCGGGTGGGACATCTCGAACAGCGGCAAGGTGGCGCGGGTGTTACGCATGGCTGGTCGCAGGCTCCGCAAGGTTGCCGGCCGCCAGCGCCGTGGCCAGGCGATCGATCTCGGCACGGGTTCGCTTCTCGGTCACTGCCACCAGGAAGCAATCCTCCAACTCCGGATACCACCGCCCCAGCGGCACGCCGGCAAAGAAACCGGCCTCACCGGCGTCATGCAGCAGCGACTCGACCCCCTTTGCACGATCGCGCACGACAAACTCCTTGAACACGGGTCGATCGAATGTGCGCGTCAGCCTTCGGCCGGCAGTGAGCTTCTCCGCGGCGTAATGCGCCTTGCGAAGGCACAGTTCGCCCAGCTCGCGCATGCCGCGCGGGCCCATCAGGGCCAGGTAGATAGTGGCTCGCAGGGCGAAGAGCCCTTGGTTCGTGCAAATGTTGCTGGTCGCCTTCTCGCGGCGGATGTGCTGCTCGCGCGTTTGCAGCGTGAGCACCCAGCAACGCTGGTCGCGGCGATCGACCGTCTCGCCGGCAATACGCCCCGGCAGGCGGCGCACGAACGCCTCGCGGCAGGCGATGATCCCCAGGTACGGTCCGCCGTAGGCCATCGGGTTGCCGAGCGATTGACCCTCGGCCACCACGATGTCGGCTCCATAACTATCGGGGCGCGCCAGTAGGCCGAGGCTCATCGGATCAACGCTGACCGCGAACAACGCACCGGCCGAGTGGGCAATTGCGCCAAGCTGTTTGGCATCTTCCAGGCAGCCGAAGAAATTCGGATGCTGCACCAGCACGCAGGCGGTGTGCTCGTCGACCGCGGCGGCCAGTGCCGCGGCGTCGATTGTGCCTTCTGGCGTCGGGACGGTGACCAGCTCGACATCGAGATCGCGCAGGTACGTGGTCAGAATCTGCCGGTACTCGGGATGCACGCTCGCGGCGGTCACGACCCGCCGACGCCCGGTGGCGGCGGTGCTCATCATCACCGCCTCGGCCGCGGCGCTGCCGCCGTCGTACAGGCTGGCATTCGACACATCCATGCCGGTCAAACGAGTGATCAGCGATTGATACTCAAAGAAGACTTGTAGGTTCCCTTGGCTCGCCTCGGCCTGGTACGGCGTGTACGACGTGTAAAACTCGCCGCGGCTCGCCAGCGCATCGACGGCCGCGGGGATGAAGTGGTCGTAACTGCCACCGCCAAGGAAACACACCCGCTGGCTCGCCGAGATGTTGCGGCGGGCAAGCTCTGCCAGGTGCGCGGTCAGCTCGATCTCGGTGAGCGCCGGCGGCAGCGACAACGGCCGATCGAGCCGGCAGTCCGCCGGGATCATCGCGAACAGGTCGTCGATGCTCGCGGCGCCAATGGCGGCCAGCATCGCTTGCTGATCTTCAGGAGTGTTGAACAAATATGGCACAGTCTTGGTCGCCGATCGCGGCTCGCTTAATGGTTCTCTTCAGCGCACTGCTTCTGATAGGTCGGGTAGTCGAGCAGCGCTTTGAGCTCGGTGTCGCTCGTGATGCGCACCTTCACCATCCAGCCTTCGCCGTAGGGATCGCTGCCGAGCGTTTCCAGCCGATCGATCAGCGCGTCGTGTATCGCCACGACCTCGCCCGACACCGGGCTGTACAAATCGCTCACCGCCTTGACCGACTCGATCTCGCCGAACGGCTCACCAGCTTTGACAGTGCGGCCGACCTTCGGCAACTCGATATGCACCAAGTCGGTGAGCGCTTCCAGGGCGAAGGCCGAGACGCCAATCGTGGCGATCTTCACTCCCGCAGCGTCGGGGGCGACGGCAACCCACTCGTGCGTCTTGGCGAACAGCAGTTTGTCGGGCGTCACGGCGTGTCCTCCAGAGAATGCGAAATCACTTGCGCTTGTAGAATGGTAGCGGGACGACGGTCGCCGGTTCGGTGTGGCCGCGGACATCGATGCCCAGTGCCGTACCGGTCTGGGCCGCTGCCGGCTCGACATAGGCCATGGCGATTGGCTTGCCGAGCGTGGGCGAAAAGGTGCCGCTGGTCACTTCGCCGACCGGGCGCCCCTCGATCAGCACCGGGTAATGCTCGCGCGGCACGCGCCGACCAGCAAGTTCCAGCCCCACGCGCCGCGACAGGGCCGGATCGTCCTTGGCTCGCGCCAGGGCGGCATGCCCAGGGAACGAACGCCCTCCCAGGTTCACGGCAAAGCCCAGCCCCGCCTGATACGGTGTGATCGACTCGTTCAATTCATGACCGTACAGCGGCATGGCCGCCTCGAGCCGCAGCGTGTCGCGCGCCCCCAGGCCGCAAGCCGTGGCGCCGGCGTCGATGAGCGTTTGCCAGATTCCCGTCGCCGCGGCGCTCTCGACCATGATCTCGCAGCCGTCCTCGCCCGTGTATCCCGTGCGGCTGACGACCGCGCGCTGCCCGCTGACGTAGCACTCCGCGCCGGTGTAGTACTTCATGGCTGCCAGCGGGATGCTCACCAGCGGCTGCGCCAAGGCCAGCGCCTGCGGTCCTTGCACGGCGATCATCGCCCAGGTGCTTGTGATGTCGGCAAAGTTGACGTCGGCCGCGTCGCGCAGCTGCGGCTCCAGCCACTTGAGAATCTTCTCGCGATTGCTGGCGTTGACCACCATCAGGTAGTACGACCCGCCATCGGTCGACGCGACGTGATACACCAGCACGTCGTCGAGAATGCCACCGGAATCATTCGTGACCAGGGCGTAGCGGATGCCCCCGGGGGCGAGATCAGTCACGCGGCGCGTCACCAGGTGGTCGAGGAACTCGGCGCCGCCGGCGCCCTGGAAGCCCAAGCGCCCCATATGTGAGATGTCGAACACGCCGCAGGCGGTGCGCGCGGCGGTGTGCTCGGCGACGATGCCGGTGTACTGCACCGGCATGCTCCAGCCGGCGAAGTCGACCATCCGGCCACCGTGAGCCGCGTGCCAGTCGTGCAAGGGAGTGCGCAGCAACATGGCCGGCATTGTACCGGAGGCGCACCGCGCGACCAGGGGCCGGCGCAAGTTGCATTACCTCCAAGGTTTGAAACATTCGCGTGGCATGTTCCAGTACCCCTCGCCCTTCGGGAGAGGGTGGCCGCCGCCGCGGCGGCCTGGTGAGGGCGAAGCGGGTACACGGCGTCCCTCCGCTGCACCCTCATCCGGCCTTCGGCCACCTTCTCCGGTCGGCCGGTGGGAGAAGGGCAAGCGGCAGTTGGCTGTGCTGGCCTAGTGTTCGTATGGTATTCCGCCGGAAACCGATCACTATGTTGTCGGATCGCGGGGTTGGTCCCAACGACGCATTTGCATCCGCAGCCCAAGGTCAAATCATGGCGAAGCGCGTAGAAGGCACGAAGGCTGGCGCAGCTCATCGAAGGCGCGGGCGAAAACCATACCCCGTCACCACCTTTGAGGAAGCGCTGAAGATACCTTTGGGAATCATGCAGCACGCAGCTGGAGAGCCGGTCCGAAGGTTGCGATTGTTGCAGCTGATGGACATGAGCCCGAGCAGTCAAGCAACGCGTGATGCAATAACGAATTCCGCCAAGTACGCAATGACGGAAGGCCACCACAGTGCTGAAGAGCTTAAGCTCACCGAACGTGGCCGAATGGTAGTCGATCCTACGGCAGCCCCGCGTGCGCGCCGGCAGGCAGCGTTTGAGCTCTCTATTGCAAGCGTTCCGTCGTTCAAGAAGCTCTACGACATCTATCATGGAAAGCCGATGCCCGCGCTCGAAATCATGCAGGACGCGCTTCATGACCTAGACAAGGGAGACCGCCAGCCGTGCGTAGACGTTTTCATCGGCAATGCGAGTTACGTTGGGTTGCTGAAGACGATCGGCGGCAGCAAGCATCTCTTGGCAATCGAGGATGCGCTTGACGACCTGGCTCGCGCTGGAGACGAACGTGCGTCAAGCCACAACGGGGCGACCGCGGCGACAAAGTCGTTCCGTGAGACCGACTCGGTGGATTTTTCAAAAATCTGTTTTTTCATCGCGCCAATCGGGGACGCCAAATCCGATGACGCCGAAAAGAGGAAGCATCGACAACATTCGGACACAATCCTTAACCAGTACGTCCGAAGGGCGCTCGACGAGCAAGCCTTGAAAGTGGTTCGCGCGGATGAAATTGCCGAACCTGGAATGATCTCAAAGCAGATCGTCGAGCATATCTTAAATAGCGCGCTAGTGATCGCCGATTTGTCTTACGAGAATCCGAATGTGTTTTATGAGCTTTGCCTACGCCATGTGACAGGCAAGCCAACCGTCCACTTGATCCGCAAAGGAGATAAGATACCGTTCGATGTTGCCAACTTCCGGACGATCACGATCGCATTAGACGATGTCCATGAGGCAATTGCGGAACTTGATACCCACCGGGCTGGAATCGCGAATTTCGTCCGACAGGCAATGGCTGCCGGCGCATCGGGGGACAATCCAATTTTGACGTACTACCCGAAAGCGACTTTCGCGGTAAACGACGCGTAACCGTGCCGTTCACGACCACCGCCGCCGCGGCCGGGTGAGAGAGAAGCAGGTACGCGGGGTCGATCGCACCTCGCCCTCATCCGGCCTTCGGCCACCTTCTCCCGAAGGGAGAAGGGCGTAGTTTGCGTCGAGGCGATACGGCCGCCGGTTATAACGCCCTCGCGAATTCAGAAACCGCGCGCCGCTTGGATGTCGGCGAAGTCGCGGAGGTGGTAGTCGATGCGCGCGTAGTCGAGCACGCGGCATAGGCCGCGTAGTGCCACGCCGAAGCCGTCGGGACCGCTGAAGCCGCCGAACTGGCCCCCTCCCTTCACATGCGGTTCGAGATCGAGGAACACGCCCGGGATGCCGCGGCGGTGCAGCTTCTGGTGCAGCTTCGGGATGCTGTCGCGGAAGTCGCGCAGGATTGCCTCGTGCGCCGAGTGGCCGATGTCGGCCGGCACGAAGTGCTTGATCGCTTCCTCGTCGACGTGCCCCACGCGCTTCGGCGGGTGCGGATGGCAGTAGTCCTTGATGTGCATCCAACCGATGTAGGGCTTCATGTGCAGATACTGCTCAAACAGTCCGGCCGCAGTGTAACCCTGGCAGAGCATGTTCGCGGCGTCGAAGATCAGCACCATCGCCGGATGGTTCACCTTCTTCTGGATGGCCGCCATCAGCTCGCCCGACTGGCCGACAAGGTTCGCTTCGATCTCAAGGCCGAACGTCAGGTCGGAGCGGTGGCACGCCTCGGCGATCTGGCCGAGGTAGTCGACCGCCTGCGGGACGAACTCCCAGGGGTCCTCGTCCTTTGGCGGATAGAACGAGAAGCCGCGGATCAGCTTGGTCTCGAAGGCGTGGGCGATCTCGCAGACGCGCTTCACGTCCTTGGCCAGGTATTTCTTCAACGGCACGAAGCGATTGCTGGTGCCGTCGGCCTTGTCGACCAGCTTGATCTTGCCGATCGGCGAACCGATCGAGCAGACATTCAGCCCGTACTCGTCTTCCAGATGACGAAGATGGCCGATCTCCTTCATCGTGAGCTGCATGACGTTCTTGATCCCTTCGCCGGCGTCGATCCAGCGGACGCTGTAGTACTGAAGGCCCAGCGCGGCGAAGGCCGAGAACTGCTGGACGGCGGTCTTCTGGTTGGCGGCCTCGTCGGCGAAACCGCTGAGAATGACGCTGGGATTTTCAGACATCGGCGCGCGACTCGACGGGGTGAGGAGCTGGGAAGAGTCCCAATTGTGCGTGCGAGGCGGGCGCGACGCAAGTGGGTTAGCCGGCGGACTCGTCCGCCGCGTTTAGCACAACGCGGCGAGCAAGCTCGTCGGCTAAACGTCGGCGTGTTACTTCTCCGTCACCGTCACTAGCAGCGGGGCGGATGAGTAGGTCATGCTCATCACGAAGTTGATCGACACCTTCGCCAGCACGCTTACCTGCTGCTTCTCGACCGGCTTGGCGTCCTTGGCGGCGGTGAGCATCAGGTAGCCGGTGGTCGTGGTGCCGGTGAGCACGCTTTTGCTCTTCTTGTCGTCGACGGTCACCCCCTTGGGCAAGCAATCCGAACTGGCGCTGCCGGTGCCGTGACGGTAGGCGACGTCGAGCGTCACGTTCTTGGAGAAATCCTTAGCCCGCTCGACGGTGACTTCGATCTTCTTTGACTCGCCGGGTTTGAGTGTGATCTCGCGAGGCGCAATCTTCACCGCGCCAACATCGAGTGGTTCGGTCTGCACTACGGTGAACATCTCGACCGGGAACATGCCGCGGCCGCCACCGGGCATGTACGTTTCTTGCCAGGGGCGTCCCGCCACGGTGAGCGTCTTGTCGGAATTGTCGTCGACCTTGGCGATCCCAGTGATACGCAGGTTGGCGGCCACCGGTTTCGCGTCGCTCCCTCCGGATTCGATGACGATCGAACCGTCGTTCTCGCCGGCGAGGATGCGGCCGCAGTGAACCCGCATGCCTTTGGGCGCACCTTCGACGGCAAGCTGAATCTCGCCCGTGAATCCTCCCTTGCGGAAGGCACGGACGAATATCGTCGCCGCTCCGCCGGCAGGCACGTTCAGCTTGTCACCGTCGACTACCAGCTCGAAGCCAGGTTCCGCCCGCATGAAGGCCAGGTAGTACACGAACTCCGGGCCACCCTGCCATTGCAGGTCACGCACCTCGACCGTGTAGCGACCGTCGGCCGGGGCGGTCCAGTTCTCAACTCGTGGATCGGGTACCGTCATACGGTGCAGCAGAAAATCGTCGTTCTCGACCAGCCGCGAGTTCTTCTCGTTGAAGATCGAAATCACCGGGTCGAGCGCCGATTCGTGGCAGCGGGCGATCACCGAGAGCGTGAACCGTTCCCCTTTCTTGGCGTCGAAGGTGAAGTAGTGCATCTCGCCGGGGGCGGACAGTCGACCGTTGATGCCCGCAGGCGCTTCGATCTGCTGCGCCTGGGCCCGAGCAGTGTTCTTGCCCGAGGCGGCGACCAGCGGTAAGCGGCTGACGACGACCGGCACCGGATCGCTGGCTCCCACGCTCTGGGGCAGCTCGACCCATTGCGGCCCTTCCTCCAGGTCGTGCGCCACGGTCACCGTCGCAAAACGCTCCTTGGGCAGATTGAAGCCCACCAGCTCGACGCGCGTCGGTCGCTCGGCAACCAATGCCAGCGGGAACACATTGGTCACCAGGGACCGATCGTTGATCTGGATCACGTACTGCCAATAGGGGCTGCTCTGGTAGCGCACGTCGCGGATTTCTAACGTGTAATCGCCCTCGTGCTCGAAGCGGTGCATCAGCAGCGGGTCGGCCCGGAAGAAATTGTCGCTCATGCCGAGCACCGTCCCCTGGCTGTTGCGCAGCGTGAGGATTGGATCGGAGTGCGACTGCAGGTCGTGGATGCGGTCTTCGCAACGCGACGACTGCGCGTTGAACACCAGCGACTCGCCAGCCTTTGCATGGAACTTGTAGTAGTCGACATCCTCAGCCTTCTCGATCGCCCCGCACACGGCGGCCGGCAGCTCGATCGCCACGGCGCCTGCCGGCGTGTCGTTGCTTTTCTTGCTGTCCTCGACGACCACCGGATCGCGCACGACGACCAACTGCCCCAAGGTCGACGCTCCGTGCGGCGTGGCGACGCGGAAGTCGCGCACCCCGGGCATCGCGTCCTCGGCCACGGTGAACCGCAGCTTGACGGTGGTGTAGAACGCATCCTTGCTCTTAGTCTTCGGCTCCGACACCTCGACCACTTCGCCGTTCACGCTGCGGCCCGTGACGAGCACCTGAAACGCGCCGGCCAGGCCGTACCGCGCCTTCACCACGTGTTCGGAAGTCGTGCCGACCTGCGCTGCCAATGGGTTGCAGTCGAGCACCATCGGATAGCTGGTGAACTCCTGCGCGCAGATGGGAACCATAAACGTCAGGGCGCTCATCCAGACGAGAATCACGCGCTTCATAGTCCCTCGCACCTGCCGAAATGTCTTCAACAGAAGCTCGCGAAGGTCGCAAAGACCCTTCATGCCGGCTTTGCGCCCTTCGCGTCCTTCTGTAAAGAAAGTAAGGTCAATGAATGAAGAGAAACTGCTTCGAGTTGATCAGTGACCAAAGCAGGTCTTCGTAGAACACGGTTTCGTTGGGGCTGTCCTTGAGCAGCTTCTGGCAACTGGTCGCCTCTTGCTTGCTCGGCTCGCGCGATAGCGCCACCAGGTACAGCTCGCGGATCGCTTCGTCGGCCGGCGTCTTGCTTTTCACCAGCGCCGCGACGCGCCCCTTGGAGTTGGCAATCTTCGCGGCCAGCGTGTCGCCGTTGAGGGTATGCAGCGCCTGCGACAAGTTCTCGTCGGGCGAACGCTCGCATTCGCAGACGCTGGCCCGTTTCGGCTTGCCGAACGTCGTGAGGAAGTAATCGGGATATTCGGCATCGGGCAGCTCGATCGCCCGGGTTCCCAAGGGCATGTTCTTGAACTTGGTGCGCACGCCGGTGGCGTAGTCGATCGCGTCCAGCAGCGGCTCGGCCGCCAGGCGCTTCACCGAGTAATGGCTGTAGAACTGGTGATCGCTCGAGTTTCCTTCCGTCGGCTGCGAATCGAGCTGGTACAGCCGCGAGGTCATGATCCTGCGCATCAGTTGCTTGATATCGAACCCGCTGGCGACGAAATCGTTCGACAACGCTTCGAGCAGCGCGGTGTCGCTGGCCGGGTTCGTGGCCCGCAGGTCGTCAACCGGTTCGACCAGACCTCGCCCAAGCAGGTACGCCACGTAACGGTTCGCCAGGTTCTCGGCGAAGAACTTGTTCTGCTTCGACGTGAGCCACTGGGCTAGCGGCACCCGGCGATCGAGCACCTCGGCCGACGGCTCGGCCTCGAGCGGCTTGGGAGCCATCGTCTTGCCGCTCTTGGGGTGTTTCACCTCACCAGTACTCTTGACGAGCACGATCTGCTCGCGGCCGAACAGGCCGAATTCCTGGCTGGTCTTGGTCCCCACGCGGGCGAAGTAGGCGGCGAAGCCGTAGTAGTCGTCCTGGCTGTATTTCTCGAACGGATGGTGGTGGCACTTGGCACACGTGAGCCGCACGCCGAGGAACAACTGCGAAGTCGACTCGGCCAGGTCCAGCGGGTTGCTCGTCACGCGATAATAGTTTGCCGGGCCGTTGCGGTAGATCGAGCCTTGGGCAGTGACCAGCTCGCGCACGAACTGGTCGAACGGCTTGTTGACCCGTAGCGATTCCTTGATCCAGTTGTGCATGGCCCACATCCCTTGCTCGCCGAGCGTGCCGCTCGTGGAACGGATGAGGTCGGCCCACTTGATCGACCAATAGGCCGCGTAGTCGTTGTTGTGTACGTCGAGCGCGGGATCGCCGGTGAGCCCCAGCAGGCGATCGATCAGCTTCGAGCGCTTGTCGGGATCTTTCGAGGCGAGGAATGTCTTGGTTTCCTCCAAGGTCGGCGCGGTGCCAACGGCATCGAGCATCGCACGGCGGAGGAATGTGCCGTCGTCGCACAAACCCGACGGCGAGATGCCCATCTCGCGGAACTTCGCCGCCGCCAGCTCGTCGACGAAGTTGTTGTTCTTCCACTGCTTCAGATCGACCTTGTCGGAATACGGCACGACGACCTGGCACAGCTCAGCTTGGCCTTCGAACCGCACCATCACTACCCCTTGGCCGCGACCCACCGTGCGGCACACCCCGTCGGGCGTAACGGTGACGATCCCCTCGTCCATGCTGTCGAACTTCGCCCAGGCGGTGACATCGCGGACCTGGCCGGTGCTGTAGATGGCCGTCACACGCAGTTGCTGGTAGACCCCTTCCTTGGCGATCCGCCGCGGCGGGAAGACTTGCAGACTAACCACCTGCGGTTCGCTGTTCGATGGGGCCGGCGCGCCCGAGGCCAACCAGGCACGCACGATCTCGTAGTCGACGCTGCCGACGCTCAACCGGCGGTTGCCGCCGTGCGGGATCAACAACGTCGGCTTGAGCAGCACCAGACTGCGGGCTGGATCGACCAGGTTCACCCGCCGTCCCTGCCGATCGCGCACGATCGCCGCGTAATCTTCTGCCGGGTCGTAGCCGAACACCGAGAGCTTGAATCCTCCCTTGCCATGCTGGCTGGCGTGGCACGCTGCCGCATTGCATCCCGCCTTGCTGAGAATCGGCGAGATGCGCTCGCCGAAGCCAACCTTCGGCTGCGACGTGTAGCCGGCAACCTCGACGGGCATCTGCACCTTATCGGCTCCGCCGGATACGCTGACCGTAACAATCGCCTGGCCGTTGCCGCGTGCGAGCAGCCGGCCGCGCTTATCGACCGTGACCACCTTGGTGTTCGACGAGGAGAACTCAGCCCCGCGCGTCAGGTCGCCGAGCCGCGCAGCGGCGTCGGGCGTCGCGGCTTGCTTGGTCGATGGAGTCGCCGTCACGACAAGCTGGGCCTGCTCGAAATTGCCGGCCAGCTTCACCTCGGCCGGGGTGACCTGAAAGCTGCCTGTCGCTGCCCCGGCCAAGCCGCCCGATCCTGCCAGCGCGCAGGCGCAGCAGAGCACGCCAACGGTCCATCGCAGCGCATTGCCGAAATATATCATGGCGCCACCCTCCACCGATCCCGGCGTCAAAGCGTTCAGGCAGGTCGATCCGCAAACGCCACTGCGACGAGCAGCACCGGATCGCAACACGCAGGCAGGTACGTTCTCTCAGCCCTCATTATGTACCGCCGCCAATATATTGCCAGCGAACGTTTCGAGCAACAAAACTTGCTTTGTCGCCGAACGACGCGGTATATTACCGGCGCCTACCTTGTTGGGGCCGGTTTGTTCCCGCCTGCACTATGCTCGCCGTTGATCCTGTGCTCGCCGCTGATGGAGGGCTTCGACCATGCTTCGCTTATCGCCTTTTGCCCAGCGTGATTGTGAAGGGGTGCATCGTCGCCACTTTCTGCAGATCGGCGCTCTTGGCGGGCTGGGGCTCGCACTGCCGACGCTGATGGCCCAGAAACGGGCTGCCGCCAAGGAAGGCCGCTCGACGCGCGACGTGAATTGCATCCTGGTGTGGACCCGCGGCGGCACCAGCCATCACGACACGTTCGACCCCAAACCCGACGCCTCGGCCAACGTCCGAGGCGAGTTCAAGGCGATCGACACCGCCCTGCCGGGCGTCAAGTTCGCCGAAGTCTGCCCCCGCTTCGCCAAGGAAGCCAAGCGCTTCGCGGTGCTCCGCGGCTGGAACCCGCACAACGGCAGCCACGGTCACGCCGACGCCGAGATGTTGTCGGGGCACAGGTTCAACCCCGCGCTGACGTATCCCTGCTACGGTGCGATCGTCAGCCAGCAGAAGGGATTCAAGAACGCCTTGCCGCCGTTCGTGCAATTGGGCGATGAGGTCGATCATCGCTTTGGCGGCGGAGTGGCGGGGTACATCGGCCTCGAGCACAACCCGTTCCTGCTCCTGGCCGATCCCAGCGCCAGCAACTTCACGGTGCGCGACATCACGCCTCCGAAGGGGGTCGACCTGAGCCGCATCCAGCGCCGGCGGAGCATGCTCAGCACGATCGACGCCTTGCAGAAGAAAGCCGACCTGCAACCGGCCGCCTTCACGGCGCTCGACGAACACTACGAAGCGGCGTTGAACATGATCACCGCGCCGGAAACCAAGCAGGCATTCGAAATCGACACCGAGAAGCCCGAGCTACGCGATGCCTACGGCCGCACTCGGTTCGGCCAAAGCTGCTTACTGGCCCGGCGGCTGCTCGAGGCCGGCGTGCGCTTTGTCACCGTCACCGACGGCGGCTGGGACACGCATCAAAACAACTTCACCAGCTTGCGCGACAAGAAGATGCCGTACGTCGATCAGGCGCTGCCGCAGTTGCTCATCGACCTTGAGGATCGCGGCATGCTCGACGACACGCTCGTCGTGTGGCTCACCGACTTCGGCCGCACGCCGAAGATCAACGGCGCCAGTGGCCGCGACCACTGGGCCAGTGCTGGATTCGCGTGGATGGCTGGGGCCGGCATCCCCGGTGGCTCGGTCCTCGGCCGTACCGACGACGAAGGGGGCACGGTGACGCACGACGAATACAGCAGCCAGGACATTGCCGCCACGATCTACACCAAGCTCGGCATTCCGATCGACCTGCTGACGATGACCCCCGACGGCCGCCCGATCCGGCTCAACGAAGGTCGCCCGATCAAAGAGTGGGTGTAGCAGCCTGGACTTGGGAGCGGCAGGCTAGGGGCTAGCGGTTGCAGATGCTTGCCTCTTCGCGGACAAAGGTGCTTCGATGACCGAGTCGCGCGTCGGCGGTGATTGGCTTTCGCGGCGCGATGTGTTGCGCGTCGGCTCGCTGGCGCTATCGGCATGCGTGTGGCCGGGAGCAACGAAAGCGGCAACCGCAAAACCCACCGCCACCAGCGTGATCGCCTTGACGATGCTCGGCGGCGTGACGCACATCGATTCGTTCGATCCGAAGCCCGACGCGCCCGACGAGGTGCGCGGCACGCTGGGCACGATCGCGACCAGGCTGCCGGGCGTCCATTTTACTGAGGTGATGCCGCGCCTGGCGGCGATTGCCGATCGGCTCGCGCTGGTGCGGTCGTTCGCCAGCGGCAACAACGATCACTTCATGAGCCAGGCGTATGTTCTGTCGGGTCGCCCGGTGCCGCTCTCGCAGATCAAGACCGAGCCGAACGTCGGCTCGATCGTCGCGCGGGTGCAGGGGGCGCGCAACCAGTTGCCCGGCTACATCGCGGTCCCCGGGTTCACGTTTCCCGGTCCTCCGCCGACGAACCTGTTCACCGCCGGCTGGTTGGGCAGGACCTACGATCCGTTCGCCGTTATCCCAACGCCCGAAGAGCCCGACTTCACCAAGGGAGCAAACCTGTTCAATCCCGCGAGCGAAGTCGATGAAGACCTGCGCCCGCAAGCGCTCGAGCTGCCGCGCGATATCGACGTCGATCGGCTCGCCCAGCGCTCGCAGTTGCGCAAGGTGCTCGACGATCGGCTCCGCTCGGCCGAAACCGACGGCCACTACTCTAGCGCGTTCAATCTGCTGGCATCGTCGCAAGTGCGCGACGCCTTCGACCTGGGCCGCGAACCCGAAGGGCTGCGATCCGCTTATGGCCGGACGAAAATCGGCGGCCGCTGCCTGCTGGCCCGCCGGCTCGTCGAGGCCGGCGCCCGGTTCGTGATGGTCGATTACGGCTACGATCCCGACTACGGCAACCTTTGGGACAACCATAACGCCGTCTCGCAAAACCATCCGCACATCTGCGAGATGGCCAAACGCGGCTACCACCTGGCGGGCATCGACCGGGCGTTCGCTGCGCTGATTACCGATTTGGAATCGCGCGGGCTGCTGGAGTCGACGCTGGTCGTGTTTCTCACCGAGTTTGGCCGCACGCCGAAGATCAATGCTCGCGGCGGACGCGATCACTGGAGCAATGCGGGCTCGATCTTCTTCAGCGGCGGCGGCACGAAGCAGGGGCAGGTGCTGGGCGGGACCGACAAGCAGGGGGCGTTTCCCACGTCACGGCCCTACTCGCCAGCCGACGTCGCCGCGACGATCTACCGCGCCCTGGGCATCGCGACCGACCAGCGGCTGTACGATCTACAGCATCGTCCGCACTTCGTGCTACCACACGGCGAAGCGATTGCCGGAATGTTGGCGTGATTCCGACGCCAAAGTCCGCCTAGTCGCCTTGCGGGCTCTCCCGGTAGAATGGCCAACGGTGGTAAGCTATTCGCCTTGGACCGGTTGGAGGAGCCTAGCACGTGCGCCGTTACTGCTTGTGGATCGCGGGGGCTTGGCTGCTATTGGCCGTCATGCCAGTTACGCTTCTGGCAGCCGCGCCAGCGGCTGACGCCTCAACCGAGCTCGACGATCCAGCCGAGCCGCTGATCCCGCGCAAGCCCAAGACGCAGAAAGATCGCGACAAGATCGAGGCGCTCTCGCTGTTCGCGTCGGGTCGTGCCGAGGAACAGCGTGGTAACTTGGCGGCCGCGCTGCGGCTGTATCAGCGGGCCTTGCGGTACGAGCCCGATTCGCTGCCGATCGTGCGCGAGGTGATCGCGGCGGCCCAGAAGCTCGAGCGGGTCCGCGACGTGGTGAACTACACGATCCGCGCCCTGGAGCTTGATCCCAGCGATCCGCGCCTGGGGGCGATTGCCGAGCAACTGGCCCGGCAAGGAGACGTCGACGGCGCGCTCAAGCTGTACGAGAAAGCCCGGCACGTCCAGCGCAACACCAAGAGCGCAGCCTACCTGCTGTTCACGATGCAGTACGGCCAATTGAGCTATCTGGAGAACCACGCCAAGCAGGCGGCCAACGCGTTCCACGAGGTCACCGTAGCCCTGGCCGAGCCGGACGCCTATTCGCTCAATGCCAAGCAGCGCCGGACGCTCGAAGGAGAGGACGGCGAGAACTACCAGGTCTTCGGCCAGGCGTTTCTCGCTGCCGACCGCTCCGACGAAGCACGCCGGGCGTTCGAGCGGATGCAGGAGATCAGCCCCGATAAGGCGATCTATGCGTTCAATCAGGCCCAGGTACTTGCGCACGAAAAGAAATATGCCGAGGCACTGGAGCACCTGCGCGAATACCTGAACAGCGACGAAACCCCGGCGACCGACGCCCCGTACGTGCTGCTGGCCAACATTTTGAAGGAGCTGGATCGTTCCGGCGAGTTGCTCCCCGAGCTGGCCAAGCTGTACGCCGATGACTCGTCGAACGCGGCACTGAAGCTGTATCTGGCCGACCAGTATCTCGCCGCCGACAAGCCAGCCGACGCCGAGCCGTTGTTCGCCGCGCTGCAAAAGAAGACCCCTTCGCTGCAAGGCTACCGCGGGTTGCTCGAGGCGTATACGGCCCTCGACCAGCCGGAGAAAGCCGTCGAGTTGCTAGCCGAGGTGCACGAAAAGACCAACGGCCTGGAGATCGTCAGCGAGCAGGTGAAAAAGATCGGCAAGCAGCCGCAGGTGCTCGATCGGCTGGTCGAAACGGCCCGGCGGATGACGAAGTCGAGCAAGACCACCACTGCGTACAACGCTTCGATGGCCGTCGGACTTGTTGCACTCGATGCCAAGCGGTTCGAACTGGCTGACGAGATGTTCGAGCAGGCGATCCAGACCAAGCCGCGCTCGCGGGAAGCGTGGCTGGAATGGGGACTGGGATTGCTGCGTGCCGAGAAGTACGCCGAGGCGGCCACCGTGTTCCGCCGCGCGATCGACAGCCACGTGCTGGCGGCCGACAACCCGGCCTTTCACACCTACCTGGCCATGGCGCTGGCGATGGACAAGAAGACCGACGAGGCCTTGGCCACCGCCCGCGAGGCAGCGGAGATCGGTGAGCACTCGGCGCGGCTTGAAAGCCGCGTCGCTTGGGTTCACTACCACGCGAAACAATACCCCGAGGCCCAAACGGCCTACCGCGAGCTGATCGACAAGTTCGACGACGACTACAAGTCGGACGAAGTGCGCAGCGTACTGCGCGAGGCGCGGCTGGCGCTGTCGAACCTGTGCGTCTTGCAGGACAAGATTCCCGAGGCCGAGGAATGGCTTGAGCAGGTCCTCGATGAGTATCCCGACGACACCTCGGCGCTGAACGATCTTGGATACCTTTGGGCCGACCAGGGGAAGCATCTCGAACGGGCCTTGACGATGGTCGAGCAGGCGGTCGATGCCGAGCCCGACAACACCGCCTACCGAGACAGCCTGGGTTGGGTGTACTACCGGCTGAAGCGCTATCCCGAAGCAGTCGAGCAACTGGAGAAGGCGACCGCCGACGAATCGCCCGACGGCGTGATCCTCGAACACCTGGGTGACGCGTACATGGCGAACAAGCAACGCGCCAAGGCCCGCGAGACCTGGAAGCGTGCGGTCGCCGCAATGAAAAAAGCCGGCGAGAAAGACAAGGCGGCAAAGGTAGAAAAGAAACTGAAGAAGTGAGAACCGTCGGAATCAGCACTTAAGCATTCATCATTTAGCATTTCCAAATGGCTGGTCATTCGCACTGGGCGAACATCGCCCGCAAGAAATCGCTGATCGACAACAAGCGCGGCAAGCTGTGGAGTAAGCTCGCCAAGGGGATTATCGTCGCTGCCAAGATGGGTGGCGGCGATCCGGCGGCGAACCTCAAGCTCCGTTACGCCATCGATGCCGCCAAGGCCGTGAGCATGCCGCGCGACAACATTGAGCGTGCCATCAAGGCCGGCACTGGCGAGAGCAAGGCCGGCAGCCTCGAAGAGATGCTCTACGAAGGGTATGGCCCGGGGGGCGTCGCCGTGCTGTGCGAAATCCTCACCGACAACCGCAACCGCACCGCTCCCGAGATTCGCAAGATTTTTGAGCTGACCGACGGCAAGCTCGGCGAAACCGGCTGCGTGTCGTGGATGTTCGAGCGGAAAGGATTGTTCCGCGTGTCGGCTTCGAAGATCGACGAAGACTCGCTGATGGAGCTGGCGCTGGAGGCCGGGGCCGACGACGTAAAGCGCGATGGCGACGAATTCGAGGTGACCTGCGACCCGAGCGCCTTCCAGGCAGTCGGCGACGCGCTGGAAGCGAAGGGCATTGGGCCCGAATCACGCGAGCTGACGCGCATCCCAACTAACACGATCGATCTCGACGCCGACATCGGCCGCAAAGTGCTCAGCCTGGTGCAGAAGCTCGACGACCACGACGACGTGCAGCGCGTCGTGGCGAACTTCAATATCCCGGAAGAGGCGATGGCCGAGATCGGAAACGGATGATGACGAGGCCCGAAGGAAACGATCGTGTGAAGCACCGGTTGACTGCCATCATCGAGCGCGAAGGCGACGGATATATCGCTTTGTGCCCTGAGTTGGACGTTGCCAGCCAAGGAGACACGGTCGAGCACGCACGAGCAAATCTGCAAGAGGCGCTGGAATTGTTTTTCGAGTGCGCACCGGCCGATGAGGTGGCACGACGGCTTCCAACGGAATTCTACGTCACCCACGTCGAGGTGGGTGTTGGGTAGGCTGCGAACGCTGTCGGGCGCAGAAGCTTGCGCCATCCTGGCACAACACGGCTTTCGCGAAGTCAGACGGCGCGGAAGCCACGTCATCATGCAGCGCACGGGCACCGACGAGACCACAACGGTTCCGGTCCCCGATCATCGCGAGTTGAGGATCGGGACGTTGCGCTCGATCATCCGGCAATCGGGCGTGCCGCGGGCGGCATTTGAAGCGTGAAACGCTACCTCATACGCATTCCAATCTGAACTAGCGCGCATCCTCTTGCGCTTTCCCAGGTTCTCCAGCATGATATTGCAATCTTCCGCTTGATGGAGGTTGCGATGCACGTGGAAAGTCATTTGACGCTGGAGCAGTTGGAGCTACTGGAGCGTGACGAGCTGGATGCCGCCAAGGCCAGGCGATTGCGGATTATCATTCTGGCGCTGAAAGGCTACACGGCGCCGAGCATTGCGATGTCGCTGGGTCCTTCGCGTCGCATCTGTCAGCGCTGGGTGCAGCGTTACAACGAGTCGGGATTGGCGGGTCTGGAAGACCGTCGCGGTCAAGAGGCACGTGCTCCGCTGACGCCTGAGCAGGAAGCGGAGCTTCGTCGGCGGCTCGACGCTGGAGCGACGGACGAAGATCGCGTCTGCTCGTTGCGGGGGCGCGACATTCAGAACGTGCTGGCCAGCGAGTTCGGCCTGCTTCGTTCGCTGGCCGGCGTGTACCACCTGCTGCATCGGCTGGGCTACTCGTATCTTCGTCCGCGGCCACGTCACCGCCGGGCCGACCCCGAGGCGCAAGCCGCGTTTGTGCGAGCACTCCCCGATCGTCTACAAGGGATTGCCGCGGCGCATCCCGATCAGCGTGTGCGGGTGTACTTCCAAGATGAGTCGCGCTTCGGCCAACAGGGAACGACCACCAACGTCTGGGCCCGGCAGGGCACCGGCAGGGCTCGCGGCCCACGGCGGTGCGACAGACCGAATACGAATACCTGTGGGTGCTGGGGGTGGTCTGCCCGGAAACGGGTCACGCCGAAGGGCTGCTCAGCCCACGCCTGAATACTCAGATCGTCAACCTCTTCCTGCGGCAGTTCTCCGCGACCCTGGCGGCCGATGAGCATGCCGTGATGATCTGGGATGGGGCCGGATTCCACGTCAGTGGACAGCTCAGCGTACCGGACAACGTAACGATCCTCTCCTTGCCACCGTACAGCCCCGAGCTAAACCCGATCGAAAACCTGTGGCATTACCTCAAGAGCCATTTCTGGTCCAACCGCGCGTATGCCGACTACGATGCACTCGAACAGGCCGCCGTCGATGCCTGGCGGCAGGCCGCCCTCGACCCCGACTTGATGAAAACCGTCTGCGCAGCGCCCTACCTGAAAAGCGCTAGTGTAGTGTCTCACACAGATGGTGCTTTATGGAGTGCGGCTCGGGCGCGGGCGACTTTGGCGAGGATGTCGGAGGCTTTGGCGGTCCAGACGAACGGCTGGGGGGCTTCGTTGTGCTGATCGATGTAGGCCATGATG
>DATAXP010000095.1:0-7414 GCA_036272935.1 Pirellulales bacterium | reverse complement strand
GCGAGGCTGCTCTGCCGTCTGCCTACTGCCCTCTGCCTACTAACTGGTGGAAGCGCTTCATCAAGTCGCGCGTCACCGGACCTGGCTCGCCAGTGCCGATGGTGCGGCTGTCGACTTTGATCACCGGGATGATCTCGGCGGCGGTGCCGGTGAGGAAGCATTCGTCGGCAATGTACACGTCGTGCTTGCTCAGCGCGATTTCGCGTACCGTCAGACCCGCAGCCCCCGCCAACTCCATGACGGCGTCGCGCGTGATGCCTTCGAGAATGCCGGCATCGATGCCGGGGGTGAGCAACTGCCGGCCGCGCACCAGGAAGATATTGTCGCCGGTACATTCGGCGACTTCCCCTTTGGTGTTGAGCATCAGCGCCTCGCTGCACCCGGCCTGCAAACCTTCGATCTTCGCGAGGATGTTGTTCAGGTAATTAAGCGACTTGATCCGCGGACTGAGCGCGGCAGCGTGATTGCGCACCACGCTGACCGTGACGATTTCCAGGCCGTGCTCGTACATTTCCTTCGGATACAGCGCGATGTGATCGGTGATGATAATCACCTGCGGATCGCTGCAACGGTTGGGATCGAGTCCCAGCGTGCCGGCGCCGCGCGTCACCACCAGGCGAATGTACCCGTCGGCAATGCCGTTGGCCCGCAGCGTGTCGTTCACGGCCGCCGCAATGGTTTCGCGGCTATGCGGGATTTGCAGATGGATCGCCTTGGCCGAATCCCACAGGCGCTGGAGATGCTGATCCAGGCGGAAGACGCGCCCGGCGTAGCTGCGCAACCCCTCAAACACGCCGTCGCCGTACAGCAGGCCGTGATCGTAGACGCTGACCTTCGCGTCCTGCTTGTCGAACAGCCGTCCGTTGATCCAGATTTTCAGTGGCATGCGAGCGGTCGAACTTCGTTCGACGGGCGTTGTTCGACCATCATCATGGGGCGCGAACTTGTCCCTCGACCAGCGACACCGTGCGATCGGCCTGTTCGGCAATCGCCAGATCGTGGGTCACCATGACTATAGTGAGCCCCTCGTGGCGGTTCAAGGTTCGCAGGATGGTCATGATTTCCTGACCGGTTTTGCGATCGAGGTTGCCGGTCGGCTCGTCGGCCAACAGCACCGCGGGGTGCGACACAAGCGCCCGAGCGATGGCGGCTCGCTGCATCTCGCCCCCTGAGAGTTCGCGTGGCTTGTGCTTGAGCCGATGTCCCAGCCCGACGGTTTCGAGCAGTCGGGTTGCCGTTGCGGCGTGCTCGGCACGGCGGCGGAAATAGCTCAGCGCGCCGGTGCCGATCATCAGCGGCGACAGCACGTTCTCCAAGGCGCTCAGCTCGGGCAACAGATGGTAGAACTGAAAGATCATGCCGAATTGCCGATTGCGCAGGGTGTCGCGCTGGGCGGAAGGCAGGTCGTCGATTCGGCCACCGCGGTAGAGCACCTGCCCCGAATCGGGCTCGTCGAGCGTTCCGAGCAGATGCAGCAGCGTGCTCTTGCCCGACCCACTGGAGCCGATGATCGCCAGGAACTCGCCATCGCGCAGGGCGAGGTTCACGCCGCGCAGCACCGGCACTTCGACCGAGCCCTTGCTGTAGCTCTTCACCACATTGCGGGCTTCCAGCGCCGTCGCAGCAACGGTCGACGATTTCTCGTCGACGGCCGCTACTGACATGGCGTGCGGACCGCGCGTGCCCGCCGGCAACCGGGTAGGCGACTCGGGCGTGATCGTGCTGCGATTATTCATAACGCAAGGCCTCGACAGGATGGAGTGCCGCGGCGCGGCGGGCCGGCAACACGCTCGCCAGCACGGCAATGCCGACCGCTCCGGCGACGATCCACGTCACCGTCCACGGATCGACAATGGTCGGAATCTGATAGAAGTAGTAGATCGACGGGTCGAACACCTCCTGGCCCGTGAGCAGGCTAAGCAGGTGAGCGATGTCGTTGATGTTCCAGATGAACAGCAGTCCCATTACCATGCCGACTCCGGCGCCCAGCGCCCCGAGCGACAGGCCGTAGCCCAGGAAGATGCCCATGATGCCCCGGCCGCTCGCCCCCAGCGACTTGAGGATGCCGATGTCGCGGGTCTTCTCGACGACGATCATGAAAAAGATCGCCAAGATGCCGAAGCCAGCGACGGCAATGATCATGAACAGCAGTACGTTCAGGATGGCGGTTTCCATCTGCACGGCGGCCAGCAGCGCGCCTTGCTTGTCGCGCCAGGTGCTGATCGAAAACATTTCGGGCGGGAACGCGCGGCGGAGCTTGTCGCGGACCGCGTTGCCATCGACCCCGGGCTTGAGCTTGATCTGGATGCTCGTGGCGTAGCGCAGGCCGGTGTTCGGATCGACCATGCCGCGCAACTCTTGCAGGCGAGAAATCGGCACGAACACCAGGCTCGAGTCGTATTCGCTCATCTTGCTTTCGTACAGGTCGACGATGGTGAACGTGTCGTCGACCGCCCGTGGCGGCGTGCCGGCCGTGGGGAACGTGAGCTTTACGTCGTCGCCGGGCATGATCAGGAATCGATCTTCGCCGTCGCTGTCGCGATACGTGGCCAAGGCGATGCCCAGCACCAGGCCGGTGTGTTGCTCGCGCAGTGGATCGAACACCGCCTGTTGCCCATCACGGGCGGCGAAGGGATCGATGTCTGCGGCGCGCTCGGCAGCGGCTGCAGCTTGCACATCGCGCTGCCCGAAAATATCGTCGCCGACCACCGGCGGGTTGTTCCGCTCCGCCTCTTTCACCATCGCGCGCTGCCGCGAGACCGTTTCGCGGCGATGCACCCAGCCTGCCGAGCGCATCGCGGTGCGCTCATGCCCGGTGTGGCCGGCGGACGACGATGCTGCAGCGGCGTCGAGCGCGCTGTGCGTGTCGTAGCCCGACTCGCGCAGTACAAAGGCCATCGCCTGGCGGTTCTCGGGATGTTGCAGATACTTGCCGAAGTCGCCCGCCTGGTGCTGCGTCCGCTCGTCGATGCCGACCAATTGCACGGGGCGCGGAATCCAGTTGCCGCCGTACTGAAAGCTAAGCATGGCCGGCACGCTCACCGTCGGCGTCATCCCCTCGATGGCGTCGCCGGCGACGGTGCGGATTTGTTGCATGTGCCATTCAGGGTCGGGAAACCCTTCGAGGCCGTGCGTCTCGAAGACGATGTCGGACAAGATGCTGTGCAGCCGATCCTGCATCTCGTGCGAGAAGCCGGCCATCACGCCGTTGACGACGATCATCGTCGCCACGCCCAGCATGACGCTCACCACCGACGCCAGCGCAATGTACCGTGTCCTCAGGTACCGCCAGCAGAGAAGCAACTTGTACATGAACCCGTCCTTGGGAAGTCAGAAGGCAAAAGTATGAATGCAGAAGCGCTGGGAAGATTGCCGACTTCTGCATTCATACTTCTGACTTCTGCATTTATCTCGCCTCGTGGCGCAGCAGCGGGAATAAGATCACGTCCCTGATCGTTTGGCTGTTCGTGAGCAGCATCACCAGGCGGTCGATGCCGATGCCCAGGCCGCCGGCCGGGGGCATGCCGTGCCGCAGGGCGCGCACGAAATCGTGGTCCATCTTTGCCATCGAGTCGTCTTCTTTCTGTCCTTGCAATTGCGTGTGGAATAGCTGCTCCTGCAAGTCGGGGTCGTTCAGCTCGGTGTAGGCGTTAGCCACTTCCATGCCGGCAATGAACAACTCAAACCGCTCTGCGACGCTCGGGTCGCTCGCCTTACGCTTCGTCAGCGGACACAGCGTCGCGGGATAGTCGAGCACGAAGATCGGGCCTTCCAACGCATCCTCGACGCGTTCCTCGAATACGTGGCTCTTGACGATCTCGGGATGCACGCCCGCGGTGTCGAAGCCGATCTCTTCGGCCATGCGGCGCATGGCCTGCTCGTCGTGCGGATCGACGCCTGTGTGCTCAGCCAGCAGCTCGTGATACGTGGCACGGCGAAACGGCGGCGTGAAGTCGAGCTGACGATCGCCCCACTGCAATTGCAGCGGCTGACCGGCCGCACGAATCGCATCGACGATCAGCCGCTCGGTCAGGTCCATCATCGACCGGTAGTCGCCGTAAGCCTGGTACACCTCGAGCATCGTGAACTCGGGGTTGTGCCGCGGGCTGATCCCTTCGTTGCGATACACACGCCCCAACTCGTACACGCGCTCAATGCCCCCGACCAGCAACCGCTTCAGGTGCAGCTCGAGTGCGATCCGCAGGAACAGCGGCATATCGAGCGCGTTGTGATGCGTCTTGAACGGTCGGGCGGCGGCGCCGCCGGCGATCGAGTGCAGCGTCGGCCCTTCGATCTCGACGAAACCTTGCCCGGCGAGTGTGCTGCGGATCGACTGGACGATCTTCGTACGGCTCAGGAAACGCGCAAGGACTCCGTCGCTGTAGATAAGGTCCAGGTACCGCATCCGCTGGCGCAGCTCGGGATCGGCCAGGCCGTGGTGCTTCTCGGGATGCGCGGCGACGCTTTTTGTAAGGAAGTACAGCCGCTCGGCAAAGATCGTCAGCTCACCGGTGTTGGTGCGCTTCAGCTCGCCGTCGACGCCGATGATGTCGCCCAAGTCGAAACATTGGGCCAACGCCCAGCCCTTGTCGCCGACCTGTCTGCGGCCGATGAAGACCTGGATATCGCCGGTCCAGTCGCGGATGTTGGCGAAGATCAGCTTGCCTGTTGGACGCTGCAAGACGATCCGGCCAGCGGCACGTACTTTGGGGCCATGCAGCTCGGGCTTTGCGTCCGGCTGCGCCGCTGGGGTCTCAGTGATCTCGCTTTCCCGCCGGCGAATGTCGGCGATCGGCTGATGATCGTCGAACCGCGACCCCCACGGATCGTGTCCCAAGGCGATGATCTTGCGCAGCTTCTCGCGGCGCGCCGCCTCGTGGACGCCTGGGGCGTCGCCCTCGGCCGGTTGCTGCGGATCGGATTCGATCATGTTCGTCGGAATCGCATTAACCCAAAGAGTCGCAACATTTTATTGGCCGAGAGTTTGGGGTCAATGTCAGGTTGGCGGCTAGAGAGAAAGCCGTGCTTGCATTTCGGTCGACAATAATATACACATGTACACACATGGAGCATCGGCCGATGTCTGTTCCTCGTAGCCCTAAGGTTGTTGGACGCGGTGCTGGCATCGATCCTCCCAACCGCTTCGAGGCGGTTCATCGCGAAGCCGACTACGAGCATCTGGAATACGACGAGACACTCGAATCGCCGCAAAAGCTCGCTACCGAGTACATCGCCGACAACACGCAAACGATCGTCGCCGAAAACGACAGCCCCGACGTCGGCTTCCGCTACAGCGTGAACCCGTATCGCGGCTGCTCGCATGGTTGTGCCTACTGCTACGCCCGGCCGGGCCATGAGTATCTGGGCTATGGGGCAGGGGTCGATTTCGAAACCAAGATTCTCGTCAAGCACCGGGCGCCGGAGCTGTTGCGCGAGTTTCTGGGCCGGCCGTCGTGGAAGCCGGAAACGATCGTTTTCTCCGGGGTCACCGACTGTTACCAGCCTGCCGAGCGGCAGTTTCGACTGACTCGCGGCTGCTTGGAAGTCGCGCTCGAAGCACGGCAGCCGATCGGCATCATCACCAAGAATGCCCTGGTGGTTCGCGATCTCGACGTGCTGGCCCCGATGGCCGCCGCCGGGCTGGTACATGTGAACCTGAGCATCACGACGCTCGACGCTGAACTCGCTCGCGGCATGGAACCACGCACCAGCACGCCGGCCGCGCGCCTGCGCGCGATCCGGTCACTTGCCGATGCCGGAGTGCCCGCCGCCGTGATGATCGGTCCCGTGATTCCGGGGCTCAACGACAGCGAAATCCCGGCGATCCTGAAGGCTGCTGCCGACGCCGGGGCCCACGGCGCCGGCTATGTCGTGCTGCGGCTCCCCTGGTCGGTCCGCCCGGTGTTTCTCGATTGGCTAAGTCGCATCCACCCAGAGGCGCAGCAGCGCGTCGAGGCGGCGATCCGTTCGACCCGCGGCGGGGCAATGAACGGCACCGCCTGGGGCGAGCGCCAGCGCGGCACCGGTATCCGCGCCGAACAAATCAAGCTCTTGTTCCAGACGTTCAAGAAGAAATACGGGCTCGACCGCGGCCTGCCGGCGTACGACACCTCGCAATTCCGCCCGCCACGGCCGGCCAGCGGCCAGATGCAACTGTTCTGAACGGAATCCGGCGAGGTTATAATTTCCGTGTACAATTTAACGGAATGTCGGCGACGTTCCAAAGTCTCCGCTGTCGAAGTCGGCTGTCAGAACATCATGTCTGTTCCCGAGCCAACTCGTCACGCGGTCCCAAAGCGTCCTCAGCGGAGCACCTGTGTTTGCGGGCACCCGCGTCCCTGTGCAAGCAATGCTCGATTACATCGAGGAAGGCGATACGTCGCACCATTTTCTGGACGATTTCCCACGGTAAGCCGTGAGCACGCGATTGCCGTTCTAGCGTGTCATCATCCAGGCTGCTTCGACCAGCATCTTCCTGAGCAGCCGCGGGCCGCGGCGCGTGATGCCGCCGCGCCGATCGGTCAGCCCTGATTGGTACTGCCGCGGCACCAGCCCCGCGTAGCTCGACACTTGGCGGCCGTTCTTGAACCGCCGAGGTCGATCGACGTACGCGGCCACCACTTCGGCGGTGCGTGGGCCGATGCCCGCAGCGCTGAGCAGGATCTGCGTGGCCGGGTCGCTCGAGTTGATCGCATCGAGCCGCGATTCGACATCGCCGATCTGCTCGACCAGCGCGCGGTACATCGTCATGGCCACGTGCAGTTGGCCGCGCCAGAGTTCCGTCGCTGTGCACTGCTCGATCGGCTTGGCCAGTTCATCCCAGAACGCCAGGCCTTCCATGGTCCAGCCGCGATGGCCGGCCGGCGCGGTGATGCCTTGGTTCACGAGTACCGCGCGCAGATGGTTCTGCAACTGCACGCGCTGCGTGACCAACAGTTGGCGAAACGTGAGCAAGGCCCGACGCTGCCGCACTTCATCGCTCGGCAGCTCGACGGTGGGCAGGTCGCCACGATGGGCCAACAGCGCCAGCTTCAGCGCATCGTCGCGGTCGGTCTTGCGCTTGACGTTCTTCCACTTCCAGGCCTCGCCGTTGGTGTTGGCCACCGCGAACTTCAGCCCCAGCTCGCGGCATAACTCGGCCATCCAGCCCGCCTGGCCGCAGGCCTCGAACACCACCAGGTCGGGCCGCTGCTGCTGGAAGTGCTCTCGCAACGCCTGGCGTGTCGTCGGCAGCTTCACGAACCGCGTTTCGCCGTCACGCGTGAAGAACGTGCGATACCGCCCCAGTTGTTCTGTAAATGCTAGCGGCGGAGGCGCCGCGATGTGCTGGTCGAGAAGGGGTGGGTCAGGCTTGGTTTCCTAGAATTTGTGTTTGTTCAGAACTCATTTCAAGGAGATCAGCAATGACCCACCA
>DATAXP010000094.1:0-7362 GCA_036272935.1 Pirellulales bacterium | reverse complement strand
ATTCGTCGGCCTGGTAGAACGCCAGAATGGTCATCGAGTCGTACGGGATGAAATCGTGCGGCGAGTGACCGTGCCGCGCCGGGCGAACCACCCGCTGCCAGCAGCCGGCGTTCAGATACACCTGGTTGAGCACGTGGCCATCGGCATGGCTGGCGTCCAGCGCGATCGTCTCGGCAACGTGCGTGTGGCCGTACACGATGTGCTTTGCCCGGCGGTTGCGGTAATCGGCCTCGGCCAGGGCGTGGCTGCGATAAGCGTCGATCATCGCGTCGTGGTTGATCGGCAACGAGGCTAGCCCCGTGCGGCCGCCGGTCGAGAGCAGCTTGCGAAAGGTAAGGAGCCTTCGCAGGCCATCCACCAGATCGGACGGGTGCCACTCGTTGCTGCGGCGGATGATCGGCAGATCGACCATCTGTTCGACAAGCTGGTCCCAGATGGAAGTGACGCGATGCCGCACCGCAGGGCTCGGACACGAACGAGTCAGCAGACCATCGAGCCAATTCCGCGCGGCCAGCATCGGCCGCACATGCTGCATGTCGGCCAGCCCAGTTGCTAGGGCCGGGGGCATCTCGCCGGCCAGCTCGGCTGCCAATTGCGCGGCGAAGCGATCGAACAGCTCGACGATCAGCACGTCGGCCAGCGAGCTGCCGGCCCGAGTGCCGCCAAAGGCCAGCGGATCGAAGATGTCGCCATGCCGAGCCATCACGCGATGCCGCCGCAGCAGCTCGAGCAGCTTGCCGTCGTCGGCCGGATCGTGCGGGAACGGCATCGTGGGATCGTTGCTCAGGCCCAGGTCGCGGACCACCATCTGGCGCACCGCGTCGAATGCCTTCCCCGGCAGACGCAGCGGCCAATCGTGGTCGCCGATCATGTAATGAATGTTCAAGGGGATAGCGATCGGCGCGGCGTCGAGTGCCGGGCGGCCCGGTGTCTCACTGGGCGGGACGGTCAGCCCGCCGGCGGCCAGGCCCCGCAACAGCGCGCAGCCCGCCTGGTGGCTGTGCAGGATGTCGCTGGTGATCTGCATCACGCGCTCGGCAAAGCCCGGTTGCTCGGGCGGATCCCAGGGGCGAAGCGACGAGAAGGCCGAGCTGCTGTGCGCCGACCAGCGGGGCGAGTGGATCATGTCGAGGCAATCGCCCAGCAGCAGCAAGTCGACCCGCACCAGGGGCAGGTACCGTCCGCCGAGCCGCCACGAGGCCCCTTCGACCATTCGCCGCAGTTGCCGGGCGAGCTGCTCGACCGTTTCGTTCGAGGCGGCTGCGGCACCAGGCTGATCGGTCCAGTGCAAATCGCTGATAATGATGAGCATACGAAGGGCCCTGCATGCGGCGGCGCAGTGGTATCTGCGCGGGATGGCTATTCGACGGTATCGGCCTTGCCGACGGCGCGTGTTGAGCGTTTTTTGCCGTTGGTGCCGTGGAAGCCCACGGACGGCGGTCGTGGGGCTTGGTCGGCCAAATTCTCTTTTACTTCGCCAAGGCCGCGGATTACGCTAAGCGTTGGGGCTATAAGGGGCACGAACCGCCGTCGCATTTTCAAGCTTGGGAGAGCCAGCGATGACAGCTATTCGGGAACGTCGAGCGTTGGCTTGGGGAGTCTGCTTGCTGTTGGGTCTGGGACTGGCAGCCATCGGCGCCGAACCGGCCAAGACGCTCAAGCGCGGCCAATACAATCCCGAGCACGAATCGGTCGACCTGTTTGACGGCATCAAGAAGGGCCAGCTCGACGTGAAGTTGATCCCCAAGGATTCGACGCAGGCGTCGGTCGTGATCGCCAACAAAACGCAGCAGCCGCTCAACGTGCAACTGCCGGCCGCATTCGGCGGCGTGCACGTGCTGGCCCAGATGATGGGCGGCATGGGAGGCGGCGGAGGAGGTTTCGGCCAGGGACAGTCGGTCGGCGGCGGCATGGGAGGCATGGGAGGCGGCGGGATGGGCGGCGCCGGCGGCGGCGGTGGAGGAATGTTCAACGTGCCGGCCGAGAAAGTCGGCGAGTTCAAGGTCGCCTGTGCGTGCCTCGAACACGGCAAGCCGGAACCGCGCTCGACCATGAAGTACGAAATTCGTCCGCTCGAAAGCGTGAGCACCAAGCCCGGCGTGCGCGAAGTTTGCGAGATGCTCGGCACGGGTCAGTTGGATCAGCGCGTGGCGCAGGCCGCCCTCTGGCACTTGAACAACGGCATGACCTGGGACGATCTGGCGAAGAAACAAATTCAACCGCTGCTGGGCGATCCTTATCCGTACTTCCACCCGCAGGAGTTGCACGCGGCGCTCGCGCTAGTGCAGCAGGCCATGACCGAAACGAGCAAGCGCAAGCCCGAAGGCACCGAGCCGAAACGCCCCGCCAGCCCCGGTGAGATCGAAGCGGGCCGGCTGCCAACTTCCTCCGCTCCGTCAACGCGATAAGCCGGCGCTTTTCGGCACCGGCTCATCACACTTGGTTCGCATCGCGCGCTGACGAGATCGATCAGCGAGATCAGGTTGCTCGTCGTCTCACGTGCCGCCGCGCAATAGGTACAGGATGAGCAGCACCGGGATCGGCACTCCAAGCAGCCACAACAGCACCCAGCCCATGCGTCCCGAGCGGTCGAATCGTTCAAGCCGTGACATGGTCGGCACTCCTCGAATAGTAATGAAAGTCGCCTGCCCGCCCATCGGGCTCGACTTGTGCAATTCATGTTGCGAGATACCGCAACGGCTGTGCCAAACGAAGCAATCAGCGCAGTCGCTTTGAGGCCGCGCGCTGGCGGATCTACATCGTCGTCGCTTCCGCCGCGGCGATGATGCGCTGCGCGGTGGTGACCAACGGTTGGGCCTGTTGCAGGGCCGACTCGTAGACTTGCTCGAACGCTTCGTCCTCGCGCAGGTCGGCGCCGCGCATCAGAATGTGCTTGGCGCGCTCGAGCAGCTTGCGGTTGCGCAGCGCCTGGCGGACGTTGGGAGCTTCGCGCTCGAGCACGGCGAACTCCTCGCGCAGCCGCAACACGTGCTCGATCTTCTCTTCAAGCCCGGCGCGCGAGATCGGTTTGATCAGAAATTCGACGATCTGTTCGCTCACGGCCGCTTCCCAGGCCCGCGGATTGTAGAACCCGGAGACGAGAATCACCGGCACCGGCAGCTCGGCGTAAATCTCGTGGATCGCAGCGATCCCCTCCATGTCGGGCATTTTGATATCGGTGATCACCAGATCGGGCTTCAGTCGCGAGCAGGTTTCGACCAGCTCCCGGCCGGTGCCGACGAGCCCCACGACCTCGTGTCCCAACTGCGGCAGCAGAGCCGCGTACGTCAGCAGCGCGGCGCGATCATCGTCGGCGGCAACAATGCGCAGAGAGCTCATAAGCACAAGAGTCTCCGCCCCGTGAAGTGAATGGGCGATGCAAAGAGAGATGACGCGCGCGTGGCCCCCGCTAACTAAAATCCTACGCAAGCGACCGTGCGAATTCCAGTCTCGACAAGTCCGCGGACGGCAGTCCGCGGGCTTTATTTTGTGATAGCGTTGGCATGAAAGCAGCAGCGCAACGCCCCCCCGGTCTTACGAGCGCGTCGCGGCGGGCGTCTCCACCACGTCGAGCAGCCCGCGCAGTGCGACGTCGATCCACCGCGGTCGTTGAGCTGCGGCGAACTGCAATTCGTGCAGCGCTCGCTCGAGCAAGAACGCGTGCAGCAGCACGCGCAGATCGTCGACGCGCTCGGGCAGGCAGCGCGCGTTGGGACCGTGGCCGAGATACGCGCGCAGAAATGCCGCGGCCACCCAGTGGTACCACGTCTGCGCGGCGGCTTCGAGCGCACGCTGATCTTCGGGCAGCAGCGCCATGGTCTCTAGCACGCTGAGCATCGCTTGCGAAGCGGCAATGTGATACGAACGCAGCATACTGGCCACATCGAGCAGCGGCGAACGCTTGATCCGCCGCTCGCTCAGCGGCCGCGAGGCGTCACCTTCGAAGCCGACGATCGTGTAGTCGCTGCCCGTAAACAGCACCTGGCCGAGATGGTAGTTGCCGTGGCAGCGCAGGCGCATGCCGTCGATGCGGCGCTCGATGAGCCGGCGCAGGCACCCGATCAGGTCGCGATCGTGCTCGAGCACGCGCTCGGCATCGGCCTTGGCCACTGGCGGCAGCGCGTCGAGCCCGGAGCGGAGCGTCTGCAAGCTTCCCGCCAACAGCCGCCGGAGAGAATGGTACAGCGACCGCAGGTAGTTGGGCGTCAGCGGTTCGGCGGCGAAGGCCGAGTCGGTCGGATCGCTAGCCAACGCGGCGTGCATTTCCGCGGTACGGCGTCCCAGCAGCTCGGCCAGCGGCAGGAACTCACCGGCCAAGTCCTGCACCACCCGCGGCACGGCGTCGCCACGCAAGTCGAGCGGCGCGCGGCAAGGCAACGCGGCGATCTGCTCGCGCGCGGCCGGCTCGGCCAGGAAGCGCTCGTACTGCCGGCGGAGCATATCGGTCGCCTGCTGCCAGGCGGTCCCCTGGTTGCCGACGAAACCCTGGACGACGCCGAGCGTCACCGGCTCGTCGTCGGCGTGGCGATACTGCAACTCACCGAGCAGTTGGGCTACGTGATCGAAACCCGCGGAGCGCAGAAACCGCGGCATTGCCACCGCGGGATGCACACCCGGCTCGGCCTTCCTTAGCAATCGCAAAAAGAGCTGGTCGCCGAAGGTGACCGAACTGTTCGATTGACCCGAGACGACTCGCGGCGGCGCGGGCTCGCTTGATAACGGCATACGCCGCAGTGCCGTCAGCGACGAGCAGACAAAGTCGCCGTGTTCGCCGGAGAGGCGGCGACGCCGGACGATCGCTTCGAGCAACGATCGGCTGAACGCTTCGTCGACGATCGCGTCGTACACGATCCCTTCTTCGCCGCCGGCAATCGCGGCCCGCGCCACGACCAACTGCGGCCACTCGCGCGCAATTCGCGCGGCCAGCTCTCCTTGCGCCAAGGCCAGCGGAAGCACGTATGTCTCCGGCTCACCCTCGGTGTAATCCACGCGGCAAAGCACCAGCAGCACCGTGCGCTGCTGCGCGTCGCGACCGGCGGGGAGCACCTCGACCAGCGACGCCGACTGAATCGTGCGGCTCTTGTCGGTGAACCAACGTCGCCAAGGCAGAGCGGCACGCAGGCCGGCTTCGAGACGCGACCGGCCGCGCCCGGCGAGCGACTCTTCCCATTGCTCGGGCTGCTGCACGTCGATTGCCGGTCGGCGCGCTCGGCCGGGCCCCTCGACCTCGGCGGCTTCTTCCTGCGGCCGCAACAGGAACCAGTAATAGCTGTGCGGGCCGGGAGTGACATGCAGCGGCTGGCGCGTGAGCGGCGGGAACTTGGTGTGCCCAAATAGCTCCACCGGCCGGCGACCTTCGTACGCTGACAGATCGATTTCGGCGAACTGCGAATGCCGCGACAGGTTGGCGATCACCAGCACCGATTGATCTTGGTAGGTGCGCACAAAGGCCAGCACCTTGGGGTTCGTCGGCGCGAGCATGTCGAGCGTGCCGCGGCTGAACGCGGCATGCTGCTGCCGCAAGGCGATGGCGTGCTTCATCCACCACCACAGCGACTGCGGGTTGCCGCGCTGCGTCTCGACGTTGATGCTTTCGTAGTGGTACTCGTAGTCGATCACCGGCGGCAGGAACAGGCGTTGCGGATTGGCGCTCGAGAAGCCCGCGTTGCGGTCGGCGCTCCACTGCATCGGCGTGCGCACGCCGTGGCGATCGCCCAGGTAGATATTGTCGCCCATGCCGATTTCGTCGCCGTAGTAGACGACCGGCGTGCCGGGCAGCGAGAACAACAGCACATTCATCAGCTCGATCTTGCGTCGATCGTTGCGCAGCAGCGGAGCCAGCCGGCGGCGGATGCCCAGGTTGATCCGCGCTTGCCGATCACGGGCGTAGATGCGCCACATGTAGTCGCGTTCCTCGTCGCTGACCATTTCGAGCGTCAGTTCGTCGTGGTTGCGCAGGAACATCATCCATTGGCAGTTGTCGGGGATCGGCGGCGTCTGCTGCAAAATGTCGACGATTGGGTAGCGGTCCTCGAGTTCCAAGGCCATAAACAGCCGCGGCATCACCGGAAAGTGAAACGCCGTCTGGCATTCGTCACCATTGCCGAAATAGGCGCTGGTTTCATCGGGCCACTGGTTGGCCTCGGCCAGCAGCATCCGATCGGCAAAGCGCTCGTCGATGTGGCGGCGCAGCTCCTTGAGGAAGGCGTGCGTTTCGGGAAGGCTTTCGCAGTTAGTCCCTTCGCGTTCGTACAGGTACGGAATGGCATCGAGCCGCAGGCCGTCGATGCCAATCTTCATCCAGTGATCGATGATGCCCAGCAGCGTTTGTCGGACTTGCGGGTTGTCGAAGTTCAAGTCGGGCTGATGGGCGTAGAACCGGTGCCAGTAGTAGGCCTTGGCCACCGGGTCCCAGGTCCAGTTGCTCGGCTCGAAATCCTTGAAGATCACCCGGGCGTCGGGGTACTTGTCGGGCGTGTCGCTCCAGACGTAGAAGTCTCGCCAGCGGCTGCCGGGCTTGGCTCGCCGCGAGCGCTGGAACCAGGCGTGCTGATCCGAGGTGTGGTTCAGCACCAACTCGGTGATCACCTTCAGTCCGCGGGCGTGCGCCTCGCGCAGGAACTCGCGGCACTGGGCCATGGTGCCGTACATGGGATTGATGTCGGTGTAGTCGGCAATGTCGTAGCCGTCGTCCTTCAGCGGTGAAGGGTAGAACGGCAACAACCACAGCGCGGTCACCCCCAGGTCCTGAATGTAGTCGAGCTTTTGGGTCAGCCCGGTGAAGTCGCCGACGCCGTCGCCGTTGGAATCGCGAAAGCTCCGCACGTGGAGCTGGTAAACGACGGCATCCTTGTACCACAGCGGGTCCGACATGATCGTCCTCAGAACGCAATTGCCCGGCGCACCGGCGGAGTGTCATGCGTAGGGTAGAAAGAATGCAGCCCGCGTGCCAGCGGGACGTATCATGGCGGCAAATCGCGGGGCGGATGAACCGCGGAAGGCGGGTTTAACCACCGAGGCACGGGGCAGAAGGGCAGGAACCGCGGATGAACGCAGATCGGATGAAATGCTTATTTATCTGATTCATCTGCGTGTATCTGCGTCCATCCGCGGTTCCTCCCTTTCTTTGTCTCTCGGTGTCTCTGTGGTTCATAAAAAAACGAGCGCGCAGCGCGGCATTGTGCCGCGCTGCGGCTCGCTTGCTAACACGAACTACTGTTTGGACGCCGGGCCCGCACTTGCGGCCGAGGCGTTCTTGATGGGGGGTTAAGAGACCTCGGCCGCGATTGGCGGTCGGTCATGGTTCGATAAACTCACCATGGCCGATAGTTTCCCCGCGGGGAAACCGCGCCGGGACCTGGG
>DATAXP010000093.1:0-43897 GCA_036272935.1 Pirellulales bacterium | reverse complement strand
TGTACCAACCGAGTCCCAAGGGTGGTCGTCCGCGATTGCCGATGCGAAAGGTCGTGGGCGGCATCTTGTATGTGTTGGCCACGCGCTGCCCGTGGAGGGCGATGCCCCGAGAGTTCGGCTCTGGCAGCGCGATTCACGACTACTTCCTCGAGTGGGTATAACGAGGCGTGTTCCAGGAGTTATGGGAATTCGCCTTGAGCGAATAACCGCGCTGACAATACTTCGCAGCGTTTCGTGGTCTGTGGGCGGTATTCATCCATGCGAACGTCCGCATGCCGATACTTGCTCCGTTCGCGTTCTTGGAACTGTCAGCGATGCTCGCCAATTCGGCATGGGGCCGTGAGTCTCGACAACCGCTCCGTCGGTCGTTGCGGAGGAAGAGGTGTCGGGTCGGTTGACGCGTGACTCATCTGTGGGAGGCGATTCCAATCGCCGACTGCCGCGGATCGGCGAACGGATTCGCCTCCCACAGTGCTACACGCGGATCGACCAACCTCGCCTGCGCAACGGCCGAAAAGCATTTTCGCTTCTGGCAGGGGCGTGCCGCCAGTGTCGAGCGTTCCGGAGAACTGTGCGTGATCAATCGGCGATCGGCGGATGACGAAACGGTTGAGGCAGTTCTCCTTCCACGAGGACTTCATCCCAGGACCAGGCGCGGTGTCCCCGAGGGGAAACTATCGGCCAGGGATGTTGCACGGTCTCCCGACCGTGCGACAGCCGGGTGGAATGGTCAGGAGACCATTCCACAACGGGAGCACCAAGGCCGACCGCCGATGACGGCCGAGGTTTCTTAACCCCCCATCAAGAACGCCTCGGCCGCCAGTGCGGGCCCGGCGTCCAAACGGTAGTCAGTCGTTTCAACGAGCCGCGGCGCGGCAATTCGTGCCGCGCTGCGCGCTCGTTTTTTGTCGTCCGTTCCGTGCCTCCGTGCCTCGGTGGTTATTCCGCCGTGGTGAGAGCTATACTCAAGTGATGAGCACCACTTCGATTTGCAATTCGTCGTCGCTGTGTCTTGGCCGGCGGCCGCGGGTGATCGTGCTGGCGCTGGGCGAGCGGCCGCGCGTCGCTGCCGAGGCGGCGCGCATGCGCGGTGCGATCGAGACGGTGGCCGATATTGTCGTGTGGGACCTGGAGTTCGCGGCCGACCTGGATCGCGTCGACGCCGACATGGCGATCGTGCTCGGCGGCGACGGCTCAATCCTGCGTGCCGCGCACCAGATGGGCTTGAAGCAGCGGCCGATCTTGGGCGTGAACCTCGGCCGATTGGGATTCCTGGCCGACCTGTTGCCCGACGAATTGTTGCGACTGCTGCCTCAACTCGGCGACGGCACATTCTGCGTGGTCGAGCACTTGATGCTGGCGTGCTGCTTGTGCCGCGGCAGCACGGTGGTTGCCGAAGATCTGGCGCTGAACGAAGTGGCGGTGCTAGCGTGCCCGCCGTTCGCGATGCTGCAAGCGCATCTGTACGTTGACGCAGAATGGGTCACCACGTATAGTTGCGACGGTTTGATCGTCAGCACGCCGGTCGGCTCGACGGCACACAGCCTCAGCGCTGGCGGACCGATCCTGCGAAAGGATTTGCAGGCCGTGGTCATCTCGCCCATTAGTCCGCACACGTTGACGAATCGTCCGGTGGTCGAGTGCGCCGACCGCGCGTACGAGATCGCGGTCCCTTCGCCGCAAGCCGGCGCTGCCGTGGTGATCGATGGCCGCGTGCTCGGGCAGCTCGAGCCGGGCGATCGGTTGCGCGTGCGGCGAGCCCCGGCGACCTTCAAGCTGATCGAAGCCCCTGGGCACAGCTACTACCGCACGCTGCGCGAAAAGCTCGGCTGGGGTGGCAGCCTGCACCTGAACTCTGAAAGCGGAAAGCCGAGAGCGGAGACCTGACCGTCCCGCTCTCAGAATCGAAAGGACGCGATTCTTCATGACCCGCCTTGGCCAAAGCTCGACAATGTTATCGGTGACATGGATGTTGTTGGCGACATGCACATTGTTCGCCGCGCTTGCTTCGCCTGCGCCCTTGCCTGCTGCGGATGATGAGCCGACGGCGCCGGCGTTTGATCTGCCGGGCGCGAAGGCCGAAGCCTCGAAGCCAGCGACGGAAAAGGCCGGTGCCCCGGCCGCCAAGCACCTCCTGCGCTACAAATTCCGCCCCGGCGAGACGCTGCGCTGGGAAGTCGAGCAGCGCTCCGAGGTGCGCACCACGGTCTCAGGCACCACGCAGACCGCGGAGACATCGACCGCCAGCGTCAAGATTTGGAAGGTGACCGACGTGACGCCCGAGGGGAACGTGAAGTTCGTCTACTCGGTCGACAGCGTCGATATGCGGCAGAAGCTCACTGGCCGCCAAGAAGTGCGCTACAACAGCAAGACCGACAAGGAGCCGCCGGCGGGCTTTCAGGATGCGGCCAAGAGCGTCGGCGTGCCGCTGACCACCTTCACGATGGACCCGACCGGCAAGATCGTCGACCGCACCGAGCACCTGGCCCGCGCAGCCAGCCAATCGCTGCACCCAGCCATTCCGCTGCCCGAGGAAGCGGTCGAGATCGGCCACCGCTGGTCATATTCGTACGATGCGATGGTCACCACCCGCGATCGCAGCGTCAAAAAGGTGCAGATGCGGCAGCAGATGAAGCTCGAAGAAGTAAAGAACGGCATCGCGATCATCTCGGCCGACACGCAGATTCTTTCGCCGGTCCGCCAGGACCCAACGATCGAAGCGCAATTGGTGCAAAGCGAATCGATCGGCAAGGTGCGGTTCGATCTCGATGCCGGCCGCGTGACGAGCGTGCAGACCGATCTCGACAAGCACGTCGTCGGCTTCCAGGGCGATGCGAGCAGCCTGCACTGCGTGACGCGATTCTCCGAGAAGCTGCTGCCCGCCGAAATCACCACGGCTGCGGCTCCCAAACCGATCGCCGGCCCCGCGCCACGGGGCGCGACATCGAAACCCGTCGCCGCGCCGTCTACCGCCGCGCCTCGCCAGGCGGTGCGCCGCACGCGCTAGAGCCGCGCGCCGCTTATCGGTCGTTGTGTTCCTGGGGGCCGCTGCTGCCGACCGTGAATGCCAAGCCGCAGTCGCAGTGATACGCCGTCGTGCGGCATTCGCGCTCGGCGAATGGCTGGCCGGGCCATTCTTCGGGGCGATACTCCACCGACTGTCCGCAGACGACAACGCTCGTGCTCGCGCAACGCGGACAGCGCGGAAGCGGGGATCGAACGTTGTCGCTGGGCATCGAACACCACCCGCGGCGAGCTCCCCACGGCTCAGCCGCCTCTCGATTGGAGGCTACCAATCAATCGCTCCAAGGTTGCGAAATCGACTGGCTTCACCACATGCCCCGAGCAACCGGCGGCAGTCGACTGCTGTAAGTCACCGTCCTGGCCCCAACCGGTCAGGGCTACGATGCAAATATCCTTGCCCCAAGCCAGTTCGCGGATGCGCCGCGTCGCGTCGTAGCCGTTGAGCCGCGGCATGCCGACGTCCATCAGGATCATGTCGGGCAGCAGCGCCGCCCCCGCCTCGATCGCCTCGATGCCGTCATGAGCCACGCACACCTCGTGGCCGAGCAGCTTCAACAGCGTGGCCAAGGTGGCGCTGGAATCGTAGTTGTCGTCGACGACGAGGATTCGATGTGCCGTGGCGGATTTTTCCGAACCGACTGTCGGCGGCGCGGCCGTTGGCTTCTGCCCAGCGGCGGGTAGACGCACGACGAACTCGCTTCCTTTGCCCATGCCTTCGCTTTGCGCGCTCACGGTGCCGCCGTGCAACTCGACGAGCCGCCGCACCAACGTCAGCCCAATGCCCAACCCGCCGTGCGACTTTTCCAGCGATCGATCCGCCTGCCGAAACATGTCGAACACGTAGGCCAGCATGTCGCAGGGTATCCCGATTCCGTTGTCGCGCACCCGCAGCAACACATGATCGCCGTCGAGCTGCGCCTCGAAATCGATCCGGCCACCGCGGGGTGTGTATTTGGCGCTGTTGTCCAATAGGTTCGCCAGCACCTGCGCCAAGCGCGTCGCGTCGCCGTGCAGATAGACGGCCTCCGACGGCAACGTCACATTCAGTTCGTGCGCGGCGGCGTCGATCGAGGGACGCGTGGTCTCGATGGCTGCTCGCACCACGGCCGATAGTTCGACCTGCTCTTTGCGCAGCTTGAGCTTGTCGCGCGCGAGGCGGCTGAGATCGAGCAGGTCGTCGACCAGCCGCACCACGTGCTCGACCTGCCGCTCCATGATCGCCCGCGCCTTGGTCGAAAGCTCCTGATCGGTCGCGGCCAGCCGCAGCATCTCCAGCGCATTGCGGATCGGCGCCAACGGATTGCGCAACTCGTGCGCCAGCGTGGCAAGGAACTCGTTCTTGCGGCGATCGGCTTCGCGCAGTGCCTGTTCGGCCTGCCAAAGGTCGGTGACATCGCGCGTGAAGCAACGCGTGTACAAGAATCGCCCGTCCTCAATGCACGCGCTGGAGTTGATCAGCACGTGCTTGATCGAGCCGTCCTTCGACCGCAGGCGCGCGGGAAAATTGTGCAGCGTCTCGCCCGCGGCCAACCGCTCGAGCATCGATTCGATGACCTCGCGGTCCTCATGGAATGTGGTGATCGAGTGGCCGATGTACTCGTCGAGCGAGTAGCCGAGCATCTCGCAGTCAGCACGGTTGGCCCACAGGATAGTGCCATCGGCGCCGACGCGATGCAGTCCCACCGTGGCGTGCTCGACGAAATCGGTAAGTTCGCGCTCGCGCCGAGCCAGTAGCTTCTCCAGCTCGCGACGATGTTCGATCTCCGCCTCCGACGGAGTAGTTCTATTGGGCGACGTCGTGGTGTCTCGCAAGGATGCCTCGTCGGTCGAACCGGTGGCGGCACGAGCTGCTTCGATGCCCGCCGTGTTGATGTCGCGCGAGCCTGTCGGTTGCAGCCGCCGGTAGTCCGAAACGTTCGGGATACCACGCAGGCGAGTCATGGGAGGGGGCACCTACCGGAAAGTGTGACAGTGCTTGTTGCGGTTTCCTTCGGACGCAACTCTTGAGCCACGCCCGCGGCAATCGATGCCGCTTGCCAAGCAGAACCAAGCCCGTCACGCCGCGAGGTCTGTTCCGATCGGCAAATCCGCGCCGATTGATTCCGGCTTAGTTACCGCAAACCGAGGGCCGCTGCAAAGATTTCCACCCCTTTATGGGGCGACGAGCGCCCTACCCAGCGTCCTTCCCTGGCGAATTTGGCCCAGCGCTTGGTCGAGCCCGTTCAGCCCGATTTCCTGGCGGCAAATCGCCGCAAGTTGCGCAGGACGCCAGTCCCGGGCGAGCTTCGCCCACAACTCCTGCCGGACAAGCATGGGGCAGGCGACCGAGTCGATCCCCGCCAGGGTGACCCCGCGCAGGATGAACGGGTACACGTTCAGCGGCAGGTCGTGCCCGCCAACCAGCCCGCAGGCAGTCGCGCAACCACCGTGGCGCATCGAGCGCACGACCGTGGCAAGCGTCCCGCCGCCCACGATATCGACCGCGCCGGCCCAGCGCTCTGGCAGCAGGGATTTCCCGGTGGTGTCGTGCAGCTCTTCGCGGTCGATGACGTGGGCGGCCCCCAGTGAACGCAAGAAATTGTGGGCCTCAGGCTTGCCGGTCGATGCAACGACGGTGTAGCCGGCCCGGGCGAGGATCGCTACCGCCACGCTGCCGACGCCGCCACTGGCGCCGGTAACGACCGTCTCGCCGTCGCCTGGTCGCACGCCATGCTGCTCGAAGGCATCCAGGCACATCGCTGCCGTGAAACCAGCGGTGCCGTAGATCATTGCCTCGCGCGGCGACAGTCCCTCGGGCAGCGGCACGACCCAATCGGCCGGTACCCGGATGTACTTGGCGAAACCGCCCCAGGTGTTTTGCCCCAGGTCGAAGCCGGTGACGAGGACCTCGTCGCCGGGCTTGAACCGTGGCGAACTGCTTTCAGTGACGCTGCCGGCAGCATCGATCCCTGGAACGTGTGGGAACTTGCGCGTCACGCCGGGGTGGCCGGCGGCGCTCAGCGCGTCCTTATAGTTGACCGACGAGTATTGGACCTGGACCAATACCTCGCCGGGCGGCAGATCGCCAATCGTCCGTTCAACGACCGCCGATTCGAACTTTCCGTCGGGCGTCTTCGTAACAAGGTAACAACGGAAGCGGTCGGCCTGTGGCATTTCGATGACCGTATGGCCCGGCTGTTACGTTCGTTGACCCCGTCGCCCGTCAATCTATAATCTGCCGACACCTTCAACGTACAGACGCGTGTCGAGAAGCAACCACCAGGAGGCACCACCCATGGCCGGCAACGTGGTCGAAATCACCGACAAGAATTTTCAGACCGAAGTGTTGCAATCGCCGGAGCCGGTGCTGGTCGACTTCTGGGCCCCGTGGTGTGGCCCATGCCGGATGATCGCCCCACTGGTCGAGGAGTTGGCCGGCGAATACAAGGGCTCGGTGAAGATCGGCAAAATGAACATCGACGACAACCCGGGTGCCGCCAACAGTTTCGGTGTAAGCAGCATCCCGACGTTGATGATCTTCAAGAAGGGCGAGGTCGTCGACCGGTTCGTCGGTGTGCAGCCGAAGAACCGCTTGCAGCAGGCGCTCGATGCGGCCAAGTCGTAAGTTGCCGCAGTCTGCTGGTCTTATCTAGATTTCCGCCGTCAGGCAGCGTTGGTGCCTGTTTGCGATAATCTGGCCGGTTTGTGCCAAGTTTTCCGCCGAGCGCGCCGATTTTCTGGCACGTAGCAAGGCGCCCGTTGCTGGCGAGCGATCGAGCATTCGTTCGCCCGAGACTTTGGCGCCAGACCAGGAAGGTCGACGGCCGATGTCCTTGACGACTGCTTCCAATTGCCACGATGCCGCGGACTCGGGACCGCCAGCGACGGTTGCCGACAATCGCTTCGATCCGGCCCACACGCTCGACGGCACCGACGATCGCACGGCAGCCGCAGCGGCGATTGCCGACCACGATGCGCCGACGGGCGTGGACATGAGCCTGCGCTTGGAACGCCAGGCCCGCGAGCTGTCCGAGCATCTGGCACACCGGCAGCGCGAGCTCGATCATCGGCAGGCGCAGCTCAATAGCCAATTGGCGCACCAGGAGCAGCAGGCCCGATCGGCGCAGTTGTGGTTCTCGGCCCGCATGCAGGAGATCGAAGAGCGGACCCAAGAAGTGGCCGCCTTGCATCAGCAACGCGAGACTGAGTTGTCAACGCGCGACGCCGCTTTGGGCCAGTTGCACGAAGAACTGAACCGGCGGGAGCTGCGCCTGGCCGAGTTCAGCCGTGAGCTGGAGGCGCACCAACTCGAAGCCACCGAGCAGCAACGCCGGCTCGACGTGGCCCGCATGGCCCACGAGGCCGAGCTGCGCACTGGGCGCGAACGCCTCGCCCGGCAGACCGCTGACCTCGTTGCCCGGGCCGACGAACAAGACCGCCGGCACGCCCAGCACGAGCGGCAGCAAGAGTCGCTCGAAGAGGAGCTGAACCGCCGCCGGGCCGAGCTCGAGCGTCGAGAAGAGCTCCTTGCCGCCGATTTTCTCCGGCGCGAACAGGAACTGGCGACAAAGCTCGCCCAGCGTGAAGCGACCTTGGCCGCGCGAGAAGCGAACACTGCCGCGCGCTTCGAGCAATGCGAGCGAGAGCTGAACGAAGAATTCGCCCAGCGCGAACAGCAGCTCAAAGCCGAGTTGCAACAACGCGAGCAGCAGCTCAAGGCCGAGCTACAGCAGCGCGAACAGCAATTGACCTCGCAGCAGGATCAAACGCTCCAGCGGCGTGCCGCTGAACTCGACGGGCGCGAGCAGCAGCTTGCCGAAATCCTCGAGCGACTTGAGGAGGCGCAACAGTCGCTGGACGAGCGCGAGGCGAGCCTGGCCAGTCGCGAACAGCAGTTGGCCGCGCAAGTCCAGCAGCACCAGGCCGAGATCGAGCAGCACCGCGCGGCGGTTGAGCAGCACAATGCCGCGGCGCGGGAGCACCGGGCGCGAGTTGTCGAATACGAATCGCATGCCCAGCAGCTCTCACTCTTGGTCGACGAGCACGAAATTCGCAGCAAGCAGCTCGAATCCTCGATCCAAGAGCATGCCGCACGCGTCGCTGCGCATGATGCCCAGGCACGGCAACTCGCCGACCAGCGCCAACAGCTCGACAACGAGCACCGGCAGCTTGATGAACAGCACCGGCAGCATGAGCAAGATCGCCAGCGGTACGAACAGCAACTCCGCGAGTTCCAGCAACAAGTCGCGGCTTTCGAGGCCCGGCCGGTGCCGGTCGCCCCGCAGCACGACGAATCGCTCGAGCTGCGTGCCGCGGAGATCGAGCAGCGCGAGCAGCAGTTCGAGCAGCGCGAGCAGCAGCTTGCCGAAATCCTCGGCCGGCTTGATGAGGCCAAACGGTTGCTCGCCGAGCGCGAGGCGAACCTGACCGGCCGCGAGCAGCAACTGGCCGACCGCGAGCAGCGCAGCGTCGAGGCCGAGCAGCGAGTCGTCCAGGGGCATCGCGATCTCGACCGGGCCGCCGACGCCTTGCAAGCCGAGCGCCAGGAGCAGATGGCCGAACTCAAGGAACGTGGCCGGCAGCTCACTGAGGCCGAGGATCGCCAGTCGGCCGAGATGTTCCGCCGCGAACAGGCGCTCAAGCGCCACGCCGAGCTGCTCGACCAGCGACGCGCGGCTTTGGAGCAATCGCGGCTCGAGGTCGCCTCGCTGCACCGTGAAATGCTCGAACTGCGGCTGGCGAACGAGGAATTGTGGGTTCAGCTCAGCGGCGCGGTGCCGGCGGCGGTCCTCAGCCAGACGCTGGGGCAAACCCGGGCCCGGCTGGCCGACCAGTATCGGCTGGCCGAGGCCGAACTGGAAGCGCGGCGCACCGAGCTACGCGGCCTGCGAGCCGAGCTGGCGGCCGAACACGACCGGCTGCGGCGGCAGACGGCCGAGATCGAGGCTTGGGTTGCCGGGCAACGCGAAGACCTGCGGCGACGCGAGGCGGAATTGACCGACCGCAACGAGGAGCTGGTGAATGAACGCCTCGAACAACACCGGCAGCGCGACACCTGGCGGCGCGAGCAGCAGGCGTCGCTCGTCCGGGCACCGCATCACCGCATTACGGCCGCTGGCCGCTCAATCCAATCCGATCAACGATCGCTCAACGAGGCGTTCGAGGCCAGCCTGGCTTCGGGTCGATCCTGAATCCTGAATCCAGACTTCCAAATCTCAGCTCCTAGCCGCTAAATTCGCTTGTCGGTTTTCGGGACCAATGCTATAAGCACGCAGGTTTAGGACGTTTGGCCAAGGGATATTGGCCTCCTAAGCCGGAAATCGACTCATGAGGAGGCGAGTGAAGTCCGCGATGAACGAAATCGACGCCGCGTCGTTTGCGGCCTCTGTCTGCGGGTCGGAAGACGCCGAAGAGCCTCCTAGTTCGCCGCGCCGTCATCCGAAGTGGAACGATATTCCGGCGGAGCTGTGGGACGACTGGCGCTGGCAGATGCAGAACGCGGTGCGCACGACGCACCAGGTCGTCGAGCTGCTGCCGCACACGCCCGAGGAGATCGCGGCCCTCGAGCGGCTCGAAGCCCACTACAAGCTCGCGATTCCTCCGTACTACTTCTCGCTGATCGATACCGACAATCCTTGCGATCCGATTCGCTTGCAGTCGGTCCCCAGTCCGCAGGAGTTGGTCAGCCCGTCGGGCCAGGAGCTCGATGATCCGCTGGAGGAAGATAAGGACTCGCCGGTCCCGGGGCTCACGCATCGGTATCCCGATCGCGTGCTCGTGGTGACCACGCACGTCTGCTCGATGTACTGCCGGTTCTGCACGCGCAAGCGCGTCACCATGGACCGCGACGGTTGGGACGGCCCCAGCCACAACGATCAACGGATGATCGAGTACATCCGCGACCATCGGCAGATTCACGACGTGATCGTGTCGGGCGGCGATCCGCTGTCGCTGCCGGTATCGAAGCTGCGCTGGTTCGTCCAGGAGCTGTCAGCCATCGACCACGTCGACGTGATCCGGCTGGGATCGCGCGTGCCGGTGACGCTGCCGCAGCGCCTGTTCGATGAAGGCCTGATCGCGCTATTGCGCGATGCCGGCAAGATTTGGATGCAGACGCACTTTAACCATCCGCGCGAGATCACGCCCGAGGCGACTCGTGCGATTCGCAACCTCGTCGGCGCTGGCATCCCTTGCAACAACCACACGGTGTTGCTCAAGGGCGTGAACGACTCGGTTCCCGTGATGCGCGCCTTGATGCGCGCGCTGCTGCGGATCAAGGTGCGGCCGTACTACCTGTTCCACTGCGATCCGGTGACCGGCGCCGGGCATTTCCGCACCACGATCTGGAAAGGCCTGGAAATCATCGAAGGCCTGCGCGGCCACATGTCGGGCCTCGGCGTGCCGACCTACGTGGTCGACGGCATGCACGGCGCCGGCAAAGTGCCGCTGATGCCCAACTACCTGGTCAGCGCCAGCGACAAATCGGTCGTGCTGCGGAACTACGAAGGAATGCTGTTCCGCTACGCTCCCGAAGATCGCGAGGACGGCCAGCCCGATTTGTACCCGTCGCTGGGCGTGAGCAACCTGCTCAGCGGCAACGAAACGGCGCTGGTGCCCGAGGGGCTGCCGCGATTGGAACGCCGTCGCGAGCACGGCGACAACGACTCACCGGCCGGCCACGCGAGCGATTTTAACTCGCTGCCGATTCTCGACGGCCCGCACTTTCCTCCTAGTCGGGCGCGCGCGTCGTGAGAATCGGCATCACGTTCACCGCCAAAAACAGTGGGGCGGACATGCCTGTCTGCCAAGCCGGCGACGCCAATCTCGGCGACGCCGAGGAAGAGTTCGACTCGCCGGAAACGATTGCCGCCCTCCGCGGGGCACTCGAATCGCTGGGGCATGAAGTGACGCTGCTCGGCGACGGTGAGCCGATGTTCCGCCGCCTGCTCGACGAGCCGCGCCCCGAGATGGTGTTCAACATTGCCGAGGGCCGCGGCTGCGCGCGCGATCGCGAAGCCCGTGTGCCGGCCGTGCTCGAAACGCTCGGCATCCCGTACACCGGGTCCGATCCGTTGACCTTGGCCGCCGCGCTCGACAAGGACTGTGCCAAGCGCCTCGTGCGCGACGCTGGTGTGTCGACGCCGCGCTGGGTGTTCGTCGACGGCAGCTTCTCCGACGACGTTGCCGCACAGCTCGACTTGCTGCCGCTGCCCGTGTTCATCAAGCCAGCCTTTGAAGGCTCGAGTAAAGGGATCGTCGGCAGCAACTTGATCGCCGACCGCGCTGAACTGCACGAGGCCGTCGCCCGGCTCAGCGAGACCTACCGGCAACCGATCCTCGTCGAAGAGTTCATCGACGGCGACGAGCTGACCGTGGGGATCATCGGCCACGAGCCGACCGACGTGCTGGGAATCATGCGCGTCGTGCCGAAGCAGAAGGATGTCCCATTCGTGTATGGGCTCGATGTGAAGCGCGACTGGCGCAGGCGCGTCGAGTACGAGTGCCCGGCACAGCTTTCTGCGGCCGATGTTCAGACGGTCCGCCGCGCCGCGCTGCGTGCTTGGCGCGCTCTCGGATGCCGCGATGTGGCGCGACTCGACTTCCGCTTGCGCGCCGGAGTGGCGTACTTCCTCGAAGCCAACCCACTGCCCGGCCTCGCGCCCGGTTCCGGCGACCTGATCTTAATGGCCGAGGCAATGGGCGTATCGCACGTCGGCGTCATTGATCGCATTGTCCAGGCTGCGATCGAGCGACAGTCCCTCTCGCTTGCGGTTTAGCAGCGATGTCTCTCGACGTCGCCATCTTGTTCAACGAGCCGGAACTGCCGGCCGATCACCCGGATTACGCTCAAGAAGCAGGCGTGCTGGAAAGCGTCGAAGCGGTTGAGCGCGCGTTGAGTGCCGCTGGGCATTGTGCGCGGCGCCTGCCGGTCCGCCCCGATGTGCCGCGCTTGTTCGACGACCTGCGCCGTGCAGCGCGTCCCGACGCAGTGTTCAACCTGTTCGAGGGCTTTCACGGCCGCGGCACCGGTGAGGGGCAAGTCACCGGGCTGCTCGACCTGTTCGGCTGGCCTTACACCGGCAGTCCTGCGGAATGTTTGGCCTTGGTGCGCGACAAGCCGCGCGCCAAGTGGCTGCTGGCCGGTGCGGGACTGTCCACGCCGGCAGCGCGCCTGCTCGATGAGCGCGGCCTGCCGGACGAAGAGTATCGCCGACTACTCGAAACCGGACCGTGGATCGTGAAGCCGGCGCACGAAGATGCCAGTTTGGGAATCGATCGAGATAGTGTCGTCGAAACTCCGGACGCCTTCGCGCGGCAGGTGGAGCGCGTCGCGCAGAAGTTCGGCGCGGTGCTGGCCGAGCAATTCATCGCGGGGCGCGAATTCAATGTCGGCATCGTGGCATTGCCCGAGCCGCGGGCGTTGCCACTGGCGGAGATCGAGTTTGCTGCCGGCGTGGCGGGCGGCTGGAACATCGTGACCTACGAGGGCAAATGGTTCGCCGAGAGCGCCGAATGCGTCGGCACACCGGTTCGCTGCCCGGCACAGGTCGAGCCGGAGCTGGCGCGACGGATCGAAGCCGTGGCATTGGCAGCGTTTCAAGCCACCGGATGCCGCGACTACGCGCGGGTCGATTTGCGCGTGAACTCGGCAGGCGAACCGTTCATCCTCGAAGTGAACGGCAATCCGGACATCGGCCCAACCGCCGGCCTGGCCCGGGCGCTCGCGGTAGCCGAAATCGACTACGACCGGTTCCTCGTGCAACTCGCCGAGCAGGCAACGGCGCGCCGTGTGGGGATCTAACTCGGCTTGTCCGCTATCGAAAAAACAAAGGTTCTGGCCGGACGTCCGACCAGAACCTTGTCGCGTGAGGTGCGATGCGTTACGCACCTGCTACTTCATAAGAATCTGCTTACCAGTTGAAACCACTGTTGCGCAACAGCGCCTTGTCGTCAGCCCGTGAGCCGTAGTTGTCGCCGTTGAAGCCCAGGCCGTTGCGATTACGAGTGTAATCGTTCGCCGTGCGCGGCCGGTACGAATAGCTGCGATACGTGCGCGGCTGCGTGCTTTGCACGACGCGCGGCTGTTGCGGCGCCGGTTGCGGCTGTGCGACGACCGGCTGCCGTTGTGCCGGAGCGGCCTGCTGCGTCACCACCGCCTGCGGAGCGTACGAATAGCTGCGCATGGTCCGCGTCGCTGCCTGGTTGCCCTGCCCCAGCGGCTTGTTCTGGGCGCTGCGGTTGTAAGGATCGGCCGAAGCCACGGCAAAACTACCTGCGGTCACGAGTGCTGCGATCAACGAAAGTCGAATCGTTCGCATGGTTCATCTCCCGCCCCTGAGGGGCAAAAAAATTCCTCGCTGTCGAAGCGGAAGATAAACGTGCGGCGTTTGGCGTGCTGCACGCGTGCGATGCGTTCGACAGCCACAGTCACAACGCTGAGAGCGCTTGGGGCAACGCCTACTTCGAGATTTTCAACGCAGTCCGGTGCGAAGCATCGTGCAAGCCTCGTCCGCGATGGTTGAGGCCTCAGCGTGCCCAAGACATTCCCTCGTCACGACTCACCACAACTATACCACTCTCCCGGCAGCAGGAAAATCGCGGCATTTCTTGCATGTTCGTAAGGGATAACCCTTTACAAATCCAAGGCTTGCCGCCGATGCGTTCGGCGGGTATCGTAAAGGACTTTCCATAAGGATCGTTTATCCGGGAATCGAGGATCGCCATGGTTCGTCCCCGCACCGCGCTCGTGAAAGCGCGCAAGATGCTCCGCTGCCCCAAGTGCGGTTCGCAGATCAACCGCCGGCTCAAGCGATGCAAGCGCTGCGCAAAAGTGCAGCCGAAGAACTAGCCCGATCTTCCCCCGCTTAACCGCCGCGTCCGATCGTCGGGCGCGCGGCGAATCGGCTCATCGCGCACTCGATCGCCACCTCCGGCGATAAGCGGTTGGAAATGAACGTGAAGGTGCCACTGTCTGGAAGCGGCCGCTTGGAACGCAAAGGTTAGGTTCTTGTGTGGATCAGCCGCTCGTACTCGGCGTGCGTCCCGATCCAGACCCACACCATGTCTTGGCCGTCCTCGACCGCCGCTAGCGCTCGATAAATAATGCGAGCCGACCCGCACGGACCAGAAGGTGCCGACTTTCTTGAAGTGCAGCGATGGGTGCAGCGGGTCGGCTTGCAGCAGTTCGTAATCGCGGTCGGCCTGCCGCTCCACCTCTTCGGGCAGTCCCCGGTAGCGCTCTCAAAATCGCGCCGTCGCCCGGCGGTTTATCGGTGCGTGCACCGGCCCGAGCGCAAGTCCGCTCGGGCCTCGTCGGCAAGCCAATCGAGTCGGCCGGCCGACACGTCGGCCTCGAACTGGCGGTCCCACTCAGCCGCGTCGAATTCGGCGTACCACGCCCGGAACGCCGCCCGTTCCTCGCCAGAAAGCTGGCGGATGGCCTGTTCGAGTTCCTGAAGCGTACCCATATCGTGAGCATATGCCCGGCAATCTCTTGGGAACAAGCGGAGTGGAGGGCGACCGACTTGCCATCTTGGCAAACGCGCGCATGTGCGACGCAGCGTGCGGACGTGGTTGCTAAGCCCTGGTTTGCACTATGTGTGGGCGCGCTTTACAATCGACGTTCCCGCCTGAATTCACTTTGCCTGCCTCGAGGGGTTACTCCCATGAACGTTGTGCTGCGCACGCTGGTTGCCGTCGCATTGTTGGTGAGCTGCGCGGCTTGCTACGCCGCGGGGCCGAGGGTCGCGTTTCTCATTGGCGAGGATGAGTACAAGACTGAGGAAACGCTGCCGGCTTTCGCCAAGAGGTTCCTCGATCCGTTGGGCGTCACTTCGGATTTCATCTTTGCTGATCCGAAGAACCCGAATCACTTCCCGGGCATCGAGCGGATCGCCAAGGCCGACGTGCTGGTGCTCAGCGTGCGCCGCCGGCCGATGCCCGCGGCGGAACTCGATCAGGTGCGCGACTACCTGAAGGCGGGCAAGCCGTTGGTCGGCATCCGCACGGCGAGCCACGCTTTCGCGGCAGCCAAGGGGAAGGCGCCGCCATCCGGATGCGCCGAGTGGCCGGAGTTCGACACGCAGATTCTAGGCACGAAGTACGAGGGGCACTATCAGAACAAGCAAGGGACTGATGTCGCAATCGCCTCGCACGCGCAAACGCATCCGGTGCTCACCGGCATCCGCCAGGCGTCGTTCCACTCGGGCGGCACGCTCTATAAGAGCCTCAACGTCAAGAAGGCGGGCATCCTGTTCAACGGCGTGACGACCGACAACGGCGAGCCGGTGAACCTGCCGGTGGCGTGGACCAACCAGGCCGGCAAGTCGCGCGTGTTCTACACGTCGCTGGGCCACCCCGACGATTTCGCCCAGCCGGCGTTCACGCGCATGCTCACCAACGCCATCTTCTGGGCCGCGGGACTCGAGCCGCCGAAGGTTCACGACGCCGACGCACTGGCCGCCAGCGCCGAGCGCGAGAAGATGAAGGCCAACCTGGCCGGCAACGACGATGTCGCCCGCGTGATGAAGAGCTTCAAAGGCAAAGGCGAAGTCGGCGACGACTCGTTGCCCACGCCGCCGGAAGAAGCCGTCAAGATGTTCCAGGTGCAAGACGGCTTCGAGATGCAACTGCTGGCTCACGAGCCGACGGTGGCTCAGCCGCTGTACATGCACTTCGATGCCCGCGGACGATTATGGGTGGTGCAGTACCGGCAGTATCCGTTCCCCGCGGGATTGAAGGTCGTGAAGTACGACCAATACCTGCGCGCGGTGTTCGACAAGGTTCCCGCCCCCCCGCCGCAGGGAGAGAAAGGCCTCGACAAGATCACGGTGTTCGAGGACACCAACGGCGACGGCAAATACGATAGCGCCAAGGACGTGATCACCGGGCTGAATATCTGCTCGGCCGTCTGCGTCGGCGCCGGGGGCATCTGGGTGCTCAATCCGCCGTACCTGCTGTTCTACCCCGACGCCAACGGCGACGACATTCCCGACGGCGATCCTGAAGTGCGGCTCAGCGGCTTCGGCCTCGAAGATACGCACTCGGTGGCCAACAGCCTCAAATGGGGCCCCGACGGCTGGCTGTACGGCGCCAACGGCAGCACGACGACCGGCGTGGTCAACAGCGACGTGACGAAGAACGTGGCCTTCCAGGGACAAATGATCTGGCGCTACCATCCGCGGACGCGCGTGTTCGAAATCTTCGCCGAAGGGGGCGGCAACACGTTCAGCCTCGATATCGACAAGGCGGGGCGAGTGTTCTCAGGGACCAACGGCGGCGGCACGCGCGGCATGTTCTATCCGCAGGGTTCCTACGGCGAAAAGAACTGGGGCAAGCACGGTCCGCTCACCAATCCGTTTGCCTTCGGCTACTTCAAGCACATGCGGCACGAAGGAGACGACGATCGTTTCCCGCAGACGTTCATCATTTACGAAGGCGGCCAGTTCCCGAAGCGTTACGACCACCAGGTGATTGCCGGCAACGCGCTGCACAATCGCATCTGGGCCAGCCAACTGCTGCCCGACACGAGCACCTACCGCACGATCGACATGCCGCTGTTGTGCGTGACGGCCGACCACTGGTTCCGCCCGGTCGATCTGGAGGTCGGCCCCGACGGCGCGGTGTACGTGGCCGACTGGTACGACAGCCGACTCACGCATGTCGACCCGCGTGATAACTGGCACAAGGGAAGCGGCCGGTTGTACCGTCTCCAGGTCAAAGGCGCGAAGCCGCAGGGGGTGTTCGACCTGGCGAAGGAATCGAACGACAAGTTGATTGCCCGCCTCGACGACAAGAACAAGTGGTTCCGGCAACAGGCGGTGCGGGTGCTCGCCGAGCGCGGCGATGAGTCGATCGTGCCGGCGTTGCGCAAGCTGATCGACGCTGCTGATCCGCGCTCGCTTGAGGCCCTGTGGGTGATCTACCGTCTTGGTGGATTCGACGATTCGTTAGCGCTCGCCGGGTTGGACCACTCCAGCGAGCACGTTCGCCGTTGGACCGCGCGGTTGGTCGGCGATGATCACAAGGCTTCCGCGGCCGTGGGCAAGGCGCTCGTGAAGCTGTGCGCCACGGAGCCGGTCGACCAGGTGCGCAGCCAGTTGGCAAGCACCGCCAAGCGCCTGCCGGCCGGTGTGTGCCTGCCGATGGCCAAGGCCTTGGCCGCGCGCAGCGAGGACGTTGACGATTTGCACATACCAATGCTGGTATGGTGGGCGATCGAATCGAAGGCCACCAGCGACCGTGACGGCGTGGTCGCACTGTTTGCCGACCCGGCATTTTGGTCGCTGCCGATTGTCGACGAGGTGATCGTTGAGCGCACCATGCAGCGCTATGCCATGACCGGCGAGACGGCCGACCTGCACACCTGCGCCAAGCTGCTGGCCCTGGCCCCCGACCATGCCCGCAAAGAGCGGTTGATGGCCGGCCTGCTGGAGGCCTTCCGGGGGCGCAAGATCACGGGGCTGCCCGAGTCGCTGGCCACGGCGCTGGACGATTATCAATCGAAGCTCGGCAAGAGCGATCTCGCCTTGGGGCTGCGTCTGGGCAAGAAGGAAGCGATTGCCGAGGCACTGAAGGTCGTCGCCGACGAAAAGGCACCCAAGCCGACGCGCCTGGCGTACATCGAAATTCTGGGGCAGATACGCCAGCCGCAGGCGGTCGACGTGCTGCTGAAGGTACTCGCGACCACGCCGTCGCATTCGCTCAAGCGAGCCGGGCTCGAAGCACTGATGAACTTCGACGATCCGAAGATCGGCGAAACGGTCATCAAGCTTTACCATTCAACGCTTCCCGACGAACAAGGAGTGCGCACCTCCGCGCAGCGGCTGCTGGGGTCGCGTCCGGCGTCGGCATTGCTGACGCTGCGGCAAGTCGATGACGGGTTAATTCCCAAGAGCGCCATTCCGATGGACGTGGTGCAGACCATCTCGCTGTTCAACGATCCCGAGGTCAAGCAGCTCGTCGCCAAGCATTGGGGGAAGATTCGTTCCACATCGGCCGAGAAGCAGCAGCAGATCGCCCGGCTTCGCGAGCTGATTCGCTCGGGCGGTGGCAACCCGTCGGCCGGCATTGTAACCTTCACCAAGAAGTGCGGCGTCTGCCACACGCTGTTCGGCGAAGGTGGCAAGACCGGCCCCGACCTGACCGGCTACGAGCGCACGAACCTCGACTTCCTGCTGACGGCCGTCGTCGATCCAAGTGCCGCCATCCGCGAGGAGTTCACCACCTTTGCCGTGGTGCTCAACGACGGACGGACCATGACCGGCCTCATCACCGATCAGAACACGCGCACGGTCACACTGCGCGGGGCCGACAACCGTCCGGTGCTGCTGAACCGCGACGACATCGACGAGCTGACTGCCTTGCCGATCTCGCTGATGCCCGAGAACCAGATGAACGATCTCGACGACCAAGGGCTCCGCGACCTGTTCGCCTACCTGATGAGCCGCGCCCCGGCCAAGACGCTGAGTGCGAAGTAGCACGGTGCCTGCCGGTGTATAGTAGTGGCGTCGCATTGAAGGATTCTGCCATGACCACCAAAGAAATCGTGATCGAGATGATCCGCCGTCTTCCCGACGACGCGACGGTCGACGACATCATGGAGGAGCTGTACTTCCGCCGCAAAGTCAACGAAGGAATGCGACAGCTCGATGCGGGCCACGGTGTTGACCACGATGAAGCGAAGCGTCAACTCGGCCAATGGCTAAGCTAATCTGGTCGCCGCAGGCGATTGCGGACCTAGATGGCATTTGCCAGTACATCGCTCGCGACTCGGCTCATTACGCGAGAGTCACGGGCGAGCGGATCGTTGCGACGGTCGAGGCCCTTCCGCAGCATCCGCTGCTGGGACGCAAAGCCCCGAGTACGGCCGCGACGATTTGCGCGAGCGCTTCTGCAAGAACGACCGGATTGTCTACCGCGTTGGCACCGACCTGATTGAGGTCGTTACGATTTGCCACGGCGCGCGCCAACTGCCAGAACTCGATTAAAGAGTTCCACGATCGGACGCCGGCACAATGTTTGCTTCCCCGGGGCAGCGGGCCATTTCCGCGATTCGTGCAGGGCAGGTCCGGAACAGCTTGCCTTGCACGACGTCGCGGGATCGATGAACTTGCGGGAACATCGAAGAATCGGCCGAAAAGCCGGCCATTTTCAAGAGATTCGCGAGGCCCGGAACCAGAGTTCGCGCCACAGAAACAGCCCAGCATCGCCTCGCGGGCCGGTACAAAAGTGTTGCGAAACGATACAGCAATGTGATACATATGCATCGGAACGATACAATCGACTCCAGACGCTGTAAGCGACGTTTTTTGAAAGGCCTTTCGCGTCCGAACCTCCTTTCCTCGCTTGAACTTTTTTCTTTTGTATCGCGCGCCGGCAACCCTTAAGATGATGCATCACCATACAGCCTACCCTGTCCTCCGATGGAGGGAGATCATGACTCGAGCGTCGTCTGGCTTTAATTCGTTGGTTTGCGCAGTCGCGTGGCGACGCTTCGTTCGTGTCAGCGCTACTGCTGGCATCGTGCTACTGAGCGTGGCTGCGGTGCAGGCCGCGGAGCTAAGCAGCGGCGAGGCCTCGAAGACAAAGTTGGGCTCGGGCGTCTCGTCGAGCGGCGCGGGGGCGGAGAGCGTCGTCGACTTCATCAATGCCGAGATTCGCAAGGGTTGGCAGGATGGCAACTTCGCTCCGTCGCCGAAGGCGGCGGAAGAAGAGTGGTGCCGCCGGGTGTTTCTCGACATCGTCGGCCGCGTGCCGACCGTCGGCGAGCTGAAGCAGTTCATGGCCGAACCGACACCGACCCGCAAGCAGAAGCTGCTCGATCGGCTGCTCGATAGCGATGAATATGCCGAGGAGTACGCCAACTACTGGGCCACCGTGTGGAGCAACCTGCTCGTCGGCCGTCCGCCGGCGCGGCGCGTCAATGGCGACCTGGTCAATCGCGACGGCATGCATCAGTACCTGCGCGTGTCGTTTCTGCGCAACAAGCCCTGGAACCAGATGGTCTATGACCTGGTCAGTGCCACCGGGACCACCAGCCCCGATGACCCGAGCTACAACGGCGCGACGAATTTCCTGGCTAGCATGATCAAGAACGACGATCCAATGCTGACGCAGGCCACGTCGAAGACCGCGAAGATTTTCCTCGGCCTGCAAGTGCAGTGCACGCAGTGCCACAACCATCCGTTCAACGACTGGAAGCAGGACCAGTTCTGGAGCATGAACGCCTTCTTCCGGCAGACGCATGGCCGCGCGGTTAGCCGCGCCGGCCGCGATATCGAGTCGGCATCGATCGACAACTCCGATTTCCGCGGCGAAGGCTCGACGCCCAACGAAGCGGAAATCTATTATGAGCTGCGCAACGGCACGATGGCTGTCGCGTATCCCACGTTCGTCGACGGCACGAAGATCAATCCCTCGGGCTACGTCAACGAGGTGAATCGCCGCGCCGAGCTGGGCAAGCTCATCACCAAGAGCGAGTTCTTGAGCAAGGCGATCGTCAATCGCCTGTGGGGCCATTTCCTCGGCTACGGCTTCACCAAGCCGGTCGACGACCTGGGGCCGCACAATCCCTCGTCGCACCCCGAATTGCTCGATCGCTTGGGCAAGGAATTCTCGGGGCACGGCCACGACCTGAAGCAGCTCATCCGCTGGATTACGCTCTGCGAGCCGTACAGCTTGTCGAGCCGCATTTCGCCGCGCAACAAGAAGGACGACCCGTCGCTGGGCGAGAAGCCGAAGTTCAGCCACTTCTATCTGCGGCAGATGCAGCCCGAGCAGTTGTACGATTCGCTGCAAGCGTTGAAGTTCCTGCCCGGCGAGGATCGCCGCGAGAAGGGAACGCTGGAAGAGCGCACCAAGGAACGCCGTGAGTGGATGACGCAGTTCACCGTAAACCTGGGGAACGACGAGGGTGAAGACGCCACCACGTTCAACGGCACGATTCCGCAAATCCTGATGATGATGAACGGGCCGCTGGTCAAAGAGGTGACCGACACCAGCAGCGGCACGCTGTTGGCAAAGCTCTCTGGCGCCGGCATGGGACCGCAAGACACGATCGACTATTTGTTCCTGGCGGCCTTGGCACGCAAGCCCGGACCGCAGGACGTGTCGATGTGCCAGCAGGCGCTTTCCAGCCGCGGTGCCGGGGTCGCGTACCAGGACATCCTCTGGTCGTTGCTCAACAGCAACGAGTTCATCTTCGTACACTGATTCTTCGCTTCAAGGTTTCGCTTCGCCCCGCTTCGACCAACCCGCTCGTTAACCACAACCGAATTCCGTTTCAGCCTTCCAGGGAGAACCCGCTTATGTTGCGCCCAGCGCCAGACGGAATGACCCGGCGTCATTTCCTCGAACACATGGCCGCCGCTACGGCCTTGACGATGCCCACTGCCACGATGTTCGCCAACGCGATGCGTGCCAACGCGGCCCAACTGCAAGCGCGCAACAAGGCGTGCATCCTGCTGTTCATGAACGGCGGACCGCCGACGATCGACATCTGGGACCTGAAGCCCGGTCAGCCGACCGGCGGTGAGTTCAAGCCAATCTCGACTTCGGGCGACGTGCAGATCACCGAGCATTTGCCGATGATGTCGAAGCTGATGCACCATTGCTCGATCGTCCGTTCGATGAGCACGCGTGAGGCCGACCACACCCGCGGCCGCTACTACATGCACACCGGCTACGTGCCGAACCCGAACGTCGATTACCCCAGCTACGGCGCGGTGATCGCCCACGAGATGGAACGGGCCGGCCAGTCGCGGTACCTGGAAATCCCGCCGTTCGTCTCCGTTGGCGGCGGCAGCCAAGGGCCAGGCTTCCTCGGCATGAGCTACGCTCCGTTCGTGGTCGACTCGAACGGTCAGGTCCGTAACCTCGATGTGTCGATGGACACCGGCCGGTTGATGGACCGCATGACGATGCTCAGCCGGTTGGAAAAGAACTTCGCCGGGCCCAGCGAGAAGGAAGTGCTGCGTGGCGAGGCGGCTTACGATCACGGCAAGGTGCTGCAAAGCACCGTGAACCTGATGACCAGCAAGCAAATGCAGGCCTTCAAGGTCGATCAGGAGCCGAAGGCCCTCCAGGAGCGCTACGGCGCGGTGGCTGCCGCAGGCGGCGGGGGCGGGGGCATGGCCCGCAACACCGCGTTCGGCCGCAGTTGCTTGATGGCTCGCCGCTTGGTCGAGTCCGGCGTGCCGTTCGTCGAGGTCGACATGGGCGGTTGGGACCTGCACGATCAGGTTCACAGCAACCTCAAGACCCGTCAACTGCCGCCGTTGGACCAGGCGATGAGCGCGCTGATCGAAGACCTCGAGCAGCGCGGGCGCTTGCAGGATACGACGATCGTGTGGATGGGCGACTTCGGCCGCACGCCGCGCATCAACGGCCGCGCCGGACGCGATCACTGGGCGCGTAGCTGGAGCTGCGTGGTCGCTGGTGGTGCGTTCAAGGGTGGCATCGCGGTTGGCAAGACCAACGCCGACGGCACCCAGGTCGAAAGCGACCCCTACACGTCGCAAGACCTGATGGCCAGCGTGCTCAAGAGCATGGGCGTCTCGCTGGAGACGGTGTTCACGAGCAAGAACAACCGTCCGATGAAGATCGCCAACAGCGGTCGTGTGATCAAGGAATTGTTCGCGTAGCGAACGGGAACGATTGGTTCGCTGCGGCGAACGAGCAGGTTAGGAACGCAACTCAGCCGGCCGGCGGACCATGGGGCCCGTCGGCCGGTTTTGTTTTGTCCATTGAGAGCGCCGAAGCTTAAGAATTGAACCGCAGAGTGCGCAGAGGAGAAGCGGCAGAGAATTCTGCTTTTCAGATTTCAAATCGCTGCTCTGCTTCTCCTCTGCTTCCTCCGCGCCCTCTGCGGTTCAATCAGTTCATCACGAGCGAGTCGAACTCCGCATGCTTCTGTATCTGATCCGGCACGGCGAGAGCCTGTTCAACGCCGAGCAGCGCATCCAGGGGCAGCTCGATACTCAGCTTTCGCCGCTGGGTATTCGCCAAAGCCAGGCGATTGCCGAGAGTTTCCGTGGCAAGCCGATCGCCGCGGTGTATTGCAGCCCGTTGGCTCGAGCACGCGGGACTGCCGAGCCGTTGGCCCGGTTGCTTGGCGTCGAGCTGCGCACCGACGAGCAACTGAAGGAGATCAACGCCGGCGTATTTCAGGGGCATGTATGGAGCGAAATCTTCGCGCAGTGGCCCGAGGCCGCGGCGGCGTGGAAGGCGCAAGACCCCGATTTCCGCATCCCCGGCGGCGAATCGCGCCGCGACTTGATGACGCGCGGCCGCGCCGCCTTGGAGAGCATCCGCGAAACCGGCCTGCCGCAGGTGGCCGTCGTCGCCCACGGCGGCGTGCTCACCGCGGCACTCAAGGCGCTGCTTGAAATCCCCGCCGGTCGCAATCCTTTTCTGCTTTACAATGGCTCGATCAGCATGGCCGAGTGGAACCAGCAATTCAAGCTGATCACGCTCAACCAGATGGAGCACCTGACTATCGGCGGTGACGACCTGCGCACCCGCACTGGTGAATTGTGAGCGGAGGCATTGAACCGCAGAGGGCGCAGAGATCGCAAAGGAGAAACAAGAGAAAAGGTGAGATTAAGAATCTCGATTCTCTGCCGCTTCTCGGCGTGCTCTGCGCCCTCTGCGGTTCAATGCTCCCGTCTACACCAGGGCTGGCATCACTTCGAAGATCGCTTCGATCTCGACGGCCATGCCGCCGGGCAGCGAGCCCATGCCTACCGCGCTGCGGGCCCCCACGCCGTCGTCGGCGCCGAACACCTTGGCGAACAACTCGCTGCAGCCGTTGATGACTGCCGGATGTTGCGTAAACTCGGGGGTTGCGTTAACCATGCCCAGCAGCTTGACGACGCGCTTCACGCGGTCGAGGCTTCCCAGGTCGCGACGCAGCGTGGCCAGAATCGCCAGCCCTGTCTGCTGCGCCGCCTGGTAGCCGGCCTTCTTATCGAGGTCCGCGCCGACGCGCCCCGTGATCAGCGTGCCATCGCTTTTCAGCGGGCCGTGCCCCGAGATATAGGCCAGCTCGCCGACCAGCATCACCGGCTTATACACCCCCGCCGGCTTCGGGGCCGGCGGCAACGCAAGCCCCAGTTCCTTCAGTCGTTCTTCCGCACCCATCGGTTCCTCGCCTTTCCAAAGGGAAGAGTTGTCACGGTTTCGCGATCGTGCCGTACAGCCGCACGTCGTCCCAATCGCCGATGTCGTCGAACGATCCTACGCCCACTTGCCCCCAGAGGAACGTCTTGTCGAGAGCGTGCATCACCGGCTTGTCCAGATCGTCGAAGTACACGTCGATCGAGCCGCTTTCGGTCTTGCGCACAATCCGCACCTGGTGCCACTGGTCGTCCCAATTGGTCCCCGGAGTGGTCTTGGTCGAAATCTTTACGCGCGGCGCGTTGTTCACGATGAAAATCTGGTTGGCGTGGTCGTCGGTCTTCTTGCCCAAGTGTACGTAATAGAAATGGGCCGGGTCCTGGTAGCCGAACACCAGGCACATGTCGCGGTGATTGTAATCGGGCTTGGTGCTGAGCACGCGGGCGTCGAACACAAAGTCGGCGACCTTCACGTCCTGCACCAGTGCGAAATTGAACGGGCTGCGATGCGGCGGCTTGTACTTGCTCTGCTGAAACAGGCAGTACGCGTGGCCGCTGCCTGAACTGCCGCCCGCGCCGCTGCCCGAGCTGGTGGCGACCTCGACGATCTTCCACGCCTCGGGATCCGTCGGCTGCCAATGGTCGGCGCCGTGCTCGAAATCATCGGCGAACACCAGCGGCAGGCCGTCGACCGTGGCCGGCTCGGGCTCCGCGGCCACGGCAACACCAACGGAAATCGCGAGCGCACATTGCCACACGATCAGCCACAACCAGCGATCAAAAGTCATCGAGTTTCCACCTCTGTTGAAGTGCCGGGAGCTACTGCTTTGCCGTACACCGTCGCTGGGTCGAACACCCGCTGGCCGACGATGCGCGAGCCCGCCGGGGTCGCCTCGCGGTAAAAGCAGCTGCGATAACCGGTGTGGCACGCCGCGCCTCCCTGCTGTTGAACTTTCAGCAGAATGGCGTCGGCGTCGCAGTCGAACAAGGCCGAGCGGACCAGTTGCACATGGCCGCTTTCCTCCCCTTTCCGCCACAGGCGGTTGCGACTACGGCTGAAGTAAACGGCCTGGCCGGTGGCGAGCGTCTGTTGCCAACTTTCGCGATTCATCCAAGCGAGCATCAACACCTCGCCGGTCGCGGTGTCCTGGGCGATTGCCGGGAGCAGACCGTCTCCTTTGGAAAAATCGGGCCCGTCGGCAGCTTGCATCGTCATGGCAGATTCGGCATAGCCGGAGGATCGTTCGACAACGCTCGGCGCGGTCGCCCGGCTCGGGCAGCATGCTCGCCCGGGCAATCTGCTCAACATAACTGGCGGCCCACGCTCAGGCGAGTTCTTAAGCCGAATTGTCGCGTCCGGCATAGGTGGCGTCGGCGGCACAATTTCGGGCACGCTCGATTGCCGCGACGCCGAGCGTCGATGATACGCCTTGCCTGCTGCCGCCGGCCTATGAGCCTGCGCGCCGGCTCTAAGCTCCGCTATTCAACCCGTGAAGGAAGTTTGCCTGTGAGACCTACACTGAGCGTCGTGCTGCCGGTGTTCAACGCGCAAGCAACTCTGGCGGCTCTCGTTGCCGAATTGCTCGAAGTGCTGCCCGAGCTGACGCCGCGCTTCGAACTGACGATTGTCGACGATGGCTCGACCGATTCGACGCCCGAGCTGGCCGAAGAGCTATCGCTCGACTATCCACAGTTGCGCGTGATCCGCCATGGGCTGCGCCGCGGGGCGAACGCCGCCATGCATTCGGGACTCGAATGCTCGACCGGCGACTACATTCTCTTCTGCGACGAAGGTTGCCCGGCCAACGCCTACGACGTCGCCAAGCTGTGGTGGCCGGCGGCGACGCGCGACGTGGTGGCTGGTCGGCTCGCGGCAAGGCGAATGCTCCAGTGGCGGCCGCGGATCAGCAGCGCATCGCTCGATGCGGCCGGCGACCAACCCGCCTTCGTCATGACCCGGCGCCGCCTGGCGGGCGACTGGTCGCTGAAGGCCACGAACGCCAGCTTCCTCGGCTGGGCTGCCCGCAAAGGTTGCTCGATCGAATCGCTGATCGTGCGGGCGCGCACTGCACCAGCGATCCTCACGATGCACTCGCCGGCGGCGCATCGTCGGGCCGCCGGGGCGTCGTGGATCAGTCGCACCGACCATCCGCAGCGGGAAGCGATGATGGCCAGCCCCGGCGTGGGCCGCCCGAACTTTCTGTCGCGGATTCGTGAGTTCGCGTGGGGCGAGTGAAGCGGCGCCGCTAGCGAGCTTTCGGTTTTGTTTTGGTTATGTTTGCGCGCGCCGACGCTGGGCGCAGATCATTCGGTGCTTGCTGCGCGCCGCCGGTCCGTTATCATGAATTGCCAGTGGCTCGCTGCGGTTCCGCGCTAGCCATGATGACCGTCGATCGCAATCAGTTGTGCGGCGTCAGACCGGCTCGTCGCTTTTCCCGTTTCGGCGACGACCGATTCCTTTCAATCCGTTCATCTTTCAGTCGGCTGGCAACTTTCCAACGTAGTCACCGATAATCGTGCTGACGTTCGAGGGGCGTCGAAAGCTTTTAGCCGTTTGCGGCTTTTGGACGAGTCGCATCGAACACCTCGCCCCTGGCTTTTTGGCTTGCACGCCACCCCTCGTACCGCTCTCGCCCGAAGCTCGCCTTTGGCGCGGCAATAGCAGAGTAACACCAACCATGAGCACGTCGCATCTTAATCATCCGCCGGCAACCAAGAAGGCCGAGCACCACGGCGGCTCGCCGCGCGTGCGCCTGCACCGGCTCAAGCAGGTTCGCCGCGAACAAGGCGTAAGTACACGGCGCATCGCGCAGCATCTGCGGATCGACGGGCTCGAAGTCGCCCGGCAAGAAGACGAATCGACCGACCTCACCCTCAGCCAGCTTTACGCCTGGCAGAAAGTGCTCGAGGTGCCGGTCTGCGATCTGCTGCTCGACACCGACTCGCCGCTGTCGCCGCCCGTGATGGAACGGGCGCGCATGGTGCGGATCATGAAGACCGCCGCCGCACTCTACGAGCGTGCCGATACGTCGACTCTGCGCCGGCTGGCCGAACGGCTGATCGCACAGCTCAAGGAGATCATGCCCGAGTTGGAGGGAGTTGCTCCGTGGACTGGTGAGAACAGTCGCCGTTCGATCAACCGGCATCGCATCGGCCATCGCGTACTTTCGCCCGACGGCTGGCGCGAAGCGTGATCGACCGGCGATCGCGCGTGCTTACGACCGCAGCTCCGCTCCGAACGCCGCACGACAATCGGCCACGATCGCATCGCGCAGCGCATCGGCCAGTTCGCCGGTGAGCGTCGCGTCGGGCTGGCGCAGTACGACGGTCAGCAGCAAGCTCTTCTTGCCCGCGCCGAGTCGTTGCGGATCACGGTAGGTATCGCGATACACCAGCCGCTCCAATAAGGCTCCGGCGCGTGAGCGCACCGTCTGGGCAAGGTCCGACCAGCGCACTCGCTCGTCAACCACTAGGTTCAGGTCGCGTTCGATGGCCGGCATCGACGATTGGCTCTGGTACTGCGGCAGCAACACGGCACGATCCAGCAGCGGAGCGAGGCGAATCTCCGCGGCGGTCGTGGCGGACCGCAGCTCGAACGCTTTGCGGCCATCGTCGCTCACTTCGCCGAGATAGCCCAGCAGCTCGCCATCGACCCGCAACGCACAAGCCCGCCCCGCGCGGAACAGGTCGAAGCGGGCCGGCTCGACCGTCAGCTCCAGTGCCGGATTGACCCTCGCCACCAGCGACTCGATCGCCCCTTTCACCGACAGAAAATCACCGCCGCTCGCCAAGGCCAGCATCAAATCTTCCTGTGGTAGCTCGCCAGCCCGCGGTAGATAGGCCCGGGCAATCTCGAACAGTTCGCAGATCAAATTGCCAAGCGTTTCGTTGGTCCGTCGGGCGGCCAACAGGCTCGGCACCAGGCTGCGGCGCATCCGATCGGCGCGGCGCAGGATCGGCATCGACAGTTGCAGCGGCTCGGCATCGGTCCAAGGGCTGAACGTTCGCGACCATGCCTCGTCGACCACCGAGATCGTCAGCGCCTCGTCGTATCCTAAAGCGGTCAGCGTGTTGCGCAACTGCTCGAGCACGCGATCTTCAGCCGTGCGAGCCGACGGCGCCATCGGCACATTCACGTCTTCGGGAATGGCGTCGTAGCCGTGGATCCGCGCGACTTCCTCCACCAGGTCGATCTCGCGCTCCAGGTCGCGCCGCCAACTGGGCGGGATGACCTCGACGGCGTGATGGCCGTGGCCATCGCTAACGAGCTGGTTGCCGAGCGCCGCCAGAATCTCGCGGACTCGCGTGGCAGGAACTTCGATGCCCAAGATGCGCTCGAGTTGGGGCAACCGCAGCACGATCGGCTTCGGCGACGGCGGCGAACCGCCCACGTCGATCGCGCCCGAGGCCAATTCGCCGCCAGCAAGCTCGAGGATCAGTTCGCACGCTCGCCGGCTGGTCCAGTCGGTTGCTTCGGGATCGAGACCGCGTTCGAACCGATACGAGGAGTCGCTCTGCAGATTCAGTCGCCGCGCCGCGGCACGGATGGCCGAAGGATCGAACAAGGCGCTCTCGAGCAGGATGTTGCGCGTGGCGGCGGTGACCTCGCTGCTCGCCCCACCCATGATCCCGGCAATGCCCACGGCATGGTCGCGATCGGCAATCACGCACATCTCGGTCGTCAGCTCGTAGGTCTTGTGGTCGATCGCTTCGAGCTTTTCGCCCTGCCGGCCGCGGCGCACGACGATCTTGCCACCGGCAAGTCGTTCCAGGTCGAACGCGTGCAGCGGTTGCCCCGATTCCATCATCACGTAGTTCGTCACGTCGACCACGTTGTTGATCGCCGGCTGGCCGATTGTCGCCAAGCGACGCAGCAGCCACGGCGGGCTCGGCGCGACGCGCATTCCGGTGATCGCCCGCGCTGTGTAGCGAGGGCACAAGTCCGGACAATCCACAACGACGCTCGCCAGCGTGTTGAGCGGCTTGCCCTTCGCTTGTGGCGCGGCCTTCGGCAACGTCAGCGCGCGCTGCCACAGCACCGCGATCTCACGGGCCACGCCGATGTGGCCGAGGCAGTCCGGCCGATTGCTCGTCACCTCCAGGTCGATCGCCACATCGTCGCCAACCGGCGTGCTGCTCTCGTGGTTGAAACCGGCCATCATCAACCGATGCGTCAGCTCCTCGACCGGCATGTCGAGTGCGACGTAGGTTTTCAGCCAGTTCAGGGAGACGAGCATGGGTCAAAACTGCTCTAAAAAGCGAACGTCGTTCTTGTAGAACTCGCGGATGTCGGTCACGTTGTGCCGCCGGGCGCAAACGCGCTCGATCCCCAAGCCAAACGCAAATCCCGACACTTGCTCCGGGTCGTAGCCCACGGCGCGCAGCACGTTCGGGTCGACCATGCCTGCGCCCCCCATCTCGATCCACACGTCGTTCCAACTCATGTCCACCTCGACGCTCGGCTCGGTGAACGGGAAGAACGACGGCCGGAACCGGATGTGCACCTCGCCGCCGAAGTAGGCTGCCGCGAACAGCCGCAGCACGCTCTTCAAGTCGGCCATCGTGACGTGCCGGTCGACCAGCAATCCTTCGATCTGATGGAACATCGGGTAGTGCGTGGCGTCGGCCGTGTCGGGACGATAGACGCGCCCCACCGAGATGATGCGCACCGGCGGAGGCGTGCGTTCCATCACGCGAATCTGCACCGTGCTCGTTTGGCTGCGCAGCAATAGCGGTGATGCATGTTCGCCCCCCGGGCGGTTGACCTGCGCCGTCGCAAGGTAGAAGTTCTCCAGCGAATCGCGCGCGGGATGCGAGCGCGGAATGTTCAGCGCCTCGAAGTTGTGCCACTCGTCTTCGATCTCGGGCCCTTCGGCGACGCTGAAGCCCAGCCGGCCCATGATCTCCTTCAGGTCGTCGATCGTGCGCGTAATGGGGTGCAGGTGGCCGAGGCGCACACGGCGCCCGGGAAGCGTGATGTCGAACGCCGGTTCGTCGCTCGCCACGGGGGCCTGGCGGATACGCTCCTCGGCCGTAACAAGCGCCGCTTCGAGCTGCAACTTGACCTCGTTGAAGCGCTTGCCGGCAGCGGGCTTGTCGGCCTTGTCGACCTGGCCAAGCGATTTTTGAATCGCCTTGATCCGGCCGCTCTTGGCGCCGAGAAATTCGATTCGTGCCGCTTCGAGCGCCACGGGATCACGAGCGTTGCCGAACGCCGCGACCCCGATGCGCGCCAAGTCGTCGAGTTCGGCAAGAAACGCGGTCAATGCCATCGGCCGCATCGCCTCATCCAGCAGAGGCCTCCGCTCGCTTCAAGCGGCACTAGGCGGCCAGCGCCTTCTTTACGCGCTCGACGACCGCCGCGAAGCCGGCCGGATCGGCGACGGCCATTTCCGCCAGCGACTTGCGATCGAGCTCGATGCCCGCTTTCTCCAGACCGTGGATGAACTCGCTGTAGCGCAGCCCCGCCTCGCGAGCGGCCGCGTTGATGCGGATGATCCACAGGCGGCGGAAGTCACGCTTCCGCACGCGGCGATCGCGGAACGCATACACGCCCGCCTTGACCAGCGCTTCCTTGGCCGTGCGATACAGCTTGCGATGTCCGCCGACGAATCCCTTCGCCTTCTTGAACAAGCGCCGCTTCGCCTTCGTGCGTGCTGCGCCTTTGGTGGTTCTCATGGTCGGAAGATCCTTGTGTCGCTTGCGGCCCGAGGGAATCGCGTGGCTACGCTTGGTGGCCGTCGCGCGTTAGTAGCTGTAATCGCCGAGCAGGCGATGGATTTTTTTCGTTTCCAATTCGTTGAGCACGCCGGTGCCGCGCAGATTGCGGCGGCGCTTCTTGGTCAAGTGCGAGTTCAAGTGGCTGGTGCCGGCACGGCGGTGCTTGACCTTGCCGTTGGCAGTAATGCGGAACCGTTTCTTGGTTCCTTTATGGGTCTTCAGTTTCGGCATCGTGGCACCGTAAAAGAGCGTCGGCGCGGGCCGCCGGCCAAGCCGACGGCCCAAGAAATTCGAGCTGATCATTATAGGGCATTCTGGCGCTGCGCAAAGAGCGCGGCCAGCGACGCGGTGCGTCAATTTCTTCGTTTAGCCGCGGGGCTTGACCCGCGCGTCGCAAGCGACGCGGCTAGATCGCGTTTCGCAACGGTGTGGCGTCCTGTCGGGGGGTGCCATGTCCACGCTCGTCGTGGACATGCTCACGCAAGCGTCAGCATGGCACCCGACCTCGCCGCTACAGCTAACTGAAAAACGCTCTAAATAGCGCCGGGGCAAACTAGAAGCCCGGCCGGAGCATTGTGAGCATCGAAGCCGCGAATAAGCCGGCGGCAATCAGGGCCCAAGCCCAGCCAGCCAGCGATGGCTCGTGTGTAGTTGTTTTCTGAGCGTCTTGATTGTGCTGCATGGAGATACCCCAGCCGGAGGATCACGAATTGATCGACGTGGCGTTCGATGCCGGGGGCGTGCGATGGCGAGCCGCAATTACGGAAGCGTTACCTAGATATGCTAGTCCAGGGGACGGCATTTAGGAAGGGCAGGGGCGGCAATTCTGCTATTTTACTCAAGCTGTTGAAGTAACATAACTTGCGTCACCACTACGGGCAGTTGAGCCAGGGTGACGTTGCAGGCGCCGCTAGCAAGCAGTCACTTTTTCGACTTCTTCAGCCAGCGGTCGAGCCAAGCGTAGGCCCGCTCGCGCTGTGAATCTGGGAAGTCGTGTGCTGCGTCGGGATACGCGGCGGCAAGCTGCTCGTTGGCTCCCAGGAACTTGTAGACTTCGCCGGCGCTAGCCATCACGTCGCGCACGCCCGCCACGGCGAAATTAGAATCCTCGGTCGGGGCGTTCACAAACACGGGCCGGGGGGCCAGGGCCGCCAGCACCTCATGGAAGTCGAACGGCATTTCGTCCGGGTTCTCGTGATACACCTCGCGCACTCGCGGCATGTAGCGATCCTGCGCCCAGCCTTTCAACTTGCCGCCGTAGTAATCGTGGAGGCCGGTGAAGCCGCAGCTCGAAACGACCACCTGGATGCGCAGGTCGAACGCCGCCGTGAACAGTGCGTTGTGGCCACCGAGCGAGTGGCCGATACAGCCGATCTTTTCGAGGTCGACTTCCGGCATGGTTTGCAGCAGGTCGATCGCGCGGATGTTGTTCCAGATGGCCTTCATCGTGCCGCTGGTCGCAGCACTAGGGCTTGAGTGGAAGTCGTAATCCTTTAAATCGCCGAACGTGGGATAATCGGGGACGAGGCACACGTAGCCGCGCTCGGCCAGTTCCGCGGCGTAGCGCATGTTCGGCTTGCCGGCCAGACCGACCGGTTCTTCCTTGCCGACGGAGTTCGTCTGATGCAGGCAGAGCATGGCAGCCGCCGGCTTGCTGAGCTTCTTGGGCACGAGCAAGTAGGCCGACACGCGATCGCCCGGCTCGGCGGCATACGTCAACTTCCGGCGCAAGTACTTGCCGCAATCGACGTCGTCCCCATCGGCCCGCACATCGAGCGGCGCGCGCACCGACGAACCGGGCAATGGCCCCATGACCATTTGCATTGCCGAGAGAATCTGCGTTCGCCGAAGCCCCCAATCGCGCGGCGTGCTCACGGGGCGTTCGTGACCTTGCTCGTCGCGCACCACGAGCAGATGCTTGTGATCGGCATATGCCGGGGCTAGTGCCAGTGGGGAAGGTTGCGCGTCGCTGGATGACGATGTCCGCAACATGTTCTTGAACCAGCACAGGCCACTGCGGCCAGGGGCGAGAATATCCAGGTCGCCGTCGCCATCGAGGTCGACGATTTTGGGGTCGACGTCGAACGAGCCATTGCCGCGTTCCGAGATGACGTGGCGCAGAAAGGTTTTGGTCGACGGTTCGAACTTGTACCAGTACAGGCACAGCACGTCCCATTCGCCCGGATCGTTGCCGTCGTGGGCCAGGTAGCGCTTGCCGGTGACGATTTCGAGGTTGCCGTCGCCGTCGATGTCGGCCGCCTCGACCGTGTGCGGCTGCGCCCAGGAGGTGTCGATGGCGTGATTCTGCCAGGAGCGCGTTTTATCGTCGCCAAGTTCCTGTTCGCTCCACCATAGCCCTGTGCGATGGCCACGTCCCCATACCAGGTCACTATCGCCGTCGCCATCGACGTCCATCACCACGATCGGCACACTGGCCCCTTTGTCGAGCTTGAACTCGGCGTGCCACGTCCACCGTCCCGCGCGGCGATCCACCGGCGCCTCGGCCCAACCATTGGCGCCGACTACGTCGCCACGGCCGTCGCCGTTCACGTCGCCGAAGCCGATGCCGTGCCCTTGCAGCTCTTCGGGCAGATCGTGCCGCGTCCAACGAACACCGTCGGCCGAGATCGAGCCGCTGCCGCGCTTGAACTCCCACCACGCGGCAAAGTTCTTGCCATTGGGCAGCAGATCGCCTTGGCCGTCGCCATCGATATCGAACAGCCGCCCCGTTTCGCTGTTGCCGGGACGCTCGATGACATGCTCGGTCCATGCACCGCCGGCAGTGCCGGGGTTCTCGACCCAGGCGACTTTTTCGCTGCGGTAGTTGGCGATTAAGAAATCCTGCCAGCCATCGCCGTTCACGTCGATCGGCAGGTTCGCGTAATCTTCGTAGCGGCCGCGGATGAACTCGACATCGCGCACCTTGTGCTTCTTCCAGGTCGGCGCTTCGTACCAGGCGGCGCCGGTGACAATGTCCAGCCGGCCATCGTGGTTCACGTCCATGGCGCTGGCGGCGCTGAGCGTTGCTTCGAGATCGACATCGTGACGGACGAACGACGGCTCACCGGCGGCGGCGATCGAAGCTGCCACCAACGTCACGAGGGCGATCCAAGCGAAGGCTTTCATTGGCGCGTGCGCTCGATTAAAAGAGGCGGTGGTCGTTTCAGTAGCCGATGATACCAGCCCCCGAGCCACAATGCCCGCCGTCACGCCACGATCCGTTTTGCTTGCTGCCGCCGTCATCGTCGTTGGTGCCGCGCAGATTCTCGCCGCCGAGAGCGCCGAGTTCCTCGCTGGCGCCGCCACAAGCAACATCACGCCGCCGCTGGGAGTGCCGATCGTCGGTGGGTTCGAGTCGCCGCTGGCCACCGGCATCCACGACGAGCTGCGCGCCCGCTGCCTGGTGCTCGACGACGGCATGACTCGGTTGGGAATCGTGGTGTGCGACAATCTGGGCATCGTCCGCGAATGCTGCGACGAAGCGAAACGCCTGGCTAGCGCGGCAACAAAGATTCCGGCCGATCGCATCTTGATTTCAGCCACGCACACGCATTCAGGTCCCAGTGCCCGTTACAGCAGCCGGATGACGCCCGACGCCGAGTTGACCGACTACCAACGGTTTCTCGCGCAGCGGATTGCCGACGGACTGGCGCGGGCCGTGAACAATCTGGAGCCGGCACGCATCGGCTGGGGCGTGGGCCGCGAGCCGGAGCAGGTGTTCAACCGCCGCTGGCACATGAAGCCCGGGCCCGACCTGCGGAATCCGTTCGACGGTGTCGACCAAGTGCGAATGAACCCGCCCGGCGGCAGCCCGAACTTGCTGGAGCCTGCCGGGCCGACCGATCCGGAAGTCGGTTTTCTCTCAATCCAATCGCGCGATGGCCGACCGATCGCTCTGTTGGCGAATTACTCGCTGCACTACGTCGGCGGCGTGAAAGGCCCGGTGATCTCGGCCGACTACTTCGCCATGTTCGCCGACGAGATTCAGCGGCTGCTCGGTGCCGATCGGCTCGATCCTCCGTTCGTCGGCGTGATGAGCAACGGCACCAGCGGCGACATCAACAACATCGACTTTCTGTGCCCGCGGCCGCGTCAGCCGCCATACGAGCGGATGCGGCAGGTGGCGCGAGCCGTGGCGGCCGAGGTGTACCGCGTCCATCAAACCGTGGCGTTTCACAACTCGGCGCCGCTGGGAATGACCGAGCGCGAGATGAGCCTGGCAGTGCGCAAGCCGTCGGCGGAGCTGCTCGAGCGGGCGAAGCAACTGGTCGCCGGCAGCCGCAAGCCCGACCATCCGCGCGACGTGGCGTATGCCCAGCGGGCGATCGAACTCGCCAGTGCCCCGGACGAGGTGACGATCGTTCTGCAAGCGCTGCGGATCGGCGACGTGGGAATCGCGACCAGCCCGTTCGAGACGTTTTGCGAGACAGGCCTCGGGATCAAACAGCGCAGCCCCTGGCGGCCGACGTTCACGATCGAGCTGGCCAACGGCAGCTACGGCTACCTGCCAACGCCGGAGCAGCATCGCCTGGGGGGCTACGAAACCTGGCTGGGCACCAACAACGTGGAAGTGAACGCCTCGCGCAAGCTCACCGACGCGCTGCTGGAAATGCTCGATTCGCTGAAGACGCCGTAGAAGTAGGGTGGGCTGCGCCCGCCATGCGCATGAGAGGCGGTTGGCAGAGCCCACCCTACGCACTCTGCTTGAATTGCAGATCGTGCAGCCGGCTGTACAGCTCGCAACGGCGGATCAGTTCGTCGTGCGTGCCAACGTCGAGGATGCGGCCGTGATCCATCACCACGATGCGGTCGGCCAGGCTGAGCGTGCTCATGCGATGGGTGATGATGATTGTCGTGCGGTTGCGCGTAAACTGCTCGAGCACGCGGTGGATGAGTTGCTCGCTTTCCAGGTCGACCTGGCTGGTGGCCTCGTCGAGGATTAAGAGTCGCGGGTCGCGCAGGATGGCCCGCGCCAGGGCGATGCGCTGGCGCTGGCCGCCGGAGAGCAGCGAGCCGCGCGAACCGACGACCGTTTCGTAGCCGTTGTCGAGCCGCTCCATCACGAAGCGGTGGGCGTGCGCCTGCTGGGCGGCGGCAATCACCTGTTCGCGCGTCGCTTGCGGCGAACCGTAGCGGATATTGTTCAGCACGGTGTCGTCGAACAGCAGCGTTTCCTGCGTGACGACGCCGATCTGCCGGCGCAAGTCGCTTAACCGCAACTGCCGCAGGTCGACGCCGTCGAGCGTCACGGCACCGGAGGCCGGATCGAAGAACCGCGGCACCAGGTTGGCCAGCGTCGTCTTGCCGCAGCCGTTGGGACCGACGATCGCCACGCATTGGCCGAACGGGATTCGCAGCGAGATATCGTCGAGGATCGTCGAGCCGGGGTTGTAGGCGAATCGCACGCGCTCGAAGGCCAAATCGGGCGTGCGGCTGCGCAGCCGCGTGGGTTGCGGCGGATCGACGATCGCCGGCGTGCGGTCGAGCAGTTGGTACACGCGCTGCGCGGCGGCGGAGCCGCGCTGGATGCGGCTCAGCACTTCCGACAGTTTGCGTGCCGGATCGCTGGTGCCGGCCAGCAGGGCGAAGAACACCACCAACGACGGCACTTCCAACGGCTCTTCGCTCATGCGGAAGCCGAACAAGTGCGTCTCGTGGTTCAATGCCATGTACGCCCCGGCGCTGACGGCGAAGACAATCGTCGTCATGCCCAGCAACTCGGTCATCGGCTTGGTGAACGAGTCGAAGTAGGCGATGCGCATACTCTTGAGATAGTAGTTCTTGCTCGCTTCGTGGAACCGCCGGCGCTCGGTCCGTTCCATGGTGAACGCCTTGACCACCTTGATCCCCTGGAACGTCTCTTCAAGGATCGCGTAGATCTGCGACATATTCTCCATCGCGCGGCGATTGGCCCGCTTGATGCTTCGGCTCAGCCAGCGGATGACATAGACCATCAGCGGCGCGAGCACCAGCGACACCACCAGCAGCCGCCAGCAGACCCACATCGCCCCGACCAGGCAGGCTAGCGCCTTGAGTGGCTCGCGGATCAGTTTTCCTAGTAATTCGTTGAGTCCGTAATCGACGCTGTCCAAATCGCTTGTGAAGCGATTCATCAGGTCGGCGGTGCCTTCGTTGTTGAACGTCGCCAGGTCCATGTGCAGCGTGCGGCGATAGAACGCCTTGCGCAGATCGAGCACGGCCAGGTGCGACAGTCGATCGCAGAGAATCGAATGCCCGATGATGAACACGCTCTTGACGATCGTGCCGGCCAGCAGGGCCGCGAGCACGACGACGATGGTGCCAAACGCATCGTCGGGCAGGTAAGGATCGACGATATATTTGCCGAGCCACTCGTACAGCCAGCGCGCGTGCGCAAGATACTGCTGGTGGCGGAGCAGGTCGCGACGGTGGCGCTCGGCCGAAGCGGCGGCATCGCGCTCAGCTTGCGGGGCATCGGACGCTAGCGGCGCGTCGAGGGCGGCGATCCGGCCGGCGTTATCGGCCAGTTGCTGGTCGTAGTTTGCCAGCGTGGTGTCGACCAGGTGGTGCATCGACTTGCCTTTGAGGGCAATCTCGATCACCGGGTACAGCGAACCAATGTTCGCACCCCAAAACAGCGCGATCGCCAGCGCGCAGACGATCGACGCCCCAAACGTCCAGCGATGACGTAGTGCCAGACGCAGCGCGCGGCCGAAGTCTTTCATCCGTGTGGTCGCCCGAGGGCCCCCTGGCCAGCTTGGCCGGCAATCCATTGGCCGGCGCGGGAGGAATCGAGCCGATCTTTTAGCACAGCGCCAAGTTAGGGCCAAGCCCGACCGCGGCGACCGCACGAGCAACCGTCGGGTGGGTCAAGCTGCAGCGCGATGCACCGCGATCAAACACAAGCGTGCCAGCATCACCCCGCCCCGGTACGGTGGCGCCGGGCGTAGCGCTTCTCCCGAAAGCTTCAATTTTGCCGGTCGATCGGACGATATGACATTTGGCGGTTTTTCTACGCCGACCGACCCAACGAGAGAGACAAAGGACTTGGCCCCATGAAACGGATGTTGCTGGCAACCTTGATTGCGGTGGCCATGGGCTCGGGCAGCGGCTGCTGCCTGCTCGACCGCCTGTTCTGCTGCCCGAAGTGCTATCCGATTCCTGCCGGGTGCGGTCCGTGCATGCAGCAAGGCGGCTGCGATGGCTGCTCGCCTTGTTCGGACGGTTGCCCTCCGTGCACGCAAGGCGGCGGCGGTCCGTGCATGGGCGGCGGCTGCAGCTCAGGCTACGGCGGCCCCAACGGCGGTCCTGGCATTGGCCCATGGGCCGGCGGCGGCTGCGCCCCCGGCGACGGTGGTTGCGCAGGCGGCGGTTGCGCAGGCGGCGGCGCCTCGTACAACTGCGAAGCGGACGGGTCGAAATACAACCTCACCAACTACGATGGCTACTGCGACGGTTCGACCTGCACCGGTCCCGGATACGTGGGCAAAAGCCCGTCAAAGTGCTTTAGCCGTCGGCCGGCTGCTCCCGGTGGCCCGCCGGGAATGTGGCCGTGGGGCCAGCAGCGCTACGCCAGTCCCCAGTGCGGACAGGTCGCCTATCCGTACTACACCACCCGCGGTCCGCGCGACTTCTTGAACCCCAACCCGCCATCGATCGGACCGTAAGCGGTACCCAGACGAACGCGGAGCACGAAAACATTAGAGCGGTTTCACGATAGCTATGGCGACGCTAGCACGCCAATCCATGCGATGTTTCACGAGGATTCTGGCGGTGCTAGCTGCGAAATTCCGCTACACCAAACATGAAACCGCTCTAGCCCCCGGCGAGTCGCCGGGGGCTTTTTTCATTTCACGCTGTTCATTTCACTTCGAGCATCCGCTCCAGCGCCACCAACGACCAGCGGGCCGTCTCGTCGTCCACGCGGATCACGTTCACCGGCGTGCCGGCTGCCAGGTTCTCCAGCGACCAGCACAAGTGGGCCAGGTCGATCCGGTACATCGTCGCGCACATGCAGACGATCGGGCTCAGGAAGTGGATCTCCTGCCCGGGATGCTCGTGCTTCAAGCGGTTGACCAGGTGCAGCTCGGTGCCGATCGCCCACTTCGTGCCCGGCGGCGCCGCCTCGACCTCGCGGATGATCTTGCCGGTCGAGCCGAACACGTCGGCGCGCTCGACGACTTCGCGCTGGCACTCGGGATGCACCAGCACCTTGATCCCCGGAATCTTGGCTCGGAACTGCTCGACGTGCTCGAGGCGGAACATCGCGTGGACGCTGCAATGCCCCTGCCACAGCAGCACGCGGCTGCGCTCGAGCTGCTCGACGGTGTTGCCCCCCAACTCGTCGGCATGCGGATTCCAGACCGGCATCTCGTCGGCGCCGACGCCCATGCCCAAGGCCGTGTTCCGCCCCAGGTGCTGATCGGGAAAGAATAGCACGCGCTTCGTGCGCGCGAATGCCCAGCGCAGCACCGCCTCGGCATTGCTCGACGTACAGACGATCCCACCGTGCCGGCCGCAGAACGCCTTCAGGCTGGCTGCCGAGTTGATGTACGTCACCGGCGTGATGTCGGACGTGTCGATCACCTCGCCCAAGTCGGCCCAGCAGGCCTCGACCTGGTCGATCATCGCCATGTCGGCCATCGAGCATCCGGCGGCCAGGTCGGGCAGCACCACGGTCACGCGCTCTCCGCCGCGCTCGGCGAGCCGTTGCGGGCGGTTGGCCAGGACGTCGGCCGTCTCGGCCATGAAGTGGACGCCGCAGAATGCGATCGCCCGGCAATCACGGCTGTCGGCCGCCATCTTGCTGAGCTGGTAACTGTCGCCGCGCAAGTCCGCATGGGCGATCACCTCGTCCTGCTGGTAATGGTGTCCCAGCACCAACAGTCGCGAGCCCATCTCGGCGCGCACCGCCTGGATGCGCGACGCCAAGGTCGCGTTGTCGAGCGATCGGTAGGGGGGAAACTCGAAACTCTGGTGAGTAGTCGACGCAGCAACGATAGACATGCCCTAATTATAACCCGCTCGCCGTGCGGTTTCACGGCCGACGGAGGTATGGTCCCACCAAGGCGTCGACTTCGGCCCGATGTGGTAGCGCCGGCTGGGCGCCGAGGCGCGTCGTGGCCAGTGCCCCGGCCGCGGCGGCGAAGCGCACGGCGTCGGTGGGCGAGCGGCCTTCGACCCATGCAATGGCTAGCGCCGCGGTGAAAGCATCACCGGCCGCCGTCACATCAATGGCCGCGACCGGCCAGCTCGGCACCTGGACACCTTCGCGATCGCCGTCGCACAGATACGCTCCGTGCTCGCCGAGCTTCAACACCACCGCACGAGCGCCGAGCCGTCGCAGGGCATCGGTTGCCACGGGCGCACTGGCCGGTCCGGGGACCGCGACGCCGGTGATCGCCTCGGCCTCGGTCTGATTCGGGTTGACGATGTCGGCATTCCACAGCTCGCGCGGCACCGGCGTGCTCGGCACCGGGGCCGGATCGACGATCGACACGACGCCATGCCGGCGCGCGGCGGCGATGGCCGCGATCGATGTTTCGACCGGCACCTCCAACTGCACCAGCACGGCGTCCGCTGCGGCGATGACCGTTTCGAACCGCCCCACGTCGGCCGGCGAGAGCCGCGCACTTGCCCCCGGCACCACAGCGATTGTGTTCTGTCCTTGCCGATCGACGGCGATGATCGCCACCTGGCTGGTGCAGCGGGAAGTCGTCTGCAAGGCCGAGTCGTCGATGCCGGCGGCGACGAGTGCCGCGCGGATCACCGCGCCGTGTTCATCGTCACCCACTCGGCCGACCAGCGTGACGTCGGCGCCAAGTCGGACCGCCGCAACTGCCTGGTTCGCCCCCTTGCCGCCGGGGAACCAACGCATGTCCGTGCCGGTGACTGTTTCGCCAGCACGAGGCAGGTGCTCGACGCGATAGACCAAATCGCGGCCGATCGAGCCGACGACAACAATCCTTGGCCTGCTTCCCTTCATGCTCGACATCCTTCCGGCTTCTGGTACTGATGCCGCCGGTGCCGATCCGAAAGCGGGACCAACTGCTACGGGGTTGGATCGCTGACGTGGACCGTTTTGCTCGCCAGCGATGAGCTGTTCCCGAAGCCGTCGGTCAGCGAGAAGTCGATCGTGCGGTCGTAAACGCTCATCCCGGCGTTGGTGTTGTAATAGGCGATGTCGTCGACCACCGCTTGCACCGCGGCCACGCTCGCAGCGCGGTTGAACTGGACGACCAGCGGCGTCGATCCCGAGCCGACCGAGTACCAGCCAATGAGCGTGCCGTTGTATAGCACCTGGTTGCCGTTCACGGTGATACCGCTGCCGGCGGAGATCACCAGCGCGTCGGTCATGCCGGCGTTGCCGAGCGACACGACGAGTTTCGAGTTCTGCAAGTCGTTCGCACCAGAAACCGTCGCTGAGCCGGCGACAACGGTCGGTCCGCTGCCGGCCGTGTAGCTCGCGGCGGAGCCAAGATTGCTCACCACCGGGGCTGCCGCGATGAAATGGATCATCTCGGTCGTTGCCGCCGAGATGACGTTGTTGGCGTCGGTCAGTTGGAACGACGCGGTGCGATCGTAGATCCAGGTGCCGGCATAGGTGTTCGAGAAGACCACGTCGTCGATCACCGCCTGCACGGCAGCGGCAGTTGCCACGCTGGTGAATTGCACCACCAGCGGCGACGCTCCGGAACTGGCGGCGAAATAGCCGATCACCTTGCCGCTGTAGCTCAGTGCGCTATTGGAGATCGTGACGCCGTTACCGACGGCAATCGTGGCGACATCGTAGCTCCCGGAAGTGCCGATCGACACGGTGAGCTTCGAGTTGGCCAACCCGTTGCCCCCGGCCGTGACCGTCGCCGCTGCGGCCAACGCCACTGCGGGGCCTTGAGCGGTGTAGTTGACCGTCGAGCCGAAATTGCCAATCGACGCGGGCATTCCGTGGAACTCGTACGCCCCGATATCGGCGATGCCGACCCGGGAGTCGCCGATCTGGTCGTACGGCAGCATGACCGCGGCGCCGGCATTGTGGCCGGTGGCGGTGGTTTGGTTGTAGCCGCGCACGACCGTGACCATCTGCGTCGAGGTGTTGTAGCCGGTGATCTGAATTTGCTCGCTGTCGATTTGGATGACGTAGCTGCCCGGCGTCGAGGCGATGAGCGCGAAATTCGTCAGCACGCTGACCGAGAATGTCGTGTCGCTGCCGTTGACCGAACTGGCCAGCGTGGTGACCGCGCCGCCGGCGTTGACTGCCGAGCTGGTCGATCGCAAGGCCATGGTCTGCGTGGCGCCGCCGTAGTTGGCCAACGAACCGAGCAACGGATCGACGGAATCGCCCGCGCTGCCAACCTGATTGTCGTCGCTGCCGTTGGTCAGTCCCGAGTACCCGCTGTCGATGCCGATCAGATCGTTGGTGCTGCCGGCAGCCAGCGGCATGCCACCGAAATCGGGAGCCGTGTGGGCGGTGTTCTTCGCGACGATGGTGTTGACCATCACCATCTGGGCGGGGCTGGCGTAGGCGTCGTTCTCGATGCCGCCGCTTGTACCGTATTGTCCGCTGGCGGAGTTGCAGGCGATCGTGGAATTGCTGATCTCCATCACGCCGAAGAAGTTCTGAATGCCGCCGCCAAAGGCATTCGCGCCGTTGGCGACATTGCCCGAGACGGTCGAGTTGCTGAGCGTCAGTGCTCCTTCGTAATTCTCGATTCCACCGCCGCCACCGTATTGCGAGGCGGCGGTGTTGACCGATACCGTCGAGCCGACGATCGTCAGCAATCCGTCGTTGTAAATGCCGCCCCCTGAACCGGCGCTGTTGCCGGTGACGGTCGAGCTGCTGATGGTCAGAGTGCCGGCATTGTTGATGCCGCCGCCGTCGGTGGCATTGCCGCCGGTGATCGTCAGTCCCGAGATCGTGGCCGTCACACTGGCGTCGACCAAAAACACGCCGCTGGTGTGGTTGCCGTTGACGGTCATCTGGTTGCCGCCGTCGATCGTGATCGCGCCGCTGCCGGTGCCGCCGGCGCCAAGTTCCAAATCGCCTTGCACCAGCGTGATCGGCAAGCCGTTGATGCTCGAATCGAAAACGATCGTGGCCGATTGGCCGTTCTTGGCGTCGGCGTTGGCCGCGGCGATCGCGTCGCGCAGCGACACGCCGGTGTGCGTCGAGGCGTCACTGTCGGTCGTCACGTCGATGATGTGGGTCAGCGCGAGCAGCCGGCGGCCTTCGAGCGACTCGAATTCCAACGTGCGAAACCGTCGGCGGCGATCACCAGCGGCGTGCCTCGATGCGACGTAGCGGCGATGCCCGCGCAGCCAGCGGGGCAACTTCATAGCATGATCTCTCTGCACAATCTATACGCTCTTCGCTGTGCAGCACGCTAACTGGCAGAATTGCCAAACGCAAGCATTTTGGCCTAAATGTGCGTGATTTCTGCCATCTAGGTTCATCACGCCGGTGGGGCGGTTTCAACGTGGATCGTCTCGTTGATCGGACTCGCAGCGACTCCCTTGTTGTCGGCTAACGTGAAGCTAACCGTGCGATCGTAAACGCTCATCGACGGATTCGTGTTGTAGTACGCCACGTCTTCGACGACGGCCTGCACCGCCGTGGCGGTGGCTGCGCTGTTGAACTGCACGACGAGTGGCGTCGAACCAGAACCGGATGCGAAGTTGGCGATCACGGTGCCGTTGTACAGCAACTGGCTGCCGGAGACTGTGATGCCGCCGCCGGCAACGACGGTCACCATGTCGGCACTGCCGGCATTGCCAAGGCTCACGGTGAGCTTCGACCCCGCCAAGCCGTTGCTGCCCGCTGTGACCGTGGCGCCGCCGGCTACGTTGGTCGGCCCGGAGCCAACGAAGTAATTGACTGAGGAATTCACATTGCCAATCGTCGGCGGCGAGGCGACGAAGTGAATCGTCTCTGTCGACGGTGAGGCCGCGACTCCCTTGCTGTCAGCAAGCGTGAAGCTGGCGGTGCGATCGTAAATCGTCGGCGAAGCATTGGTGTTGTAGAACGCCACCTGGTCGATCACCGCCTGGACAGCAGGCACGGTGGCCGAAGCATAGAACTGCAC
>DATAXP010000092.1:0-7708 GCA_036272935.1 Pirellulales bacterium | reverse complement strand
AGTCGCGAAGCAAGCGACAAGTTCCTCGATATTTTAAACGGGCTGCGCGCGAGGCTCTTTCTGCCCCATCAAGTCGCGATGGAATTCTTTCACCATTTGGAGGAGACGATTGCGGACCAATGGCATCTATCATGGCCGGTTCATCGAGATGCTGCTGAATCATTTCGACAGGAGCTTTTTACTGACGCAGTTGCTACGGCGTTTCCGAAAGGCGCAGACCGCGTCAAAGGGAGCAAGGCCGAGTAGGTGCTCAAGGCAGCGAGCGCCCGCCGAGGTTCAGGCCAACCACGCCCAGCGCCACCAGGGCGATGCTGCCGATTTGCAGCCACGATAGCGATTCGCGAAACCAAACCACGCCGATCGCCGCGATCGCGACGGTGCCCAGCCCCGCCCAAATTGCGTACGCGGTTCCCACGTCGATCTTCTGCAGGGCCCAGCCAAGCAGCGTGAAGCTCACGATGTAGAACGCCACGGTGCCGATGGTCGGGAGCAGCTTCGTGTAGCCCGCCGAGGCTTTCATGCACGTGGTCCCCGAGACTTCGAAGACGATCGCCAGCATCAGATACAGCCAAGCCATCGTGTCATTCGCCTTTCGGTTTGGCGTGCGAGGTTGCTTCTCGCGCAGCAACCTCGCCGGCGCGACGCAGCACGCGTAGCGTGTTGAGGCCGAGAATCTTTTGAATCTGCTCGGCCGAGTAGCCGCGGTTGAGCAGCTCCTGGGTGATGTTCGGAAAGCTGGATACGTCTTCCAGGCCGACGGGGGTCATGGCGACGCCGTCGAAATCGCTTCCCAGGCCGACGTGGTCGATGCCGGCCACCTTAACGATGTGGTCGATGTGATCGACGACGTTCTTGATCGTGCCGCGGACGATCGGATGCTCGTCGAGCCAGCGGTCGTAGGCTGCATCTGCCTTGGCGCGGTCGGCGAGCTCGGCCCGCAACTTCCGCCGCACCTCGAACATATCCTTGCGCAGCGCCGCCGATTCGGGCACGACAAACCCGGAAAAGAAGTTGACCATCACGACGCCGTCGCGTTTGGCAATCAGCCGCAGCACGTCGTCGGGGACATTGCGGGGATGATCGGCCACAGCCCGCGCCGACGAATGCGAAGCGATCACCGGCGCGGTGCTCACGCGCAGCGCGTCGCGCATCGTATCGACCGACACGTGCGAAATGTCGACGAGCATGCCGAGCCGGTTCATTTCGCGGACCACGTCTTCGCCGAACTCGCTCAAGCCCCCACTGCGTGGCTCGTCGGTGGCTGCGTCCGCCCAGGAGAGCGTGTCGCTGTGGGTGAGCGTCATGTATCGGGCACCCAGGCGATGGAGCTGCCGCAGCGCTCCGATCGAGTTCTGGATGGAATGTCCCCCTTCGATGCCGATCAGGCTGGCGATCTTGCCCGAGGCGCGGATCCGCTCAACATCATCGGCACTCAAAGCCAGCTCGAATGTTTCGGGCCAGCGGGCAATCATCTGGTGGATCAGATCGATCTGCTCGAGCGTATCGCGCAGCGCGGTGCCGGCCAGATCGGTGTCGGCCGGCACATAAGCGCTCCAGAACACCGCGCCCAGTGCGCCGGCTCGCAGCCGGGGGATATCGGTTTGCAATTTCACTTGTGGCTGGGCGAGATCGCAGCGACGCCAATCGCCTTGGAACTCTTTGCGCACGCGCCAGGGCAGATCGTTGTGGCCGTCGAAGACCAGCGAGCGCCGCGTCAGGTCGACGGCCTCGGTTGAAGGGGCATCAGCAGCCATTGCCATGCCGAAGATAAGCATGCAATAGACCAAGCCAAGCCGGAGCGATCGCGACATGGAAACTCATTTTGCCGGTGCGGCGGAAACCTCGCCATCGTGGATGTCAATCTTTTCGCCGCGGAGGTGCTTGTCGAAGAATTGGTGCACGCGTTCGAGTGCTTCGGCGCTGTCGGCGCGATGGTCGGCACCGACGATCTTGATGAGCGTGACGTCGTCGCCCGCTTTTTTCAAGGCGGTGTAAAAATCGAGCGACTGGGCCAGCGGAACCACGCCATCGTTCGTGCCGTGGGCGATCAGGATCGGCGGCGCGCCGCTGGCAACGTGATTGATCGGCGACGCCTGTCGGCCGACGTCCTCGCGCTCGGCCACGGGGCCGCCCAGCAGCAGCGAGATCATCGGCTCGATCGGCACGCCGTTGCGGCGTTTGCCTTGGGCGAACGTCACCAAGTTCGTGGGGCCGCAAAGATCAACGGCGCAAGCGACCTGGGTGCTGCGCCCTTGCCAGCCACTGAAGCCTTCGAGCGCGGGATCGTCGCCGGTGAGGGCGAGCATGCTCACCAGGTGGCCGCCGGCCGATCCGCCGATCGCGCCGATTCGCTGTGGATCGATGTTCAAATCGCGGGCGTGGGCGCGCAGCCATCGCAGTGCGGCCTTGCAATCGTGGAGCTGCGCTGGCCACGGAGCCTGCGACGCCAGGCGATAATTTGCCGAAGCGCACACGTACTGCCCGGTGGCGGCGTAGGGAAGCAGCAGCGACAAGTGTTGGGCCTTATCGCCCGCGTTCCAGCCGCCGCCGTGGATGTAGAGGATTGCCGGGCGCGGCTGCTCGCTCGGCGCGCTGGGGCGCACGATGTCCAACAGCAGTGGATCGCGGCCGGCCTGGCCGAACTGCACGTCCTGTTGAAGCACCACACTCGGCGGAATCTCCGGTGGCGGCACGGTTGGCTGCACGGCGGGATACGTCGCCTCGACGACGGTGCTGTCGGCCATGCCGCTCTTGTAGGCCACGGCTTTGACGGTCATGCCCGGGCGCACGCTGATCACGCCGCAATACACGTAGCCGCGGGTGCGCGAGGGGGTGGTGCCGTCGAGCGTGTAGCGGAACCAGGCGCCGGGCGTAACCGAGGAGAGCGTGACGCGCGTGATCGCATGAAGCTTTGTCGGCGGCACTGAGAACTTCGGGGCATAGACCGGCGCGGAGCCTTCTTCGTACACCCCGCAATCGGGATAGTTTTTCACCACGTCCCAGGCAAGCCGCTGCATCGCCTCGGCTCCCGCGGTGCTGAGCGTCGTGTTCACCGGCAGCACGCGGCATTCCGGCGAAATGCCGTAGAACGCGCCGAACCACGTGAGATCGATCAGGTATTGCCCCTCGAAGCCCGGATGCACGCAGTCGCTAAACATCACGCGGTCGAAATCCTTGCCCGTCATCCCCGGGACCATGCCTCGTTCGAGCCACGGCTTGATCCAACCGGCAGCCAGGACGCTGGGCAGCACGCGCGGGCGCTTCTTGCCCTGGTACGTTTCGAGCACCTTGTCGCGCAGGTCCTCCATGTAAACCAGCATGGCCGAGGCCGATTCTTCCCAGGTGAGCGCCGGAAAGACCTGCTTCATCTGCGCGCTACGGACCAGGCCGCGATCCCAATCGCGCTCGCGCGCTCGGGAAGTCCACTCGGCGTACAGCCATGGCTGCACATCGGGAAATCGCTGGCGCATCAGGTCGAAGAACAGCAGGTCGTACTTGGCCTCGTGCTCGATGTCGGGATCGCGCGGCTGCACGGTGAAGTGATCGACGGCTTCCAGCCCGGCGAAGGTGGTCTTCCACTCTTCGTCGCCGGCAACGACGTGATTCTCCCACAGGTCCCACGTCCAGATGCCGGGCCGGAGGAACTTGCGGTAGTCGTGGTTGTAGCCGAAGGTGCGAGCGTAATCTCCAAAGCGCGCCGTCGATTGCGTGAGGCTGTTGCCGATGTGGAACGTCTTGAGGCCCGGCTTGGCATGTGGTCCGAGCAGATAGGTGCCGGTGGTCGCCGAGCTGGATGCGAAACCTTCCTTGCAAGAGACAGCGACCAGCGTGGTGACGTCGTCAACGGCGATTGGTTGCGTGTAGATGGTGCCGGTCTGCGGATCGGGCAACGTGCCGTCGAGCGTGTAGCGGATGACGGTGCCGGGCGTTGGGCTGCGCAGCGTGAGCTTGATCGGGCCGGCGAACGTGCCGGGCGGCGGCTCCATGATCGGCCGCACCGCGGTGCTGAAATCGAGCGTGTCGGTGCCGACATACTGGCCGTCCGGGTGCTCGCAATCCATGAACTGATTGAACTTCTTGTCCTTGCCGTCGAACACGCGCGGCCAGGCGCTTGAGACCGTCTTGGGATCGATCGAGCCGAAATTCTGGCCATTGATCCGGCGCTTGCCGGCGTAGAACTCGAACTTTGAGAGATGTCCCCAGGAGCCTGGCGGTGCCTCGTATCGCAGCCAGCGATAGGGGCGCCGACCGTCGAACTCTAGCTCGTTCCACTCGCCCGACTTCGGCAGATCGGTGATGGTGGCGAGCACTTCGTAGCCTGCGGTCGCCGAGACGTTTGAGCCGGCGATCTTGCCGCCGACCATGTCGCGCTCGTAGCCGCGAGCCGGCACGAACCGCACGCGGTCGCACACCGCGCGGCCCGCGACGTTGGGATAGGTCTTCTTCGGCGGCTCATCGGCGCCGAACAGCAACGAGACGAGCATCAGCGCACTACAGATCGAGCCGGGTGCCCACCAAGGACGATCAAATGTAAGACGGGCGCGCTGCATGCGACGTGGCTCCAGCTACTTTGCCGACAGGTCGTAACAGGCGATCGCTTGCCGCAGCCGCAGGTACAGTTTGCCATCGGCCAGTGCGGGCGACGCACACGGTAGCGGCCCCTGGTTGCCCACCTCCTGTTGAAACACCCGGACAGACTTTTCCGCGCCGCCGGCGGTCGACTCCAATTCGTCGAGCTTCAGGCGTCGACGAAACTCCGCCTCGGTGGCCAGCAGGCCGCGCTTATCGATCTTCGCCTCGATCAGCGGCCGGTAGCCCTGCGGATCGGCGGCAAACACCAACACGCCGTCGAGAGCGTAAATCCCCTTGCCGTCGGCAGCGACCAGCGACGTATACTGCGGCAGCGCCAGGTCGAGCAGCGTGTTCCAGGCTTCCTCGCCGGTGTCGAGGTTCACGCAGCACAGCCGGCGCTCTCCTTGGGCATACACGAAGCCATCGATGGCCACGGGGCTGCTCCCCTTGTCGGCGATTCGCTGATAGACCCAGCGCTCCTTGGCACCAGCCAGCGACAGGTCGAAGCAGCGCAGCCCGCCGCGACGCTGGCTACCGAGCGTCACCAGCTTGTCGCCGGCGACCAGCGGCGTCGAAAGATTGGCCTGCGACTTGATCCGCCAGATTTCCTTGCCGGTGCGCGGCTCGATGCACGCGGTCGAATCGCCGGCCACGTTGGCGATCAGCAGCTCGCGGCCTTGAGTCTGCCAGACGACCGGGCTGGAGTGCGTGCCGCGCGTCGTGCGCTGGTCGCCTTGCCACAGAATCGCGCCGGTGGCGGTGTCGAGACCGAAGAGTTGCCCGGCCAGCACGACCGCCACGCCATCGGCTATGGCAAACGACGACATCATGTATTCGTCGACGAACTCGCCCGGCAGGTGAGTTTCCCAGAGATGCTTGCCGGTGCGCGCATCGAGGCAGCGGGCCTTGCGCCCCGCGCCGAGAACGTATAGCCGGCCGTCGATCACGGTCGGCGTGCCAGAGTGAAGGAACCGCGTATACAGCGACGGTTTGTCGTCTTTCCATACCGGCTTGCCGGTCTGCGCATCGAGGGAATAGACGATCTCGCGGTACTCGTAGAACTCGCCGAGCGCTCGGTCCTCCTCGCGCCGCTTGATCTCGTACTCGGCAAACTCGGCGGCCGACAGGTGGCCGCGTTTGTCGTCGGCCAGATACGGATACTTTCGCGGCGGCAGCTTGGCATCGGGTGTCTTGATTCGCGTGTGCGAGAACAAATACACCTTGCCATCGGCAACGACCGGACTGCCCCAGCCGCCATCGTTGGCGCTGGGGACACGCTCGCTGATCCACACCGGAAGTAGCCCTTCGGTGGGCAGCGAACTGATCAGCGCGGGGGACGATTCGGCCAGTCCGTCGCGATGATCGCCACGCCACTGGCTCCACTCGGCCGCCAGCACTGCGCCGGTCGAGCCGAGCACAACGACAACCATCAAGCCCAACGCCGCAATACGAGCGCGCATGCACGAACCCTCGAAAGCTCTGGTGCTTCTGGTAGGCCCCACCATCCGCCGTCGTCGGTTCAGACGCGGTACTCGCGGTCCTTCACCAGCCCGGGCATCGGAATCGGATATCGGCCGTTGGTGAACTGCACCGGGGCGGGCGAGTCCATCGTGAAGCGATCGATCTCGGGAGCGAACTCGTGATCGCTGTTCAGGATCTCGTCGTACTTGATCGCGCGGCCCGTATGCGCCGCCATGCGGCCCATCGACGTGACCAGGCTCGCCTCGGCGCCGCGGCGGGCCTCGTTGTAGGGTTGATCGCTGCGGATGGCCGCGATCAGCTCGTCCCACTCGGCCTGGTACGGGCTGTACTTCTCGGGACCGAACGACCAGGCGACGTTGTCCTTGTCGACGTGCTGCCCCTTGTAGATGGCGGCCTTCGACGGCCAATGGCCGGCGCTGCTGATCACCGCAAGCCCCTTGGTGCCGTGGGCGAAGCTGGCAAACTCGTTCTGGCAGCCGGCAATGTTGCGCCCTTCGAGCTGCAACTTCGTGCCGTCGGCGAACGTGTACTCGACCGAGTAATGGTCGAAGTTCTGATCGACGTAGTCGCCGCGATATTGCCGTCCGCCGCTGGCCCGCGCCTCGACCGGCCAGGCGTCCTTCATCCAGCAGCATTCGTCGATGTTGTGAACGAAGAAGTCGCTGTAGCAGCCGCCGCTAGCCCAGAGGAAGCCGTGGAAGTTCTTGATTTGGTAGAGCAGCTCGGGCATGTCGCCGGTCGGCGCTTCGACGAAGGCCGAGCCGATTGGCCCTTGCATGCGATAGGCACGCAGCAGCAGGATCTCACCGAGCTCGCCGCCTTTGATGCGCTTGGCCAACTCGCCGCGCGCTTCGCAGTGCCGACACATCAAGCCGACGCCGACCTTCAGGTTCTTTTCCTTCGCCTTGTCGGCCAGGGCGAGCATCTTGCGCGTGCTGGGGCCATCGACGGTGGTCGGCTTTTCCATGAACGTGTGGATGCCCTTCTCGATGGCGTAGCCGAAGTGTACCCAGCGGAAGCCGGGCGGAGTGGCGAAGATCACGACGTCGCCCGGGCGCAGGCAGTCGATCGCTTTCTGGTAGCCATCGAAGCCAATGAACTTCCGATCCTCGGGCACGTCCATCTTGTCGGCGAACTGCTTGTTCAGATTCTTGTGACTGGCTGCGAGCTTGTTCTCGAACACGTCGGCCATGGCGACCAACTTGATCGGCCCGTTGGTGGTCGACAGCGCATTGGCCGCCGCGCCACTGCCGCGGCCGCCGCAGCCGACCAAGGCCACGCGGATCGTGTTGTCTTCGGCGGCGTGGACCTTTGGAACTGCCATGCCCAGCAGCGTCGTGGCGGCTGCCATGCGACCAGTCTGTTTGACGAACTCACGACGCGACGTGTTGCCGAGCGAGTCGGGCTGCATTACCGAATCTCCTGGAGGGGGCCTGTAGGCCGGAAGGCGGGGGCGAGACGAAAGCTCCTTTAGTATCGCCGGCTCTCCGGGAGGCTGCAAGATGCCGCTGCCCGATCCGCCGCCGTTCTAGCACGGCGCTGCAAAACGGTCGTTGTGTCGTTGATCGGGGTCCGTCCCGGGCATTTTTTCCGGGAGGACAATGCTGGAACCTGGCTCGCTGCCGGTCCATCGACCGACAGCGACCGCGTCTCT
>DATAXP010000091.1:0-72963 GCA_036272935.1 Pirellulales bacterium | reverse complement strand
AGAGACGCGGTCGCTGTCGGTCGATGGACCGGCAGCGAGCCAGGTTCCAGCATTGTCCTCCCGGAAAAAATGCCCGGGACGGACCCCGATCAACGACACAACGACCGTTTTGCAGCGCCGTGCTAGAACGGCGGCGGATCGTTTGATGTGGCTGCTGCAGCCGGAATCTGCTGCCTGGTCAGGCGCGTGAACAGTTCCTGCACCAACTCGGTCGCTGGTCGCGGAGTCGAATCGTCAGGGTACTCTTCCGCCCACCCGAGTGCCAGAACCAACGGGACCCAGCGGCCCGGTTGATCGCCCTGTGCCAGTGCCGCCACCGCGTTCGACACCTTCGCCCCGATCCGCACGCACCGCACGGTCTCGGCCGATGGGTGGCCACAGTTTTCCGCCGGTGACGTGACGAGATACTCGCGGCATGAAATCGGCCGGTCGGGATGGATCGAACACGATTCTGCTTCCAAGAACGGACACGCGATGCCGTGCTGAAAATAATCCAAGCCAAGCTGCGCCAGTGCGTCCCCCGTGACCCCGCGCGGATCGGTCAGCCGGTCCAGCATGCCGCTGGCCTCAAGCCGGCGGCGAGCGGCGGCGAAGCGATCGAGAATCTCGTCGCGACGTGCCTCGGGCATCTCGGCCACCAGATCGCGCAGCCGGCGCGCTTCGATTTCGCTGATCGGCACCAATTGCCGGCAGCAGGCGCCGCAACCCTTGGTACACGAGATGTGCAGTCCCTCGGCCTCGACTTCATCCACGGCCGCGGCGACTAGCGTGTTCGCCAGCGATTGGAACAACGGCAGCAGCGCGCTAGCGCGCACGAGCGCATCGGGGACGGCAAACTCGAGCTCCAACTTCCGCGCACCGAGCGACAAGGCGACATTGGCGGTTCGATAATCGCCAGCCGTCGAGGATTCGCCCGTCTTCGCGTCGATCGTCATTGCCAGCCAGCCTGCCACATGTCCAGCAAGCGCCCGACGGCATTCTAACGCTCGATCGCCAGCGCACGCCACAGGCCGCTGCGCGCACAAGCAGTGCCGCCGCGTTCTCGATGGCGAGTGGCTCGACTGAAACCTAAACCTAACTGCCTAGCAGCACCGCGACCGAATAGACCAGCAACGTCGTGGCGAGGATGGCCCACGCCCACGAAGCTAGCGGATGGACACGTTTCGTCCGGCGACGTGAAGCTCGAATTGGCTGCATGGTTCGCTTACAACCCCCAACGATGACCTGAAACAATGCGGCGTTCGGCGATGCGCTACCGTCAACTCCGGCCTGCCCACGCGACGATTGGTGGTGTCTCGCACCGCTGGGTGCTCGGCACTCGAATGCGTCAGATGAACACGACCAACGCGGCGAACAAGGCGACAACAAACACCAGCCCGGCGGCCCACAAAACGATCTTGAACGATCGGTATTGCAGCGGGTCGTCATCCAAATCGAATTGGTATGGAGCTTGGCTCATAAAGCTTCCAAACGATGGGTAAGTTGCCCTTTAATAAGCTATTCGCAATTCCCAGCCAGCGAATATGTCATTCGGCATAGCTCGCGCTAGCAGAAATCAGCGGGTTTTGCGTAGCCGCGCCGTGGCACGCCAGCGCGAGACTTCAAGCGCAAGTCGGCGGCGGGCCGAAAGATCGACAGCAAGCGCAAGGCGCCGCCAGCAGAGCTGCGCGCAGCAAGGAAGATTCACTTTGAACCGGTCAGAAGGCCCGGTTCAGGCGATCGCCGCGCGCTCCGAGAAGCTCCTTTAGGACTGCTTCAGCTTCTCCAGTTCGGCGTTGACGTCGCTGATCTCTTTCTCCAGGCGCGCCACGTCCTCCGGCTCGTCCATCTGCTTGCGGGCGCCGGCGAGTTGCTGCCGCAGTTTCTGCAGCCGCTGCTGCAACAGGTCGATCCGTTTCTTGGCTTTCTTGTCCATGCTGGCGTGCGGTGCGTTAAGGAGCGGCATGCGACGTGGTCGCGGCGACGGCACTCGTCTTCGCTGGATGCGGCAGCGAGCGGAGCATCCCCGATACCAGCACGATCGCCACGCCCAAACCCACGTTCACGTTCAACCAGAAGCGTGCGTTCTGCCGAAACTTCGCTGCCGTGGCGCTGCGGCCGTTGAGCATGCTCGCCAGAAAGAAGATTGCCAGGGCCAGCAGCAGCTTCACCAGGAACAGCGAGTGGTACGCTGCCTTGGGCACGTCGGCCGTCTTGATGATCACGACGAAGTTGTAGAGTCCGCTGACGATCAGGAACAAGATTGCGGCGTTGACGAACATAAACCACCGCCGGCGCACCTCGTCGAGCAGCATGGCGCGCTGCGGCTCGGCGAGCGACTCGGCCGCGGGCAACAACGCGAACCGCGCGTAAATGGTTCCGCCAACCGCCGTGATCGCCGCCAGGATGTGCAGCCAGCGGAACAAGAGCGCCAAGAATCCACCGGCATCCACGGTTTGTGTCCCCTTCGATAAGGCTCGCCCCAACCAAGAAAGAGCACCGATCGTAGGTCGGCCACAAGCGATTGTCTAGGTTTAGCCGGCTCGCTTGCGAGCCGCGTTTCGCGCGGCGGGCAAGCCCGCCGGCTAAACGACCCCGCCGCGCAACCGTTGATCGACCAGCGCCAGGGCCTCGTCCTTCGAGCGCACCTGCCCATCGAGCTGTGCGGCGCGCACGGCCTCGAGCAGCTCGGCGAACTGCTTGCCCGGCGCGAGGCCGTGCGCGATCAGATCGTTGCCGGTCACCAGCGCGGGCGGATTCAGCTCGCCGGGCGGAGCATCGAGCCGGCGGCGGCAAAAGTCGGCCGCGTCCGTCGCCGCGCCCGCGACGCGGGACCGCGCCTCGTGCCAGTTGACCAATTCAGCGGCCCCCTCGGCAATCAGTACCGGTTGCACCTGCGACCACGGCCGGCGATGCGCGTCGGCCAGGGCGTCTCGATGCGCGACGAGCCAGCCGGCTCGATCATGTTCGTGGTTCGAGAGTTTTAGGCGCCGGCCGACCGTCGAGGCCTGCTCGGCCAGCGGCGGCACGGCATCTGCTTCGCTGATCAGTACCGCCAGTACCAGCGGAAAACTTGTCCGCCGCAGGCAGCCGGCAACAGCAAGCACCTGTGACCAGCGCGCAGCGTCGGCCGCAAACGATTCCAGTTCCGGCAAGATGGCCCGCAGCAAACCAGTCGTGCGCAGCAGGTTGATGCCCCGCGCTGCGGCAGGCAGCATGAACAGCAACCGCAACTCTTGGGCGATTCGCTCCGGGCTGACCACCGTGATCTCGCCGGCCATTGCACGCAGCGCGACTTCTGTCGCGGCGTCGATCGTAAAGTCGAAGGTGGCCGCCATCCGCACCGCACGCAGCATCCGTAGCTTGTCCTCGGTGAAACGCTCGTGCGGATTGCCGATCGCGCGCACCAGGTGCGCCGCGAGATCAGCCTGCCCGCCGACGTAATCGATCACGCGCCCGGCAACGGGATCGAAGAACAAGCCGTTGATCGTGAAATCGCGCCGCTGGGCATCGTGTTCGGCCGTGCTGAACGTGACGTGGTCCGGATGCCGGCCGTCGGCGTACTCGGCATCCTGGCGGAACGTAGCGACCTCGACGGTACCTTCGTGCCGGTGCCCGACGACCGCCGCTACGCCGAAGGCCGCGCCGATCATCAACGTGCGGCGGGGACCGAACAGCGTCTGGATTTGGTCGGGCGTGGCCGTGGTGGCGACGTCGTAGTCCTTGGGCACGCGCCCCAGCAGCTCATCGCGGACGCAGCCGCCGGCCCACAGCGCCTCGTGCCCCTCGCCGCGCAGGCGCTCGACGATCTGCAAGGCGAAAGTGCGTTGTTCTCGGGGATCGATCTGCGACACCGGCAATGGCTCCGCAATGTGCGACGATACGTGTGTATCGTGCGCCATGCCAAGCGCGTCAAGTGCCGCGTGGGGCAGGCATTCCTGCCTGCCACGGCGACCCCCTGTCCTAATTCGTCTGATAGAACTCCTCGGTGTGCATCGCCGCCGTGCCGAAGCCGGTCGGATCGGGATGCGCCGAGCCAACGAACTCGCAGCGGTCGCCATCGCTGTACACCCGGAAGGCACAGAGCATCCGCGCGTACGAGTTCTGCGGCTGCTCGTATTGGTGCTCGCCAAAGCTGACGGGGCACTCGAACATGCCATAGGCCCGGTTGCCCACGATCGAGCAATACTGACCCAGGCCGAACACCACGTAGATGTAGTCGGTGTTATAGAGTTGGATTCCGCCATTCCCGTCCGACGGCGGCGGGACGTGCATCACGTTCTGCATGTAGCTGGGATCGTTGACCATGATCACCTTCGGAGTCGAGGTCGAGCTGACGGTCTGGAAAGACCCGCTGTTCGCCGCCCCGGTCGTGGGATTGAACGGTGCGGAAAGGTAGCAACCGAAGGTCGCGCCGTCGTTGCTTGGGGGATCTTGCATCGTCATCAGATGCTGGATTCCGCCGGCCATCAGACTTTGCGATTGGGATGCCGTTAACGAAGTGACACTGAAGACGTTCTGCCCGTTGTACGTCGCTTGATTGCCGTACTGGCTAGAGTACGAGCCGGTTGGGTTGAATACGGCACGACTATACATGTTTGTGCCGTTGGTGATCGAGTCGAAGTAATCCGGGTACTGCAAGTTCGTGCTCAGGAAGCCCATGATCGCCTTGTCGACCTCCGCGATGTTCGTGACCGTCACGGCGTCGTGAGCCTTCGTCAGGAAGTCGGGGAGCAAAGCCGCCACGATTCCTCCCAGAGCCACGAGGATCGTCAGCACCACGACCAGTTCCATCAGCGTCAGTCCCAAACGGCGCGGAGCGGGCGAATCGATGCGGCAGCCGATCATGGCGGCGGTCCTCGTTGAAAGTTGCTGTTCGGGTGGACGGTCGGCCTCTCAGCCTAGCCGCCGCGCGGCGCCCCGCAACTGTGGTGAATTGTCGCAGGCGCAGACGCCGGCTTACTCGTTCTGGCATGGTCTCCCGACCATGCCATTGCCCCCGACCGCAGGTCTCCCTGTGGTGCGTCGATGGCATCGCGCTCTTGCCCACGCGGGCCAGCACGGTCGGGAGACCGTGCTGGAACTTGGGTGGCCGCTCTGGCAGATCGCCGCGCGCCGGCCGATACTGGTCCTCCGCATGCTGCAACTTGCCACAACATCCGCCTCGCCGCCGAGCGCCACCAACCCGTGGGTTGAGCGGGCGAAGATCAATCTCGCCTGGCTGCACAAGATGCGCTGGGCAGCCATTGCCAGCCAGCTCGCGACGATCATCGTGGTGCGCTGGGGCATGGACATCGAGCTGCCGATTTCGCAAATGCTGTCGGTGATCGCCCTGGCAGCGGTGAGCAACATCGGCCTGGGGCAATGGCTTCGCGCCGGGCAGACGAGCTGGCTGTCGACGGCCGGGCGCGGCCAATGGCTCGCCGGTTCGCTGATGATGCTCGACAACCTGTTTCTCACCGTGCTGCTGTACTACACCGGCGGGCCGTCGAACCCGTTTACCGTCTTCTACCTGGTGAATATCGCGTTGGCGGCGGCTGTGCTGCCCGCGCGCTGGGCCTGGACGCTCGACGCGGCCGCGTTCCTCTGTTTCGCGCTGTTGTTCTTTGTGCACGTGTCGCTCTCAGCGCTCGAGCACGGGCCGGAACACGAGCATGCCATGCACCATCACACGCGCACCGCGCCGGGACCGATGAGCCTGCACTTGCAAGGCAGTCTGGTCGCGTTCGGCGCAGCGGCGACGTTCATCGTCTACTTCATCACGCGCGTCACCAGCGAACTGGCCCGCCGCGATGCCGAGCTCGACGAAGCCCGGCAGCGCAAGGCGCAGTACGACAAGCTCGACGCCCTGGGCACGCTGGCCGCCGGCGCGGCGCACGAGCTGGCCTCGCCGCTGTCGACGATCGCCGTCCTGGTGCGCGATTTGGAATTGACGCTCGAACAAGGCGTGCTCGATGATGAAGCGATCGCCGACACGCGGCTGATCCGCAGCGAGGTCGATCGCTGCCGGCGGATTCTTGACTCGATGGCGTCGACCGCTGGCGAAAGCGTCGGCGAAGCTTGGCAACGCACTACGACCGACGAACTGCTGCGAACAGTCTTTGCGAACACTGCCGCAGGCGATCGGTTGGAAATGACGGTCGATCCGCGAGTCGCCAGCCGCAGCATGCGATTACCCAAGCTCGCGGTTTGCCAGGCGCTCAGGGCGGTGGTGCAGAACGCGTTGCAGGTGTCGCCGGCCGAGGATCGTGTGCAGGTGGTCGCCTCGGCCGACGAGGAAGGCTTGTCGATCACGGTGACTGACGCCGGGCCGGGAATGAGCGACGACGTGCGCCGCCGCGCGGGCGAACCGTTCTTCACGACCAAGGAACCCGGCAGTGGCATGGGGCTGGGCTTGTTCCTGGCTCGCCGCGTCGTCGAGCGGCTAGGCGGAAATCTGTCGATTCAGTCGCAGCTCGGCGCTGGCACGACGGTCACCATCCAATTGCCCGCCGACGCCGCGCGCGAGGTGGCTGCCTCATGACGACGCGCAGCCTGCCGGCAAGTAAGCCTGCGAGAGTGGCATCCGACGCCCCGTCGATCCTAGTCGTTGACGACAATGAACCGTTGCGCCGGCAATTGGCCCGCTCGCTTGAACGCCGCGGCTATGCAGTCCGTGTCGCCAGAAACTACGACGAGGCCGTGGTCTTGGCCGAAGAAGAATCATCCGAGCTGGCGGTCGTCGATTTGCGCATGCCGGGTCGCTCGGGTCTCGAATTGCTGCAAGCGCTCAAGCGGATCGACCAAGCCACAAGGGTCCTCGTGCTCACCGGCTTCGGCAGTATCGCCACGGCCGTCGACGCGATGCGCCTGGGAGCGACGAACTACGTGACCAAACCGGCCGACGCCGACGAGATCCTCGCCGCGTTTGCCCGCGCCGAGCAGCCGGTGCTCGACGTTCGTGCCGACGAATATCAGGTGCCAAGCCTCGCGCGCCGCGAGTGGGAGCACATCCAGCGCGTGCTGTCCGACTGCGGGGGCAACGTCTCCGAAGCAGCCCGCCGCCTCGGCATCCACCGCCGTTCGCTGCAACGCAAGCTACAAAAACTCGCACCCGAGTGAACGCGAACCAGAATTCGCTATTCAGCGGTGTGCGGATGCAATGCGGTCATCGGCTTAAAGCAAAGCGCGACTCCGGCGGCCCACAGCACCGCCCCAGCGCATGCGGGCAGAAGGTGCATGAAATCGGTGTATCCGATCGTGAGGTGAACGCCGATCGCCGCCGAGAAGCCGATGGCCCCCACCAGCGCGAGAATCTCCCACAGGTTGCGGCTCGGTGCTGCACACCAGACGATGGCCAGCAATGCATATCCCGCCGAACAAAGGCCGCCGCCGAAGCCAGCGCGGTCGTGCGCAATCAGCGGCACCAGGTGCGGATTAACGTTTCGCAAGTAGTCGGCCGTCACCTCCATGAAGGCCAGGTCCTGCGGCACAAACACGGTCGTCATGCCGATGGTGCTGATCGTCGTGCCAGCACCGAAGATGCCGACCGCCGCGGTAACTAGGCGGCACCGTCCCATGCCAAGCTGCGTGTGCCATTCAAGCGGCATCGACGGCTTCCACAGCGTCCTGGCGCCTTTTGGCCTCGGCAGCGTCTGCCATGCCCGCAGCATGCCGACGAGAAAGCACGGCAACAACAGCAACGTCGCCGCACCATGCCACGAGTCGAGGTAGCCGTAGCCCAGATAGCTCAAGAAGCTCACGAATCCCAAAGCACCGCTGGAGGCGAGTGCCCACCACGCCCACGGCTCGCGGGCCTTCAACGGAAATTCGGCCAGCCACATATACAGAGCGCCGATCACGATCAACACGCCGCCGAACGACACCCGATCGTGAAACATGAAGTGGACAATGCGGCACTCGTTGATGCTGCACAGCTCGTCGGCCGTCATCCCCAGGTAGGCGATGTCGTGCGGCAGGAAGTGTCCGGTGGCCGATTGAAACAGGCAGAAGCCTCCGGCCAAGGTAAGGCACAGCCCGGTGAATACGATCAGAAATCGGCCATCGCCGACGATCGCGGTCACCAGGCTGCGCTGTCGGTCATCACTGCTTGGCGAGGAAAGCCCCATGCGCGATCAAGTACCGATGCGGGGTGTCCATCCGGCCGCTGCTGCGGTCCGCCGATTGTAGCCGCCCGGCGTAACTGCAACCAAATCGCAGCGTCGGAAATGCGCCCGAGGCCTTAGAACTTCATCACCACTGGCCTCACGGCGGCACGGTCCAGGAACGGATCGAGCCGACGAGCGAGTTCTGGCCAACGTTGGTGCGGCACGCGCGGATAGAGATGGTGCTCAAGGTGATACAGATGGTTTCGGAAAACGATAGCCGCAACATTTCCGCGGAAGCGCCGAGTTTGCTGAAGGATATCGGCGCCTTGAGAGTCATGTACCAGCCAGGCGGTAAGGAACGGAAAGGTCCAACTACCGAGAACAACAAGCACGACCCAAACCAACGGCGCCGGCGTGACCTGCGAGATCAGAATCGACGCCACGGCGATGCAAGCAATGGCCGTAATCTCGCCAATGATCCACGCGCGGTCGCGGTTTGCGTATCGCAGCGCCCAGCGCCAAATCGAGACCTGATGTGCAGGCCCTTGCAGCAGCGCGCCAGTGAACGACGTGTGAGCACCGGCCGCTTCAACGTCATCGTGATCGGGAAAAAACGCGTGATGGTGCAGGTGAGCTGCGCGATAAGCGTGCCCGCTGCGCATCCCGGCCAGCTCGATGAATGCCAAGAAAACATTGGTCAACCAACTCGGCAAACCCAAGTTTCCATGCACCAAATCGTGCGACGTCGAGCCGTAGCTGTAGAACGTGTACCCGGCCGCAGCAACGATCGCTGCAGGCCACCAGCCGATCGCGGCAAAGAACGCGTACGCCCCGGTCCAGACAAAGGGTAATGTCAGAGCGACGAATCGTTGCGAGCGGCTCAGGGTCAGGAGGTCTCGGCCGACTTCGGCCAACCGCGGTATGTGTAGATCGACCTGTGGGCGAGCGTTCGCGGTTTGAATGGGCATCATGGTTCGCGACCTTCATGTTATCCGTGGAATCAGTGCTATCAGTGGTTGTTCGATGCCGCGCGTGCGGGCGCACAGTTCCTCGGCCGCGGCGGGCCATGTTGGAAATTTGAACGCGAAGCCCGAATCGAGCAGCCGGCGGGGCACCACGCGCCGGCTCTTGAGGATCAATTCGCTCTCGGTTCGCAGCAACCGAGTGCCGATCTCCAGCATCCACGCCTTTGCCGGCAAACCAACGCGCGTGCCCCACGCCCGCCGCAGCACTCGCATGAATTCGGTGTTCGGCAGCGGAAACGGAGCGGCAAGATTCACGGGACCTGACAGCTCCGCATGCTCGATCAGCCAGGCGACGGCGCGCACGAAGTCGTGCTCGTGAATCCACGACATGCACTGCTTGCCGTCGCCGCACGTTCCTCCCAACCCCAAGCGAACCAGCCGCAGCAGCATCGCGAACACGCCACCGGCGTCGGGGCTCATGGTCATCGCCGAACGCAGCAGCACCTTGCGGGTAGCGGGAACGATCGCCTTGCTAGCCGCTCGCTCCCAGGCTGTGGCGACGTCGATGCTGAACTTCCAATGCTGCGGTGCATCGGGCTCGCGGCCGCCGATGATTCCGGTCGCTTCGTCGTTGTCGGCATCGAAGCGATGCGCGTAGATCGTCGCGGTGCTCGCTTGCAACCAAACGCGCGGCGGCCGCGAGGCTGCGCCGATGGCGCGACCCACCGCTTGGGTCGATTTCACTCGCGACTCCATGATCTCGCGGCGATGCTTTGCCGTGTAACGGCAATTGACGCTGCGCCCGGCAAGGTTGATCACCGCGTCGGCCCCTTCCAATTCGCTCGCCCAGGGGCCGACCGTCTCGCCGTCCCATCGCTCGACGCGCCACGGCGCCGCGATGGGACGTCGGCTGAGCACAGTTACCTCGTGCCCCGCCGTGACGAACGCCCGAGCCAACACGGTGCCCACCTGCCCACTGCCGCCAGGGATGACAATCTTCATGAGTAGCCTGCCTTTCATTGCATCTCGCGTCCGATGCGGATAACCGCAGCGGACGCGAGCAATTAACTGGGCTTCGCGAATCCACGGGCGAATTGCACCCTCGGTTTTCAGCAGGCTACAATGAGACTCGCCGCCGTATCGCCGGAACATCGCCGCTCCCGCCTTGCTGTCTTTTGCCGCTCGTTTACCTCCCTGGATTTTTGCATGACACGCCCTTGGTTCGCGTTGATCCTTGCGCTGGCCGCGCCATCATCCATCATCACGCCGCGCTGCTTCGCGCAGCTTTCGCCCGAGGCGGAATTGGCCGATCTGCAAGCGGCCCCCGAGTTCGACGTCGCGGTGTTCGCCGCCGAGCCGATGATTACCAACCCCACGGCCATCGATGTCGATACGCACGGCCGCGTGTGGGTTGCCGAGACGCAACTCTATCGCAAGGCCGCCCCGGAGCAGCCGGCTGAGAAGATCAAGGTGCTCGAAGACACCGACGGCGATGGCCGGGCCGATCGCGTCACCGTGTTCGCCGACGGCGTCAATCAGCCGATGAGCATCTGCGTGGCCGGTGCGAAGGTGTACGTCGCCACCAGCCCCGACCTGTGGGTGTACGAGGACAACGACGGCGATCTGCGGGCCGATGGTCCACCCACGAAACTGCTCACCGGTCTGGGCAAACCGAACCACGATCACGGCGCTCACAGCCTGGTGCTCGGCCCCGATCACAAGTGGTGGATGGCTCACGGCGACACGGGGTTCGATGTCACCGGCACCGACGGCTCGCATGCCGCGTTCCGCTGGGGTGGCATGCTGCGCGGCGAGCTCGATGGCAGCCAGGTCGAAGCCGTCGCCGTCAACTTTCGCAATCCTTACGAGGTTTGCATCAGCAGCTTCGGCGAGCCGATCTGTACCGACAACGACAACGACGGCAACTTCAGCGTGCGCGTCTGCTGGATCATGGAGGGAGGCGATTACGGTTGGTTCGGTGGGCCGCCGGGGCCGCGCGGCAGCGTCCCCGAATCGATCCCGTTCAGCGAACACTGGCATTTCCGCGGCCACATCCCCGGTTTCGTACCGGCGACGCTCGTCACGGGCTTCGGTTCGCCATGCGGCATCTGCTACTACGAAGGCGACGCGTTCGGCCCCAAGTACAAGAACATGCCGCTGCACGCCGACGCCGGCCCGCGCGAGGTGCGCCGGTACCCGCACGAGAAAGTCGGCTACGGCATGCGGGCCACGAGCGAAGTGTTCCTGACATCAAAGGACGACAAGTATTTTCGCCCCGACGACGTGTGCGTCGCTCCCGATGGCAGCTTGCTGGTGAGCGATTGGTACGACGGCGGCGTCGGCGGCCACGCCTACAACAATCCCGAGCAAGGCCGCATCTTCCGGCTGACGCCGAAGGGGAAAAAGCTCAAGCGCGTCGGCAAGCCCGGTCCGTACACGGTGCTGTGCGATGCGCTGGAAGGCTTGAAGAATCCGAACCTGGCGACACAGTTTCTGGCGCGTGAATACTTCCTGAAGCGGCCCGCCGCAGAGTTGTTGCCGCTGCTCGTCAGCGACGAGCCGAACTACCGTGCCCGGGCGCTGTGGGTGCTCGACCGCATCGGCGGCGACGCGCGGCAAAAAGTCGTCGAACAACTCAAGAGTCCCGACGCCTCGATGCGGGCCCTGGCCGTGCGGATCTTGCGCCGCCACGGTCAACCGTATGCTGACATGATCCTGCCGATGGCCGACGATGCCGATCCCGAAGTGAAGCGCGAACTGCTGCTGGCGCTGCCGAAGCTTGAAGGGCCACAAGCGATGGACGCGCTGGTGAAGCTCGCCCGCCAATACGACGGCCGCGACCGCTACCAGCTCGAAGCGATCCACATCGCTGCCAAGGGACGCGATGCGCCGCTGTACGAAGCGCTGAAAGAAGACCCAGGCGTCACGCTCCACAACGTCGCACTGCTGCAATTGCTCAACCCTTCAGCCACGGCCGGCTGGCTGCGGTCGAACCTGTCGATCGCCGCGACCGCCGACGAACGCCGCCGGCTGGTGACACAGCTTGCGCTGAGCAGCGATCCGCAGTCTGGCCGAGCTTTGATTGATATCGCTGCCGATGGCAATACCAACGACGACATACGCTGCCAGGCGATCGAACTGTTTGGCGCCAACCTGCGCGGCCCATGGCAGGAGCTGCTCAATGAACAGACCGTGCAATCGCAGCTCAAGCAGCTATTGCACGACCCGGCCATGCAGGTTGCAGCGCTTGATATGGTCGAAACACAATCGGTTCGCGATTTGGGCGAAGAAGTGTTGGCGCTCGCCGACGACCTTTCGACATCGCAAGAAGTTCGTCAACGCGCGCTTGCTGTGTTGGCAACGGTGCGGCCGAAGAGCGCGGCCAACGTGGCACTCAAGATGTTGAAATCGGGCGACACTTCGCAGCGAGCTGCTGCCTTGGGGGCGCTTGTCGAGTTGCAAGATTGGTCTGCCCTTAAGCCGGTGCTCTTGGCCGCCGACGGTGACTCGAAAGAACAGCAGAAACTACTCGACGCGACCCTGGCCACGACCGGTGGCGCGCTGGCTGCATTGAAATGGATCGACGCGAAGGAATTGTCCGAGGCGCTAACGAAGCGGGCCATCGCCGCCGGTGTCAACCATCCCGATGCCAACGTGCGGATCGCCTACGAGCGATTCGTCCCCGAAGGCCAGCGGCCGCAGCGCCTCGGCGCCGCCTTCAAACCCGCCGATATCCTGGCGCTCGCGGGCGATCCGCGCCGCGGCGAGCAGATTTTCTTTCAGAGCACCGCGGCACAGTGCAAGAACTGTCACCAGGTGCGCGGCGTCGGCGGGACGCTCGGCCCCGATCTCAGCGCGATCGGTAAGAAGTATGAACGGGCCACGCTGCTAGAAACGATCCTCGAACCCTCGAAGGCGATCTCGCACGAGTACATTCCCTACGTGGTGCAAACCAGCGAAGGGCAAATCTACGCCGGCTTCCTCGTCGAAGATTCCGAAAAGCAGATCGTGCTCAAGGACGCGCAGAGCAAACTGCACCGCATCAAGCGTGCTGACATCGAAGCCATCGAAAAGCAAGCCAAGTCGTTGATGCCCGAACTGGTGCTGCGCGACGTGACGGCGCAAGACGCCGCCGACCTGCTGGCATTCATGACGTCGCTCGTCGGAAACAGATAACCACAGAACCACAGAGACACAGAGGCACGGAGAAAAACGGAATGAAGAACTCTGTTTCCCTTTTCTTTCCTCTCGGTGTCTCTGTGTCTCTGTGGTTATTCTCTGCCGTGGTCCGTGGCGACGCGTTCGACGTGCTGCCCGAGATGCTCGAAGACGGGCCCAAGATTGAAATGATGCACCGCTGGCTGATGCGCCAGGCCGAGGCCGCGCTCGATCGTCGCACTGCCGAGTACGAGAAGGTCAAAACGCGCGACGATCTGGCCGGCTACCAGCAGCGGATGCGAAGGTTTTTCGGCAAGCAGCTCGGCGGCTTCCCCGAGCGCACGCCGTTGCGGGCCACCACCACCGGCAAGCTCAAGCGCGACGGCTACACGGTCGAGAAGATCATCTACGAAAGCCTGCCCAAGCACTTCGTCACCGCGCTGTTGTATTTGCCCGAAGGTTCCGCGCCGTTCCCAGGAGTGATTGTGCCCTGCGGCCACAGCGCCAACGGCAAGGCGGCCGAGTTCTATCAACGCGCCTGCATCCTGCTGGCCAAGCATGGCATCGCCGCGTTCTGTTACGATCCGACCGGCCAGGGCGAACGGCTGCAAATTCTCACCGACGACGGCAGGCCGCTCGGCTCGACGCTCGAGCACACGCTGATCGGCATCAGTTGCATCCCGCTGGGAACCAACACCGCGCGCTACCACATGTGGGACGGCATTCGGGCGCTCGATTATCTCACCGGCCGCTTGGAGATCGACGCCGGGCGTCTTGGCTGCGCCGGCAACTCCGGCGGCGGCACGCTCACCAGTTACCTGATGGCCTGGGATGAACGAATCGCCTGCGCCGCGCCGAGCTGCTACATCACCAGCATGCGGGCGCTGCTCGAGCGCCAAGGTCCGCAAGATGCCGAGCAGAACATCCACGGCCAGCTTGCCGAGGGGCTGACGCACGCCGAGTACATCCTGATGCGTGCCCCCAAGCCGACGCTGATTTGCACCGCCACGCGCGACATGTTCCCCATCGCCGGCTCGTGGGACACGTTCCGCGAAGCGAAGCGCTTTTATGGTCGCATGGGTTACTGGGACCGCGTCAACCTGGTCGAGACCGATCAGCCGCACGGCTACACGGTCCAACTGCGCGAAGCGACCGTTCGCTGGATGCGCCGCTGGCTGATGCACATCGACGAGCCGGTGTTCGAGGAGGAGTTCCCGGTCCTTACCGACGCGGAAGCACAGTGCAGCCCCGATGGCCAGGTGATGAAGATACTCGGCGCGAAATCAGTGTTCGATTTCAACGCAGAGTGGGACGCACGGCTTGCGAAGCAGCGCGAGAAGCTTCGCAAGAAACTCAGCCGCGACGAACTGCTGAAGCGCATCCGCGAGCTCACCGGCCTTCGGCCGCTCGACGAGCTGCCTAAGTGTGAGGTCCGCGAGACGAGCGTCACCGAGCGCAACGGCTACGAGCTGCGCAAGCTGCTGCTCATGCACGAGGCCGGAATCACGCTGCCAGCCGTCGCCCTGGTGCCCAAAGAGCGGAAGGGGCCGGTGGTGCTGTACGTCGACGGCCAAGGGAAGCACGACGCCTTGGCCGACGAAGGCGAACTCGACCGCCTGGCCCGTAGCGGCACGATGTGCGTGGCGATCGATCTGCGGGGCACGGGCGAGTTGTACAACCCGAATCTAAAGTCGCTCGGCGGCAACCTGCCCAAGGAATGGCGTGATTGGTTCTTGGCCTACATGCTCGATAAAAGCTACGTGGGCCTGTGGGCCGAGGACGTTCTGGTGACCGGCCGCTGGCTGCGGGGCTACGAGGCCGGGGCGAAGCCGAACCTGCTGCGCGTGGTGGGCGTCGGCCAGGCGGGGCCTGCCGTGCTGCACGCCGCGGCCGTGGAAAGCGATCTGTTCGCGCGGGTCGACTTGCGCGGGTCGCTTACCTCGTGGTCCGACGTGGTCCGCACCCGCGGCGCTCCGCAACAACTGTTGAACCTCGTGCATGGCGCGCTGGCCGTGTACGATCTACCCGACCTGGTCGAGCTGCTGGGACCGGTCAAGCTGAACGTGATCGAGCCGCGTGGCGCGCTCGGGGAAGCGATCAAAGCCGAGTGAATTGAACCGCAGCGGAGCATTGAACCGCAGAGGACGCAGAGCAGCGGCAGAGACGGACGGAGCTGATTTTCTCTCTTTGTTCTTCTCCGCGCTCTCTGCGCCCTCTGCGGTTTAATTCCGAGGGAAAGAAGCATGAGCGATATGAAGTTCCGCCTCGCGGCCTGCCTGGCGATTGCTTTGAGCAGGCTTGCCGCGGGCGCCGAGATCGACAAGAAGTTCGTGCCGCACCGCTACACCGCCCAGCCGCCGGGACCGGCGATCTCGGCCGAGGAAGCGGCCCGGCGGATGACGGTGCCCGAAGGGTTCACCGTCGAGGTGGTTGCCTGCGAGCCCGAGATCGTCAACCCGGTGGCGATGACGTTCGACGATCGCGGCAGAATCTGGATTACCGAGAGCGTCGAGTATCCACGCTCCAGTGCCGGGCCGGGCCGCGACCGCGTCAAGATTCTCGAAGACACCAACGGCGACGGCCGGGCCGACAAGTTCACGGTGTTCGCCGAGGGGCTGAACATTCCTTCGGGAATCGCGGTCGGGGCCGGCGGCGTGTGGGTGGCCAACGCGCCGGACATCCTGTTCATGCAAGATACCGACGGCGATGGTCGGGCCGACAAGCAGGAGGTGGTGCTGACCGGCTTCGGCCGCGGCGACACGCACGAGGGGCCCAACTCGCTCACGTGGGGCCCCGACGGTTGGCTGTACGGGCTCAACGGCGTGTTCAACCCCAGCCACATCGAGTATCGCGGCCGCTCGTACGACTTCACCTGCGCGACGTGGCGCATCCATCCGCGCACCCGCGACTTCGAAATCTTTTGCCAAGGCACGAGCAATCCCTGGGGCATCGCCTTCAACGACGACGGCGAGGCGTTCGTCAGTGCCTGCGTGATCGACCACCTGTGGCACCTCACCGAGACCGGCTACTACCATCGCCAGGCCGGCGCGTATCCGCCGTTCACTTGGAAGATCGGCTCGATTGCCGATCACAAGCACCAGTTCGCCGCCTACTCGGGCATCCACTGGTTCGACAGCGACGCCTATCCCGAACGCTTCCGCGAGAAGCTGTTCATGGGGAACATCCACGGCAGCGCGATCAACGTCGACCGGCTGGAGCGCAACGGCAGCACCTACAAGGGACACGCCGAGCCCGATTTCCTGCTGGCCAACGATCCGTGGTTCATGCCGGTCGTGCAGAAGACCGGCCCCGACGGCTGCCTGTACATTCTCGACTGGTACGACCAGTACCACTGTTACCAGGATGCCCGCCGCGTGCCCGAGGCGCTCGACCGGCGACACGGCCGCCTGTACCGCGTGCGCTACAACAACACGCCGCGAGCGCCGAAGTTTGACCTGACCAAGGAAACCGACGATCAACTGATCGAACGCCTGCGCAGCCCGAACATCTTCTACCGCGACCTGGCCCAGCGGCTGCTCTGGGAACGCCGCAACCCGGAGACGATCAAGAAGCTCGAAGCGATCGTGCTCGACGAGAAGGAACCGCGTAAGACGCGGATGCACGCTCTATGGGCACGGATCGGCTGCGGGCCATTGGATCGAGGGCCGATCGATATGCAGTTCCATTACGGCCTTTACATGAGTCGCGATCCTGCACTGCGTACTTGGTACATCCGTAGCGCAGGGAATGAGAGCCTCCTTACGGATTATGTTCGTTCGCACGCCTTTGTGCTCGCGGCGAGCCAGGGCGCCCCATTCGATGCTCGGGTCGCCGTTCAAGCGGCGATTGCAATACCGAAGTTACTCCTGGGGGCTGACTCACTGTTGGAAATTGCAGCGAATTGCGGGGACGATCCACTGATTCCACACATCGTTTGGAACAATTTGCAGCCGTTCATAGAAAAGAACCCGGACGAGACGCTGCGATTGCTGCGGAAGATGATTAATCGGAAAAGCGCTGCGATTGCGGCAATCGTGCCCAGAGCATTGGATCGAGCGCTCGCAGTCCGCAATGCCAGACTAGGCGGAGTTTCATCTCTTCTGCTGGAGCTTCAGGATGGCAAGGGCCAGGACGTTGTAACTCGCGATTGTCTCAGACTCATATCGCAACGTGTATGCAACCGGGAGCTCTCCGTCGATCAGTGCAATAAGTTGCACGATGATTTGCAGTCTTTCCTGGCCGACATTCTCGAACGCTCGCACGACGGTCCGCTTTTTCAAGAAGCGGCAATACTGGCAAGCGGACTACGTATCGCGGCGGGCATGGAACGAACGCAGCAGATGCTTCGCTCATCGAGTACAAACGACGATTATCGGCTGCAAGCTCTCACCGCGCTAATCGCTGCCGATGAGTCTGGCGTGCTCGACTCAGTGCAGGCGATCCTGCGCGACCCGAAAGCGTCCGACAAATTGCGGCGCGGCGCGATCGAGGCACTGGGGCGGCTCGAATCGCCGGCGGTGGCGGAGATGGTCATCGGGCTGTACGACACCCTGCCGGCTGAGCTAAAGCCGCAAGCGGTCGAGTTGCTCACGCAGCGCGTCGCCTGGGCGCGGATGCTGGTGATGGCGGTCGCGGCGAAGCGCATCGGTGCCGAGGCGGTGAATGCCAATCAGGTGCTGCGGCTGCACGGGCTGAAGGACGAGGCGCTTGCGCGCGAGGCGACCGCCATCTGGGGCACCGTGCGCACCGAGCGCAATCCCGATCGCGAGCGCGTGGTGGCCGAGATGCGCAAGATGCTGCAAGCGACCCCTGGCGATCCGCACCGTGGTCAGCAGGTGTTCACGAAGCTGTGCGGGCAGTGCCACAAGATGTATGGCCAGGGGCAGGAGGTCGGACCCGATATCACCGCCAACGGCCGGGCGAGTTTCGAGCAGCTCTTGTCGAACGTGTTCGATCCGAGCCTGGTGATCGGCAACGCGTATCAGGCGCGGATCGTGGTGACGGCCGACGGGCGCACGCTCACCGGGCTGTTGGCCGAGGACAGCCCGCAGCGCGTGGTGCTGAAGGTGCAAGGGGGCAAGCTCGAAACGGTGCCGCGCTCCAGTATCGAAGAGATGGCCGTGAGCCGGCTGTCGCTGATGCCCGAGGGGGTCGAGAAGCAGTATCAGGCGCAAGAGCTTGCCGACCTGTTCGCGTTCCTGGTGCTCGACAAGCCGCCGAGCGATCCCGCGGCGAAGTTGATCCCCGGGTCCACGGAAGTTTTGAAACCGCAGATGAACGCAGATCAACGCAGATAATGACAAGCCACTCGTTCTGGAGAAATAATCATGCGATTCTTCGTGTCCTTGGTGTCCTTGGTGTTTTTCGCTTCCTCAATCGTGGCTGCTGAGCCGGCGCCGAAGAAAGCTCCGCCGCCAAAGCGTGTGATGCCGACGATGCCGGAACCGATGCTCCTGTGGCCCAACGGCGCCCCCGAGGCCAAAGGGACCGACGATGAGGACAAGCCCGCCCTGTGGGTGTTTCTGCCCGAGGCGAGCAAGGCCAACGGCACCGCCGTGGTCGTCTGCCCTGGCGGCGGCTATGGGCACCTGGCCTATGGTCACGAAGGGAAGGAGGTGGCCGACCTGCTCAACAAGCATGGCGTGGCGGCGTTCGTGCTGCGCTACCGGCTTGCGCCGAAGTACGGTCAGCCGGCGCCGATGCTCGATGTGCAGCGTGCGCTGCGCACTGTGCGCGCGGGGGCCGAGAAGTGGAAGCTCGACCCCAAGCGCATCGGCGTGATGGGTTTCTCGGCCGGCGGGCACCTGGCCTCGACCGCGGCGACGCACTTCGATGCGGGGAAGACCGAGGCGTCGGACCCGATCGACCAAGCGAGCTGCCGTCCCGACTTCGCGGTGCTCTGCTATCCGGTGATCGCCTTCGGCACCGAGTACACGCATCGTGGCTCGGAAAAGAACCTGCTGGGCGAGGCGCCCGATCCGTCGCTGGTGGCCTACTACGCCAACCACCAGCACGTGACGCCCGAGACACCGCCGACGTTCCTGTTCCACACCAACGGCGATGCCGGCGTGCTGCCCGAGAACAGCGTGCTGTTTTACCTGGCGCTGCGGAAGGCGAAAGTGCCTGCCGAGATGCACATCTACGAGTTCGGCAAGCACGGCGTGGGCCTGGCGACCGACGACCCGGTGCTTTCGACCTGGTCCGAGCGGCTGATCGACTGGATGAGCGAGCACGGCTTGGTGGCGAAGCGGGGATCATGATCCGCACACTGGCTGCAAGCAGCCAGTGGCACGTCGCAGTAGTGCGCACGGCATCCGCTCAGCGGATTGGCAGCGATTTGAGATACGCGGCCACTGCGGCGGCGTCATCGGCGGTCATGCGGAATTGCGGCATCGGTGCACGGGCCGTGTCGCCGATCGGCGAACGGCCGGTTTGCAGGAAGTGATCGACATCGTGTTCCGACCAGCCGCCGGGCAGGCCGGCGATCGTCGGTGCTTGCGAGGCCCAAACCTGCGAGGCAAACGGCGATTTGAGCGGGATCGGCGCCCCGCCCAGCCAGCGGCGCATGTCGGGGTTCCCCTGCTCGTCGCGGGGCGTGTGGCATTGGCCGCACATCGCCACGTGTTCGACGAGGTATCGGCCACGCTCGACCGATCGATCGCCGGAAGGCTTCTTATCGGCGGCGGCGGCCGCCAGCGCGACAATTAGCGTCGCGGGAGTTACGATCGCTACGGCGATCCACAGTCGTCGGTGCATACGCTCGTCTCCTAGCGATGCACACTTTAGCTCAGCGGGCCGCGAAGAGGCAAGCGGCGGCAATTCAAACCGCTACTTGAACTGGTAATTCGGATTCGCCGAGTCGAAGTCGGCGTCGGTGAAGCCGTTGTTCACTCTCATGTTCAAGTACGTGTACTCTTCGACCAGCAGCGGCTCGCCGCTCGGCTCGGGGTTCCACTCGTAGGCCTCGAAGCGGATCGGCACGTTCATCTGGTTGTCGATGTAGATGCGGGCGATGTGGTAGAGGAATTCCTTGCGCGGCTTCGGATGCAGCACTTGCAGGCAGGTACACTCGCGGCCGTTGATCTTGGCCTTGGGAATGGTCTTCACTTCACACTCGTCGTATTTCAGGTCCTGCTCGCCGACTTCGATCAACCGCGTGGTCAGGCAGCGAATGCCCAGTTCGGTAATCGGATGCCGGTTGCCGGCCATGGCGAACGAGCCGGTCGGCGACAGCGATACGGTGCCGATCAGCTTGTGCCGCAGCCCGTTGGGATGCGCCAGCATGTTGCCGTCGTTGCCCCCTTCGATGTACAGGCACTCCTGGCCTTTCACCTTCGTCGGCGCCAGGAAGTACATGTAAACGCTGAACGGACGGTGGCGCACCTTGACGAACATGTACTCGTGCTCGCCCAACGTGCCGTCGATGCGTTCGCGCTTGACCAGCGTGGCCGAGTAGTCGTCGATCTTGTCGATGATCGTCACTTGCCCTTTTGCCCAGCGCATGGCCGGGGCCAGCGGATGCTCGCCGGCCACCGGAGCCAGGGTCATCGCCAGTTGCTCGGCTTCGCCAGCCGGCTCCTGATGCTCGACGGGGCGCACGCCCTGCTGGATTCCTTGCCGCGCGCCGTACTGCATGCCCGGCTGCGTGCCGTATTGCCCGGTTGGTTGTGCGCCATACTGTGTTCCGGGCTGCGCGTATCGCATACCTGGCTGGGCACTCGGAGGCAGCGGGGTTTGCGGGTATCGCTGCCTCGGATCGACCGCAGGAATCGGCGCGCCTTGCGGCATCTGCTGATAGGGTTGATAGGACGGCGGAACCTGCGGAGCGTTCATGGGGCCGCGATAATTCGGCGGCGCAGCAGAGGTCTGTGCCGCAACGGGCTGCGCGGCGCCGGCGGCGATCGCACCGGCGAGCACAACGACGCTTGGCATGAATGCTTGGGATTTGAACTTCGAGATGGTCACGCCATTATCCTTCATGAACAAAGACAAGCCGCGGTGGTCATGCGCTTGCGAGGCACGATGGCCGATCCGTGGCATTGGGTCATATCGCCAGAAACCGCGACAGGATTTAGAATCCGCACAGGTTGTTCTCACTGAGCAATCAAGGCAAACTGGCGAGTTTGGCGGCGGCAATTTTAACCCCAGAGTGCCCTTCGGCGGGAGGCCAGTTTTCACGTGGAAAACGAGCTGTTGCTAGCTACGGTGGTTTCGGAACCATTCGATGAGAACACTTACATCGCTCATTTCGCGGGCCGCAAGGACTGCGTGATCGTCGATCCCGGCTTCGATACCGAGCAAATCGTCGCCTATCTCGACCAGCGCCAGCTTACTCCCGCCGCGTTGTTGAACACCCACGGCCACGCCGACCACATTGCCGGCAACGGCGCGCTGAAGCAGCGCTGGCCCGATTGTCCGCTGGTGATCGGCCGCGGCGATGCCCCGAAGCTTACCGATGCCAGGCTCAACCTGTCGGCGGGCTACGGGATGCCGGTGACCAGCCCGGCAGCCGACCTCCTACTCGACGACGGCCATACGTACTCGGCGGCAGGCTTCGAGTTCGACGTGCGCGCAATTCCTGGCCACTCGAGCGGCCACGTCGTGTTCATCGAGCGGCAGCTGCGGCCGATGATCGTGTTCGGCGGAGACGTGCTGTTTGCCGGCAGCATCGGGCGCACCGACTTTCCCGATGGCAGCTTCTTGGAACTGGCCCGCGGCATCCATCGCCATCTGTTCACGCTCCCCGCCGACACCGTGGTTCTATCAGGCCACGGCCCTCCCACGACGATTGACCATGAGATTAAAAATAATCCATATCTGAACCGCGCCTCCTAGAACGCAATAAACTAGCGGCGTTCCGCGTTAGTAAGGTTCACCGAAGTGCCGTGTGACCACGACATTTTGTCGCACGGGCACATCAATTATGGGGTAATGTTCGTGTGACTGCCGGTGCGCAGCGCCAGGGCAGTAGTCCGAGGGGCTCGGAAGGTGATTCGCCCTTGAGCGGTCACGAGTACCGGTGGCGGTCGCGTTAAAGATGCGTTGTCCAACACTCCATTTGCAGCGTCAGCGGCTTCGGCCCGCATCGTTCATCGACCGATGGCGGAATCGCGACGAATCGGATGAGTCGGTCGCCGGCTCGGCGAAGTGGGTGTTCGTGCACATCCCGCGCACCGGCGGGACGAATCTGTGGCACTCCGTGTGTCACGCCTTTTCCGATCAAGGCTGCCCGGTTCGCGTCGAAGACGTGTTCGCTTACAGCATCCACCATTACAAGACGATTCTCGCCGCGTCGCGCACCGCGACCGACTTCGGACTGAATCAAATACCCTCGAACTTCGCCAGCCTGATTCACCACCACACCAGCTACGGCCTGTGGCGCGATCTGGGGCCGCAATTCCGCTACTTCACATTGCTGCGCGATCCTGTCGAGCGGGCGATCTCGCACTACTTTCATTCGTTGAGCTTGTATTTTCAGATCGACCCGGCGACCGGCAATTATGTACTCAGTCCCAAGGCCATCGATTTTTGGCATGGCGACGACGCCTTGCCGACATTGCTCGAAGTCGCCAAGCAACACAATCTGCTGTCGCCCGAAGCGATCGTGGCATTCACCGCGCTGCATCATGGCCTGGCGCGAAACTTTTACTGCGACCTCTTCGCGCGCTACCTGGGCATCGCCGATGAATGGGCTTTGCAGCAGACGCCACGAACGCTGGTCGATGCGCGAACTGTGTCGCTGCTATCGCACGCCATCCCCAGCTACTTCCAGCACCTGTTTTTCGATCTCGCGACAGCCTACGATTTTTTAGAACGGACATTCCAAGTGACCATTCACGATCGTAACCGGATGCGCAACGCCGTCTGGCGCCCAACCATAACCGATCTGGACGCGCTGCGCGCCGCCTTGACGCCGTACTTTGAGTACGACTACTTGCTCCTCTCCAAGTTGCGCGCCAGGATGTCGTCGCTCCACGCTTGTTGAAGAATCTGAGCTTTCTTGGTGGCCGCCAGATTTCGCTTCGAAAGGGTACGGCCATGGATCGAAGTGCAAACCAGAGTACGTTCAGCCGTCGCCGGTTGCTTCGCGCGACCTCCGCAGGCATTTCATGGGTCGTGTTTCCACGGGCCATGCCGACGGCCGCTGCCGCGCCAAGTACCGAGAACAATCCCTTCCTGAAGAACGTGAAGGTCACGTTTACCTCGACGCACATGATCGTCGGCAGCGACGGCATTCCGAACCACGCGACGGCCACGTATCCCAACGCCAACAACCCCAACCGCATTCTCAAGCAAAACTATCGCTTCAAGATTCCGTTGCACCCGCAGCAGGCCCAGCAGCCGACGATGCTGCCGATGGGGCCAATCGGCGTGGCGATCAACGGCATCCCGTTCTACAACCCCTACAATCGCGAGGGGCACAACGCCGTCGAAGGACCGTTTGCCGAAGTGTTCGATTCGTGCTGCGGCCACCCTGACCCGATGGGGCGCTATCACTATCACAAGTACCCGGTGTGCGTGAAGTCGCCGTTCCATGATGAGCCGGGGAAGCACTCGCAGTTGCTCGGCTACGCGTTCGATGGCTACGCGATCTTCGGCCCCAACGATTCCGACGGCGCCCCGCCGAGCGATCTCGACGAATGCAACGGCCACACCGACAGTGATCGCGGCTACCACTATCACGTCACCGCGAAGTTCCCGTACATCCTCGGCGCGTACCGCGGCGTGGTGGAGCGCGAGAACTTTGATCGACGCGGACCAGGCGGTCGCGGCCCCGGTGGACCCGGTCCTCGCCGACCGCCCCCAGGTCCGCCGCCACAGTGACCATCGTTCGGCGCGGGTCTCCGACCCCGCCGTTTCAGGAGACCTTCGGTCGGACCAACGGCGGGGTCAGGAGACCCGCGCCGAACGCGATGACACTGTCGATCATTCCACCAGCGTCTCGGTGGTCGGGGGCGAGTGGACCGGTTGCGGCGACTCGGCGAGCACGGCGGGGAACTCGCCGATGAACGTGCTGCCGCGTTCGACCGTGCTGTCGACACGAATGCGGCCGCCGTGCTCCTTGAAGATCTTCTGGCTCACCGGTAGGCCCAGTCCGGTGCCCCGGCTCCCCTTGCTCGAGACAAACAACGAGAACACGCTCTCAACCTCGTCGGGGGCGATGCCCAGGCCGTTGTCTTCCACCAGCACACGCGCCATGGCAATCGCGGGGTCGAACTCGGTGCGCACCAGCACGCGGCCGGCGTGCTCAGGCCGATCGCACACGGCCGGATCGCAGGCGTCGATGGCGTTGGTCACCAGGTTCAGCACCGCACGGTGCATCCCCTCGGGATCGAACGTCATCTCGGGTATCTGCGGGCTCGGTGCGAACACCAACTCGACGCTGCGGTCGCGGGCGCGCGCCTGCATCAGCTCGATCACGTCGCCCACGGTGCCGTTGAGGTCCGACAACGCCAGTTCGGGCTCACGCTCCTTGCTGAACGTGAGCATGTCCATCACCAGGTTCGAGATGCGGTCCTGGTTCTTCTCGACGAACTCCCAGCCCTTGGAAACCATCGTCTCGTCGTGATGGGCAAGCCCCTCCTTGATCAGGTAGCTGCCGCCGCGGATGCCTTGCAGGATGTTTTTGATGTGATGCGACAGCGTGGCGATCGTCTGGCCGACGGCCGCCAGTCGCTCGGCCTGCACCATCGCCGAGTAGTAGCGCGTGTCCTCGACGGCCAGCGCCGCCTGGTGGGCGATGGCGATCATCAGCTTCAGATGCTCGTCGGAGAATTTCGCCGCCCCGCCGCGCTGCAAGATGCGCTGCGGGCCGCTGGCGGTGTCGATGTAAATCACGCCGACCGTGTTGTAGCGCCCCTGCATCGGCACGCAGATCGCCTCGCGAATGCCCATTTGCAGGATGCTGGCTGCCGGGTTCCAGCGCGTGTCGTCCTGGGCGTCGCTCGTGAGCACCCCTTCGTTGTGCTCCATCACGTAGTCGAGAATCGTTTTGCTGATGGTGATCTTGTCGTCGGCACTGCCGGGCTGGCGGTTCAGGCGCACTTGTGGTTCGAGCCGCCGCGAGTCGGGATTCACCAGCATGATCACGCCGCGGTCGGCCTCGACCCACTCGAAGATCAACTGCATGATGCGCTTGAGCAACTGCTCGATGTCGAGCGTGTGGCTGACGGCCAGCGCCGTGCGATACATCACTTGCAGGTTGCTGCGCGCCCGGGCCAGCCAGGGGCTTTGGCCGGGATCCTGGCCGAGATCGAATAGCCGGCTCCCCTCTTCGTGCGACATCGAGCGCACGATGCGCGAATGATCGTCGGCACTGGAGCGCGGCACGATGTCGACCTTCTCGACCAGCTCGACCGACGATTCATTCCCCGCGCCGGTGAAGAGCATCTGCGTGCCCCCCACTTGCAGCTCGTCGCCGCTGGCCAGCGTGTGCGTTTCGATCCGCCGGCCGTTGACGAACGTGCCGTTCGAGCTGCCCAGGTCGGTCACCGTACACTGCGGTCCTTCTTGCTTGATGACCGCGTGGCGGCGCGAAACTTCGTGGTCGTGGAGCTGGATGGTGTTCGCCCCCTCGCGACCGATCGTGATCGCCGGCTCTTCCAGCTCGAAGCGCACGCCTTGATCGTTGCCTCGGAAGACAAACAGCGAGGGCACGGCAATGGCTCCAACACGACGACGGGGATGCGACCGCTCGATTCTACAAAATCCGGCCGCCGACGGACAACAAAACAGCGAGCGCGCAGCGCGGCATTGCACCGCGCTGCGGCTCGCTGGTACGAACTACTGTTTGGACGCCGGGCCCGCAGCTAGCGGCCGAGGCGTTCTTGTGGGGTTAGTTCATCGCGGCGCGGAATCCACACCGACGACGAGCGGCTGATTCAACGAATCCGGCCTCCCGTTGGTCGGTCTCGGTCGATTCCATCGCTGCGATGAACAAAATGCCTCGGCCACAGGCGGACGACCGTGCTGCGTTGAACGCCGCACAGCCGCTGGTTTCCCCTCGGGGAAACCGCACCTGGTCCTGGGATGAAATCCTCGTTGAAGGAGGTCCGCTTCAACCGTTTCGTCATCCGCCGATCGCCGATTGATCACGCACGGTCCTCCGGAACGCTCGACATTGGCGGCAACGCCTGCCAAAGCGTAATCCTCTTCGACCGCGCGGCTGCAGCAAAACGTTAGCGCTGAACGCTTCGCTGCGCCGCACGGCCGACGGAGCGGTTGTCGAAGCTCACGGCCCCATGCCGAAATTGGTCACGACGCACGAGCGGCCAAGAACCAGGCCACCGACGCCGCGCTTGTCGCCTCGACGAACTTTTATGGCTGTCCTTCAATCTCTCCCGGCCGCCATCGACAGATGGACATTTCATCAAGATCGCTGCTCATTGTCGAGCGCGGAAGTGGGCCAGCGCGCTTCAGGAAACTCCTCTCCCTATTGGGGAGAGGAAACGGTCGCCGTAGGCGACCGAGGTGAGGGCGGAGGAGACGCCTTCCACCGATGATTGAGCATCCCCGAATGCAGACGCACTTCTCGGGCATGCCAGTTCGAGATTGACAATCTCTCGTTCGCCCTCATCCGGCTCGCCTGCGGCGACCCACCTTCTCCCCAAGGCAGAAGGGTTCATCGGGCACCGTCGTTCGTCAACGTCCCTGCTGCGCTTGCCGCATGATCTGGCTGTAGAAGCCGCGGTAGCTGGCGTCCATTTTGGCCAATTGCTCGGCGCACGCTAGCGCGTTGCTCCAGTCATCTTGCTGGGCGTAAAGCACCGTCAATGCGTAGAGATACTCGGTCGAGGCGGGAGCGAGTTTCCAGGCGGCGTACAGCGCGCGTTCGGCTCTGGCGGCGTCGCCATTTTTTTGCAGGGCGAGGCCGTAGTTGTACTGGGCTCGTGCGTCGTCGGGGGCGAGCTTCGCCGCCTGGCCCAACATCTCGGCCACTTCGGGCAGCCGCTTTTCATCCTCGGCCAGCAGCAGGCCCAGGTCGTAATAGGCTTGGGCGAATTGCGGCCGGATGGCGATCACCTCGCGATATAACTTTTCGACCGCGGCATTGTTCCCCGCATCGCGCTCGACAGTCGCCAGTTGCATGCGTGCCTGGACGGCTTGCACGGGGTTGCGCTCGAGCTTCATCGCAAGGCGGTACTGTTCGCGGGCCGCGTCGAACTGGCCGTGCTTGAAATCGATCATGCCAAGGATCATGTGCGGGCCGGCGTCGTCGGCCGTCGCTTCCAATCCGGTACGCAGCTCGGCAAGCACCGCGTCGTAGCGCTCGCGCTGGGGCTTCGTGAATTGGCTGATCGGGATGTGCGACAGAATTTTGGCCGCCTCGGTGCGCACCAGCCGCACCGGGTCGTCGAGCAGCGGCACGAGCAGCTTGCGCAACTGGGTCTGCTGTGCTTCGTCGAGCGCGCCGCCGGTGTCGAATGCGTCGACGGCGCTGGTGCGCACCAGCGGATCAGGATCGTGCAGCGATTCTTCGATGAGCGCACGGCTGGCCGAGCCGCCGAGCCGCCCCAATAGCGCGACAGCCGTGGCGCGCACGATGCCGGCGGCCTGCCTGGCCTTGTCAGTCGTAGTGGTCGGCTTCGCCACGTCGAGCAACAACTGTTCGGCATCGGGACGATTGCCTTGCGCGGCAGCGAACGCTTCGCCGAACGATGCGCCGGCTTTGCGTTTGGGACCGTACCACTCGTTCATTTTCGCCGCGGCCCACTCGGCGGTTTCGTGCTCTTTTTTGTGACACGGCTGGCAGGCGTTGGGGGTGCCGATCTTCACGGTCAGATCGGGCCGGGGGACGCGAATGCTATGATCGCGGCGGGGATCGACGACCATGTAGGTGCGCGTGGGCATGTGGCACTCGACACACTGCGCGCCGGCGCTGTCGGGCTTGTGATGATGGTGGGCCGGGGAATCGTAATTCCCCTTGGCAAGCGTGTGGCAGCGAAGGCACAGCGCATTGCCCGTGAGCCGCAACTTCAGGGAATGCGGGTCGTGGCAATCGCTGCAGCGCACGTTCTCGCGGTACATGCGGCTCTCATGGAACGACCCGTACTCGTACACTTCGTCGAGAATCTGGCCGTCGGCAGTATAAAGCGGCTGCTCGATCAGCTCGGGCTGATAGAAATCGAGGAAGCTGTCGCCGGGCCGGTAGTCGCCGTGCACGATGCGTCGGCGCGAATGGCAGTGGGCGCAGGTGTCGATCTGCGCGTTGTTTGAAGCGGTTTTGAGCCGCGCCAGGCCGTAGCCGTGGCGGCGATCCCAAAACGGCCACCAGCGCTGGGCCAACTCGACGTGCGTGCTTGCCGGGCCGTGGCAGGCCTCGCAGCTCACGTCGATTTCGGAAAACGTGGTGTGATACGCGTCGGTCGCCAGATCGTAGTTCTTTCGCAGGTCGGTCGAGTGGCACTCGGCGCACATGAAGTTCCAGTTGCCTTGCGGGCCGGCCCAGAACAGCTCATCCCCCGGGGGAACGCGTTCGTCGGGGTGTAGGTCGAACCAGCGTTTGTTCACGGTGTCCCAGGCAATCGAGAGCACCTGCACGCGCCCGCCGGGGAACTCGACCATGTACTGCTGCAGCGGCCGCACGCCGAACGTGTACTTGATCGGGAACTTCTCCATCTCGCCCTTGGCGTTCTCGGTGGTGATGAAGAACTTGTCTCCATCGCGGGTCATGTGCGACGTGATGCCGAAGTGCGTGAGCTGCCGATCGCTGAAGTCGCCGAGTACCGTTTCGGACGTGGCCATGTCCATCGCCAGGTCGTGATCGCTGCCGGTCCAACCGTGCAACTGCTGAGCGTGGCAATCGGCACACGCCTGCCGGCCGACATAGCGAGCCTGCTGGTCCGCTGGCAGCGTGATCATCCAATCAGCCGCGACGGCCAGCGCCGCCAGCAGCAACAGAACCACGGCGACATTGGCGAGGCGTTTAAACAACGGGGTTCTCCGCAGGCCTGCTGCGGCAAAAAGGCGTGCTTACTTCGTCGACTCCAGCGCCCAGCGTGCGTCGTCGGCACTGACGTTGCCGACCAACTCGACGTGGCCGAGGCGCGTCGGCAGCACAAAACGCAGGCGGCCGTGCTCGGTCTTCTTGTCGTGCTGCATGGCTTCCAGCAGCCGGTCGATGCTCACGGCGGGCAGAACCAGCGGCAGGCCAAGGTGTGCGAGCAGTGCGTTCTGCCGGCGCGAGAACTCGGCATCGACGCGCCCCAGGCGCTCGGCGAGCCGCGAGGCACAGGCCATGCCGACCGCCACCGCCTCGCCGTGCAACATCTCGCCGTAGCCGTTCACCGCCTCGATCGCGTGCGCAAAGGTGTGCCCGTAGTTGAGCACCGCACGGCGTCCCGACGTCTCGCGCTCGTCCGCGGCCACCACTTGGGCCTTTAGCTCGCAACTGCGGGCGATCACGTGTCGCAGCACCTCGTCGTTGCGGTCGATCAGGCCGTCGCGGCGCGTTTCCAGATAAGCGAAGAAATCGGCATCGAGAATGACGCCGTACTTCACCGCCTCGGCCAGTCCCGCGCGGTACTCACGCGCCGGCAATGTGGCCAGCACGGCGGTATCGACGAGCACGCCGCGCGGCTGCCAGAACGCGCCGACCATGTTCTTGGCCCCCGGCAAGTTCACGCCGGTCTTGCCACCGACCGAGCTATCGACTTGGGCCAACAGCGTCGTGGGCACCTGGAAAAAATCGAGCCCGCGGGCGAAGGTTGCCGCGGCGAAGCCCGCCAGGTCGCCCACCACGCCGCCGCCGACGGCGACCACGACGCTCTTGCGATCGGTCCCCAGCTCGAGCATCTTTTCCCACAGGTGCTCGGCCATCTCGATTGATTTGCTCTCTTCGCCCGGCTCGATCACGACCATGTCGACCGTGGCGTTCGTACCATCGAGCCGCTCGGCCACGGTGGCCGCGTGGGTCGCTTCGAGATGCTCGTCGGTCACCAGCACGACGTGCGTCGCGCGGGAGATGTCGTGAACGAACGACGCGACGTCAGCCAGGTTGCCGGTGCCGATTTCGATCGAGTAGCTGCGCTTGCCGAGCGACACCTCGACTTTGCGTGGCTCGCCCGCTGGTCGCTCCGCCGAGTTCACTTCAAGCGTTCCGGCGTGAGGCGAGTAAGGTCGGCTCGGCTGACCGTGATCTCGCGGCAGAATCCGGTGTGCAGCCGCACGTAGTCCATGTTCGCCGCCGCCTGCGGATCGGCATGAAGTTGATGCTCAAGCTGAAAGCGATCGCGCGGCGGGACATCCGCCAGTTCGTCGGGCCAAACCGTGTTGGTCTCGACCACGAGCGCTTCGCGATAGGGATCAAATGCGTTGGCCATGCTGGCAGTATACTACGCGGGCTGAGCAGAGGGCAGAGGCAGGATGCCGTCGAGTCAGCCCTGGCGGACGAGACGCACCACGCGAGCCAATTCATTCTACACAGTCCTCACCGCGGGCCGCGCAGGTGGACCGTCGGCGGTCGGGCGGTCGCCTCGGCCGGGGCGACCAACGGCGGCACCGGCAGATGGCGGATGAGCCATTCGCTTTCGGGGTTCGCCGGCACTTGCATCTCGCTCTGCGGCACAAGAGCCCGCAGCACCGCGACGACCGGCTGGGGCTGTTGCTCGGGTTGCAGCCACAAGGCACGCCTCACCCCCGGACGCGGCACGTCGACGAGCATCGCACCGCGCGCCTCCGCCGGCGCAACGCCTAGAAAGCGCATGCCATCGCCGTCGATCGTCACCTCGAACGCCATCTGCTCGAAGTTAAGCATCGGCTCGGCCAGCAGCGGCGCGCTGGCCGCCAGGTGCAGCGTGTCGGCGACCGAGGCGACAAGGCTGCGGCTCACCACGCCCGGCCCTGCCGTAATGCCGACAGCCGCCTCGACGAGCCGTCCGCCGCGCAGCCGAGCGTGATCGACGCGCAGCTCGGCAGTGCCCGAGAGCGTGTGCGGAAAGTGCGCCGTCACCAGCGCGTCGAGATCGATCTGGTCGAGCTGTCCCGTCAACTCCCCCTCCCAACCGGCGCGCCGAGCGTCGATGGACAGTTTGCCCCGGAACCGCGCGTGCCCGCCGAGCCAGCCGCCGGCATCGACGAGTGGCCCAAAGATGTTCGCCGGCAGGAAACTGTTGCTCGTGTCGAGCGTGATGTTGGTGGTCGAAGGTTGCTCGCCGCGGCGGCGGGTCGCGCGCACCACGACCGGCTCGGCGTTCGATTCGCCGGCAAGCTGAAAGCTCAACTCGGCGCGGCGATCGGTTTCGGTCGACATCAGCCGCGCGGCGAGATCGGTGATGGTCTGCGCTCCGCCGGGACCGTGCCACGTCAGCTCCCAGGCGACGGCTCGAACCGGCAGATTGTCGTCGCGCGGTGCCTGGCGCAATTGCCGCTCGACCGTCTCCCAAAGCTGCGGTGCCTGCGCCGCTTCGACTTCGACCTGCGAAGCGCGCAATAGCCACTGCTGGCCGTCGGAAGCAGCCTCGAGCACCCGGCAGCGAAGCATTTCCGCGTCGGTTTCGGGATCGGCCAGCACGAGATCGTGGTACAGCGTCGCGCCGGGGCGTGGATAGGTGACGTTGCCAAGCGTGACGTGCAGGCCGGTGGCGCGCTCGAGCTCGGTGGCGTGCGCCGCGACGCGCCCGGGCAATCGACGCGTCACGCCCCACGCCAACACCGCCGTCGTCGGCAGCAGGCAGGCAATAAGAAATGCCGCCCGGCAAATCTGTCGTCGCGTGAGTTCGTGAATTTTGGACATCCGTGTCCTCGGTTAACCGCATTCCGCCGTAGACGGACAACGCGCAGGGCAAGCCCCGCGGCTAAACGGCGCACGCTTACCGTTCTCGGGCCATCTTCAGGAACAGATCGTACCTGGCCAGCATCTCGGCCAGGCTGTCGCCGCCGAACTTGTCGACGATCGCGCCAGCTACCTCGAACGCGACGACATTCTCAAGAATCACACCTGCCGCCGGCACCGCGCACACGTCGCTGCGCTCGTAACTGGCCGCTTCAGGCTCGTGGGTTTTCAGGTTCACGCTCGCCAGCGGCTTGCGCAAAGTGCTGATCGGCTTCATCGCTGCACGCACCACGAGCGGCTGACCGTTGGTCATCCCCGCCTCGAGTCCGCCGGCATTGTTCGTCGGCCGCGTGAAGCCGAGGTTTGGTGTGTCGGCCTGCGCGGCGTCGAACGTGATCGGATCGTGTACTTGTGAGCCACGCCGACGGGCCGCTTCAAAGCCCAGGCCGATCTCGACTCCCTTAATCGCCTGCACGGCCATCACCGCCTGGGCCAAGCGACCGTCGAGCTTGCGGTCCCACTGGGCGTGCGTCCCCAGGCCAAACGGCAAGCCCGCGACGCGCACTTCGAGCACACCACCAAGCGTATCGCCGTCCTTGCCGCAGTCGTCGATGAGTTGCTTCACCTTGGCGTCGGCCTCGGGACACAGCGAATACAGCTCGCTGGCATCGCGCACCGCGCGCTGCTCGTCGAGCGTGCCAGGCTCCGGCGGCAAGGCAATCCCGCCCAATTCAACGGTATAGCCGAACGCCGTGATGCCAAACGCGCGCAACAATTGCTTGGCCAACGCACCTGCGGCGACACGAGCGGTAGTTTCTCGGGCGCTGGCCCTTTCGAGGACGCCGCGGATCGAGCCGAGGTACTTCATCGCTCCGGTCAGGTCGCCGTGCCCGGGGCGCGGCCGTTCCAACTCGCCAAGGCGTTCGAGCTTGGCGTCCTTGTTGATCACCTGCAGGGCGATCGGACTGCCGAGCGTCTGCCCCTGCCAGATGCCGGTAAGCACGTCGACCCGATCGGTTTCGATCCGCTGCCGGCCGCCGCGGCCGTAACCTCCCTGCCGGCGGCGCAGCTCGGAGTCGATGGCTGCCGTGTCGACCTCGACGCCGGCCGGGAAGCCGTCGACCAAGGCCAGCATGGTCTTGCCATGCGATTCGCCGGCAGTCCAGTAGCGCAACATCTTCTCGTGGCTCGGGATACGGTTGGGCGGCGCGGGTGCTTACCGCGACCGTCACCATTTTATCCCGCTTGCCAAGGTGCCGGAAGGTCGGTTATCCGGCCTTGGAGCGCGAGCCTGGCCGCTCGGGCTTCGCGGGCAACATCAACCGTGACCATTGGTTGGTATCCGGCAAGTCGACGGCGAAGCGGAGCTTATATCGTTCGGTCCGATCGCTTCGCCACAGCCGCCTGGCGACGCGGCCGAGCAGCTTCTGCGCGATTCGATGGCCCCAAGGAAGCATCGCCTCTTCGGTCGCCGTCCACTCGGTCATCGCTCGCATCAGCTCGTCGGCTTCGTCGGCAAAGCGCGCGGGGGTCGGCCGTTTGGTGCCGACGCAGTAGCCCAGATCGGGTCGCCGCTCTGGTCCTAACCAGCCGAGCACGCGCGCCTCCAGCGGAGCCGTGAGTCGCGCCAATCCGCCGGGCGTGGTGCGCCAGTAATCACTCGGCGAACAACTCCCTTCGGCGTTGAACACTGCGGCCAGCATCAACGTTCCGCCGGGGCGCAGCACGCGCAGCAATTCGTCGATGAACCGCGGCACGTCGAACGTCGATTCGACTTGCCCCAGCGCCACCACGGTGCCAGCACTGTCATCGCCGAGGCTCAGCCAGTTGTAATCTTCCACGCGATCGACGCCCGGGCCGCGGCGTTGATCGATGCCGATCACCTCGCGTCCGGGAAACAGATGGGTTAGTCCGTCATCCCCTTCGCCCGATTGGCGCGATCCGAACTGATACACCGGTCCATCGCACGCAAATACCCGGCTCGCGATAGCAACGAAAGCGTGGAGCTGGTCGTGCATGCTCGATTTTGCGTGGTTCGAGGGCTTGGGCGACAGTCGAAAAGCGTTCGGCCATTGGCCGAGACGGCAAGAAAACGGGCCGGAGCTTATCGGCCGCGGCGATAGCAGTCAACGTGAGATGTTTTCGCTCAAGTTTTGAACGCCGCGCCATGCGAAGCGGCGTGCTGGCACGGTGCTTTTCGCGTTCCAGTACATTCCGATCGGCCAAAATGCCGAACTCAACAAGGAGCCAGATGCAAGCGATCGAGGCCGATGAGGGAAGGCCCGGCTTTCGAGCGCCGAAGCGGCTGCCGCGCGCCGTTCCCGCCATTCGAGCCGGACTCGTCTACGCATGTCCCTGTTTGGCGGTTCCCAACGCGAAGATCGGCGTCGGCGCGTGCTGACCGATGAGGTCATGGTTGCGGGCAGTTCGACGACGACCAACGTCGCCACCGCTTCCCGAGGCGCTACCACCGCAGGGAAAAGCGACCAGATGGATCGGCAACCGCGGATCACCGATCTTGTGCCGCAGCGCTACACTTCGTACGCGCTGGCGTTCGTGCTGGGGCTGGGATGCATCGCCACACTCGAGGCGGCCCATTGGTGGATGCCGTCGATCGCCCCGCTGGCCGGGACCGAGCGGTTGCCAGGCATCGATCTGGCGGCGGATCGTAATCTCGCCACCTGGTTGACTTCGATCTGGCAACTGCTCGCCGCGCTGGCTGCCGTCGTCATCTACGGGGTGCGTCGGCACAAGGCCGACGACTACCACGGTCGCTACCGCATCTGGTTGTGGGGAGCCGCATGCTGGCTGGCGGCGAGCGTCGATACCGGCTCGAATCTGCGCAGCGCGTTTACCCACGTAATGCGTCACGTTTCAGGAACCGAGCTGGGCGCCAACGGCTGGTGGATCGCCGGCTATGCGGTCGTTGCCGGGCCGATCGTCGTTCGGCTGCTCATCGACATGCGCCGTTGCCGCGTCTCGACGGCGGTGCTGATCTCGGCGATGGCCAGCTACCTGGTCGCCAGTGTCGGCACGCTCGGTTTCATCGACACTTCGTTCGATGCGCACGGTGTGATGATCGAGCGCGCTGGCGAAATGCTGGGCGCCCTGCTCACGCTGGTAGCCATGGGGCTGCACGCCCGGTTCGTCATTCGCGACGCCCAAGGACTGATGCCCGCAGCCAAAGCCAAGTCGGCCCAGAAGAAGGCTGCCGAGGCGAAAGCGAAGACGGCCGTCGCCGCCACGCCGAACACGCCGAAGCGCAGCGATCTGAGCACACCGGGTCGCCCGGCCACGGCGAGTTCGACGCCCGCTGCGAAGCAGGACCGGTCGGACGAGGATGATTACGACGACGAAGATGACTACGGCGATCGCTCGAGCCGCCGCAATCGCAGGCGACACCGCCTCGACGACGAGGAAGACGCCACGCAAGGCCGAAAGCTGAGTAAGGCCGACCGCAAGCTGCTCCGCCGGCAGAAGCTCCAAGAGCGCCGCCGCGAGATGGATGAGTAGGCAGAAGGCAGTAGGCAGAGGGCAGTTGCAGCCGGTGCCCGTCTAGGCCACCTGCCGTTTGCCTTCTATACTGCCGCGGCGACGATGCTCACATCGTCACTGCCTACCGCCTACTGCCCTCTGCCTACTGCCCAATGGTTCGCACGCGTTTTGCTCCCAGCCCGACCGGTTACCTGCACATCGGCGGCGTGCGGACCGCGCTGTTCAACTGGCTGTTCACGCGCCGTCATGGCGGGCAGTTCCTATTGCGGATCGACGACACCGATCAGCAGCGGAACGTCGAGGCCGCCCTGGCCCCCATCCTGCACGGCTTTCGCTGGCTGGGACTCGATTGGGACGAAGGCCCCGAGGTCGGCGGTCCGCATGCGCCTTACTACCAGTCGCAGCGCCTGGGCCGTTACCACGACGCGGTGCGCAAGCTGCTCGCCGCCGGCGCCGCCTACCGCGACTTCGCCACCACCGAAGAGATCGCCGCCGAGCGCGAAGCAGCCGAGCGTGAAAAGCGGCCCTTCATCTACAGCCGCAAATGGATGGCCGAGAGCGATGCAGATGCGAAGCGCTTCGAGGCCCAGGGACGGCAGGGCGTGGTGCGGCTGAAGATGCCGCGCTCTGGGACGCTCGTGATTCCCGACCTGGTGCGCGGCGACGTGGCGTTCGAGTGGTCGCGTGAGCAGGACCACGTGGTGCAGCGTGCCGACGGAACGTGCTTGTATCACCTGGCGAGCGTGGTCGACGATTTCGACTTCGAGATCTCGCACGTCATCCGCGCCGAGGAACACCTGTCGAACACGCCGCGGCAAATCTTCATCGCGCAGTCGCTCGGCTTTCCGCTGCCCGAGTATGCCCATCTGCCGTACGTTGCCGAGCCGGGGAGCAAGAACAAGCTCAGCAAGCGCAAGCTCGACAAGTACCTGAAGAACGCCGACTTCGCCAAGGTGAACGCCCACGGCCAGGCCATCGCCCAGGCGCTCGGACTGCCGATCACGGCCGAGACGTTCAACCCGGTGATCGTCGATTTTTACGAGCAAGTGGGCTACCTGTCCGACGCGATCTTGAACTACCTGCTGCTCCTCGGTTGGTCGCTCGACGACAAGACCGAGTATCTTTCGCGCGACGAGATGATCGCGAACTTCTCGCTCGAGCGCGTGAACAAGGCGCCGGCCAGCTTCGATCCCAAAAAACTGTCGGCGTTCCAAGACCATTACATGCAGCAGGTGCCGCTGAAGCAAAAGGTGGCCCTGGTGCTGCCCTATTTGCAGCGTGCCGGATACGTGCCCAAGCCGACGCCCTGCGACGTCGGCCCGCAACTGACGCGGCTTGTCGAAGCGGCCGGCGACCGCATCAAAGTGGCCGGCGACATTCTCAGCTATGCCGACTTCTTCACCGATGATGAAGCACTAACCTACGACGAAGCAACATTCGACAAACGCCTGCGCGCGGCAGGGGCAACCGATCTGCTGTGGAAGTATCGGCAGGGACTCGCCGACGTCGAGCCCTTCGAGCCCGCGTCATTGGAAGAGTACACCAAGCGCTTCGCCGCCGCCGAGAACATCCAGCTCAACGACATCATCCACGCCCTGCGTGCCGCCCTGACCGGCAAGGGTGTCGGCCTCGGCCTGTTCGACACCCTGGCCATCCTCGGTCGCGAGCGCAGCGTGCGGCGGATCGAGCTGGCGCTCGAACGGGCCAGGACTTAGCCTTAGCGATTCGGCTTCGGGTCCGCCGGGCATGGACATATCGGGCCGGTTTTCTCTATCGTGTCGGTTATGAGTACCGACGAACCTCCCCGTCCGCAGTCGACCGATTTCATTCGCTCGATCATCAGCGAGCACAATGCCTCCGGCCGCTTCCAGGGGCGCGTGCACACGCGCTTTCCGCCCGAGCCGAATGGCTACTTGCACATCGGCCATGCTAAGAGCATCTGCCTGAACTTTGGCATCGCTCGCGATTATGGCGGCAAGTGCAACCTGCGGTTCGACGACACGAACCCGGAGAAAGAGGAACAAGAATACGTCGACTCGATCATGGCCGACGTGCGGTGGCTGGGCTTCGAATGGGACGGCCTGTATTACGCCAGCGACTACTTCCAGCAACTGCACGACTGGGCCGTGCAGATGATTCATGCGGGCAAGGCGTATGCCTGCGACCTCACGGGCGACCAAATGCGCGAGTATCGTGGCACGCTCACCACGCCGGGCAAGAACAGTCCCTACCGCGATCGCTCGGTGACCGAGAACCTCGATCTGTTCGCGCGCATGACGGCCGGCGAGTTTCCCGACGGCGCACGCACACTGCGCGCCAAGATCGACATGGCCAGTCCGAACCTGAACATGCGCGACCCGGTGATGTACCGCATCCTGCACGCCGAGCACCATCGCACCGGCGACAAGTGGTGCATCTACCCGATGTACGACTGGACACACGGCGAAAGCGACTCGCTGGAACGGATCACGCACTCGATCTGCACGCTGGAATTCGAGAACCACCGACCGCTGTACGATTGGTACATTGACACGGTGGGCATCTTCCATCCGCAGCAGATCGAGTTCGCCCGGCTCAACCTGACCTACACCGTGATGAGCAAGCGGCGGCTGCTGGAGTTGGTGCGCGACAAGCACGTCGCCGGATGGAACGATCCGCGCATGCCGACGATTGCCGGCATCCGTCGCCGTGGGTACCCACCGGCGGCGATCCGAGCATTCTGTGCGCAGATCGGTGTATCGAAAGTCGATGGCGTGATCGATCTGGTGGTGCTTGAGAACTGTGTGCGCGACGAGCTGAACCGCACCGCGCCGCGCGTGATGGCGGTGCTCAAGCCGCTGAAGGTTGTCATCACCAACTTTCCCGAAGGAAAGGAAGAGACGCTCGAGGCGGTGAACAATCCCGAAGATCCAAGCGCCGGCACGCGGCAGGTGCCGTTCACGCGCGAGTTGTACATCGAGCAGGACGATTTCCGCGAAGACCCGCCGAAGAAATTCTTCCGCCTGGCTCCCGGGCGCGAGGTGCGGCTGCGCTGGGGATACTTCATCACCTGCACCGAAGTAGTGAAAGACCCGAAGACCGGCGCGATCGTCGAACTACGCTGCACCTACGACCCCGCGACACGCGGCGGCAACGCCCCTGACGGCCGTAAGGTGCAAGGCACCATTCACTGGGTATCGGCCAAGCACGCCGTGAGTGCCGAGGTGCGGCTGTACGACCACCTGTTCAGCAAGTCCGATCCCGATGAGGTTGCGCCCGGCGGCAACTACAAGGATAACATCAACCCCGAATCGCTCGTGATGCTGAAAGATTGCAAGCTCGAGCCAAGCCTGGCCAAGGCCGAGCCAGGCAGCCGCATGCAGTTCGAGCGCCTCGGCTACTTCTCGGTCGACACCGTCGACAGCAAGCCGGGCCGTCCGGTGTTCAACCGCACCGTGTCGCTGCGCGATACGTGGGCGAAGATCGAGAAGAAGGGGTAGCGCGAGCGATCAGTTTGCGAATGGATTGGCAAGCTCGACGGATTCAATCGACCGCGGCGCCCCCGCATGTCGACGAAGTACACGAGGACGTTGGTATCAACGGCGTTCATGCATCTCGTCTCGCGTCGTCCGCGACCCACCCGAGTTAATCGGCGACTCACGCCGAAGCCGTTGCAGTTCGTCCCAGGCCTGATTACTTTTCTCGTCCGGGTTGCTTTCGATGATTACGCTTGCCGTTCCCGCCGGCAAAACGATCGGCTCTGATGGCTTGAAAACGCCATCGACAAATGTGGCATTGATGAATTTCTCCATCGTTGCTCTTCGCTTTGTGAACGGCTCGTGGACGCAGTAGAATTGTAGCACGAGCAACCTGTACCGATCACGCCAGCTCCATTCCGGTAGAGCCCGTATGACCCTCTTGCCCATCGTCCTCGTCTCGGCCATTGTGCTGACAATTGCCTACGTCACGTACGGCCGGGTGCTCACGCGGCTCTTGCGGCTCGATCCCGAGGCGACGACGCCGGCCGTTGAGCTGCGCGATGATGTGGACTATGAGCCGATCGAGCCGAAATTTCTGCTCTCGCAGCATTTCTCGGCGATCGCGGCCGCCGGGCCGATTATCGGCCCGATCACGGCAGGCATTCTGTTTGGCTGGGTGCCGGCGCTGATCTGGATTCTGGTTGGCGCGATCTTCATCGGCGGCGTACACGACATGACGTCGCTCACCGCGTCGATCCGTCACAAAGCCCGATCGATCGCCGAAGTGGTCCGGGACCATATGAGCCAGCGGTCGTACTTGATGTTTCTGTCGTTCGTATGGATCGCGTTGGTGTACATCGTCGTGGCGTTCACCGACGTAACGGCCGGTTCGTTCGCGGGCGATCAAGTGCTGAGCCGCCGTGGGTCGGCGCCGCCGGCTGAAATCGAATCGAGCGCCGAGACGGCCGAAACCTTAGCCGTTGATTTGGCCGCGCAAGACAAGAGCGAGACGATCGTCATCACCGGGGCGGGTATTGCCACGTCGTCCCTACTGTACCTCGCGCTGCCGGTGATTATGGGCGTGTTGCTGCGATACACGAAGCTGACGCTCAATTGGGCGACGGTGATTTTCGTGCCGCTGGTTGGCGTTGCCATCTGGGCCGGGCAAAAAATACCCTTCGATCTCGGCGCGTTGCTGAATCTCACTCCCGCGCAGACTCACAAGGTGTGGGACATCGCGTTATTGGGGTACTGCCTGGTGGCAGCGATGGTCCCCGTGTGGTTACTGTTGCAGCCGCGCGGTCACTTGGGCGGTTTCTTTTTGTACGTGGCCTTGGGTGGCGGCGCGCTGGGCTTGATGTTGGGAGGCGAACCGATTCGGTATCCCGAGTTCCGCGGCTGGACCGCGGCGAACGGGCAGAACGTGTTTCCATTCTTGTTCATCACGATCGCCTGCGGCGCCTGCTCCGGGTTTCACTCGCTGATTGCCAGCGGCACCACCAGCAAACAGCTCCGCCGCGAGACCGACGCTCGGCCGATCGGTTACGGCGCCATGCTGCTCGAAGCGATGGTGGCCATCGTTTCGTTGTGCTGCGTGATGGTCCTCGCCCCCGACGATCCCGCGGTTCAACAGGCCAAGCCCGACTGGCTCTACTCGCAAGGCATCGGCCGGTTCTTGGAGTCGTTGGGCGTCGACCCGGCGCTGGGCGTAGCGTTCGCCATGATGGCGTTCACCACGTTTGTCTACGACACGCTCGACATTTGCACGCGCCTGGGACGGTACATCATCCAAGAGCTTACCGGTATCAAGGGCCGATTCGGTAGCTGGCTGGGAACCGGCTTGACGGCCGGCGTTCCCGTCCTGTTCATCCTGCAAGACACAGTCGACGCGAATGGCAACGCGGTGCCCGTGTGGCGCACCTTCTGGTCGTTGTTCGGCGCTAGCAATCAATTGTTGGCCGCGTTGACGCTACTAGGTGTGACCGTGTGGCTGTGGCGCACGCGGCGGGCGGCGTGGGTTTGGTTTGTCACCGGCATTCCCATGGCGTTCATGTATACGATGAGCATTTGGGCGCTGGTGTCGATGACCTGGCCGAAGTTTTTCGGCACGGAAGGCTTTGTCGCCCCGCGCGATCCGGTGCCGTGGATCGGCCTGGTGCTGCTGGCCCTGGCAGTGCTGATGCTCATCGAGGCGGTGCGCGTCATCGTTGGTGCTCGACCACGCGATCCACACCAGCCGCAGCCGATCCCGGCGACCGCGTAGTTGCGCAGCAACGTTTAGAGCGCTTTTCAGCCAATCTGTAGCGTCCCATTCGGGTGCCATGTCCACGGCCGCCGTGGACATGCAAGCGACACACCATCATCGCCACGCGGCGTGGCCATGGCACCCATCGACGAGCCGCTCCAACAAGCTGAAAAACGCTCTAGCCCCCGGCGAGTCGCCGGGGGCTAACGATCCGTGCGACCAGCGCTGGCCACCAATGTCTCGGGTCGCCCGAGGAGCAGGAATTCGCCCTTCTTCAAGAATCGCGCCCGGCGGTCGATCACGCGCATGTCGTCGGGCAGTACACTGGCAACTTCGCTATAGCGGTTCGATCGCACCAGCAGGAAGCTATCGGGCGATGATGCAAAGAATTGACGCACTTGCTCGCTGTCCCTGAAGCACGGCACCTCTCGTCCGGCGTAATACACCTGGCTTGGGCACAGATCGCAGTACGCCACGAGCCGCGTGTCCGGGGCGACTTTTTCGCGCCACTCGGCAACCATGGTCGGTGCATTATGATATTGGTTGACGATCGGCCCCACGACACCGAATCCGATCATCACGAACAACACGGCGGCGACCCCGAATGCGGCGAGGCTCGCCTGCCGCCGTTGTTGTCGATGCAGCCACCAGGCAATGGCCCCGCCGAGAGCTGGCGCCACTCCAATCATTCCGATGCGGTAATCGCCACCGATGAACCACAAACCGCCGATGCCAAGCACCACGGTCGCGCCTGCACCTACCAATGCCGTCGAGGCAAGCGCAATGGTGATCCAACGGCCAGCCACCTCGACCGCTTGCCGCAGCCAACCGTCGATCAAGGCACCGGTCATCAGCGCCAGCGCAGGATATGCCGGCAGTACGTAGTTGGGAAGTTTTGTCTTCGACAGTGAAAAGAAGACGATGTACGCCCCGGCCCAACAGGCGACGAACTTGTCGGACGCCGCCCAGGCATCGCCACGGACGATGCGCGTTCCCAGCGCGACCAGCGCCAAAGGAAGAAACACACTCCACGGGAAGAAGCCGATCATGATCGTCAGCGGGTGATAAAAGATCGGCCCCTTGTGCCCCATGTTCGGTTTCAGGAACCGCATCGCGTTGTGCTCGACAAAGAAGCTCGTCAGCCATTGGCCGTCCGTGCGCAAGCCAACGGCAATGAACCACGGCGCCGCCACTACAGTAATGACGATGATCGCCGTGATCGGCCGGAGCGACCAGCCCACCTGCCACAGGCGGCGGGGCGAGAAACGGCGCATCCCCTCACCCGGCTCGTCCGCCGTCGCGGCCGAGACACCCTCTCCCACAAGGGGAGAGGGTTTGGCACGAAGCAAGTGAAACAGCATCAACAGGCCGACCGGCAGCACGAACGCCACCGGTCCTTTGGTCAGCATCCCCAGGCCCATGCAACCGTACATCGCGACGGCGGTCGCCGGCCGCAGCGGCGCGCCCATGAGCCCGCCGCCACGCACGTAGCACCACAGCGCTGCGACCGTGAAGAACACCAGCGGCGAATCGGGAGTGCATGCCCGCGCCGAGACATCGAAGATGATGTTGCTCACCAGCGCGATCGCCGCCCACATTCCCGCGCGGCGGTTGTAAAGCAAGGTGCCGAGATCGTAAGTCAGCAGCGCCGTGGCGATGCCCAACAGGGCAAAGGCCAGCCGGGCCGCAAGTTCCGACTCGCCCAGCGTACGAATGCCCGCGATCATCAGCCAGTAAACCATCGGCGGCTTATCAGTGACGAGCTGGCCGTTGTACAGCGGTACCGTCCAGTCGCTGCGCTCGATCATCTCGCGCACGATTTCGGCGTAAAGTGTCTCGTCTTCGTCCCAAAAGGTCGTTGCCCCCAGTTGCGTCAGCAGCACGCACGCGCCGACGACAACGATCCAGAGCCGATCACGGGATGACTCGCTCATGTCAACGAATCCTTTGAGCCTGACGAGGTGTGCATGCAACAGGCGGCGTAATGTACGCGCTTCAGACAATCGGCGGAACGTCATTTGGTGTGCTGGCTCGGCGGCCCTACGACCGCTACGAATCGACCAAGACAATTCCAGGCGGCGGCGATACACTTCGCGTGGAAACTCGCTCGTGGAAACCTGTCGTGTCTTCCCTGGCTTTGCATCGCACGAGCACGGTCGTCGCAGGCGCTTTGGCCGCCGTGCTAGCGTTCTTTACGCTCGACCTGCCGGTCGCGCGCTGGTCGTTCGACGACAGTTCGCTGCACTTCTTGCACGGAGTGCTCGATGAGGCGGAGACGTTTGGCGACGGCATCGGCGCGGCGTTGATCATCGTGACCGCCTGGGTGCTCGACGCCGCGCGCCGGCGACGGATCGTTTGGCTCGCTGGCGGGACGCTGGCCGCGGGGCTTTCGGCCAACCTGGTGAAGTTGTCGCTGGCGAGGCTACGCCCGCGTGCTTGGCTCAAGCTGGCGGATCAATCGCAGCACGGCCCGTTCGATACCTTCGGAACCTGGTGGCCCCTGGGACACGGTGGCAGCGGCGACCAAAGCTTTCCATCAGGGCACGCGGCCACGGCATTCGGGCTGGCGGTGATGTTGTCGGCGTTCTATCCACGCGGCCGGGTGTGGTTCTACGCGCTGGCGGTGCTCGTGGCGATGCAACGCGTCGCCGTGCATGCACATTTCGTCAGCGACGTAATCGTCGGCGGCCTGTTGGGCTGGGGCGTGGCGACGGCCATTGTGGCCTGGATGGCGAAAGCCCAAGCTCAGGGAAGGCCGCCCGACGCCACGCCAGCCTAGAAAGGCGACGCCGGCCTTCCCTGGGCTTCCCGCCATTCACGTTTGCTATGATGGCGGCATGATGCACTACGATTTTGATGTCGTCGTTGTCGGCGCGGGGCATGCCGGCACCGAGGCAGCTGCCGCCGCCGCTCGGCTTGGCGCAAGCGTCGCGCTGCTGACGACGAATCTCGACACCGTCGGCCAGATGAGCTGTAACCCGGCGATCGGCGGCGTGGCCAAGGGGCAAATCGTCCGCGAAATCGACGCCCTCGGCGGCTTGATGGGCCGGGCGATCGACGCGACCGGCATCCAGTTTCGCCTGCTCAATCGTCGCAAGGGGCCGGCGATGCACAGCCCCCGCGCCCAGGCCGACAAGAAAGCCTATCAGCAGGAAATCAAGCGGCTGATCGAGGACCTGCCCGGCGTGTCGCTGCGCCAGGAAGTGGTCGAGGACCTGGAAATCGAATGCTCGGGTGAACGATCGCGCGTCGCGGGAGTCATCGTCCGAGGCGGGGCCGTGTATCGCGCGCGGGCTGTGGTCATCACCACAGGCACGTTTCTGCAAGCACTCATGCACACCGGTGAGTGCAAAACGCCCGGCGGCCGCGCCGGCGAAGGAACCACCGCGGGACTTTCCGGAGCGTTGCAGCGGCTGGGGTTTCGGCTCGAACGGTTCAAGACCGGTACACCGCCGCGCCTCAACGGACGCACGATCGACTACGCAAACACCGAGATGCAGCCGGGAGACGATCGCCCGCAAGCGTTTTCATTTCTTACCGATGCCATCACCACGCCGCAGCTTCCTTGCTGGATCACGCACACCAACGAACAGGTCCACGACCTGATCCGCGCGAACCTGCACCGGGCGCCGATGTACTCGGGGCAGATTCGCTCGAGCGGCCCCCGTTATTGTCCGAGCATCGAAGACAAAGTGGTGCGCTTTGCCGACAAAACGCAGCACCAACTGTTCCTCGAGCCCGAGGGACGCGCGACACACGAAGTGTACGTGAATGGCGTCTCGACCAGCTTGCCGCGCGACGTGCAGGATGCGATGTTTCACCTGATTCCAGGCCTCGAGCGCGCCCAGATCATGCGCTATGGCTACGCCGTCGAGTACGACTACGCCCCTCCCGATCAGTTGCGTCCTTCGCTGGAAACCAAGTTGGTCGATGATCTATACCTGGCCGGGCAGATCAACGGCACCACGGGATACGAAGAAGCGGGCGCGCAAGGACTCATCGCCGGCGCGAATGCCGCCCTGGCTCTGCGTGGTGCCGAGCCGTTGGTGCTGGCGCGCGATGCAGCCTACATCGGAGTGTTGATCGACGACCTGGTGACGCGCGGCGTCGATGAGCCATACCGCATGTTCACCAGCCGTGCCGAGTACCGATTGCTGCTCAGGCACGACAACGCCGATCGGCGACTGACGCCGCTGGCACATGGGCTGGGACTCGTCGATGCCAGCCGCTGGCAGCGTTATCAGTCCAAGGCCACCGCAATCGAAGGGACGAATGAGCTGCTTGCCTCCACGCGGCTCGATGCACAGACCACGCTCGACAAGCTCCTGCGCCGCACTGAGACGACCTGGGGCGATATGGTCACTCGGCTACCCGCCTTACGGGAAGTCGACCCTGAGGTGGCCGACCAGGTGACGTGTGACATTAAGTACTCTGGCTATGTGGCGCGCCAAGAGACTGAGATCGCGCGCCAACGCCGCTTGGCCGAAAAGCGAATACCCGAAGGTTTCGACTTTGCCGCCCTCGCGCATCTGCGGACCGAAGCACGCGAGAAGTTGTCTCGCATCCAGCCCACCTCGTTTGCCCAGGCCAGCCGTATCAGCGGGATCACCCCTGCGGATTTGGCGCTAGTGATGGCCCATTGCGGCTCGCCGGCGAGCAGTCGCGCACCGGATGGAGACTGTTCGCCGTAAATCGCCAGAAGCAACCTGGACTTCCTGTTCGTCCTGAAAAAGCGGCTGAAAAAAAGTTGCTAGCCATCGCAGCGAGAATCCATAACTTATTGTTATGGAACGCTTTGCTTCCCACGGATCGATATTGACGGAATCAGGAGCATGGCTATAATTCCCTCGCTGGCAAGATCGGCAAATTCGGAAAGTGCGGATAGTCTTGTCGATTGCACAAGCATTACTGGGTAAAGGATTTAAGGGCATCGGGTGCTACGGCTAAGCTGAGCACAAGCGTTCCACGGAGGATCAGGAGCTTCCCATGTTGCCCCCCATCTCGGCGCGAGCAGGGAAGCCCCGCTTTACTGGCCACCAGGCTAGGGAGAGGGGTGGTTTGACGCGATGAAGACCGTCTTTACAACGGGCGAAGCCGCCAAGATCTGCAAAGTCAGTCAGCAAACGATCATTCGTTGCTTCGACTCCGGTCAGCTCAAGGGATTTCGGGTGCCGGGGAGCCGGTTCCGCCGCATCCCGCGCGACCAGTTGTTCAACTTCATGCGTGACAACGGCATTCCGACCGACGCGCTGGAGAGCGGCAAGCGCAAGGTGCTGGTGGTTGACGACGACAAGGACTTGGTCGAGTTGATTACCGACGTACTCGAAAAGGATGGCCGCTTCGAGGTGCGCGTAGCCAACAACGGCTTCGATGCCGGCATGATGGTCAAGGAGTACCATCCCGACCTGATCGTGCTCGATATCATGCTGCCCGACATCAACGGCAAGGAAGTGTGCCAGCGCGTCCGCAGCGATAGCACCATGGAAGAGGTCAAGATCATCTGCATCTCGGGCATGGTGGAAGAGGACAAGATTGCCGATCTGAAGGCGGTCGGCGCGAACGAGTTCCTCCACAAGCCGTTCGAGGTTGAGCAGTTGATCGACCGCATGTGCGCCCTGCTGGACATAGAAGCGGCCCACGCGCGGTAGTCGACCGCTTGGCTCCCTGCGACGGCACCGTGGCCGACGAAGTCCATCCCGCCGACGCGGTATCCCTCGAAGCGCTCGAGCGCGAGAAACTGTCGGCGTTGGCGGAGTTCGCCGCCGGCGCCGGGCACGAGATGAACAATCCGCTGGCAGTCATTGCCGGTCGCGCCCAATTGCTGCTACGCGACGAAACCGATCCCGAGCGGCGACGCGAGTTGGCGGTGATCCACTCCCAGGCGCTGCGCGTGGTTGAGATGATTTCCGACCTGATGCTGTTCGCGCGTCCGCCTGCGCCGCAGTTGGCCGAATGCGACCTCCGCACGCTGGTCAACCACGTCGCCGATGAAATCGTACCGATGGCAAGCAATCGCGGCATCTGCGTGATTCGGCCGATCGATGCCGAGCCGCTGATCGCGGTCGTCGATCGCACTCAAATTGCCGTCGCCCTGCGCGCGGTGTGCGACAATGCGTTATTTGTGCTCAGCACCGGCGGCACCATCACGCTCGACGCCGAGGCGACTGCCGATGGTGGATTCGCGATTCGTGTGGCCGATGATGGCCCTGGCATCTCCGCCGAGATGCGACGGCACGTGTTCGACCCGTTCTACAGTGGCCGCAGCGCCGGCCGCGGCCTGGGCACCGGACTCTCGAAAGCCTGGCGGATCGTCACCAACCACGGCGGCCGCGTGACACTCGACAGCGGCTCGCCATCGGGGACGGTGTTGATGATCTGGCTTCCGGCGCGCGAAGGTGCCGCGCTCACTTGAGCCGCTCGAGCACGACGAGCACGAACCCTTCGCCGTCGCTGGCGGAAAAATCCTTCGGGCGCACCGCCTTGTCGTCGGGTCCCAGCAGCATTTCCAGCTTGTCGCCATCGAGCTTGTAAATGCCTTCGCGCCCCTTGTCGGGACCGAACCGCAGGTCGATCCGCTTGGGGTCGGCCGCAGGATCGAGCGTGTAAGGCAGTTCGAGCTTCTCGGCCCCTTCGCCCAGCTCGAGCGTGAGGTTGCCGAACTGGAACGTCAACTTCAGGTCGCGAATGATCTTCTCGCGCACCAACTCGATGTCGATCGCCTGCCCGGCGACTTCCAGCGATTTGATCTCCCAATTGCCTTGAAGGGTCTCTTCATCGCTTTCGGCCGCCGTCGCCGCCGCGATGCAAACCAACGAGACGATAACGCCGAAGCTGAGGGATCGCGCAAACATGGCAGACCTCCGTGATCGATTCGAGACGCCGTAGGCAGCGACGATGATCGTAACGGTTGCCGCTTGCAGGGGCAAACTTGTCGCTCTCATGCCGCGCATGATCACACTCAAGCGGTGATGTCGTAACCTTCCCCGACCAGCGCCTCGCGCAGTTCCGCTTCGAGCGTTGCCAGATATTGCTGTTGGCGCGGGCCGAGCGGTTGGCGTCCTCGGCCTGGACGGAATCCTCTCGCCGCCAATGCCGCGCGAAATCCCTCGGGGAAATCGACCGATTCGATCATCCGGTCGAACAGCTTGAGCAGCTTGTATTGCAGAGCCGTCGCTTCGGGAATGTGGCCGGCCATGACCATGTCATATATGTTGCGAGTCAGCTCGGGAACGATGCCGCTGATGGCGTTCGTGCCGCCGTTGCAGCCGATCACGAGCATCGGCACCAGCGTCGCCTCCCAGCCGGTAAGAAAGCTGAAGTCGGGTCGCTTCGGCCTTACGGCGGCGATCATGCGCATCATTTGCGGCAGATCGCCCGAAGAATCCTTGATCGCCACGATCTTCGGGCATTCGTCGGCCAAGCGAGCCACGATCGGCACGTCGATCGGCGATGCGAACTTGGGGATGTTGTACAGCGTGACGTCGATCGGCGTGTTGCGGCCGATCTCGCGGAAGTAGGCGTACACCGACTCAGGCGAGAGTTGGTAATAGTACGGAGCGACGATCGCCACCGCGCGCACGCCCAGCGAGTGGTAGTGTTCGCAAGCGCGCAGGGTTTCACGAATGTTCGCCTCGGCAGCCCCGGCAAGGATCGGCACTCGGCCCGCCACCTGGTCGGCGACGATTGCGATGATCCGCTGGCGTTCTTCGGGCGTGAATCGCAAGAACTCGCCGGTCGAGCCATTCGGGTACAAGCCATGCACGCCGCGATCGATCAGCCAATCGATGTACCGTCGCAATTCCGGTTCGTTGATCTGGCCGTTCTCGTCCAGCGGAACCAGGTTGGGCGTAAAAATCCCGCGCAGTTGCGACATGCCGGATGCGAACTCCAAAGTCTGCGATGAGCGGACAGGCAGCAAAGTGCGTGGTCTGCGTAGACCTTTCCGCTGCTACCGTAGTGTAGCCGGTTATTGCTTGGAAGGGCGTGCGGTCATTTTGCCGCCTCGAACCGGCAGTGACCTTGTGGATTTCATGCCGGCGCCCTAAGCTTGCGGCACCGAAACACCTGTCGTGGCAGGTGGTTTGATGCGCGGCAGGGACCGTCGCGCCCTACACCGATCGACCGCGAGGATCTGCATGGATGGTCGCCAGCCCGCTCGCATGCTCACTCGATCGCATGCCTCGTCTCCGACGGCTGCCGCGGCAACCCGATTGAACTCGCCGGTGCGCACGACCGGCTCGCTCACCAGCGCCGTCGCGCGGACGCGCCAGTGGTTGCTCGACGAGCAACATGCCGACGGTTACTGGGTCGGCGAGCTCGAAGGGGACACGATCCTCGAAAGCGAATACATCCTGCTGCTGGCGTTCCTGGGGCGGCACCACAGCGAAACGGCTCGCAAGGCGGCGGCCCAGATACTCTCGCAGCAGCTCACGACCGGCGGCTGGGCCATGTATCCCGGCGGCAAGACCGAAATCAGCGGAAGCGTCAAAGCGTACTTCGCGCTGAAGGTTACGGGCCACGATCCGGCCAGCGAGCCGATGCAACGCGCCCGCCATGCGATCCTCGCTCACGGCGGCGCCGACGCCGTGAACAGCTTCACGCGGTTTTATCTCGCCCTGCTGGGACAGTTGTCGTACGACTACTGTCCTTCGGTGCCGCCCGAGCTGGTACTACTGCCGAAGTGGTGCCCGGTGAACTTGTACGCCATGAGCTCGTGGAGCCGCACGATCGTCGTGCCGCTGGCGATCATGGCGGCATTCCAGCCAGTGACCGCGATCGACCCGGCGCTCGGCATCCGCGAGCTGTTCCTGAAAACTCCCGACCAGTGGCCGCCGCTGCGCTGCCCGGGGCTCAAGGCAGGCACTGGCCTGCTGAGCTGGGATCGGTTTTTCCGCACGGTCAATGCCGCGCTGAAGTTCTGCGAGCGCCGCAGTTGGTTGCCGCTGCGCAAGCGTGGCCTGCGCGCTGCCGAGCGCTGGATGCTCGAACGTTTCCAACGCAGCGATGGTCTGGGCGCGATCTTTCCACCGATGATCTTCAGCGTGATCGCGCTGCGCTGCCTCGGTTACACCGACGACTCGCCCGAGATGCGCTATTGCCACGAGCGGCTGGAAGGGCTGTTCCTCGAAGACGAAACCAGGCTGCGGTTGCAGCCGTGCAAGTCGCCGGTGTGGGACACGGCGATCGCGCTGCGGGCGCTCGACGATGCGGGCATCGACCCCGATCATCCTGCCATCTCACGGGCGGCCGAGTGGTTGCTGCAAATGCAGGTGCTGCGTCCCGGCGACTGGTCCGAGACAGTCGCGTCCGAGCCCGGCGGCTGGTGCTTCGAATACGCCAACGACTTCTATCCCGACCTGGACGACACGGCGATGGTCGTCATGTCGCTCGTCAGCCAGTACACGCTCGGCAAGCCCGACTGCAAGCGCGCCGTGCGGCTGCTCGACGAATCGATCACCGTCGACCACCCAGTCGGCGAGCCGTCGGCCGGGGAGTTAGCAGGCAAACGTCGCAACCATGCCACCATGTTGCAGCGCCTGCCGCAGGCCATCGTGCGTGCCGAGCGCTGGATGCTGGCGATGCAGAATCGCGACGGCGGCTGGGGAGCGTTCGATCGCGACAACGACAGCGAGTTCCTGTGCTACGTGCCGTTCGCCGATCACAATGCCATGACCGATCCCAGCACGCCCGACCTCACGGCACGCGTGCTCGAGGCGCTGGGCAAGCTTGGACACCGTGTCGGCTCGCCGGCCGTCGACCGGGCGATCGCGTATCTTCGCCGCACCCAGGAGGCCGACGGCAGTTGGTTTGGCCGCTGGGGCGTGAACTATATCTATGGCACCTGGCAGGTGCTGCTTGGCCTGGCCGAAGTGGGCGTCGCGGCCGACGATCGCTGCATGGTTGCGGGCGCGAACTGGTTGGTGGCGTACCAGCAACCCTCAGGCGGCTGGGGCGAAACTGCCGACAGCTACGACGATCCGCGCTTGAAAGGTCAAGGCCCGGCCACTGCCTCGCAAACTGCCTGGGCGGTGCTGGGGCTGCTCGCCGCCGGTCGTGAAGATCATCCGGCCACCGCGCGCGGCATCCGCTGGTTGTTGAACCATCAGCGCGACGATGGCACGTGGGACGAACCCGAGTTCACCGGCACCGGCTTCCCGCGCGTCTTCTACCTGCGCTACCACCTGTATCCGGTTTACTTCCCGTTGATGGCCCTGGCGCGCTGGGGAAAAACGAGAAAAGTCGCCGGTAGCTAGTTGCCAACCGCTAACTGCTTTTCGCCTGCCATGCCTGTCCCGCTGTCGCAAATGTGGACCGTCGCTCGCTACGTCGTCGCCAATCGGCTGCGCGGCCAGACGCGCTACCCGTTGGTGATGATGCTCGAGCCGTTGTTCCGCTGTAACCTGGCGTGCGCCGGCTGTGGCAAGATCCAGTTCCCGGCCGAGGTGCTTCGCCGGCATCTCACTCCCGAGCAATGCTTCCGCGCGGTCGACGAGTGCGGTGCGCCGATGGTTTCGATTCCCGGCGGCGAGCCGCTGATGCACCCCGAGATCGTCGAGATCGTGGAAGGGCTGGTCGCGCGCAAGAAGTATATCTACCTGTGTACCAATGCGCTGAAGCTCGAAGCCTTCCTGCCGCGATTCAAGCCGTCGAAGTACCTGACCTTCTCGATTCACATGGACGGCCCGCGCGAAGAGCACGACGCCGCGGTGTGCCGCGAAGGCGTCTACGACATTGCCGAGCGCGCCATCCGTGCCGCGCTGGCCGCCGGCTTCCGCGTGACCACGAACACCACGCTGTTCGACCATGCCGATCCGCATCGCTTCCGCGAGTTCTTCGACGCGATGATGGACCTGGGGGTCGAAGGGATGATGATCTCGCCGGGCTACAGCTACGAAAAAGCGCCAGACCAGGACCATTTCTTGAAGCGTGAAAAGACGGCGCGGCTGTTCTATCGCCTGCTGTCGAACCCCAAGCGACAATGGCGGTTCAACCTGTCGCCGTTGTTCCTCGAGTTCCTGCGCGGGAAGCTCGATCTGGAATGCACGCCCTGGGGTACGCCGACCTACAACCTTTTCGGCTGGCAGAGGCCGTGCTACCTGCTTGGCGAAGGTTACACGGCCACGTTTCAAGAACTGCTCGACACGACCGACTGGAGCGCCTACGGTCGGCGCAGCGGCAATCCGAAGTGCCGTGATTGCATGGTCCACTGCGGTTACGAGCCGACGGCGGTTGCCGAGACGTTCGGTTCGCTGCGGGGCTTCCTGCTCACGGCCCGGCTCACGCTGTTCGGCCCGCCACGCGAGCCGGACGAGGCGCTGCGTGCCGCCGAAGAGCTCGAGCTGGAAGAACCGCCCCGCCGCATCGAGTTGCCGGTGCTAAACTAGGGTGCGACATCTCCCGGTTTAGCCGGCTCGCTTGCGAGCGGCGTTTTATGGTCTGGCAAGCATTCGTTCGCAGTTGGCTTCAGCAGCAGGTGCGTTCGAAGCTGGCCGAGCAACTGCGCGAGCAGGCCGCCGGCGGCGCAGCGCAAGCGGCCGATGATCCCGCCGAGACGATTGCCTGCGACGTCGGCGTAGTGTTCGCGCTCGGCATCGAACTGGGAGGTTTCGAGGACCTGCTCTCCGGCGTGCGGGTGACACGCACCCGCGGATGCATCGTGCGGCGGGGCACGCTTGCCGGCCGGGGTGTCGCGGTGGTCGAGACCGGCATCGGCCGCGAGCATGCCGCCCGTGGCACCGAGGTGCTCATCGCCGGTCATCGCCCGCGGTGGATTGTCTCAGCCGGTTTCGCCGGCGGCCTAGTCGAGAAGCTATCGCGCGGCGACGTGGTGATGGCCAATGAGATCGCAAGCCCGGCAGGTCCGCGCTTGGCGGTCGATCTGCGCGTCGATCCAGCGTCATTGGCGACGACGCCCGGCGTCCACGTCGGTCGGCTGTTGACGGTCGATTCGATCGTCGCCGAGCCCGAGGCGAAGCGGGCGCTAGCTCGGCAGCACGAAGCGATCGCCGTCGATATGGAATCGTGGCACGTTGCCGAGGCGTGCCGGCAGGCGCGGACGCGGTTCCTGTGCGTGCGCGTGATCAGCGATCCGGTCGACGAGGCGCTTCCGGCCGACGTGTTGCGATTGGCGAACCAGACGAACGTGGCATCGCGCCTCGGTGCCGCAACCGGCGCCCTGTGGCGGCGGCCGGGGAGCATCAAGGACATGTGGCGGCTCAAGGAGAACGCCCTGGTCTGCAGCGACCGGCTGGCAAAGTTCTTAGCCGAAATGGTCGCCCAACTGCCGCCGGAGCGCGGGGCGATTGAGTCGGGCGATCCCGGCTAAACAAGTCGCGGTCCGCGGGTCGATCTCTCTGATAGCAGATGAGATGGACCTCATTTTCAGGGCCGCACGGACATGCTTAGCCGTCAAACTTTCCGCAGTCGTTACGCGCGCGTCGTCTCGGTGCTGTTGCTCTTAGGCGCAGTCAGCGCGATTGTCGGTTGCACGCCGTTCTCGAACTTTCGCTCGCAGTGCGAATGCGCCAGCTGCAAGTACTCCGGCGCGGCTGATCTCAGCGGCTGCTGGGAAGGCACATGGTGCAGCCAGCATTCTGGCCACAACGGATACCTTGACGCGGTGATCACTCCCTGCGGCGGTGGCAAGTACCACGCGCGGTTTCACGCCACGTTCTTCAAGTTCTTCTCGTACGAGTACGAGACGACGCTGACGGCGTACGCGCAGGACGGCGTGTACCATTTCAGCGGCCAGAAAGATCTCGGTCGCATTGCCGGCGGCATGTACTACTACAACGGCACCACGACCGCCTGCGACTTTTACGCCACCTATTGCAGCTCGAAGGACCACGGCGTGTTCAAGATGCGCCGCAAGAGCTGCACGGCGTGCTGCCGGTAGGCGAGTGAGTCACAGTCCCAACCAGCGCGCCAACGCCGGCCGCGGCAAATCGGGCACCAACAACCGCGCCTTAAAACCCTTGTCCGCGAGAATCGCCTCGGCCGCTGCGTAACCACTGCGCACCGCCCCTTCCATCGTGGCGGGCCAGGCGGTGTCGGTCCAATCGCCGGCCACGGCTAGGTTGGCGATCGGCGTGGCCTGCCTGGGACGAAGCCGATCGACGCCCGGCGCCGGCGAAAAGACCGCCGCTGGATCGGTGACCACGCGGGCTTGCACGATCCGCGCCTCGGCCGCCTCAGGCCAGATGCGTTTCAGCTCGTCAACCACCTTGGCAACGATTTCCGTTCGGGCCATCGTTTGCAGCGCACGCGAGGCACTGATCACCACTTGGTAATAGTGCTCGGTGGCGTGCTGGGCCCCGCGGTTGAACATCCATTGGCTGAGCATGCCGACGAGCACCGCGTGCTCAAGCGACGTGATCGGCCGATCAAACCAGAGGTGGACGCCAGTGATCGGCGAGCCTTCGATTGTCTCTGCGGCACGCAGCGCGCCGAGCGGGCCGTCAAGCAGCGTGGAATCGAAAAGCTGGCTTGCCCGTCGCCACGGCACGGCAATAACCGCGCCCGACACGTCGACCCGTGCACCATCGTCGAGCAAGATATGCTGCACACGGCCATTGGCGACATGTACCTGCTCGACAGTCCGCGCTCGGTGAATGGCGGCGCCGCGGTTGCCGAGCCAATCGGCGACGCGCTGGTCGAACAACTCGCTGAGCGGCCGGCGAGGAATGAGCACGTCGCATGCAGTTCGATCAGCCAGGAACGCATCGGCGAACACGTGGCGTGCCGAACGGATGCTAGCCCGATCGAGCGATTCCCCCAATGCGCTTGTCAGCACAACCGACCAGAATTGCTCGATCGCCCGGTCGGATTGTCCATGAACGCGGAACCAATCGCCGGCCGGCTCGTCGATGTCGGCAGGAAGACGTGCCAAGCGCCACATGGTGCCGGCGATCGACATGCGTTCGGCGATGCTCAGATAATTCAAGCGAAGCAAGGCCCGCATCATGTGCAGCGGCGCGGGAAGCCATCGGCTGGCGGCGAGATCGTAGCGCCGACCGTCGGCAGTGAAGAAATGGAGCACACGGTGACGGTCGAACTCGTCAGCGATTCCCGTTCTCTGGCAGAAATCCGCCAAATTCGTGCAACAACCCATGCTCACGTGCTGGCAGTAATCGATCAGCTCGTCGGTCACCGGATCGCGGAAGCTCGCTGCTCGGCCGCCGAGCTGCCGCCGCGCTTCGAACAACTCGGCGCGGATGCCTTGCGACGCGAGGCCGACGGCTGCGGCCAATCCCGCCAGCCCGCCGCCGATGATCGCCACGGGCTGCTCGAGTTCCGCCTCCGGAACCTCCGACATGTTCAGTGAGCCTCCGAAGATTGTCGCCGCGGAGACGACATGCGCCCAAGCACGAACCACCTCGCGGCAATCGTAAGCTTTCGCCACGGGCTAAGCGCCACGCGCCGCGTAAACACGTCGCCATCGCGGCGGCGGATTTCGTTCAGCAGGCCATGGTAGATCGCCGTCATGGCACCCAACGCCGCGCGGCCATCCCGATCGAGGTAGCCGGCCAGGTGCGCGGCATTGTGGTAGCACTGTTCGGCCCGGTCGATCTCGAATTGCATCAGTCGGGCGAAGCGCTCGTCGCGCAGACCGGCTCGCAGATCGTCGACCGAGTAGTCGAACCGGCGCAGGTCTTCGTTCGGCAGGTACACGCGGCCGTTCTGCACGTCTTCTTTCAAATCGCGCAGGATGTTGGTGAGCTGAAAAGCGATGCCCGCCTGCTGGGCGGCGCTCGTCGCCTCGTCGCCGCCAGAAAAACCCCAGATGTGAATGCAAGCCAGGCCGACGACGCTCGCGACGTGGCGACAGTAATCGAGCAATTCGTCGAACGTCTCGTACACGCGGCCGTCGAGGTCCATGCGTACGCCGGCGATCACGTCGTACAGATATTGCGGTGGAATGCGGTAGCGGCGGACCGTGTCGACCAGCGCGGGCAAGATGGGCGAATCGAACTGCCCGGCCAGCGCCGCGTCGAGGCTTGCTCTCCAGCGATCGAGCGCGTCGCGCCGCTGGGCCAAGGGCGCGGGGTCGTCGCCCAGGTCGTCGGTGTGTCGCAGGAAAGCGTAGAGCGCGCTCATGGCGCGCCGCTTGTCGCGCGGCAGCACCAGGAACGAGTAATAGAAATTCCTCGCCGTGCGGCGCGTGAGCCGTTGGCAGGCTTGGTAGCTGGCCTCGAGCGCGAGAGTCAAGGCACGGTCCCCGCATCGCAATGGGACCGCGAAGAGCGCAAGCGTTGCCAAAACCAGCCGAGCAGCAAGGCGAATTGCTCGCGGCGAGAAACGACGGGGCGCGCGTTCCACACATCGTAGTCCAAGCGGCGCAGGTGATCGAGGATCCGCAATCCTCCGTGCACGAACAGCCACACGTCGCCGGCCAGCCAGCGCGGCACGCGCTCGACCAGCGGCAAGCCGGCACGCAGGAACCGCTCGGCTCGGTTGACCTCAAACTCCAGTGCTTGGCGGAAGGCAGCCGTCGCACTGCGAGTTGCTAGTTGGGCGTCGTCGTAGCCGAATTCGCGGCATGTCTCGCGCGGCAGATACATGCGGCCGCGATCGTAATCCCGCGCCACGTCCTGCCAGAAATTCGCCAACTGCAAACCGGTGCAAACGTGATCGGCCAGTTCGGCGTTCGCCTCGTCGCAGCAACGTCCGAGGTGCAGCACGAGCCGGCCAACAGGATTGGCCGAGCGGCGACAATAATCGAGCAGTTCATCGAACGTGCCGTAGTGCGTGCGGCACTGGTCCTGCCGGAACGCGGAGAGTAGGTCCGCAAACGGCTCGATGGGGATCGCGAACTCGGCGATCGTTTCCGCTAGCGCGACGAAGACCGGATGGCGAGCACTGCCGGCATAGCAGGCGCGCAACTGTGCTTCCCACTGGTCGAGCAGCACGAGGCTGCGGGCTGCATCGCCGGTTTCGTCGGCCAGGTCGTCAGCGGTGCGGCAGTAGGCATAGATCGAGTAGAAGTGCGGCCTGATGCCCCGCGGCAGCAGCCAGCTAGCGACGGTGAAATTCTCGTAGTGCGTGCGAGCGAGCCGACGGCAATATTCACGCGCCTCGGGCAGCGTGGGGATGGGAAGCTCCGCGCCGTGCTGCAAATCGTCGATGCGCAAGTGGTTCGGCGGTGCGGCGGCAGACATGAGCGGTGAATCGTGGCGACGGAATGCGGTACTCAACTCTCGCGGTCTTCACTATCATAAGGAAGACGTACCCCAGGACCAAAGAGCATGCGTATTCTGCTGGCTAGTCCGCGCGGCTTCTGTGCCGGCGTGAACATGGCGATCGAAAGCCTCGAACTAGCGCTGCGCCTGTATGGCACGCCGCTGTACGTCTACCACGAGATCGTACACAACAAATATGTCGTCGAGCACTTTCGCGGCAAAGGCGTGGTGTTTGTCGATACGCTGGACGAGGTGCCGCGGGGGGCGCACCTGCTGTACTCGGCCCACGGCGTGTCGCCCGAGATTCGCCGCATCTCGGAAGAGCGGCAGTTGCACACGATCGACGCGACCTGCCCGCTGGTGACCAAGGTGCACCTCGAGGCGATCCGCTATGCCCAGCAAGGCTACACGATCATCCTGATCGGCCACGAGGGGCACGACGAGGTAATCGGCACGATGGGCGAGGCGCCGCATGCCATGGTGCTGGTCGAAACGCCCGAGGACGTCGATCGGCTTGAGATCGCCGAGGGCTGCAAGCTGGCGTATCTCACGCAAACGACGCTTTCGGTCGACGACGCCAACCGGATCATCAGCCGCCTGCGCCAGCGCTTCCCGCAGATCGCCAACCCACCCAAGGAAGACATCTGCTACGCCACGCAGAACCGGCAAGAGGCGGTGCAGGTGCTGTCGAAGCGGACCGACGTGGTATTGGTGCTCGGCAGCCGCAACAGCTCGAACAGCCAGCGGCTCGCTGAAATCTCGCGCGACAACGGCGTGCCGGCCTACCTGATCGACGGCTCATCGGATATCGATCTGTCGTGGTTCCGCGGCGACGAAACGGTGCTGGTCACGGCCGGGGCCAGTGCGCCGGAGTTGGTTGTCGAGGACGTGATCGAGTATCTGCGCAAGCGATTCGGGGCCACCGTCGAGCCGGTGTCGGTGCGCGAAGAGGAAGTTCACTTCCCGCTGCCGAAGGAATTGCGGAATCTGCCGCTCGACGGCGCGAATAAGCTCGAAAGCCTCGTGGCAGGCAACACGCGAGATTAGCCGCAGGGCTTGCGCGACGCGGTCGCCGCGGCGACCGGGGCTAAACGGAACGCGCGTCAACTCTGGATGTAGCTCTTCAGGTAGTGATTCTCGACGATCGTTTGGTGATGCTGCGCCTTCACCAGGTCACCGATTGAGATCACGCCGACCAACTGGTCGCCATCAAGCACCGGTAAATGGCGAATGCGATGATCGGTCATCACGCCCATGATGTACTCGACCGAGTTGTCGGGGGTGCCTGTGACCATGTCCATGGTCATGTACTCGCCGACCGGAATGTTGGAGATCGAGCCGTTGCGCTCGGCGCAAGCGCGCAGGATGTCGCGCTCGGTGATGATGCCGACGATGCCGCGGCCGCAATCAGGCCCGGAGCACACCAGCAGTGCTCCGCAACGACGGCGCATCATCTCATGCACCACGTCGCCGAGCGTCGCGGTAGGGATGATGTGATAAACCTCCGACCCTTTCAGGCGCAAAATATCGTTCAGAATCATGACGGCGTCCCCCTCAATGCGATGTGCAGAGTTGCCAGATGATGAGAAAGAAGTTGTCGCAACTTCTATGCGCAGCTTAGTGAACCGTCGCGGCGTCCGTCAAAAAAAATTTGCAGCTGCATCGGCGCGAGTGCGTGAAGAGATTCACGAACACTGTGTGACTAGTTTCACGAACTTGCCGATGCGCCTTCAGCGTGGCGGCAGTTCGCCCGCCTGCAGGTGGCGGAACGATAGATCGGTCGTCGGGTCGTGCCCCTGAATCATTAGTGTCCCCGGCGCGGTACGCAGCCCTTTGCGCGGGTTGGGATCGGGCGGCCGTGTGTCGGTCCAGTCGGTCACCTGGATGCCGTTGACCCAGCAGGCCATGTGCGCTCCCGAGACAACTAAGGTCATGGGGAACCACTTGAAATCGTCGGCCATTACCTTGCGGGCCGACTGCCGACGGTAAATCGCACCGGTGCCAGCATCGATCGGCTGCGAGCGGTCGCCGTCCTTGTAACCGTTCTGAATCTGGCATTCGTAGCCGTTCATCGTTTCGCCGGGAATACAGCGGAAGAAAATACCCGAGTTCAGGTGCATGCCGTTGGAAAAGACTTCGAGTTGCAGCACGAAGTCGCCGTATTCTTTCTCGCTTTCGAGCTGGCCGCGGCCGTCCTTCACGTTCAACTCGCCAGCAGACGTGACAGAGAATACGCTCTTCATCTCCGGATAAGTCTTCCAACCGGCAAGGTCGCGGCCGTTGAAGATCGATTCCAGCCCGAGCGGCTTGAGCTTGATGTTGCGGAACTCGATCTTTCCGGTGCGAAATTGCAGGCCGATGCGGCCCCGCCCCAACGGTCGCGGATCGGTGTATTCGAGCACCGGTCGGCCATCGAGCCGCACGACGAACGTTCCCCCCTGGGCGTCGACTTCGAACGTCTGCCAGCCCTCGTTGGCCGCGTAGCTGTTGGCCTTCTGCCGCTCGACGAAGCTACCGGTCGGAAACGGGCTGATCGACTCGTCGGCGATGTTCAGCTCGTAGCAATCGGTCGCGGCGCTTTTGGGCTGGTCGGGATTGCGAAGGAAGACGCCGCTGTTCGTTTCAGGCGTGGCGCGGAAATCGACTTTCAGCAGGAAGTCGCCGAACTCGGTGGTGGTGTTGAGGAAGCCGGGCTTGCCCGAGGTGGCAACGAGCGTGCCGTCGACGACCTTCCAATCGGCGTCGCTGGTCGCTTGCCAACCGAAGGTCGTTTCGCCGTCGAACAACAGAACCCAACCGTGGTCCAGTTCTTTCTCGGTGAGCGTGTTCTGCTCAGCCGCCGATGCCGGCACGGCGCAGGCGGTAAGAACGACGAATGCGGCAAGACGCTTGATCGACATGGGTTGCTCCGGCTGGAAGGGCGACGGCTTTGCTGCCGATCCGAAAACCGCGTGGGGCAGGCATTCCTGCCTGCCTCCGGTTGACCTCTCACGGCAGACACGAATGTCTGCCCCACCCGACCGACGAGTTGTAAAGCGGTTTTCGGATTGGCTCTCAGGTTAGTCGTGCTCGCCACGGATTTCCAGGCGGACGTCGGCCCAGGGCGGTTCGTCACTCAGGAGAGCTTCGATCGTCAGTTCATTGCGGCTGGTCAGTAAGGCGGTGATCGGCACTTGGCATGCTTGGCCAGGGGCGCCGATCGCCAGGGGCGTGCCATTGAGCGTCAAGGCGCCGGCGCCGCGGGGGTGCTCGATCGTCAGCCACACCGTGTGACCGGCATCGAGCCCAGTGGGCCGATTAAAGTGCCGCCGCATGCATACTGCCGCGCCGCTTCGACCAGCCAACAGTCGTGGCCAGTCGCCGGGAAGCATGACCCGTTGCGGCGACGAGCCACCACCGCCCAAGGAGCCGAGCATCTCAAGAGTCCACGGACCGCGCAGCCGGATTCGGTGCGTCACTGCTCATTCCGCCGTTATCCGGAGGATTCGTGATGCTCGCGCTCAGGAAAGAGCATCGAGGCGGCCATAGCCGAACCTAGCAGCACCGCGATGATCGCCAGCGAGATGAATGGGTTGACGATCAAAGGATTGTCTTCAGCCAGCACGAGCTTGGCAAGCATCTTCAGACCGACGAACACCAGGATCGCGCTAAGGCCATACTTCAAGTAATGGAACATGCCCATGAAATCGGCCAACAAGAAATACAGCGCGCGCAGGCCGAAGATCGCGAATACGTTTGAGGTAAACACGATGAACGGATCTTTCGTGATGCCGAAGATCGCCGGTACGCTGTCGACGGCGAAAATGACGTCGGTGATGTTGATGACCACGAGCACCAAGAACAACGGGGTGGCCATCATCCGACCGTCGACGCGCACGAAAAAGCGATCACCGTGGACCTCATGATCTCCCGGTGCGACGTGAAGAAAACGGCGCGACAAACGCAAAGCGATCCCTTTCTCGGGGTCGACTTCTTCGTCTTTGATGGCGAGCATCACGCCGGTGTAAACCAGGAACGCTCCGAGACAGTACAGAATCCACTCAAAACGATGGATCAAAGCGCTTCCCGCTAGCACGAAGGCGAGGCGCAGCACGATCGCGCCCAAAATGCCCCAAAAGAGAACGCGGTATTGGTATTTTGACGGCACGCGGAAGTGATTGAAAATCACGACGAACACAAAGACATTGTCCATCGACAATGCCCATTCCACCGCGTAGCCGCTCAGGAACTCACCGGCCTTTTGCAGGCCATGTTCATGATCCTCGCTATGGTACGTGTAGATCCACCAGACCAACGCGCTAAACCCTAGCGACAGGCCACACCAAAACAGCGTCCACAGTCCCGATTCTTTCGCGGTGGGTTTGCGCGAACTGCGGTGAATGACGCTCAGGTCGATCACGAGCATCGTGATCACGAACGCCGCGAACGCGAACCAGTACCAGAGTGGAATGTGGACCAAAGTGCAGCTCGGAACCTCTGGGGGTCGGAAAGCGCCGGCGGCCCTTCCGCGCCGGGCATGAGCGTCGCCATCATAAGTACTGCCCCCAAACCGGGCAATTGCCGAAATCGGCCCAAACGGCTGACCATTTTGTCGAGGCGCTTTTTGAGGTACAACCGAAGTTGCGGCTGGCGCTCGCCGTTTTTGGCCGGCGACTGTCGCTGCCACGAATCGACGCGGAAAGGGTTGTCGCATGCTCGCTCGGGGTCGCTGGATTATCGCGCCGCTGGCGGCGGCGCTCGTCGTGCTGGCGCGGCCAGTTCCTCTGGCCATCGGCCAGCAGCCCGCCTCTGCTAACGACGCCGCAATGCGCCAGTTCGCAACGGCCGTCGCCTTGCAGAACCGCGAGCAGTTCGAGCTGGCCGCCGAGCAGTGGAACAGTTTCTTGACGGCCAACGCCAACGATCCGCGCGCCCCGCGGGCGCGCCATTACTACGGCCTGTGCCTGCTCAAGACGCAACAGTTCGCGGCGGCGCGGAGCGAGTTCGAAAAACTGCTGGCCGCCGCGCCGAAGCTGCCGGCCGACGCACTGATGGTCGAGGCGGCCGACGGATCGAAAAACGACCTTCTCCCGGCGACATATTTGTACAAGGGACTTGCCGAGTACAACCTCGGCCAGGCGGGCGACGCCGCGATGTTCGCGCAGGCCACGAAGACGCTAGCCACATTGGCCGAGAAATTCCCCAACACGCGCTACGCCGCGCAGGCGCTCTACTACCAAGGGGACGCGGCCTACAACACCGGCGACAAGCAGGCCGCCGCGAGGCTATACGAGCAACTGCTCAAGCAGTTTCCCACCGATCCACTGGCCCCCGACGCCCGCTACGCCTTGGGCGTGACACAAGCGGAGCTGAACCAGCCGGCCGCGGCCGATGCCACCTTTGCCGCATTCCTGAAACACGATCCGAACCATCGGCTGGCGACCGAAGTGGCGATGCGACGCGGCGAAACGCTGCTGGCCCAAGGGAAGCTTGACGAGGCCGAAGCGAGTTTCGCCCGCGCGGCTTCGACTCCTGGCTTCGCCTTGGCCGATCACGCCACGATGCGCCAAGCCGCGGTCCTGTTCGAGAAGAAGCAATACACCCAGGCCGCGGTGCTGTACGCTTCGGTGCCGCAGAAGTTTCCGCAGTCGCCTTATCGCGCCGCCGCATGGCTTGATGCCGGCAAGTGTGCGTACCTGGAAGGCAAGTACGACGACGCTCGCAAGGCGTTGATGAACCTCACGCCCAACGACGGCGACACGTTTTTCGAGGCAGTGCACCTACGGCTGCGCGGGGCGCTGAAGCAAGGGCTCGCGCAGCCTGCCTTGGAACTGGCACAGGAATGGGTGCCGCACGCGGCCAAGAGCCGCTGGCTGCCGCAGTTGCAGCTCGACCAGGCCGACGCCTTGTTCGATATCCCCGCCAAGCGCAGCGAGGCCCGGACAATGTACGGCGAAATCGCCGAGCGTTGGCCGCAGGACGCAGTGGCGCCCGAGGCCCAGTACATGGCCGCCTTCGCCGCCCTGGAACTAGGTGACTACCAGGATGCGTCGAGCCAAGCCGAGCGGTTTCTGAAAGCCTACGCGGACCATCCGCTCGTGCCCAACGTGATGTATGTGGCGGCCGAAAGCGACTTGCTCCGCGGCAACTACCGTGACGCCGAGCAGGCGTTCGGTCGGCTGCTCAAGAAATTTGCCGACGCCCCCGAAGCGCCGAATTGGCGCCTGCGTCGCGGCGTTGCGCTGCTGCTCGATAAGAAAGCCAAGGACGCGGTCGCCGCGCTGGAATCGGTCGCCGGGAAGTTGCCGAGCCCCGAGCTCAATGCCGAAGCGTACTACCGGCTCGGCACCGGATACGAATCGCTCGACGAGCACCGCTCGGCAGCCAAGGCGTTCGACGCCTCGCTGCGCAGCGCGCCAGGTTGGCGGCAGGCCGACGACACGCTGCTGGCTTACGCCCAGTCGCTCGGCGAGCAAGACAAGCTCGATGATGCGCGGAAACAACTGAAGAAGCTGATCAAGGACTTTCCTAAGAGCCAGGTCCTCGACAAGGCGCATTACCGCCTGGCCGAGTATGCCTACAACGCCGGCGACTACAAGACGGCAACCGCCGAGTATCGGGCCGTGCTCGATGGTTGGCCCTCGAGCGCTCTGGTAGGTCACTCGCGCTACGGACTCGCCTGGACCGAATACCGCGCCGGCGATCTGGCAGCGGCGAGCAAAACGCTCGATGCGCTGATCGATTCGAAGCCGGCCGATGATTTGTTGCCGCGGGCACGGTACCTGCGCGGCGCCGTGCGGCAAGGGCAAGGACAATACAAGCAGGCGATCGACGACTTGCAGACGTTCCTGGCTTGGAAGTCGGCCGGCGCGGAGGAGCGCGCCGACGCGACGTACCTGTTGGCCGTTTGCCAGGCGGAGGCCGGCGATCGCGACAAGGCCGTGGCGACGCTCCGCAAGCTGCTGGCCGATGCGCCGAAGTATTCGGGGCTCGACAAGGCGCTGAACAAGCTCGCCTGGACGCTTCAGGACCAAGGGAAAGCGAAAGAGGCTGCCGAGACATTCGAGCGCCTTGCACAGCAATACCCCAAAAGTCCACTGGCAGCCGAGGCACTGTACTACGTCGGCCGCTACCAGTACGAGCAGGATGACTTCGCGCACGCCGCGGCAAGCTTCCAGGCCGCGATGCAGAAAGGTGTCGGCGGCGCGGTCGGCGAGTCGGCAATCCACTTGCTCGGCTGGTCGTGCTTCCGACAGGGGAAGTTCGACCAGGCGCGGCAGATGTTCGACTACCAGCGGCAACAGTTCCCGAAGGGCGAACTGCTCTCGGACGCCGCGTACATGCAGGGCGAGTCGCTGTTCAAGGAAGGCAAGTACAAGGAAGCGCTGCCGCTGTACGACGAGGTGAAAGAGCCCAAAGCGAAGGGGCTGCTCGTGCTCGCGAGGCTGCACGCCGCGCAGGCCGCCTCCCAGATCAAGGATTGGAAGCGAAGCGAATCGCTGCTCGATCAGGCTCGCAAGGCCGACGCGGCGGGAGAATACCTGCCGGAAATCCTGTACGAGCAGGCCTGGGCCAAGCAGAATCAAGGGAAGAGCGACGACGCCTTGGCCTTGTACCAGCAGGTGACCGAAAAGACCGGCAGCGAAGTCGCCGCCCGGGCGCGTTTCATGATCGGCGAAATCCATTTCGAGCGCAAAGACTTCCAGCAGGCGATTGCCGACTTCATTGCCGTGAGCGACGTGTACGGGTATCCGCAGTGGCAGGCGGCCGCGTTGTACGAAGCCGGTCGCTGCTTCGAGGTGCGAGGCCAACGCGACCAGGCGCGCAAGTCGTACCAGGAGCTGCTCGACAAGCACCCGCGCAGCGATCAGGCCGCTCTGGCCAAGCAGCGTCTCGAGGCACTAGGGGGATAGATGGAAAACGCGGCCCGCACGATCGTACGAGCGGTTTTGGTTTTCGCGATCATCGTAGCTGTTGCGCAATCGGCAGCGGCCGAGAGCAAGAAAAACGAAAGCAAGAAACCATCGAAGGGCAAGCCCGCCCCTGCTTCCGCGGCCGAGCTCGAACAGGCGCAGCGAAAAGCTCAGGCAGCCTTGCAGGCTGCCGACACCGGCGCGAAAGAAAATCAGGCGCGGGCCAACGACACAGTCGCCGAACTGCCAGCGACTCCCGAAACTCCCAACCTGTTGAACCTGTGGTTCAAAGGCGGGCCGTTGATGTGGCCCATCACGCTGATGTCGGTGCTCGTGGTGATCTTCGCAGTCGAGCGATCGTTGGGCTTGCGCCGCCGGAAAGTCATTCCGCCGCGGCTGGTCGACGCCCTCGGCCAGCTCGCCGCTCGTCCCGGAGGACTCGATCCGCGTGCGGCCTACCAGCTCTGCCAGCAATTCCCGTCGACCACCGCCAATGTGCTCAAGAGCGTGCTCTTGAAAGTCGGCCGGCCGCAATCGGAAGTCGAGCATGCGGTCCACGAAGCCAGCGAACGCGAGGCGGCCAAGCTGTACAAGAACGTCCGCACGATCAACCTGGCCACGACGATCACGCCGCTGTTGGGGCTGTTGGGGACCGTGCAGGGGATGATCGAGTGCTTCTTCATCACGGCCCATCTGCCCGTCGGCGCCGATAAATCGGAACACCTGGCAAACGGCATCTACATTGCCTTGGTCACCACGTTCGGCGGCCTGGTCGTGGCGATTCCGGCCTCGGTGTTCGCCCACTACTTTGAAGGGCGCATCCAGACGCTGTTCCGCGAGATCGACGAGCTGCTGCTGGGGCTGCTGCCGCAGCTCGAACGCTTTGAAGGCAAGATGCGCATGACCCGCACCACTGGCGAGTTGGGACGGTCATCGAGCCTCGGCGCCTCGCCTGCTGCCGCGGCCGCCAATCCCCAGCCTCTAGCCCCCAGCCCCTAATCCCTTCGCATGGCCATCAACATTAACAAGGGCTTTGCTTACGGCAACATCAACATGACGCCGATGATCGATTGCGTCTTCTTGTTGCTGATCTTCTTCCTCGTGGCGACCAAATTCGAGGAAGAGGAGCGCGAGATGAACGTCATGCTGCCGCAAGCCAGCGAGGCGATGCCGCTCACCGCCAAACCAAGGGAAATGGTCGTGAACGTCAGCCGCGAGGGACATTTCGTCATCGGCGGACAGACGATCACCGAGCCGCAGCTGCTCGGTGCGCTTGAGCAGGCCTCGGCCAACAACCCCGGCCGGCAGACGGTGCTCATCCGGGCCGACAAGCGCGTCGCCTGGGAATACGTGATGGCCGTAATGAACTGCTGCAACAAGGCGCGTATCCGCGACTACCGCGTGACCGCCGCGCCGGAAACAGGCTAGCGCGATCGCGGTGCCGGAATCTTCCCGGTTGTCACCGTCTGGGTATCGCTGCGCTCTGTCCCTAGGCACCCGGCGGCTTTTCGGCAGTTTTCCGGTTATGCGGCCGGCGATGCCTGCCCGGCGACGAATTGTACCAAAATGTCAGAATTTTGCCGCAGGGCCCGAATCGTTCGCGTACAATGAGTGTCTTGCGTCAACTGAGCCGAAGGAATGATTGCGCATGGATTTGAGTCTACTCGGTCTGGGGACCGCACTGCCGCCGTATCGGATGACGCAAAGTGAGGCGGCAGAGTTGGCGGTGCTGGCCAGCGGCGCGGAACAACAACAGGCGTCGCTTGTTCGGGTACTTTACCGGCGTGCCGGCGTGAAGACGCGGTACACGTCGCTACCCCACCAGGTGGCCTGGGATTGGTTCAAAATCCCCGGCGATCCTCCGGAAATGTCGGTCGAGGACGCCACCGCTGGGCGGGCTGCCGGCCATCTCAACGGCCATGCCACGGTCGCCGCAAACGGTCGTGCCAGCGCGACGAATGGCCACGCCGCCATCGATGAAGCGGTCGACCTCGCCGGCTACGCCGAAACCAACGGAAGTCACGCTCACGAGGCCGGTGCCGCGCTCCAAGAGCCCGCGGCGCTGGGGCCGAGCACCCGCCAGCGGATGATCTGGTATCGCCAGTTGGCCCCCGATTTGGCGGTTCGCGCCGCCACCGAGGCACTCGAGCGGGCCGAGTTGTCGCCGGAGGCGATCACGCATCTGGTCACTGTCTCCTGCACCGGCTTCGCCGCTCCGGGGGTCGATATCGAGCTGATCTCGCGGCTCGGCCTGCCTGCAACGACCCAGCGCGTGCAGATCGGCTTCATGGGTTGCCACGGTGCGATCAACGGCCTGCGGGCGGCAAGAGGCCTGGCGGCGACCGATCCGCAGGCCCGCGTGCTGCTGTGTGCTGTCGAGCTGTGCACGCTGCATTGCCGGTTCGACGGCGACGCCGGCAAGATCGTCAGCAACGCCATCTTCTCCGATGGCGCCGCGGCCATCGTTGCCGGAGCCACGCCGGTGGCCAACGACTGGCGGCTTGCCGACACCGCCTCGTGCCTGATTCCCGATTCCACCGACGCCATGAGCTGGTACCTCGGCGACAACGGCTTCGAGATGTTCCTCTCGGCCAAGGTGCCCGACCTGATTTGCGAACACCTGCGGCCGTGGCTCGTCGGCTGGCTGGCGAAGCACGGACTGACGATCGAAACGGTCGGCTCGTGGGCGGTGCATCCCGGTGGACCGCGCATCTTGGGAGCCGTGGAAAAGAGTCTCGACCTGCCGCACGATGCCCTGTCGGTTTCGCGCGACGTGCTCTCCGAGTGCGGCAATATGTCGAGCCCCACCGTGCTGTTCATCCTCGACCGGCTGCGCGAGATCGACGCCCCGCGCCCCTGCGTTGCCCTAGGCTTCGGACCCGGCCTGATGGCCGAAGCGGCCTTGTGGCTTTAGAGCGCGTCGCAAGCGACGCGGCTAACCTTCGAACTCCCCTTGGAGCGTGAGCACCAATTGGCGCGCGCCGCCGTGATTCCGGTGCTCGCACAGGTAGATGCCCTGCCAGGTGCCCAGGCACAGCTTCCCCGCGCTGACCGGGATGCTCACGCTGCTCCCCACGAGCGCCGATTTCACGTGGGCCGGCATGTCGTCGGGCCCTTCGACCGTGTGGCGATACGGGAAGCGCTCGGGCGCGATGGCGTTGAGCGCGGTTTCCAGGTCGGCCGGCACGTCGGGGTCGGCGTTCTCGTTGATCGCCACACTGGCGCTGGTGTGCTGGATGAACACATGCAGCAATCCGATACGGCATCGGGCGAGTTTCGGTACTGCCTCCACCACCTGGCGCGTGACCAAGTGACAGCCACGCGGCATGGCAGGCAGGCGGAGCGTGTATTGGGACCACGACATGGGCAGCGGCATTGAGCAGCGAGCGGGATTATAATGGCCGACCGGTAATTCTTCGCGACACGTTCTAACCGATCGAGCGACGATGAGCGAACCGATTTCGATCCGCGGCCTGCATCATATCTCGCTGCGCACCACGCGGCTCGAGGCGAGCCGGGCCTTCTACCGCGACCTGCTCGGCTTTCGCGAGATTCCCCGGGTGCGGTTCGATTTCGACGGCGCCTGGCTGCTCAACTACGGGATTCAAATTCACCTGATCGTCGATCCCGCGTACCGGCAGCCCGATGGCCCGATCCAAACCCGGCACGAACACATTGCGTTCGAGATTCACGATCCCGAGCCGGTCGAGCGAGCGCTGCGGGCCGCGGGAGTCGAGCTCAAGGTGAACGTCCAGGCCAGCAGTGGAGTTCGCCAACTCTTCTGCCGCGATCCCGACGGGCACTACCTGGAGTTCGGTGCCTACGGGCCCACGAAGACCACAGGAAGCTGGTAACCATGAGAGAGTCGCTGGCGCGCGGGACGCGAGCATCCCAGTTCACTAAAAACTCGCGCAAATTTGCTTGAGCGACTGCCGGCAATCGGTACATTGAAATCGCTTTTTGCGCGGGTGGCTGGTCGGCTGTTCTGGCCTGGACACGATGTCTTTCACGGGGGAGCGTTTCATGGTCGCCAAGCGTACCGGCGTTCTGCGCACTCAGGGCACAAAAGCAGATGGTTACCGTGAGTTGCGGTTCGAGGAACTCGAGCAGCGGCAGTTGCTCAGCGCCACCGACATCGCCACACCGCTGTACGACGTCGTTGCCGACGCCACGAAAGGCCCGTCGGGTTATTCGCCAGCCCAAATGGCCCAGGCATACGGGTTCAACCAGGTGGCCGGCGGCTTGAACGGCGCAGGCACGACGATCGCCATCGTCGATGCCTACAGCGATCCCAATCTCGTCAGCGACGTGGCAGTGTTCGACAAGCAGTTCGGACTGGCGCCGATCAACCTGACGGTGGTCAACCAAACCGGCGGCTCGAAATTGCCAGCGGCCAACGCGGGTTGGGCCGCCGAGATTGCGCTGGATGTCGAATGGGCCCACGCCATGGCACCGGGGGCGAAGATCCTGCTTGTCGAAGCCACGAACAACTCGATGAGCAACCTGCTGGCCGCCGAGAACTACGCGCGCAATGCGGCAGGCGTGGTGGTCGTCTCGAACAGTTGGGGCAGCAGCGAATTCTCGTCCGAAACCTCCGACGATTCGTACTTCACCACCCCCACCGGACACCAAGGGGTGACGTTCACCGTGGCGGCCGGCGACTCGGGCGCCCCGGCCGAGTATCCTTCGTCATCGCCCAACGTGCTGTCGGTCGGCGGCACCACGCTCAAGCTCACCGCCAGCGGCGCCTGGTCGAGCGAAACCGTCTGGTCCGACGGCGGCGGCGGCATGAGTAAGTACGAAGCGAAGCCGAGCTACCAAAGCTCGCTGTCGATCGCTCGCCGCGGCACTCCCGATGTCTCGTACGATGCCAATCCATCGACCGGTGTTTCGGTCTACAACACGTATGGCGGCTCGGGCTGGGCAGTCTACGGCGGCACCAGCATCGCCGCACCACAATGGGCCGCCATCATCGCCATTGCCGACGAAGGTCGCATCCAGGCACACGAAGGTTCGCTGAGCAACGCCCAAGCGGTACTGTACTCGTTGCCCAGTTCCGATTTCCACGACATCGCCAGCGGCAACGACGGCAACGGCGCCGGCAAGGGATACGACCTGGCCAGCGGCTTGGGCTCTCCGTATGCGCAATTCGTGATCCGCGACCTGATCGCCTACAAAGGAACCGTCAGCGCGTCGTACGTGAAGCCGGCTACGATGATGCTCGTGCTCAACGGCATTACGCTCTCGTCGCACGGCACCGAGTTCGGCGGCGACACTTCCGGCGACGGTGCCAGAGCCGACGACGCCGACAACGCTTCAAGCGTCTCGTTGACGACCCCCACGACGAACGTCTCGTCGCAAACCGCCGCGATCAACGTCGTCTCCTCAGGCGTCTCGCAGCCGACGCAACAGGCCGCCGATCGATGGCTCGCTTCGGCCACGCTCATCATCAGCCCGAACGCAAAGCACGCGTCGCTGGCCGATGCGACCGACGACATCGCCGGGCGGCACGATGCGTGGTTCGCGCAACTCGGCGCAACATCAGCGCTCCTGCGCTAGCTTAGCGGCCGCGTCCACGCGGCCTTGTCGCTCACCCGCCCTTCGACGCCAACGGAATCACGCCGTTGAAGTCGGCCGGCGGCGTGCGCCCGTGCTCGACGATGTAGATCGTCAGAAAATCTTTCACACGGTCTTTCGCCGGCACCTGGTGCAGCAGTTCGAGCGCCTCCGACCAGCGCCCCGCGTTGAACGCATCGAGCGCCTGCTCGTAAGTCTTCAGGTCGGCGTCCGACAGATCAGGATACTCCGCCGCCGCCGGCAACAGCTCGCTGACCTCCACCGGCGACTCCATGCCGTAGGGACGCACCGTGGCCAATCGCCGCAGCCGCGCGACATCCGATTCCACCTGGCTGTTAAAGATTTTGGCGGTCGCTTCGTCCAACAGCGTCGGCGTTTGCAAAACTTTGGTCAACGCCTCGAGCCGGCTTGCCCGGTTCACCACCGGTCCAAACACCGTCACCTTCACCTGGTCGGTCGTGCCGATGCGCCCGGCGACCGCGCGACCCGTGGCCAGGCCAATGCCCATGCGAAAATCGGCCAGCGGATGACCGGGCTGCTTCGCCGCCGACTCGAACTCGCGCCGGATGGCCAGCGCCGCCAGGCAGGCCCGTTCGACCTTGTCGGGCTGCGCCAGCGGCCAGCCCCAAAAGCCCATCGCCGCGTCGCCCTGGAAATCGCCGAACACGCCCCCTTGGTCGAGAATGTGATGCGTCATCACCCCCAGGGCTTTGCTCACGCGCTCCAGCAGTCCCATCAAGTTGTCGGCACTGCGCTCGGTGTGGCGTGTGAAGCCGCGCAGATCGCAGAACAGCACCGTCACCTCGGTTTCGCGCGGGGCCAGCACCACCTCGGGCTTCTCGGCCGCCATCGCTTCGAACACCGCCGGGGCGAAGAACTGGCTCAGCGTTGATTGCCGGCGTTGCAACAGCTGCACGTCGCGCAGCGAGCTGATCGTCGATGCCACCAGCTCGGTGAACTTCACGTCCTCGCGCAGGTCGCCCGGCTCGGCCTCGTCGCGCTGTGGATCGTCGCGCTGCGGATCACGCTCGCTGCGCAGGCTGCGAAAATCCTCGGCCGCCAGCTTGCCACCCACGTACACCGCCCAGCCGGCGCACGCCTCACCGCGCAGCGGCGTGCAGAACGCCCAATCCATGTTCTCGGCCATGGTGTACGTGGGATCGGCAGCTTGCGATTTGCCCCAGACGTGCAGCACGCTCTGGCCGCGCCCGACGGCCGCCGCCACCAGCCGATGACTCGCGCGGAACTCGCCGCCGGTCCCCAGGCGCCGATCCCAATGCAGCACGCGCGTCGTGCACGAGGCGCCGTGACCCAAGGAATCGTGACCCTCTGGGCCGTGCGCCTCGCACACCACCAGGGCCACCGTGTTTGCCCGCGGCATGCCGGAGAGCAACATGTTCACCAGCCGGTTGAGCAGTTCCTCGTCGTTCCCCGCGCCAGAGATCAACTCCGGGAGCCGCGTGAGCACGTCGATGCGATGATCGGCATTGTGGAACCGGAGCCCGCGCAGGTATTGCGGGCTGTACGTTTGTTCCTCGACGGCGCGTGGCGATTCGTGCTCGTCGCTCACGTGCTCGTTGAGCAGCGTGAACGACGTTTGACCGATGACAAAATGCCCCCCCGCGTCGAGCTCGAACCGCGCGTTCTCTTCGCCGGCAAGAAAGATGGGGTTGCGGCCCGTTGGCAGCCGCTCGACCAGCAGCCGCAGGCCCTGCCAGGTGAGCCGGGCATGCTGCCGCGACACGTGTGCATCCCAGCCGACGCTCCACAGCCCCGCCTCGCGGCCGACGACCACCGGCTCGCCGGTGCGCAGCATGCGGCGCCAGCGCTCGTTCGGATTGGGACCCTGGGCGATAAGCTCAGCCATGAGGCGACGCGGCGGTGCGAGGTTTGTGCCGAGAACACGGCCATCATACTGCCAACCAGGGTGATTATCAGCCGCGAGCGTCCCCAGCCGCGAGCGCCAGCGAGCGGTTTGCCCGCCCCAGGAGGACTGCAAAGTCGGCTTAGCAGTCCGTTGGTGCGTCAGGAGAAGTCTGGATGATCTTACAAGATGAAAGGAGCTTGTCCGGGGAATTGCTCGTTTCCCGGTAGCTTGCCGAGCGGTGGCTGGAGCAATCCCGTTCATCGAAGCCTCGACAAGCGAATCCATCAGCC
>DATAXP010000090.1:0-47375 GCA_036272935.1 Pirellulales bacterium | reverse complement strand
TAGCGCTGGCCGGCAAAGTTTGATGCGATTGCCCTGACAACGATCCCGACTGGGTGTTCGAGAAGGGGGGCATCAAGGCGGCGCTCGAAGCCCAGCAGGCCGGCAAGGTGCGGTTCATCGGCTTCACCGGCCACAAGCATCCCGAGCTGCATCTGAAGATGATCGAGAAGCCATTTGCCTGGGACACGGCGCAGATGCCGATCAACGGGCTCGACGCCAACTACCGCAGCTTCCAGAAGCTGGTCGTACCGGTGTGCAACGAGCGCTCGATCGGCGTGCTGGGAATGAAGAGCCTCGGCGGCGGCTTCCCCAAGGGGAAACTCGCCGATGGTGCCAAGCTCGACGCCATCGCCTGCCGCCGCTACGCGCTCTCGCTGCCGCTCAGCTCGCTGGTCGTGGGCATCACCTCGCGCGAAGATTTGCAGCAAGAGCTGGGCATCGCCCGCAGCTTCAAGCCGATGCCGGCCGACGAGCTAGCCCAACTCGCCGCCCGCACGAAAGACCTGGCCGGCGACGGCCGGTACGAGGAATTCAAATCGACCCAATCCTTCGACGGCCCCTACCACCGCGTGCAGCACGGCTTCCCGGAGAAGGTGACGGGCTAAACGGTTCAGCGGTTCGGCGCGGGTCTTCCGACCCCGCCGCGCCGCATGACCGAAGGTCTCCTGAATCGCTCCGACCGCGCAACTCCGGACCAAAAAACTCGCTGAGTTAATTGTTTGGTCCTGAGGGGTCCCCAGGGGGTTCAGACCAAGATACTCGCCGAGTTTCTTGGCCTGAACGACTCGTGCGATGCTCGTTGCGCGCAATGGGTGCATGACGCGAGAGCTTACCTCTGCGCGGTCGAACGCTCCACGGCGAAAGCAGGCCACACCCGGGCGAACCCCAATGCACACCAAAAGGCGAGCGGGGGCAGCAATGCCCCCGGTGAATCAGTTTTTGAATCTCGGCAAGGTGTAGGGTGCCGTCGAGTCCGCGAGACGCACCAAAGAGGCGATCATCGCGGTGCGTCTCGCTTCGCTCGACAGCACCCTACTCTGAAAAACCGCGCACCCCTCAGTGATGCCCCCGGCTGATCCCTTGGATGGGAGGCGAATCCTTTCGCCGACCCGTGACATGAGATCCCGCCGGACTCGGCGATAGGAATCGCCTCCCACAATCGAAGCTGGCTACAATGCCGGCATGGACGAGAGGTTCGCCCCAGAACGCCGCTTGGTCGCGACAATCTGCTTCGCGTTATCCGTTGCGCCGGCTCTCGCGATGTGTACCGCAGCAGTTCCTGCTCCGTGGGGCGCTCTTGCGTGCCTAGCTCTCTACATTCTCCTTGTCGCCGCCGGGGCGTGGCTGTGGTTCGGTCGAGTGCTGACGGCGGCACTCATCGCAATCGCAGCCAGCATCCCGTTTTTCATTCCCTAGCCGGACGACAAGCGTAGGCGATAACCGCCGCGCCCAATGATTGCGGCACCACTCGGCGGCATGATAGGGTAATGGGGCACGATCCGACCCCGCCTGACCGATCATCGCTCTCAGATCAAGCAGAGGTTCTTGTTATGAGCACCAACCACGGCTCGTCGCGCCGCGAGTTTTTGAAGACCGGCGCTGCCGCGTTTGCCGCGCCGTATACAATCACCTCGGCCGCCTTGGGCAATGCCGATCGACCGCCGGCGAGCGACCGCATCGTGATGGCCGGCATTGGCATCGGCAACCAGGGGCGCGGCGATCAGAACGCGTTCCTGGGTCGCAAGGATGTGCAGTACGTCGCGGTGTGCGATGTGCGCGAGGCGGTGCGCGAAAAGTCGAAGGGGACCGTCGACGGCAAGTACGGCAACAAAGACTGCCAGGTCTACAACGACTTCCGCGAACTGTTCGCCCGCGGCGATATCGACGCGGTACACATCGCCACGCCCGATCACTGGCATGCCATCCTCACGACCGAAGCCTGCCGCAGTGGCAAGGACGTGTATTGCCAGAAGCCCGAAACGCTCACCATGCGCGAAGGGCCGTTGATGGTTGCCGCGGCTCGCCGCTACGGCCGCGTCGTCTCGGGGGGCAGCCAGCGCGTGCTGGGCGATTATCGCAAGTACGTCGACCCGGCCTGGGCCGGCGAGTACGGCACGATCAAATCGATCAACGTGAACGTCAAGCCGCTGCCGATGCTCTGCAACCTGCCGGGCGAGGAGATGGCTGAGAAGATCGACTGGGACCTGTGGCTGGGCCCCGCGCCGTGGGGACCGTACAACGCCAAGCGGTGCAGCGGCGCGTACTCGATCAACGGCGCAAGCTGGCGATCGTTCAGCGATTACTCCGGCGGCGGCATGACCGACTGGGGCGCCCATCACTTCGGCGGCGCGCTGTTCATTTGCGACGTGCGCGAGCTGCAACCGACCGAGATCACTTATCACGAGGACGCCGACGGCCCGTGGCTGAGCTACCGCTATCCCAACGGCTTGATCCTGACGCACAACAAGCCCAAGACCGACAACCTCGCGATCGAGGGAACGCCCGGCGAAAAACTCCCCGGCAAGCCGGTGCCCATGTACAAGGCCGACAATTCGATCTACGGCGACTTCATCCAGTGCGTGAAGACGCGCGAACGGCCGTTCCGCGACATCGAGCTGGCTGTGAACACCGCGGTGGTGAGCCACCTGGGGAACATCGCATATCAACTGCGGCGATCGGTGAAGTGGGACGCCGCGGCCCAGCAGTTCCCCGGCGACACCGAGGCGAACCGCCTGACCGACCGTGCTCGCCGCGAACCGTGGGTGCTGTAATCACAAACACTTTTCTCCTCGATCTTGTGAGGAAACCAATATGTCAGCTGATGCACTGAATGTCGCGTTCGACGCGCTGAAGCAATACGACTGGGGGACCGACACCGCGGTGCTCGCTCCGATCGAGGACGCGGTGGCTGCCGCCCACGGCGACGAGAAGCTGCGGGCCGACCTCGAAGCCCGGTTGACGGCTGACTTGACCAGCAGCATCTCGCGGGATGCCAAGGATTACTGCTGCCGCAAGCTGACGGTCATCGGCACGGCCGGATGCGTGCCTGCCTTGGCCGCGCTGCTCGATAAGCCCGACCACGCCCACATGGCGCGGTTCGTGCTCGAGCGCATGCCGCTGCCCGAAGCGGGCAAAGCGCTGCGCGATGCCGCCGGCAAGCTCGACGGCAATCTGAAGCTTGGCGTGATCAACTCGCTGGGCGCTCGCCGCGATGGCGAAGCGGTTGAGGTGATCGCCGCGGCGCTCCAGAACAACGACCCGGCCGTCGCGCGTGCCGCGGCCCTGGCGCTGGGGGCGATCGGCACACCGCAGGCCGCAGCCGCCTTGAAGGCGATGGTCGTGTCGGCAAACGGCAACAAGCCATACGTGATCGACGGCCTGCTCGCATGCGCCGAGTCGCTGCGGGGCAGCAAGCCGGCCGAGGCCCGAGCGATTTACGAATCCCTGGCCGGCGACAACCAAAGCCGGCTAGTGCGCCTGGCAGCAACGCGCGGCATGCTCGTCTGCGCGAGCGTGGAGAGCTAACAACAAATGAACTACAGAACCACAAAGGCAGAAACCACGGATGAACACAGATAAACACGGATAAGCGATTGATTTTCTAATCTGTGTCCATCCGTGTTCATCGGTGGCTGCAGGTTCCTCTGTGGTGGTTCTCCGGAGAATGATCGCAAATGATTCGACGCACGCACATCGGTTGGGTGGTGTTCGCTTCGGCGCTTTGCCTGTCGGCAACTTCGGCGGCCTGGGGCAAGAAGCCGTCGGAAGATTATCTGCAAATGGTCGTGAAGCTGCTCAGCAACAACGACCCTGAGTTCCGCGGGGCGGCGCTCGAGCAGGTGCGCACGGCCGACGGCGGAGCCGCGACCACCAGGCTGTTTGCCGAGCAGTTGCCGACGCTGTCGCCGGCGGCGCAAGTGGGGTTGCTCTCGGCGCTCGGCGACCGCGGCGATGCCGTGGCACGACCGGCAGTGCTCGCGCTGTACGAATCGAGCCAGGACGAGACGGTGCGTGCCGCCGCGCTCAGTGCCTTGGGGCAACTCGGCGATTCGGCCGACTTGTTGCCGCTGCTGGTCCGGGCGCTCGGCAGCAAATCGCCGGCCGAGCAGGCTGCGGCGCGGCGCAGTCTCACCACGATGCGCGGCGACACGGTGACCCAAGCGATCGCCCAGCAGATGCCTTCGGCCGAGCCGGCGCAGAAAGCGGCGTTGATCGAGGTTCTGGCGGCGCGGTGGGCCCGCAAGGAAGTGCCCGCGTTCCTCACCGCCGCCGTAGACGACAGTTCCCCGGTGCGCACCGCCGCGATGGCGGCGCTCGGCCAATTGGCCAACAGCTCGCAGATCGCCGCCATGCTGCCGGGAGTGCTCAAGGCTGCGAAGGGGGCCGAGCGCGACGCGGCCGAGAAGGACGTGGCGCTGGTCTGCTCGCGCATCAACGATGACGGCGAGCGTGCAACCGCCTTGATTCGGTCGCTCGACACGATCGACACGGCCCAGCGCGATCAACTGCTCGGGCTGATGGGGCGCGTCGGCGGAAAGAAGCTGATCAAATTCGTCGCCGACATCGCCACCTGCGACGACCCGGTCCGACGGAAGCTGGGGATCGACGCCTTGAGCAAGTGGCCCGACGCCAGCGTGGCCGACCAGTTGCTTGATATTGCCGAGAAAACCAAGGACCCGGCCGAGCGGACGCAGGCGTTCCAGGGGTTCGTCAAAATCTCGGCCGCCCGCGACAAGCGCAGCGACAAGCAGCGGCTGGACCGCATGAAGCAGGCGATGAAGGAAGCCCGCACGCCGGCCGAGCAAACGCTGGTCATCAACCGTAGCCGGACGGCGTACGATGTCGACACACTGCGGTTCGTGCTGCCGTATGTCGACGATCCGCAGTTCGCCCAGACGGCCTGCGAGACGATCGTCGAGCTGGCCCACCATCGCGAGATTCGCGATCCGAACAAGGCCGAGTTCGACAAGGCGCTCGATAAGCTAATCGCGACCAGCAAGGACCCGGTGGTCGTCGATCGTGCCCGTCGTTACCAGCGCGGCGAAACGTGGGAGCGGGCCGGGTAGGCAGAATTTTTGTCGTCATCAAGCTGGTGCCACTGGCTCTGCCAGTGCCCCTGCGGCGGCCAGCACTGGCGTAGCCAGTGGCGCGCATCGGCGTTGCTCTCTCCGCCAAGTGGCCACCTCAAACCGTTGCGCTGGAAAGATTTCAGGTTGGTCTTTTCGCGTGGGAGCATGCGAAGGTTGGAGAACCGGCCCAAAGTCGGTATTGCCGTAAAAACCGAGCGAGGCAATACTTAACTGGAGTGGATCGGCAGACGACGGCGGGCCGGGGAATTCGGCAACCGCTGGCCGCGGAACAGACGACACGTTCACGCACGCCTGCCTAAGTTCATTCGCATCGCCACCAGCCTACAGCTCTTTTCCAAGTCCTCCTGCTGATCCGCGACGGTGTCTCGACCGGTTGTGGAGCTGGGAAGCGGCTTTTTTCCGGCTCGGATAGGCGTCGACGCCGCGGCGATTTCTAGCGTGGATGCACTTTCGACGACTTTGGCCCTTCGGCCAGATCGCCGGCGGTAGCGTCGCCGCCGGTCGCACTGTGGCGATTTCAGCAGGATTTCGTGGAAGCGAACTCTGGGCGGTTTCGAGGCGGAAACTCGGCGCAGGGGCAATGCACGCACGGCTGGCGATCGGCGGGCCGCAGCGCGTGGTTTCGATTTCAGCAATTGCGGGAGATGCTCGAATGAGTGAAGGACGCGCCATTTTATCGCTGGTTGCCGAGCGGCAGGACCTCGACCAGTTCCGCAAGAAGAGCTGGACCGGTTCGTTCGAAGAATATCTCGACCTGGTGCACCACAACCCCAAGGTTACCCGCAACGCCTTCCAGCGCGTGTACGACATGATCGTGGCGGCCGGCACCGAGACGATCGAGCGCACGCGCGGCGAACGCCACCTGCGCTACCGCTTCTTCGACGATACCGAAAACCATGGCCAGGACGCGGTGTTCGGACTCGACAACTCGCTGGCCTTGCTGGTCAACGCGCTAAAGAGCGCCGCCCAGGGATACGGCATCGAGAAGCGCGTGCTGCTGCTGCACGGCCCCGTGGGGAGCAGCAAGAGCACGATCGCCCGGCTGCTGAAGAAGGGGATCGAGCGTTACTCGGCCAGCGACGATGGGGCCCTGTACACGCTTGGCTGGAACGACCTGTCGGGCGACGGCACGATCCACTGGTGCCCGATGCACGAGGAGCCGCTGCACCTGGTGCCGCCGCGCTTCCGCCCCGAGGTGCTGGCCCGGCTGAACGTCGGCGTGCAGCCCGGCGCGTTCCAGGTGAAGATCAACGGCGAGTTGTGCCCGTTCTGCCGCTACATCTACAACGAGCGGCTGACGATGTACGGCGGCGACTGGACGCGCGTCGTTGGGGATGTACGCGTCAAGCGGCTGATCCTCAGCGAGAAGGACCGCATCGGCGTCGGCACTTTCCAGCCCAAGGACGAAAAGAACCAGGATTCCACCGAGCTTACGGGCGACATCAACTACCGCAAGATCGCCGAGTACGGCAGCGACAGCGATCCGCGGGCGTTCAACTTCGACGGCGAGTTCAACGTCGCCAACCGAGGCATTGTCGAATTCGTCGAAGTGCTGAAGCTCGACGTGGCGTTCCTGTACGACCTGCTGGGTGCCAGCCAGGAGCACAAGGTCAAGCCCAAGAAGTTCGCCCAGACCGACATCGACGAGGTGATCCTCGGCCATACGAACGAACCGGAATATCGCCGCTTGCAGAACAACGAATTCATGGAGGCGCTACGCGATCGCACGGTGAAGATCGACGTGCCGTACGTGACCACGCTGACCGACGAGATCCGCATCTACGAGAAGGATTACAATCGCGAGAAGGTACACGGCAAGCACATCGCCCCGCATACCATTGAGATGGCCGCCATGTGGGCGGTGCTTACGCGATTGGAGCAGCCAAAGAACGCAAACCTCTCCGTGCTCCAAAAGCTCAAGCTGTACAACGGCAAGACGCTTCCGGGTTTCACCGAGGAAAACGTCAAGGAGCTGCGCGAGCAAGTGACCAACGAGGGGCTGGTGGGCATCTCGCCCCGCTATGTGCAGGACAAGATTTCCAACGCGCTGGTAGCCCATCCCGAAGCCACGAGCGTGAACCCGTTCATGGTGCTCAACGAGCTGGAATCGGGATTGAAGCATCACAGTCTGATCACCAGCGAGGAAACCCGCACCCATTTCCGCGAGCTGCTGGGCGTGGTGAAGGAAGAGTACGAGAACATCGTCAAGAACGAGGTGCAGCGTGCGATTGCCGCCGACGAAGATGCCCTCAAGCGCCTGTGCGGCAACTACATCGACAGTGTGAAGGCGTACACGCAGCGCGAGAAGGTGAAGAACAAGTTCACCGGCCAGTACGAAGAACCGGACGAGCGGCTGATGCGTTCGATCGAGGTGAAGATCGACATTCCCGAAAGCCGCAAGGACGATTTCCGCCGCGAGATCATGAACTACATCGGCGCCTTGAGCATCGACGGCCGCTCGTTCGACTACAAGACGAACGAACGGCTGTACAAGGCGCTCGAGCTGAAGCTGTTCGAGGACCAGAAGGACACGATCAAGCTCACCAGCCTGGTGTCGAAGGTGGTCGACGCCGACACGCAGGCGAAGATCGACGTCGTCAAGACCCGGCTGATCCGCGACTACGGCTACAACGACGAAAGCGCCAACGACGTGCTGCACTACGTCGCGAGCATCTTCGCCCGCGGCGACACCAAATCGAATTAACGCGTTGCTACCCAACCCGAGCCCAAGCGGGGCAGTGCTTCCATGGTGATGAAGATCGATCGAGATCAATCGCGATTCAAACAGATCGTTCGCGGCAAGATCCAGCACAACCTGCGGAAGTACATCACCCACGGTGAGATGATCGGCCGCAAGGGTCGCGATCTGGTCAGCATTCCCATCCCGCAGCTCGATGTGCCCCATTTCCGCTACGGCAAGAACGGCTCGGGCGGCGTCGGCCAGGGCGAAGGCGAAGAAGGCACGCCGGTCGGCTCGGGCGGCGACCAGGGGGGCGGCGCCGGTCAGGCCGGCAACGAGCCGGGCGGCCACATCCTCGAAGTCGACGTGTCGCTCGAGGAGTTGGCCGAGATCATGGCCCAGGAGCTGCAACTTCCGCGCATCGAGCCGCGCGGCAAGGCGAACATCGTTCAGGAAAAGGACCGCTACACGAGCATCCGCCGCACAGGCCCCGAGTCGCTGCGACATTTCCGCCGCACCTATATGGAGGCGCTCAAGCGGCAGATTTCGTCGAAGTCGTACAATCGCGAAAGTCCGCGCGTGGTGCCCTACCGCGAGGACAAGCGCTACCGCTCGTGGAAGACAGTCGCCCATCCCGAGGCCAACGCCGCGATCGTGTACATCATGGACGTTTCCGGTTCGATGACCGACGAGCAGAAGCAGATCGTCCGCACCGAGGCGTTTTGGATCGACACCTGGCTCAAGAGCCAGTACGGCGGCATCGAGGTGCGTTACATCATTCACGATGCCGCGGCGAAGGTGGTCGACGAAGAAACCTTCTACCACACCCGCGAGAGCGGCGGCACGCGCATCAGCTCGGCCTACCGTGTGTGCATCGACACGATCAAGGCCGAGTTCCCGCCCTCGGACTGGAACCTGTACTGCTTCCAATTCTCCGACGGCGACAACTGGGGCGAAGACAACCAGACCAGCACGCGCCTGCTGCGCGAAGACATTCTGCCGCAGGTCAACCTGTTCTGCTATGGCCAGGTCGAAAGCCCCTACGGCAGCGGCGAATACCTGCGAGCCCTGCGCGAGCGCCTGGTTTCGGAAGTCGACAACCTGCTGCTCTCGGAGATCCGCGACCGCGACGGCATCTTCGATTCGATCAAGTTGTTCCTGGGCAAAGGAAGTTGAGGGGCTAGCAACTAGCTACCAGCAACTAGCTACCAGCAACTAGCAACTGCCAATGACCATTCAAGCTCCCCGCTCGCTGCCGAGTGATCTGGTCGAAATCCAAGGCCGCATGCAAGAGTATGCCGCCGGCTACGGGCTCGATTTCTACCCCACGATTTTCGAGCTGGTCGATCACAACCAACTCAACGCCGTGGCCGCCTACGGTGGCTTCCCCACGCGCTATCCGCACTGGCGCTTCGGCATGGAGTTCGAGCAACTCTCGAAGGGCTACCAGTACGGCCTGCAAAAAATCTACGAGCTGGTGATCAACAACAATCCCTGCTACGCGTACCTGATGGACTCGAACGAGCTGACCGATCAGAAGCTCGTGATAGCCCACGTGTACGGCCACTGCGATTTCTTCAAGAACAATTTCTGGTTCAGCCAGACGAACCGGAAAATGATGGACGACATGGCCAACAACGGCAATCGCATCCGGCGGTACATGGACCGCATCGGGGTCGAGGAGGTCGAGAACTTTATCGACGCCTGCCTGAGCATCGAGGACCTGATCGATATCCACTCGCCGTTCATCCGCCGTCCCAGTGCCCATGTCGAGCGCAAGAGCGCCTTGGCCGCTGAGGAAGACCACGAGAAAACTGGTCCGGCCCGCTTCGACTCCAAGGGCTACATGGACCAGTTCATCAACCCGCCTAGCGTGCTGGCGGCCGAGGCCGAGCGGCGGAAGAACGCCGAGCCGCCGCCACTGAAGTTTCCTGAGCATCCGGTGCGCGACGTGATGCTGTTTCTGCTGGAGCACGCGCCGCTGAAGCCGTGGCAGCTCGATGTGCTCTCGATCCTGCGCGACGAGGCGTACTACTTCGCCCCGCAAGCGCAAACCAAGATCATGAACGAAGGCTGGGCCAGCTACTGGCATTCGACGATCATGACCCGCCAGGGGCTCACCAGCGCCGACGTCGTCAACTACGCCGACCACCACTCGGGCACGATGGCCACCAGTCCCAACCGGCTCAACCCGTACAAGATGGGCATCGAGCTGTTCCGCGACATCGAGGATCGCTGGAACAAGGGTCGCTTCGGCAAAGACTACGACGAGTGCACCGACCGCAACGAGAAGCGCTACTGGGACACCGGCGCCATGCTCGGCCGGCAAAAAATCTTCGAGGTCCGCAAGATCCACAACGACCTGACGTTCATCGACGAGTTCCTGACGCTCGACTTCTGCCGCGAGCACAAGTTGTTCAGCTTCGGCTACAATCCCGGCGCCGACCAGTACGAGATCGAGAGCCGTGAGTTCCCCAAGATCAAGCAGCGGCTGCTGTTCAACCTGACCAATCGCGGCCAGCCGATCATCCACGTCCGCGACGCCAACTACAAGAACCGTGGCGAGCTGTTCCTCGAGCACGCCTACAGCGGCACCGAGCTAAAGATCGATTACGCCCAGGACACTCTCTCGAACTTGCACAAGCTGTGGATGCGGCCGGTGCACATCGAAACCGAGCTCGAAGGGGTGAAGACCGTCCTGTCGTTCGACGGCGCGGAGCACACGCAGGAACAGATCGCAGCCGCCGCGAGCGGCTGAGGCGGACAGCAGGGCCCCCCATCATGGCGCTCGAGCAACAGGTTCAATCGGCGCTCGCGTCGCTGCCAAGCCCTTCGACCGGCCCGATGCGGATCGACGAATCGTCCACGGGCCAGCAGTTCGAATGCGACCTGTCAGCAATCGACTCGCTCGGCTGCTCCTTCGAACGATTCACGTTGCACAGCGACCGGCTCCGGGCGGCCGGCATGGACGAGGTGCAGCGCGTCGCCGGTGAGCTATCGAAACGCCTCACCTACCTGCTCGAGCCGATCCAGCCAATCGAAACGGATTCGCAGCAGTGCGTCGTGCAGATGCGCTCGGTGCCGCCGGCGAAAGACGGCGACCGCACGAGCTACTACGAACTGCTGGCGCGCAAGACCGGCGAACTAAGCCTGGTGCGCTACAATGCCGACTACGGCGCGGGCCGGCAGGTGGCGCTAGCCCACGTGACCCGCGAAGTGTTCCTCCGCCTGGTGCGCGACTTCTCTGCCGCGGCACAGTAGTGGGAGGCGAATCCTTGTGGGAGGCGAATCCTTGTGGGAGGCGAATCCTTTCGCCGACTGAGCGAGAGAGCGGCGGGAATCGCCTCCCACAAGAATAGAAGTGGCGGTCGCCCGCTACTGCCGCACCAGGTCGTAGCGCAGCGCACGGCCGTACATGTTGAACTCGGTGACGAACAGGTCGCCGCTGCGGTCGAAGTCGATGCCGTGCGGCGCGGTGAGGATGCCGGTTTTCCACTCCGCCGGCGGCACCTTGTTCGTGGCGGTTTGCTCCTTCACCGGGTTCTCGCCCAGCGTTGCGACAGTCGTGCCGTTCTTGTCGATCAGGCTCACGCGCCCCTCGATCTCGGCGACTGCCGCCCAGTCGCCGTGGATCGCCACCGCGGCGGGACGCTTCAGGTCGGGGATCACGCCCAGCACGTCGCCATCGAGCGACAGATGCACCGCCCGGCGATTCTCACGGTCGCAGCAGAAGATGCGCGGCGGATCGAACCGGGTGTCGATCGCGATCTTGTGATTGGTCTTGAAGCCGTAGGGGGCTGCCTTGCCACCGAAACTCTTTTGATACGTGCCGCCGGCATCGAACACGTGGATGTAGTCGGTGCCGTAACCGTCGACGGCGAAGATGCGGCCATCGGGCGCCACGTCGACCGCCGTCAGCCGCAGGGTCGGCTTGTCCTTCTGCTTGCCGTGATACTCCGACGGGATCGACGAGCCTTCGATCGTGAGCACCAGCGTGCCGTCGAGCTTCATCTTGATAATGCTTTGTCCGGCCAGCCGAGCACCGTAGATGAACTCGCCGTCGTCCTGCTTGCGAATCACGAAGCCGTGAAAATCGTTCGGCGCCCCCGGCACATTGCGCACGTAGCTGCCGTCGGCGCCAAACACCTGGACGCCGCCGCGCGGCCCCGCCAGCAGGCTGACATACACTTCGCCGTTCGACGCGACGGCAATGTCGCCGTGCGCCGCGCCGATGGTGGCCATCTCGGCCGCCGGCTTCAGCCAGTTTTCGACGGCCTTGTACTCGGGCTCAGCGGCCCACGCCACCACGGGAAACAGACACATCCAACCGATGGCAAGCGATGCGCGAATCATGCATGATCTCCAGGGCAAAAGGAGTCCGCATCTTAGTTCGCTGCCGAACGCGTTGCAAAGTGCGGCTGTGGATTGGTCGCGAGCGCTTTCATTTAGCCGCGGGGCTCGCCCCGCGCGTCGCAAGCGACGCGGCTAAATCGGCGCTAGTCGGCCTTAGCTTCGGCCCCGCCGGTGCCAGGGCATCTTGAGCAGACGCTGACCGTAGCGGAATTCGAGGCCTGCCGTGAGCGCGACGTAATGGAAGTTCGACAGTTCGCCCGTGCCGAACGTGAACTCGTCGATCAAGTCCATGCGCAGTGCGATTCGCTCGGTCCAAAGGTACTTCACACCCAGACCGAACGGGATCATCCCCACCGTGTCGAGATGGGATTTCCCGAAGTCGTCGTTGAAATAGAAGTCGCTCCAACCGACGCCGGCGGTCAAGAACGGCCGCCAACGCGCGTCGCCCAGCGGATAGTACATCAGCCGGTACTCGCCGGTGACGCTGAACCCTGTGTCGGCAATCAAATGGTGGTCACCGTTCGATAGGTTCAGCGCGCCGAAGCCGAGCCGCTTTTCGATACCCCAATAGTGGTCGTAGTCCCAACTGAAGTTGGCGCCGCCGTAGAAGCTCGGCTCCTGATTCACATGATGCTGGATCAACGGACTGCCGTCGGTAAAGCCGGCAAAGCCGCTGATCGCGAACGGCTGACTGCGCCATCCGCGACCCACCAGCGGCAGGCCGAGGCCGCAGTCCTTGCGTTCGTCGGGCGTGCGCGGGCCGACGTAGGGTACGATTCCTTCGGGCACGCAGCGATAGAAGCGATCCCAGCACGGCAGCAAGAAAAGTCCCTTCTTCGGCTCTGCCGATAACTCCGCGGGCACGATCTCGCTTTGTTGACCTTGGGGCGGGGGCAACGTGAGCGGCGGCTCCTGGTCGGTCATCGGCGACGGCGTGACGAACGTGGGACCTGTGTCGGTGGGGAACAGCTCCTGGGCTCTCGCGGCGCGCAGCGGCAACAACGCACCGACGAGGCACGCGAGCAGCGCGCCACGCCATCGGTCAGCCGTTGATGTCGCCGAAGTGTGCATGAGGAACTGGGCTTCGAGGTCGGTCACCGCGGCAACCGTGCCGGAGGCGACTGGCGCGTGCGGATTTCGGCTACTGGCGACGGAGTTGTTAAGCGCCGCTTCCAACGGTTGAGCGTCAACTTCATGGCGCGCGCCAGCTCCGATTCCAGGTTCATCCGCGAACCACCAGGCTGGTGCCGCAGCGCAGTCTGGTAGGCCGTGGCGGTCAGTTCGTCGGCCAATGCTTCCAAGGGATCGTTGCCGACTGCTGATGTGCCGTTAGGTTTGCCGGGAATCGTACCGAGGACTTCTTCACGGTGCACCGCGAACTGTGGGGGGGCTGAAATCCCCAGCCGCACCCGATTGCCCTGAATATCGACCACGGCGACCGAAAGATCGCACTGCGGCACGACGATCGCCTCGCCAAGCTTGCGACTTAGTACGAGCATCGAATTTCCTCCTTGAACAAGACGTGCTTCGCTACACGTGCTTCGTTACATGACGCGCCGCCTCAGGCCGCTTCGGATGGTTGAGTGTGTGCTCACTCACTGACTCTTGAATGAAAATTCATCCTTCCAACAACGCCAGCGCCCGCGGATTGTAGTACCGCCGGATCGCTTCTTCCTTCATGCCCAAGCCGCGGAGTGCGAACCAGACCACTTGCTCGATGATTGCCGGTTGCGGCACTCCGTAATCCATCACGCGCTCGGCGGGCAGCGTGTAGATGCTGATCATCATGGTCAGGTGGTGCGCGAACCACGCAGCCAGATCGGGCGCGATCGGTCCGTCGTGCGCATCACCGTCGGCAATCGCCACCTCGAGGCAAGCCTGCATCCAGCGATTCAAATGCGTCGGCAGCCCTTGCATGAACATGCGGGCAAACTCGCCGGCGCCCAACACGCTGCGGAGCATCAGCCGGCAGTGGATCGATCGTTCGTCGTCGGGCGCCCGCGCGGCGAGCACCTTCGAGACGAACACATGCACCAACAGCGCCAGCGTCGAGGCCGACGGTTCCAGCGCCTTGAGCCGCTCGATTTGATCGTCGTTCGAGTTGCAGCAGGCCAACTGCATCGCCGAGTAGAGCGCTTCCTTGTTCGGGAAATGCTTGAACAGCAGCGCCTCGGAAACGCCGGCGGCGACGGCCAACTCGCGCGTCGTCGTGCCGTCGAAGCCTTTCTCGGCAAAGACCTGGCGAACCGCTTTGACAATGGCGGCCCGACGCTCCTCGGCCGGCAGCTTCCTGGCGACGCTCGCAGTTGCGGACTTCATCCATGAACCTCGCAGCGATGTTTGAGCGGGTGAGTATATGCTCACTCACCGATTTCGTCCAAGCGCAACTTCCGCAGCGCCTGCTAGCGTGAACCGAGCGGCTGACCTTATTGGTCATATCGGGTCTGCCGCCTCTCCGACTGCGATGAGATTGCATGCTGTGCCGGCCGCTGTCGATGCTTGCGTCGCAGTCTCAGCACTGCGACCACGGCGCTCGGCGAGGTTTGAAATCGAGTGTCTGCTTGGCTTTGGTGTTCGAGGCGCCGCGAAGCTCGGTGCCGTAGTAGACAGCATCGTCGCCGGCGCACTCTCGTGCTTCCTGTTCGGTTATCTGCAGCGGGGGGCGGTGCGTCGACCCAGCGCGCGAACACCGGCAACCATCGGCTCACCGTAGCGGGATCGTCGTCGACCATGTTGTAGGCCCCCGCCGGCGCAGTCAGCGCGGCAACGGTGGCGATCGCGGCATCATTGATATGCACCCAAGACCAAACGCCTTCTCCTGCGCCAATGACCGCAAGTTCTCCGCGGTGGGCCTGGTCGGCCGCTGCGCCGTCGGGGTTGTACCAGGTGCCGGGACCGTAGAAGAAACCGTAACGCAGCGAGACTCCTTCGATTGCCGTGGCATTCAGCACGCGCGATTCAAGCTCGACGTAGGTGCGCGCACTGGCGGCCACGCCCGGGCTGGCATCGATCGCGAGCCCTACCGACTCGTCGGCCAGACCCTGACCGTGAAAGAATGCGCTGGTCTGCTGCATGTACCGTCGTACGCCGCAGGCAATCGCTGTGCGGTGCAAGATGCCGCCGGCTTCGAGTCGCAGCTTTCGGTCGCCCGGTGCGGCGGCAGCCATTTCCGCCGGCGTTCGAGGCAGGGCTGTCAGCTCGTCGATCACCACTTCGGCGCGCGATTGCCGCAGCGCTTGTTCCACCGCCGGAGCATCGTACGCGCTGGCCTGCGCGACTGTCGCCCCGAGCGATTCGAGCTGCCGCGCCCCCGCCTCCGAGCGCGTCATGCCTGTGACGATGTGCCCTGACGAATCAACTCGGCAATCAGCGGGCGGCCGATCGCCCCGCTCGCTCCGGCGACGAACACTCTCATTTTTGATCCTCCGCTGCCGGCTTAGAACAAAGCCGTGGGTTGTGGCGCGATGCACTCGGCGTAATCGTTGGCTGGCTTGTTCACCAAGTCGCTGACTGGAATGGCATCCATCGCGTCGTCGGGGAAGGGGCGGAGCAGCGCCAGCAGCTCGTCCCTTCCTTGGAACTCAGGATCGAGCCACAGGCCGTATGCTTCCGGCGGCAAGATCACTGGCATGCGGTCGTGGATGGTGGCCATCAGCGGGTTGGCCTCGGTGGTGATGATCGCGGCGGAGTCGATCGGCGGCTCCGCGCTGCTCCAGCGCTCGGCGAGGCCGGCGAACGCGAACGGCTCGCGACTGCGCAGCGAATGTAGAACGGTTGCTTGGTCTTGCCCTCGCGCCGCCATTCGTAGAATCCGTCGGCAACGATCAGGCAGCGGCCACGCTTGAATGCCGAACGGAACGACGGTTTGTCGGCCACCGTGTCGGCCCGGGCATTGATCAGGCTGGCGCCGCTCTCCGCATCCATGGCCTACGGGGGAGCGGTGCTGGCCGGCAACACGCTGATTCCCCTCGGCAACGATCGACAGCAGGCGCTGCGTCGGGGCGATGTTGTAGCGAGGCTCCCATTCGAGCTCCTCGCGCAGCGCGACGCCCACCTGCTGCAAGAACCGGTTCAAATTGGCATGAAGGGTAAAGCGACCGCACATGTGAGAATGATGCCACGCCAATACCATCGGGACAAGGCATCGCCGCCGACACGAGAACCGTCACGTTACGATCATATTCACCACGGCCTTGGTCACCTCGGCCATGAAGTCGTAGTCGAGCGTGTCGGGCGTGTCGCTGGGGTGGTGGTAGTGCGGGCTGCGAAACTCGGCGGTGTCGGTGAGCATGGCGGCCGGAATGCCTCGCTCCCAGAACGAGGTGTGATCGCTGCGCAGCAGATGCGGCGAATAGCTCTGCACTGCGGCGAGGTTGTGCATCACCTCGGGCAGCGACAGCCCGACGAACGGCACGCTGCACGTCGCGGCGCCGGCCAGGATGTTGCCGAGCAGGGCGTCCTGGTTGGTGACGACCCCCAAAAAGTCGCCAGTGGTCGGCACGTTGGGATACATCGGCAGCGGATTGCGTTGCGAGTGCGGTCGGCGATCGCGGTAGCCGACCATTTCGAGGATGTAGACCGCTGCTGGCTTGCATCGCAAGCGCGGCAGCGCGGCGGCGAACTCACGCGAGCCCGCCAGGCCGTATTCCTCGGAATTGAACGCCACGTAAAGCACGTTGGCGTGCCCGGCAATCGCGCGGGCGGCGGCGAGCATCACGGCCACGGCGCTGGCGTTGTCGTCGGCCCCTGGCGAGCCGGGCACCGAATCGTAGTGGGCGCCCAGCAGCACCGTCGACGTCTCGGGCACCCCCGAATAAACATTCGATAGCGAGCCATACACCGCCGGCGGCGGTCCCGGGAGCTTGGCAAACTCCTCAAGGATGATCTGCCGCGCCGTTGCGTTGGCCGGCGAATTGACCACGCGCGGAAACGCTAGCTTTTTGACGATCTGCCGCAGATAATCGGCGTCGATCTGCAGATTGGACGGCTTCGAATTGGGCTGGCTGAATTTCAGGCTCGGGGGCATCGACGGCTCCAAGAGTCGGCGTGCGATTTTCTTCACTGACACGATTGTACGGCCGCCAGGCCGGGAGATTGCCATGAACACCACACTTGCCTTGCTGCTCGTCGCGTCGCAGGCACTTGCCGCGGAGCCAAAGGCCGAGCGCGATCTCGCCTACGCTGAGCCGAGGAATCCGCGCCAGACGATCGACATTTATACGCCGGCTGAAGGAACCGATCATCCGATCGTGTTCTGGATTCACGGCGGCGGTTGGGTGCAAGGCGATAAGGCGCAGGTGAACAACAAGCCGCAAGCATTTGCCGACCGCGGCTACGTGCTGGTCTCTATCAACTACCGGCTGCTGCCCGAGGCGACGATCCAGCAAATGGCCCAGGACGTGGCGAAGGCGATCCACTGGACTTGCGACCGTGCGAAGGACTATGGCGGCGACGCAAGCAGGATTTACATCATGGGGCACTCGGCCGGGGCGCAACTGGCGGCGCTGGTGTCGACCGACGACCGCTACCTGCAGGCCGAGGGTTTGTCGCTGAAGATCGTCAAGGGATGCGTGCCGGTCGATGGCGACACGTACGACGTGCCCTTGCAGATCGCCACCGAGCCGGAAAAGCCGTCGAAGAGCCATGCCGAGAAATTCGGCAGCCCCGAGATGCAGAAGGAACTTTCGCCGGTGACGCACGTTGCCAGCGGCAAGCACATTCCGCCGTTCTTCATTCTGTATGTGGCAGACAACCCACTCACCGGTGCCCAAGCACACCGCCTGGCCGAGGTGTTGCAAGCAGCGGGCATTCGGGCCGTCGAGTTCGGCGCCGAAGGAAAGACGCACGGCACGATCAATGCGGACCTCGGCCTGGCCGACGACAAAGCGACCGTGGCGCTGTGGGCGTTTATGATGTCGGGGTAATAGCCCAGGGAAGGCCGGCTTGGATCTTCCATGACGCAACGTCGCAAACGGCCTTCCCTGGGCTTGGTGCGCCGCTTGTTCTCGCCCGGCGGGGGACGTATCCTGAAGGCACCCGCCTCCCCTGCTTCGCATGTTCATCTGGTCTGACAAGGGATTCCGTTCATGATTTCACGTTGGATGCTCCGCGCCTCGGCCTCGTTGCTTTGCGCGATCACGCTGATCGCCGTCGGGGCGTGCAAACCGGACAACCCGGAGAAGATGTCCAAGAAGGTCGCAGCGAAAGCCGTTGCCGCGGACGACGCGCCGGCCGGAAAGGTCGATCCTCTGGCACCTGGTGGGGCGGTGAAGGTCGGCGACAAGGAGATCTACCTCAACCCGCCGATCACAGGCGTAATCGTCGCCGACGCTTCGGAATCAGCAAAACCGGTTAAGGAAGAGAAGCCCGCCTCGAAGCCTGACCCGCTCGATTGGCCGATGTGGCGCGGACCGTTCCAAAATGGCCTGTCGGTCGAAACCGGCATCGTCGGCGAGTGGGATACCGAGGGCAAAAACGTCGTCTGGCAGAACAAGGAGCTGGCCACACGCAGCACGCCGATCGTGATGCGCGGCAAGCTGTACACGCTGGCCCGCTACATGCCCGAAACGCCGCAAGAAGGCGAGTGCGTCGTCTGCGCCGATCCCGCAACCGGCAAAGTGCTGTGGCGGAACCATTGGAACGTCTTCCTTTCCGACGTGCCGAAGGAGCGCGTCGCCTGGAGCTGTGTCGTCGGCGATCCCGACTCTGGCCACGTCTACGCCCAGAGCGTGAACGGCTACCTGCAGTGCATCGACGGCGAAACCGGCAAGACCGTCTGGTCGCATTCGATGACCGAGGAGTACGGCCTGCTCAGCACCTACGGCGGCCGCACCAATGTGCCGATCGTCTTCGGCGACCTGGTGATCGCCAGCGCCGTGATGACTAACTGGGGCGAGCTGGCGGTGCCGACGCATCGCTTCCTGGCGTTCGACAAGCGCACCGGCAAGACGGTCTGGTTCACCGGCACGACGCCCCGTCCGGCCGACACGACCTACAGCACCCCGGTCACCAGCGCGTTCGACGGCATCGCGGCGATGGTGTTCGGCTCGGGCGACGGCATGATCTGGGCCATGGAGCCCCGCACCGGCAAGCCGCTGTGGAAATACAAGATGACGCTGCGCGGCATGAACCTCACGCCGCTGGTGGACGACGGCATCGTTTACATGGGGCAAAGCGAAGAGAACCCCGATGCGAACACTCAAGGGCAGGTCGTCGCGATCAAAGGCAACGCCGCCACCGACGGCAAGGACATCACCGAGTCCGGTGCCCTGTGGGCCGACAAAGGGGTGATGATCGGCCGCAGCTCGATGATCAAGCTCGGCGACCGCCTGTACGGGGCCGACGACTCGGGGAACATGTACACGTTCGAGGCCGCAACCGGCAAGCAGCTTGGCCGCCGGGTGAAGCTCGCCGGCTCGATCATGCGTGCCAGCCTGACCCATGCCGACGGCAAGATTTACGCCTGCACGACGAACGTCTGGCACATCTGCGTTCCCGACGACAAGGCGGGCGTAAAAATCGTCCACCGCCAGCGCCTGCCGGAAGGCGAGGAGATTCACGGCTCGCCGATCGTCTCGCACGGCAAGCTGTACCTAGCGACCACCGAGCGGATGTTCTGCCTGGCCGAGAAAGATGCCAAGGCCGGCACGCTGCCCGAGAAAGAGTGGCCGCAATTGGCCCAAGAAGCGAAGCTCACCGACACGGAGCCGGCGATCGCGCAGGTGGTGCCGGCTGAGTCGATTGTCTCTGGCGGCGAGAAAGTGAAGTATTCGGTGCGGCTGTACAACGCCGCCGGCCAGTTGCTCCAGAGCGACGAGAAACCCAAGTTCAAGGTCGAAGGCCCGGGACAGATTTCCGATGACGGCACCTACACGGCCGAGAGCTCGCCCGTACACGCCGGTGTGACCATCAAGGCCGAGGTCGGCTCGCTGGCGGGGGCGGCGCGGCTGCGCGTCGTTCCGTCGCTGCCGTGGAAGTGGGACTTCAGCGACAAGGAGATTCCGGCCACCTGGATTGGCATCCGCTACCGGCACGTGATCCGCGAGATCGACGGCAACCCGATGATGGTCAAGATCACGACCATCCCGCTGGGGACCAAGAGCCGCGGCTGGTTCGGCCCGGCCGACCTGCACGACTACACCATCACCGCCGACGTGCGCAGCGCGATCGACGACAACAAGATGGCCGACGCCGGCCTGATCGCCCAGCGCTACACGATGGACCTGATGGGCACCAAGCAGCAGTTGCAGCTTCGCAGTTGGGATTCGGAGCTGGGCCGCTGGTCGAAGACCGTAGAGTTCAAATGGAAGCCCGACACCTGGTACACGATGAAGCTGCAAGCCTCGACCGACGGGGGCAAGGCGGTGCTGCGCGGCAAGGTGTGGCCGCGCGACGAGTCGGAGCCGGCCGAGTGGACGATCGAAGCGACCGACGACGCCGGCAACCTGCAAGGCAGCCCCGGCATGTTCGGCAACGCGACCGACGCCGAGCTGTTCATCGACAACGTGAAAGTGGACAAAAACTAGTCGTTTAGCCGGCGAGCTTGCTCGCCGCGTTTCAGCGCGTCGCAAGCGACGCGGCTAAACTTGTTTTGGAGAGATCGCCGATATGCTCATCGTTCGTTCGTTTGTCGGATGCGTGATTGTTGTGGGGCTCGTTTCCCTGGTGCTTGCCGCGACGAAGTCGGAGAGCGGCAAACCGCCGTTCGGCCCGCACGATTGGCCGATGTGGGGCGGCACGCCGGCGCGCGACAACACGCCCGACGCCTCCGATATTCCCACCGAGTTCAGCCCCGGCGAGTTCGACGCCAAGACCGGAGCGTGGGTCAAGGGTTCAGGCGAGAACGTCCGCTGGGTGTCGAGCCTCGGCTCGCAAAGCTACGGCAACCCGGTGGTCGCCAACGGCCAGGTGTACGTCGGCACGAACAACGGTTACGGCTACATCAAGCGCTACCCGGCCACCGTCGACCTCGGCTGCCTGCTGGCCTTCCGTGAGAGCGATGGCGAGTTCCTGTGGCAGGCCTCGAGCGAAAAGCTCCCCACCGGCCGCGTGCACGATTGGCCGTTGCAAGGCATTTGCTCCACACCGATGGTCGAAGGCGATCGGCTGTGGTACGTCACCAGCCGCGGAGAAGTGACCTGTCTCGATACGCAAGGCTTCCACGACGGCGAGAACGACGGCCCCTTCACGGGCGAGAAGTACACCGACAAGCACGAGGCCGACGTGATCTGGGTGCTCGACATGATGAAGGAGCTGGGCGTGTCGCAACACAACATGTGCAGTTGCTCGATCGGCGCGCTGGGCGATCTGCTGTTCGTTTGCACCAGCAACGGCGTCGACGAGACGCATATCAACCTGCCCGCCCCCAAGGCGCCGAGCTTCCTGTGCGTGCATAAGCACACCGGCAAACTGATCTGGCAAGACGCGTCGCCGGGCGAGAACATTCTGCACGGCCAATGGTCGAGCCCCTGCATTGCCACGCTCGGCGGCGTGCCGCAGGTGATCTTCGCCGGCGGCGACGCCTGGCTGTACAGCTTCCAGGCCGATGAAGGCAAGGACGGCCATCCCATCCCGCTGTGGAAGTTCGACGCCAACCCCAAGGAATCGAAGTACATCCTCGGCGGCCGCGGCACGCGCAACGAGATCATCGGCACCCCAGTGGCTTACGAAGAGCGCATTTACCTGGCGGTCGGCCAGGACCCCGAGCACGGCGAAGGGATCGGCCACCTGTGGTGCATCGATCCCACGAAGCGCGGCGACATCAGCGGCGAGCTGGCGTTCAAGCTCCCCGACACCAAAACTCCCATCCCGCACACCCGACGCTTGCAGGCCGTCAATCCCGAGGAAGGCGAAGTTTCGCGCCCGAACCCCAACTCGGCCGTCATCTGGCACTACAGCGAGCAGGATAGCAACGGCGACGGCAAGATCTCGTTCGAAGAAACGATGCACCGCACCTGCGCCACCGCCACCGTGAAGAACGGACTGCTGTTCATCCCCGACTTCAGCGGCCTGTTCCACTGCCTCGACGCCAACACCGGCAAGGTGAACTGGACGCACGACCTGTTCGCCGCCACGTGGGGCTCGGCCCTGGTGGTCGATGGCAAGGTATACGTCGGCGACGAGGAAGGAAAGCTCACCGTGTTCAAGGAGTCGGCCGAGCTGGAAGTACTGGCCGAGATCGACATGAGCAATTCGATCTACAGCACGCCGGTCGTCGCGAACAACACGCTGTTCATCGCCAACAAGACGCACGTCTTCGCCATCGCCAACGGCGCGGGGAAATAGTATTCATTCCGATGTTTAGCCGGCGACCTTGGTCGCCGGCTAAACGAAATGCCACCATCGCCATGCCCACCTCCAAGCGCCTCCTCGATGTCGGTCAGTGCGTTCCCGATCACACGGCCATCCGCCGACTGGTCGAGGAGCGCTTCGGCGCCGAGGTGGTGCAGACCCACGGCACGGACGACACGCTCGCGGCCTTGCACGGTGGCGAGTTCGCGCTGGTGCTGATCAATCGCAAGCTCGACGCCGACTACTCCGACGGCCTCGAGATTCTCAAGCGCATCAAGCAGGACGACGCCATCAAGCACGTCCCAGTAATGCTCGTGACCAACTACCCCGAGTATCAGGAGCAGTCGGTCGCCGCCGGCGGCGAGCCGGGCTTCGGCAAGGCCGAGCTCACCCGCCCCGAGACGCACGAGCGGCTGGCGAAGTTTTTGGGGCAGCCGCAGGCGGATAACCACAGAGACACAGAGGCACGGAGAGGCGGACGGCATGAACCGAAATAGGCGGGGTTTATTTTGGCTTTCCGTTCTCGGCTGTCCGCTTTTGTTCGTAGTGGTGAGCCTTCTTGCGGCGTCCGTCCACGCCGCTTCACGGCCCAACATTCTGTTCATCTTTTCCGACGACCACGCCTACCAGGCGATCAGCGCCTACGGCGATCCCCGCAAGCTGCTGGTGACGCCGAACCTCGACCGCCTGGCGTCCGAAGGGATGCGCTTCGACCGCTGCGTCGTGCCCAATAGCATTTGCGGCCCTAGCCGGGCGACGATCCTCACCGGCAAGTATTCGCACCTCAACGGCTTCTACAACAACTCGAACTCGGTGTTCGACAGCTCCCAGCAGACGTTTCCCAAGCTGCTCCAGCAAGCCGGCTACCAGACGGCGATCATCGGTAAGTGGCACCTCGTGAGCGATCCCACCGGCTTCGACCACTGGCAAATCCTTCCTGGCCAAGGGGCGTACTACAACCCGGCCATGATCCGCAACGGCGAGAACGTGAAGCTGGAAGGTTACACCACCGATCTGATCACCGACCTGTCGGCCGAGTGGATCAAGGCGCGCGACAAGAGCCGGCCGTTCCTGATGATGATGCAGCACAAGGCCCCACACCGCGAATGGGAGCCGCCGCTGCGCCACCTGGGGCACGATGGCGACCGCGTGTACGCCGAGCCCGAAACGCTGTTCGACGATTACCAGGGGCGCGGCATCGCCGAACACGACCAGGACATGACGATCGCCGACACCATGACCGAGAAGGACATGAAGCTCGTCGCGCCGGCGAACCTCACTCCCGAGCAGCGCAAAGCGTGGGACGCGTACTACGAGCCGCGCAATGCCAAGTACCGTGAATCGAACCCGCAAGGCCGCGACCTGGTGCGCTGGCGCTACCAGCGCTACATGCACGATTATCTCGGCTGCGTGAAGGCGGTCGACGAAAGCGTCGGCCGCATGCTCAAGCTGCTCGAAGATGAAGGGCTGGCCGAGAACACGATCGTGGTTTACTCGGCCGACCAGGGCTTTTACCTCGGCGAGCACGGCTGGTTCGATAAGCGCTGGATCTTCGAAGAGTCGCTGCGGACGCCGTTGTTGGTCCGCTGGCCAGGCGTGACCAAGCCGGCGAGCGTCAACGGCCAGCTCGTGTCGAACGTCGACTTTGCCGAGACGTTCCTCGAAGCCGCCGGCGTGGCGGTTCCCGCCGACATGCAAGGCCGCAGCCTCGTGCCGGTGCTCGCCGGCAAGTCGCCGGCCGACTGGCGCGCGAGCTTTTACTACCAGTACTACGAGTGGCCCGTGCCGCACCATGTTCGCCCCCACTACGGTGTCGTCACCGATCGCTACAAGCTAATCCACTTCTACGACGCCGACACGCAGTACTGGGAACTGTTCGACCGCCGCACCGATCCGCACGAACTGACCAGCTTGTACGACGATCCGAACTACTCGGAGGCGCGCAAGGAGCTGACCGCCGAGCTGGCGCGGCTGCGCAGCGAATTGAAAGTCCCGGAGCACGATCCCCCCGGCGCCTCCGGCGGCAAGCTTCCCGGCAAGCAGCAACCGCGCAAGAAGGCGAAGGCATGAGGCTTCAGGCTACGGGCTACAGGCTACGGCAGCTCGCAGTGATCGTGCTGCTCGTCGGCACCTCAAGCACTGCCTTGGCTGCCGAGCCGCGGCCGAATATTCTCTGGCTCACTAGCGAAGATCACGGCCCGCAGATGGGCTGCTACGGCGACACGTTCGCCACGACGCCGAACATCGATCGCCTCGCCGCGCGGGGTTGCGTGTATATGCACTGCTGGTCGAATGCTCCGGTTTGTGCGCCGGCCCGTACGACGCTCATCAGCGGCTTGTACCCGCCGAGCACCGGTGCTGAGCACATGCGCAGCATGGTGCCGTTCCCGGCCGGTAAGAAAATGTTCCCGCAATATCTTCGTGAGGCGGGCTACTACTGCACCAACAACGCCAAGGAAGACTACAACCTCACGAAGCCCGGCCAGGTGTGGGACGAATCGTCGAAGAAGGCCCACTGGAAGAACCGCGCCGACGGTCAGCCGTTCTTCGCCGTGTTCAACTGCGAGAAGAGCCACGAGAGCAAAGTTCGAGCGCGGCCGCACGAGCAGATCCACGATCCCGCCAAAGTGCGAGTTCCCGCGTACCATCCCGACACGCCCGAGGTGCGCCAGGACTGGGCCCAATACTACGACGTTGTGAGTGAAGCCGATGCCGTGGCTGGCGGGCGGCTCGAAGAGCTGGCCAAGGCGGGGCTGGCCGACGATACGATCGTGTTCTACTTCGCCGATCACGGCCCCGGCATGCCGCGCAGCAAGCGCTGGCCGCGCGAGAGCGGCCTGCACGTGCCGCTGGTGATCTATATCCCCGACAAGTTTTTAGATCTTCGATCAGCCGATTACTTGCCGGACGGGAAGAGTCAACGCCTGGTGAGCTTCGTCGATTTCGCGCCGACGGTCCTTAGCCTCGCCGGCATCAAGCCGCTCGATTGGATGCAGGGCTACGCATTCCTAGGCAAATATCAAACACCGCCGCAGCGCCATCTATTCGGCTTCCGTGGCCGCATGGACGAACGCTACGACCTGGTGCGCTGCGTCACCGACGGCCGCTACGTGTACATCCGCAACTTCAGGCCCGACAAGATTTACGGCCAGCATCTCGAATACATGTGGCAAACACCCACGACCCGCGTGTGGGAGCAACTGTTCAAGGAAGGTAAGCTGAACGAAGCCCAATCGGCCTTCTGGAAACCGAAGCCGCCGGAAGAGCTGTACGATCTGTCGGCCGATCCCGACGAGGTACACAACCTGGCCGGCGATACGGCAAGCGTCGATGTTCTCAAAAACATGCGCGCGTCACTGGGTGCGACCATGTGGGCGATCCGTGACGTCGGCTTGCTTCCCGAAGGCGAAATCCATCGTCGCAGTCACGGTGATGCTCCGTACGACATGGGGCACAATCCCGAGCGGTATCCCTACGACTCGGTCCGTGCGACGGCGGAATTGGCGTCGTCGCTCCATCCGGTCGATTTGCGAAAATTGAACAAGGCATTCGACGACGCCGATAGCGCCGTGCGCTACTGGGCGGTGTTCGGCTACCTGATGCGCGGGCGCGAGGCGGTTGCCGCGGGGCACGACGCGCTGGTGGCGAAGCTCGACGACAGCTCGCCCGACGTGCAGATCGCCGCGGCCGAGGCGCTCGGCCAGTACGGCAGCGAAGCGGACCTCCGGCGCGTGATGCCGCTGCTCATCGAGCTGGCCAACTGGGATCGGCATGATGTGTTCACGGTGATGGCGGCGCTCAATGCGCTGTACGCGCTGGGGCCGAAGGTCGCTCCTTGGCGGGAGCAGATCGCGGCTCTGCCCGACAAGGGCCCCGCGCCGGACAAGCGCTACGAAGAATACCCAAAGCGGATTCTCCGCGATCTGGCGTCGCCATAAGCTGCTCCTCGTTTTGGCACGGTCGGGAGACCATGCGACAAGGCGCGATTCTTAGCCCTGAGCGCTAGCGAGGGGTTTTGTGCGCCGCCGCTCGGCAGAACGACACGCTTGGATGGTCGCCTAGAATATCGAGATTACGAGAAGTTTCAACGTATTTTGTAGGCCACCGCGCCGACCATTGCCGCGCTTGGAGTTACGCGCCGTGCCGGACCGCGAGAGGTGTCTATCAAAAATAAAACGAATCGCGGCGCGGCGATAATTTGCACGTCTCGGATAACTTACCGCTGGGGAGCGCGATGGAAGATGAAATTCCCAGCCGCGAGCGCCAGCGAGCAGTCTTGCGAGTTGCCGACCGGTAACGCACAAACACCCCTGCTGGCGCTCGGGGCTAAGAATCGCGCGCCGTTTGGCGTACACTAGTCGCGTGACTGCTCCATCGGCCGCGCCGCGGCCGCAATTCTCGCTCGTCGATGCCACCAGCTTGATTGTCGGCATCATCATCGGCTCGGGCGTGTATCGCGCCAGTCCGGTGATCGCTTCGCAGGTCGGTTCACCGATGGCACTGATTGTCGTGTGGCTCGCCGGCGGCGCGTTCGCCTTGTTGGGCGCGCTCTGCTATGCCGAGTTGGCGACGACCTATCCCGTCGAAGGGGGCGATTTCGTTTATCTCTCGCAGGCGTTCGGCCGACCGCTCGGGTTCGTCTACGCCTGGTGCCAATTGTGGATCATTCGCCCGGGGAGCGTCGGTGCGATGGCGTTCGTGTTCGCCACCTACGCTCGGCAAGTCTTGCCGCTGGGCGAGACGATCGCGATGACCTATGCCCTGGCCGCGGTCGCGGGGTTGTGCCTGGTGAACATCGTCGGCGTGCGGCAGGGCAAATGGACGCAGAACGTGCTCTCCGGCGTGAAGGTGGCGGGGCTGGCGGCGATTGTGATCCTCGGCATCGCTTGGCCCGCACCGACCGTGCTCGCGCCAGCAGCCACATCGGCTTCGAGCTATTGGTCGCTGGCACTGATCCTGGTGGTGTTCACGTACAGCGGCTGGAACGAAATGCCAAACGTGGCCGCCGAGGTACGCGATCCCCGCCGCAACATCCTGCGCGCGCTGCTGACGGGCACCTTGGCCGTTACGGCAATCTATCTGCTGGTGACCGTGGCGTTTCTGCGATCGCTGGGATTCGCGGGGCTGCGCACGAGCGAAGCAGTCGCTGCCGATGTGGTCGCCCACGCGCTGGGACCGTGGGGAGCGACGGCCGTCAGCTTGCTGATCTGCATCTCGGCCCTGGGGGCGATCAACGGCATGACGATCACCGGCTCGCGGCTCTACTACGCCTTCGGCCGGCAGCACGCGATGTTCCGCTGGCTGGGGCGCTGGTCGCCACGGCTGGGGACACCTGTGGCGTCGCTCGTGACGGAAGCTGTGATCACGTCGGCCACCATCGCGGCGTTGGCGGCCATCTACGGCACCGACCGCGACGGCTTCGAGCGCCTGATACACTTCACGGCCCCGTTGTTCTGGATTTTTCTGACGCTGGTTGCCGCGAGCTTGCCGGTGCTGCGACAAACCGACGCGGCTCGCGACCGGCCGTTCCGCGTGCCGCTGTACCCGGCACCGCCGATCGTCCTGGCGATCTTCTGCGCATTGATGGCGATTGCCTCGCTGCGTTACGCTTGGGAGAATCGAGCCTGGGAAGCAGCATGGGCGCTGGGGGTGCTGGGTGTGGGGATGGTATTGGCGTGCGCCGATGCACTGCTTTGGAAGAACCACCGAGACACAGAGACACCGAGTACGCGCGGAGAAGACAAATGAACAGAAGCACGTCGCCAATCGCGTTCAAACAAGAATTGTTCTCTCTGTGCCTCTGTGCCTCTGTGGTTTTTCTGCTCCTATCGGTTGCGGCGAGAGCAGTCGCGGCACCCAATGTGCTATTCATCGCCGTCGACGATCTGAACGACTGGATCGGCTGCCTCGGCGGGCATCCACAGGCGCAGACTCCCAACATCGATCGGCTTGCCGCGCGCGGCACCTTGTTCACCAACGCCCATTGCCAGGCGCCGTTGTGCAACCCGTCGCGCACCAGCGTGCTCACCGGGCTGCGCCCCTCGACCACCGGCGTGTACGCGCTCGAGCCGTGGTTCCGTACCGTCGAGAAGTTACGCACGGTCGTCGCGTTGCCACAGTATTTCGCCGCCAACGGCTACCACACCGCCAGCGGCGGCAAGATCTGGCACGGCGGCTATCCGCCGAAGAACGAGCGCTCGACGGAGTTCAACACTTGGGGGCCGCCAGCGAGTGTCGGCGTGCGCCCGCCGCACAAGCTCGTCGAGACGCCTGGCGGCAATCATGGGCTGGTTGATTGGGGCACGTTCCCGCATCGCGATGAAGACAAAGGGGACTGGCAACTTGCCAGTTGGGGCGTCGAGCAGATCGATTCGCTGCCGCGCGACAAGCCGTGGTTCCTGGCTGTCGGATTCTTCTTGCCGCATGTACCCTGCTACGCCACGCAGAAGTGGTTCGACATGTATCCGGCCGACACGACGAAGCTGCCCGACGTGAAGCCCGACGATCGCGACGACCTGCCACGCTTTGCCGACTACATGAACTGGCGGCTTCCCGAACCACGGCTCACGTGGCTGAAAGAGCACGAGCAATGGCTGCCGCTGGTACGCGCGTACTTGGCATCGACCAGTTTCATGGACAGTCAGGTCGGCCGGCTACTCGATGCGGTCGATGCCTCGCCGGCGGCCGACAACACGATCATCGTGCTATGGAGCGATCACGGCTGGCACATCGGCGAAAAAGGTTGCACCGGCAAGACGACCCTATGGCAGCGATCCACCCACGTGCCGCTGATCTTTGCCGGGCCGGGAGTCGCCAAGCAGGCGCAATGCACTCAGCCGGCGGAGTTGCTCGACATGTATCCCACATTGGCCGAGTTGTGCGGCCTGCCGGCGCCGCCCAGCGTCGAAGGGCATTCGCTCGTGCCGCAATTGGTCGATGCCAGCCGTGAGCGCCCCTGGCCGGCGATCACCACACACGGTCCCGGCAACCACGCGATCCGCACCGAGCGCTGGCGATACATTCGCTACGCCGATGGCGACGAAGAACTGTACGACACGGTGGCCGACCCCGACGAGTGGAACAACGTCGCCGACGATTCCCGGCACTCCTCGATCAAAAGCGAGCTGGGCCAATGGCCGTCGCAGAACAACGCAGCGCCGGCCCCCGGCAGTAAGTCGCGGCTGATCGACATCCGCGACGACGGCAAGCCGTACTGGGAGAACGTGCCAATCGACCCCGAAGCGTCGTGGGACGCCTACGATTGAAGGTCGACGACCAACCGCTCGGCGTTCTCGGCCGTCGCCCTGAGATCGCGAATTTCCTTGGTTCGCTCCGCCTCGGGGTCCATCACGCGCAGCGTGTACTTGCCGGCGGCGAATACTTTCGGCCGAAAGCGGCTTCGCGCAGCCGTTGGCATCGTAGTCGGCCCGGAGCCGCTCGCGGTCGGCGCCATGGGTGGTGGCCGTCGCGTTGAAAATGGTCGCCGAGATGACCGCTTTGCTTAATGATGCGCCGTCTGCCCCTCGAGCACCTGCTTAACGTGCTGGACCAGTTGCGCGCCTTCGAACGGCTTCTGCAGCCAACCGTCCACGCCGGCAGCGCGCTCGGCGACGCCGAAGTGGCTCGGGCTGTAGCCGCTCATGGCGACGATCTTGATTTGGTCGAACACCGGATTGCGGCGGACGATGCGCACGGTGGTCATGCCGTCGCAGCGGGGCATCATCATGTCGAGCAGCATCACTTTGGGGGCGGCCGCGCGCTGCAAGTAGTTCAGCGCGTCGACGCCATCAGTGGCCGTGGCGACTTTGAATCCTTGACCGCGCAGCAGCACGGTCAACATTTCCAATTGATCGGCATTGTCTTCCACCACCAGCACGTCGGCCTGTTGGGAAGCGGCGGCAGGCCGCGACGGCTTCTCCTCGCGCGTCGCCGAGCCAGACATCTGCTCGAGCGCGCGGCGCATCGTCTCGGCTGCTTCGTCGATCGCGCCATTGGTGAGCTGTTGGCGTGCAAGTTCGAGGCTCAACATCGCCGTGTTCAGCTTGTTGCGTGCATCGTGCTCAAGCGCGCGTGACGCATCGGCGTGTGGCGCTACTTTTTCCGCGGCTGGCGGCGACGAGGCGATCTCTTCGCGCACGATCTGCACGCTGCGCGGGGCGTCGATCCCCAAGCGCACGCGACCGGCCTTCACCTCGACCACTTCGATCGAGGTGCCGATCGAGGGGATGACAATTTTTTCGTTCACTTTTCTTGAGAGGACAAGCATGGTCGGGTTTCCTTTCCTGACTTGCGCCGCGGCAGGTGGATTGTCGAGCGTGCGCGACGCTCGTGTCGTGGCTGACTAACTTCCGTGTGTGTACGTATCCTGCGATAAGATTTACGCGAGGTTGAGTGATATGTACGAAATCTCCAACAGTGCGACAAGATCAGTTTTTTTGATGGCGGGTATTTCATTTAGCCGCGTCGCTTGCGACGCCCGCGAAGCAATCCGGCTAGCAATGCTGTCGCCACGGGACGTCACGGCGACTCGAAGATTTCCGTCGCCGAGCGCAGCTCGCCGGCTGCTAGCACCTCGGCGGCCAACCGGCGATAGTCGTCGGCGCCGTGCGAGTCGGGAGCGTACTGGAAGATTGACTGCCCAAAGCTGGGCGACTCCGCCAAGCGGATGTTGCGGCGGATACGTGTCTGGAACGGCTGCGCGTCGCTCCAAGGCTTGTTGCCCGCCGTGCGCGAACGGGCGAAGAAATTGTCGACATCGTTGCCGATTTCCACGGCGAGCCGCGTACCCGACTCGAACATGCACAGCACCACGCCGCTCAGCCGCAGGCGCGGATTGAGGCGGCGACTGACCAGTTCGATCGTTTCCAGCAGCTTGCTAAGTCCGTGCAGCGCCAGAAAGTGCGGCTGCAAGGGGATGAACACCTCGTCGACCGCGGCCAGGGCGTTCAGTGTGAGCACCCCCAGCGAGGGCGGGCAATCGATGAACAGGTAGTCGAAATCGGTGTTTTCCGCGTCTTTTTCGAGCTGGTCGCGCAGGATCAGCTCGCGCCCCACGACGCCGGCCAGCTCCATCTCGGCGGCCGCCAAATCGAGATGCGACGGAACGAGCCAATAGCTGTCGCCGATCTGCTGGCGTGCCTCGGCCAGCGACGTGCCGGAGGTGAGTACGTCGTAAACCGAGCGCTCGCCCGGCTTCGTTTCGCGCCCGAGATGCAGCGTGGCGTGCGCTTGGGGATCGAGATCGACCAGGCAGACGCGTTGGCCGGTGGCGGCCAGCGCAGCACTCAGATTGACGGCGGTGGTCGTCTTGCCCACGCCCCCCTTTTGATTCAGGATCGCAATCGAGCGCATCGGAATTCCCTTTCCGTAATCGTTTAGCCGGCGGGCTTGCCCGCCGCGTTGCAAAACGCGGCGACCGAGGTCGCCGGCTAAACATCAACCGCGAGGCCGCCTAACTCTACCAATTGTTGCTCGAAACCGACAATGGTATCGTGGCATGTTTACCGCATGCTGTCGCGCTGAAAGGACCCGATTTTGGCCGCCGAAGACGACGCTCCCGACGATCTGCCCGAAGACGATGACGCCGGCGACTTGGCTGCCGGCGGGCCCGAGATGCCTGTCGGTCGCACCGTAGCCCTGGCGATCGAAGACGAGCTGAAAGGCAGCTTCCTGACGTACGCCATGAGCGTGATCGTCAGCCGGGCCCTGCCCGATGTGCGCGACGGCCTGAAGCCTTCGCAGCGCCGCATCCTGGTGGCGATGAACGACCTGAACCTGACGCCGGGCGCGTCGCGGGTCAAGTGCGCCAAAATCTCCGGCGACACCAGCGGCAACTATCATCCGCACGGTGAAAGCGTGATCTATCCCACGCTGGTGCGCATGGCCCAGGAATGGAACATGCGCTACGTGCTGGTCGACAAGCAGGGGAACTTCGGCTCGGTCGCCGGCTCGCCTCCCGCGGCCATGCGATACACCGAAGCCCGCATGTCGCCGGCCGCCGCGCTGATGATGGAGGACATCAAGCTCGACACGGTCGACTATGTCCCCACGTACGATGAAAAGGGGACCGAGCCGAGTGTCCTGCCGAGCAAGTTCCCCAACCTGCTGGTGAACGGCGCGCAGGGGATCGCGGTCGGCATGGCGACCAGCATCCCGCCGCACAACCTGGGCGAGATATGCGACTGCCTGGTGCGCGTGATCGATCAGCCCGATGTCTCGGTCGACGAACTGATGGAAATCTGTCCCGGCCCCGATTTTCCCACCGGCGGCATTATCGCCGGCCGAGCCGGCATTCGCCGCGGCTACCACACCGGGCGCGGCAACATCACCCTGCGCTCACATGCCCGGATCGAAGAGCACGGCAAGGGGCGCCAGCGGATCGTCGTCACCGACGTTCCTTATCAGCAGAATACCGACACGGTCGAGAAGCGCATTGCCGACCTGGTGAACGAGGACCGCATCAAGGGGATCTCCGGCATCCGCAACGAGTGCGACCTCAAGGAGCCGGTGCGGCTGATCATCGAGCTGAAGCGCGACGCTGACCCCGACGTGGTGCTGAACCAGCTTTACCAGTTCTCGCCGCTGCAAGACACGTTCTCGCTGATCTTCCTGGCGCTGGTCGACGGCAAGCCGCGCACGCTCAGCTTCAAGGAGCTGCTGGCCGAGTTCATTCGTCACCGGGTGACGGTCGTCCGCCGCCGCACGCAATTTCTGCTCGCGCGTGCCCGGCAGCGGAAGCACACGGTCGAAGGGCTACTGCTGGCGCACGCCAACATCGACGAAGTGATCCGCGTGATCCGCACCAGCGCCACCCAGCCCGAGGCCAAGGCCCGGCTGATGGGCATCGAGACGCCGGCCGCGCTGATGCGCCGCGCCTTGGGCGACAAGGGGTTCGAGGTGTTCGCGGCCGAGCGCGGCATCCGCGACAGCTACACACTCACCGCCGTGCAGGCCGACGCGATCTTGCGGATGACGCTCGGCCAGTTAGTGAACCTGGAACAGGAAAAGCTCGGCGGCGAGCATCAGAAGCTGCTCGACGAGATTGCCGAGTATCAACGCATTCTGTCGAGCAACAAGAACATCCTCGACATCATCCGCGACGACCTGGTCGAGCTGAAGAAGAAGCACGGCGACAAGCGTCGCACCGAGATCAGCGGCGAGGAAGTCGGATCGATCGACCTCGAAGACCTGATCACCGAAGAGAACATGGTGGTCACGATCAGCCACCAGGGCTACATCAAGCGCACGGCGAGCAGCACGTATCGCGCGCAGCGTCGCGGCGGCAAGGGCCTCAAGGGGGCCAAGACCGAGGATGAAGACCCGATCGAACATCTGTTCGTCGCCAGCACGCACGATTACCTGCTGTTCTTCACGAACCATGGCAAGGTGTACTGGCAGAAAGTGTACGACCTGCCGCAACTGGCCCGCGAAAGCCGAGGCCGGGCGGTCGTCAATCTGCTGAACCTTGCCGAGGGGGAAAAGATCGCCAGTTGCCTGGCGATCCGCGACTTCTCGCAGCCCGACCATTACCTGATCATGGCCACGCGCCGCGGCCAGGTGAAAAAGACTCCGCTCGAGCAGTACGGCCGACCGATGAAGCGCGGCATCATCGCCGTGAATCTGAAGGAAGGGGACGAACTGATCGCGGCAACCGTGACCAAGGACGGGGACGAAATCCTGCTTGCCTCTTCGCGGGGCCAGGCCACACGTTTCCGCCAAGTGTCGGTGCGGGCCATGGGGCGCGGCGCCAGCGGCGTGCGCGGCATCAAGCTCCGCTCGGGCGACAGCCTGGTGGGCATGGTCGTTGCCGATCCGGAGGCGACGCTGCTGACGGTGTGCGAGAAGGGCTACGGCAAGCGCACGCCGTTCGGCCCCAACGCCCCACCGCTCGACGAGGCCGCCGTCGCGGCCGACGAAGTGGCGGACGAGGCTGCCGAGATCGAAGAACCCGAATCGAGCGAGGAATCGGACGAATCGAACACCAGTGCCCGCTATCCCACCAAGGGGCGCGGCACGATGGGGGTCCGCGACATTAAGACCACCGAACGCAACGGGCCGGTGGTGGGCATCGTAAGCGTGATCGACGCCGACGAGATTATCATCATGACCGCCCGGGGCAAGTTGCAGCGCATCGCCGCCAGCGACGTGAGCGTGATCGGCCGCAACACGCAGGGGGTGCGAATCATGAGCCTCGACGAAGCAGACACGGTGGCGGCCGTGGTCCGCGTCGCCCCCGACGAAGCGGCGGGGCGCGACGATGACGATTCTGCGGGCGAGGAGGCTGGAAATGCGTAATGCGAAATGCGTAATGCTTAATTAAGATGAACGCCTGCCGCCGTTAAGCATTCATCATTAAGCATTCAGCATTTCTTGCCATGCATCTCGCCGTCATTGGTACCGGGTACGTTGGGCTGGTTTCGGGCACTTGTTTCGCCGAGAGCGGCAACGACGTGACGTGCGTCGATATCGACCAGCGCAAGGTCGACATGCTCCGCTCGGGCGAGGTGCCGATCTATGAACCCGGGTTGGCCGAACTGGTCGAGGGGAACGTCGCCGCGGGGCGATTGCAGTTCACGACCGACGTGGCCTCGGCGGTTCCGCCGGCCGCGGTCATCTTCCTTGCCGTCGGCACGCCGCAGGGAGACGACGGATCGGCCGACCTATCGAGCCTGTGGGCGGTGGTCGACAGCATCGCGCCGCACATGGCTGCCGACGCGATTGTCGTAACCAAGAGCACCGTGCCCGTCGGCACCAACGCGCGGATCGCCGCTCGACTCCAAGAGCGAACCGGCCGCAAACCCCGCGTAGCGAGCAATCCCGAGTTCCTCAAGGAAGGGGCCGCGATCGACGATTTCATGCGTCCCGATCGCGTGGTGGTTGGCGTGCGCGACGAAGCCGACGGCGCCGTGCTGCACGAGCTGCACAAGCCGTTCTTGCGGACCGAGCATCCGTTCCTGGTCATGAGCCCCGAGAGCGCCGAGATGACCAAGTACGTGGCCAACGCCATGCTCGCCACGAAGATCAGCTTCATCAACGAGATCGCCAACCTGTGCGAACACATGGAGGCCGACATCAACGACGTGCGCCGCGGCATCGGCCACGACCGCCGCATCGGCTTCCAGTTCCTGTTTCCCGGCGTCGGCTACGGTGGCAGTTGCTTCCCGAAGGACGTGCGCGCCTTGCAAGCGATGGCACGTTCGTACCAGGTCGAGCCGCAAATCCTGGCGGCGATCGACCGCGTGAACGACCGTCAGAAGACGATTTTGTTCGAGCGGATTCTCAAGCACTTTGGCGACAAGCTGAAGGACCATCGCCTCGCGATCTGGGGGCTCGCCTTCAAGCCGCGCACCGACGACATCCGTGAAGCCCCCGCCTTGGCCTTGATCGACAAGCTGCTCGCGGCCGGCGCGAAGTTGGCCGTCCACGATCCGGAGGCGATGGACAATGTCCGCCAGCAATATGGCGAAAAACTCAGCTACGGCAAGCGCCCCTACGACGTGCTGGCCGAGGCCGAGGCGCTGGTGATCATGACCGAGTGGAAAGAGTTTCTGAACCCCGACTTCAAGCGGATGCGCAAGGCGATGCAGGCGCCCGTGATCTTCGATGGCCGCAACGTTTATGACCCCGAACAAATGCGCGCCGCCGGGTTCACGTACCACTCAATCGGCCGAGCGAGCGTCGTGGCGACGTAAGGCCCAGCGAGCGGAGCCAGTCATGGCCCCGGTTGGTAGTCCGACGCACACGCACATCGCCGCCGGGGCGTTGACACGCCCCGCTCGCCATCGCTGCGCTAGCGCTACGGATTCCGCGTTTCCTCGTCGATCCACTTCAGGTATTCCGCCGAGCCGGCGACGATGGGCACGGCGACAATCTCAGGCGTCTGGTAGCTGTGCAATTCGCGGATGGCCGCCTCGAGCGCCTCGTAGCTCGCGCGGCGGGTCTTGATCAGGCACAGCCACTCTTGCGACCGCGTGATCTCGCCTTCCCAGCGGTAGGTGCTGCTGACGGGGCCGGTGATCTGGACGCATGCCGCCAGGCGGCGCTCTACCAGCGTGGTCGCGAGCCCCTCGGCTCCCGCGACCGAGTCGACTGTCGTCATCACAACCAGGTATTCGTCGCTGTTCATTGTGCAACCCTTTAGCCCCCGGCGAGTCGCCGGGGGCTAACGCGCCGCGTTACCTTGTCATCTCGTGTTGCCCACAAGTACGATACCGTGGCAGGTTCGCGGCCGCACGTCGCGCAAATCAATTCCAACACGGGTGACCCGATGGCTCTCACGATCGACCTGAACAGCCAGGGCGTCGAAGTTCGCAACATCCTGCGCAACGCCACGCCGGCCCGGCTCTACGAGGAGGCCGTGCAATTCGACCGCGGCGTGATCACCAGCACCGGCGCCCTGTTGAGCATGTCGGGCTCGAAGACCGGCCGCAGCCCCAAGGACAAGCGGATCGTCGAGCATCCCGAGAGCAAGGCCGATATCTGGTGGGGCGACGTGAACATCCCGATGTCGGAGCAGACGTTCATCATCAACCGCCAGCGGGCGCTCGACTACCTGAACATCCGCCCGCGGATCTACGTGGTCGACGGCTACGCCGGCTGGGATCCGCAGCACCGGCTTAAGGTGCGCGTGATCTGCGCCCGGCCGTACCACGCGCTGTTCATGTACAACATGCTCATCCGCCCGACGGCCGACGAGCTGAAAACGTTCAGCCAGCCCGACTACACGATCTACAACGCCGGCGAGTTCCCCGCGAACCTGTACACGCAGCAGATGACCAGCAAGACCAGCGTCGAGCTCAGCTTCGAGCAGCGCGAGCTGGTGATCCTGGGGACCGAATACGCCGGCGAGATGAAAAAGGGGGTGTTCACCGTGATGAACTACCTTATGCCCAAGCGCGGCGTGCTGTCGATGCACTGCTCGGCCAACGAAGGGCCCGCCGGCGACGTCACGCTGTTCTTCGGCCTGTCGGGGACCGGCAAGACGACGCTCTCGGCCGATCCTAATCGCCGGCTGATCGGTGACGACGAGCACTGCTGGAGCAACACCGGCGTGTTCAACATCGAAGGGGGCTGCTACGCCAAGTGCATTAACCTGTCGGCGGAAGGCGAGCCTGAAATCTTCCAGGCAATCCGCTTCGGCTCGATCCTCGAAAACACCAAGTACGACGAAGTCACGCGCGAGGTCGACTTCACCAGCGCCGGCATCACCGAGAACACGCGCGTCAGCTATCCGATTGAGTACATCCCGCGCGCCCAGATTCCCTGCCTGGGCGGCCACCCCAAGAACATCGTGTTCCTGACCTGTGACGCCTTCGGCGTGCTGCCTCCGGTGAGCAAGCTCACGCCGGCCCAGGCCATGTATCACTTCATCAGCGGCTACACTGCCAAGGTCGCCGGGACCGAGGTGGGTGTGACCGAGCCGCAGGCCACGTTCAGCGCCTGCTTCGGCGCGGCGTTCCTGGTGTGGCACCCCACGAAGTACGCCGAGATGCTCGCCGAGCGGATGCGCACGCACAAGACCGACGCCTGGCTGATCAACACCGGCTGGAGCAGCGGCTCGTACGGCATCGGCCGCCGGATTAAGCTCGCGTACACCCGGGCGATCATCGACGCCATTCACTCCGGCGAACTTGCGAAAGTGCCGACCGAGGAAGATCGGGTATTCGGCCTGCGTGTGCCGGCGCGCTGCCCCAACGTCCCCGCCGAAATGCTCGCGCCGCGCAACACCTGGAGCGACACGGCGGCCTACGACGCCACGGCGAAAAAGCTCGCCGCCATGTTCCAAAAGAATTTTGGCAAGTACTCGGCCGGCGCCAGCGCGGAGCTTATCGCCGCCGGGCCGAAAGCGGGTTGATTATCCACTCGTTCGTCGGTGCGATCGCATTTCAAGCCCACGGGACCGCGGTCCGCGGGCTCATTTGCTCTAAAATGGGGACATGCGCCCGCCCATTTATCTCGACCATAACGCCACGGCACCACTGCTGCCCGAGGTCGCCGCGGCGATGGCCGAGTGTCACGCTTCCGGGTACGGCAACCCGGCGAGTCAGCACTCCGCCGGGCGTCGAGCCCGCCAGCGGATCGACGAGGCGGTCGAGGCAATTGCGCGCTTGCTCGGCGCGAACGTGGAAGGCCGCGAAGGCGATCGCATTATCTTCACCAGCGGCGGCACCGAGGCGAACAATCTCGCCATCTTCGGCCTGGCTGAAATCGCCCCGAAACGTGTAATCGTCTCGGCCATCGAGCATCCGTCGGTCGCCGCGCCGGCCCGGCAGCTCGAGCGCCGTGGCTGGCGCGTCGAACGAATTCCGGTGTCGCGCGCTGGGGTCGTTGAGTTGGCCGCGCTCGATGAGTTGCTCGCCGCGCCGGCCCGGCTGGTGAGCGTGATGCTCGGCAACAATGAAACGGGCGCGGTGCAGCCGGCGGCCGAGATCGCCCGTCGCTGCCGCGCCGCCGGCGCGCTGACCCACGCCGATGTGGTGCAGGCCGTGGGCAAGCTACCGATCGACTTCCGAGCTCTCGGGGTCGACGCGATGACCATCAGCGCCCACAAGCTGCACGGGCCGGTCGGCATTGGTGCGCTGGTCATGCGCCGCGGCGTCGACATGCGGCCGCTGCTCTATGGCGGAGCGCAACAGGAAGCGGTGCGGCCGGGGACCGAAAGCATCGCATTGATCGTCGGCTTCCAGCGAGCGCTTGATTTGGCGGTGCAGCAGCGCGAAGCGCGCGCCGCGCACCTGCAAGCGCTGCGCGATCGATTTGAGCAGCGGCTGCTTGGCGCGTGCCCCGAGATCGTCGTCCACGCGCGCGGCGTCGAGCGGCTGCCGCACACGTCGAACCTGGCCTTCGTCGGCGCCGATCGCCAAGCGTTGCTCATCGCGCTCGATCTGGCCGGGGTGGCCTGCTCGGCCGGCTCGGCATGTGCCAGCGGGTCGGCCGAACCGTCGCCGACGCTGGTGGCGATGGGGTGTCCAAAGGCCGAAATCGACGCCTCGTTGCGCTTCAGTTTAGGGGCCGCGACAACGGCCGAGGAAATCGACGAAGCCGCCGAGCGCATCTTGCGGTGTTTCAATCAGTTGCGACTTCGGAATAATTGCCCCTGAACGGTCGCAAAAGGTCGCTGGCAGCGATATAATCCACCACTCGTGGCAGAGGCCGTTTCTGGCCGTTTTTTCGCTGTACGGATGATTCGATTTTGGTGACCGAAGTCGTCAGAATTCCTTTACCGGGACGGAGCCTGCAGGGCGATCGGCGTGCCTCGTCGGCCGTTCGCGCCACGATGGCAGTGCGCGAGTTTCTCACCGGACCCGAGAACCAATTGCTCATCGCCGCGATGGCGATGTTCGAGCGGCGACTCCGCCGGCCAGAAACAGTCGAGAGCAACTTCGAAGTTCAATCTGCCGACGAGGCGGACATTGAATCACATTCGGAGCATGCCGCCACCACGAGCCTGTGCAACCCGCTGTTCTTGCACGGAGTGCCCGGGAGCGGCAAGTCGCATCTCGCCCTGGCGTTGGCCGAGCGCTGGCAACACGAGCGCCGCGACGACACGGTGGTAGTCGTCACCGGCAGCGATTACTGGCGCGGCATGAACGATTCGATTGAGAGCCGCTCGACTGAAGCCTGGCGGGCCGCCGATCGACGGGCCGATTTGTTCGTGCTCGAAGATCTCGGTTCCTTGGCGACCAAATCGACCGCACAAATCGAGTTGCTGCACACCATCGACGCACTGCTAGAGCGCGGCAGCCAGATTGTGGTGACCTCGCGGTTACCGTTGGATCGGATGCCGACACTGCTGCCGGGGCTGGTTTCGCGGTTTGAAGCAGGCCTGTGCTTGCCGCTTAGTTTGCCCGGCACGGCGGTGCGCGCGGCAATGCTCGATCGTTGGGTTGCCGATCGGCGCACTAGGATCACGCGCTCGGCGATGCATGCTTTGGCCGAAGGCCTTCCCGGCGCGGTGCCCGAGCTATTCGGCACGTTGCTGCTGCTCGAAACTGCGGCGTCACTCGAAGGACGAACGATCGACCTGGCTCGCGTGCGCGAGCACCTGGCAGGCAAGGCAATGGCTCCGCCGCCCACGCTACGCGGCATCGCCTCGCGGACGGCCCGGCATTTCTCACTGAAAGCACACGACCTGCGCAGCCCGTCGCGTCGCGCCGCTGTGGTGCACGCCCGTGACGTAGCGATGTACCTGTCGCGCCAGCTCACCGGCAAGAGTCTCGAAAAAATCGGCGCCTATTTTGGCGGCCGCGATCATACCACCGTGCTGCACGGGTGCCGCAAGGCGCAGCGCTTGCTTAAGTCGGACGCGACGACGCGCTCCGCGGTTCAGCGCCTGCAACGGGCGCTGTCGGCAGGATGATCGGGCAGAATCGGACAGTCACGGCGTCCTCGGCATGCGCGGGGTAGCCACGGAGGAGATGACGGGGGAATGAGCATGCCTGTGGAAAACTTATCGATTGCATGTCGAGCGAGCGTTCGTGTGTTGGCGCGAACGACGGTCGCACCCCGCCAGCGTGACATTGCCGACCACCGGCCGACAACAATCCGACAATCGTTCGACGTCTTTTCCACGGCGGATTGGCTCACCCAAGAGACGCCAATCTGCATTACTCCACGATGTTAGCGGGATTGCCCGCGGCGCCTCGACAGTTTCGAGCTGAGCATTCTTACTACTGCTGATTTGAGAATACTTGAATAACATCACAACCTCCCGCCATGGCGGGCACCTTCTGAGCACTGAGCAAAGCACCTATCGATGAAAGTCATCTGCGATCGAGAAAAACTACTGGCGGCATTCCAGATGGCCTCGTCCGTCGCGCCGCCGCGCAGTCCCAAGCCGATCCTGCAAAACGTGAAGTTCGAGGTCGGCAACGACAGCGCTTCCGGCGGCAATGCGATCTTTCTGGCCACCGACCTGGAGATCGGCGTCCGCGTGAATGTCACCGGAGTCGATGTGCAAGCCGGCGGGAGCGCCGTGCTGCCGATTCAGCGTTTTGGCTCCATCCTGCGCGAGTCGAACGACGCCAGCCTGCGGATCGAAACCGATGGCCGCAGCACGCAAGTCTACGGCGAGCGCAGCGAGTTCAAGCTGCCGGCCGAGAATCCCGACGAGTTCCCGAACATCGCCACGTTCTCGGAGAGCAAGTACCACGAGCTGCCGGCGCGTTCGTTGCGAGAGTTGGTCCGCCGCACCGTGTTCGCCACCGACAACGAAAGCAGCCGCTATGCGCTGGGGGGCGTGCTGCTCGAAATGCTGCCCAACGAGATGATCGCCGTCGGGACCGATGGCCGCCGATTGGCACGGATGCAGACGCCAGCCAGCGCTCAGGGGGGCCATAGCACGGGCGATACGATGACGATCGTTCCCACGAAGGCGATGCAGCTCATCGAGCGCTCGCTGGTCGATGCCGATGCCGAGATCCAGATTGCCGCCCGCGGCAACGACGTGCTGGTGAAGAGCCCGCGCGGCGTGATTTCGTCGCGGCTGGTCGAGGGACGGTTCCCCAAGTGGCGCGACGTGTTTCCGCACCGCGACGACGCGCAGAAGATCGAATTGGCCATCGGCCCGTTGCACGCGGCGGTGCGCCAAGCGGCGATCGTCACCAGCGACGAGAGCCGCGGCGTCGATTTCACGTTCGGCGAAGGGAAAGTGGTGCTCGCCGGCCGGGCGGCCGAGATGGGGCAGTCGCGCATCGAGCTGCCGATTGCCTACGACGGCCCAGAGGTTTCGATTATGCTCGACCCGCGCTTCCTGAACGATTTTTTGCGGGTACTCGATGCGGAGCGAACATTCACGTTGGAAATCAAGGATGCCGAAAGCGCCGCGGTCTGCTCGACCGACGACGGCTATGGGTACGTCATCATGCCGCTGGCACGCGATCGGTGATATCGCCACGAAGCCCACGGACGGCCGTCCGTGGGCTTGGAAAGGACGAATGCCTCAACCTCAACGCCTCGCACAAACATTGTCGGAACTGATCGCCCGCCGCGGCTACACCCGTGTGCAGGCCAGCGCCGACTACTGCGATGCTTGGCGGCAGGCCGTAGGCGAGGCGCTCGCCCGGCAGACGCGCGTCGGCCAGGTGCGGCGCGGCGTGCTCGAGGCGCTTGTGGCCAACAGCACCCTGTTGCAGGAGATCACCTTTCAAAAGCACACCATTATCAAGGAATTGAAACGCCTTTTGCCCGAAGAGCGTATCGTCGATGTTCGACTGCGCATCGGGCGGATCGAATGATAGCAAGCGAGCGATTAGCGATGAGCAATTAGCCGGAAATATGCCGGCTAATTGCTCATCGCTAGCTGCTAACCGCTTCAAAGGAACCCATGACCGACGAATCGCAACAACACGCCGATGCCGCCGCCCTGCAGGCCCAAACCGATGCCATTGAACAGGCGCGCGACGATGAAACGCGCGACCGTGCTGAAGAGAACTACGGCGCCAGCGTCTTCAAGCATCTCGACGATCTCGAGCACGTCCGCAAACGCCCCAGCATGTACATCGGCGATACGGGCGTCCGCGGTCTGCACCACATGGTGTACGAAGTGGTCGACAACTCGATCGACGAGGCGATGGCCGGCCACGCCAGCCACATCCGCGTCACCATCAATGCCGACGGCAGCGTAAGCGTCGAGGACGATGGCCGTGGCATCCCGGTCGAGATCCACGAAGAGACCGGCATCCCCACGCTGCAAGCCGTGCTCACCAAGCTGAAGATGGGCGCAAAGTTCGACAAAGGCGCCTACCAAACCTCGGGCGGCTTGCACGGCGTCGGCGTGAAGGTGGTGAACTTCCTCAGCGAGTGGTGCGAAGTCGAAGTGCGCCGCGGCGGGCACGTGTACCAGCAGGAATACGAGCGCGGCACGCCTACGACCGAGGTCCGCCGCATCGGCTCGACCGATAAGCGCGGCACGCGTGTCACGTTCAAGCCCGACGCGCTGATCTTCCAGACCGTCAAGTTCAACTACAGCACGCTCCACCGCCGGCTGCAGGAACTGGCGTTTCTGAACAAGGGCGTCGAGATCGCTTTCTTCGATCAGCGCACGAACGAAGGCGAAACGTTCCGCTACGAGCGCGGCATCATCGAGTTCGTCGAGTACCTGAACCGCGCCGCCGAACCGGCCCACGCCGACGTGATCTACATTGCCGGCGAAGCCGAAGGCGTCGGCTACGAAATCGCGATGCAGTACACCACCGATTTCACCGAAAACACTTACTCGTTCGTCAACAACATCAGCACCATCGAAGGGGGCACGCACGTTGCCGGCTTCCGCACCGGCGTGACGCGCTCGCTGAACAACTACGGCAAGAAGAACAACGTCTTTAAGGACCTCGTGCCCACCGGCGAGGACTTCCGCGAAGGGCTCACCGCCATCATCGCCCTGCGCGTCCCGCATCCGCAGTTCGAAGGCCAGACCAAAACCAAGCTCGGCAACAGCGAAATCGAGGGGATCATCAACTCCGCGGTCGGCGATTATCTCAACAGCTACCTGGAGGAAAACCCCAAGAGCGCCAAGGTGATCGTCAACAAGGGGCTGCTGGCCGCCGAGGCCCGCGAGAGCGCCCGCAAGGCCCGGGCCATGGTTCGCGAACGCAAAGGGGCGCTGAGCGGCGGCGGCTTGCCAGGCAAGCTCCGCGACTGCACCAGCCGCGACGTCGAAAAGTGCGAACTGTACCTCGTCGAAGGCGACTCGGCCGGCGGCAGCGCCGAAGGGGGCCGGCTGCGCGAGTACCAGGCCATCCTCCCGCTGCGCGGCAAGATCATCAACGCCTACAAATCGCGCGACGACAAGGTGCTCGCCAACGAGGAAGTCCGCAGCATGATCTCGGCCATCGGCTCGGGCATCGGCGACGAAGTCGACCTGACGAAGCGCCGGTACAATAAGATCGTCATCATGACCGACGCCGACGTCGACGGTTCGCACATCCGCACGCTGCTGCTGACGTTCTTCTACCGGCAGATGTACAAGCTGGTGGCCGGCGGGCACGTGTTCGTCGCCCAGCCGCCGCTGTTTCGCGTGCAGGCCAAGAAGCAGACCTACTACGTGCAGACCGAAGAGGCGATGAAGCAGCAACTGCTCGCAGGGGGCCTGGCCGATTGCTCGTTCGAGCCCGGCGACGGCCGCACCATCGCCGGCGCCGAGATGGCCCGGCTCTGCCGCATCCTCGCGTCGTTGGAAGATTCGCTCACCGCCCTGGAGCGTCGCGGCATCAGCCTGCGCACTCACGCCCTGCGGCAAGACCCGGTGACCGGCCGGCTACCCGTGTATCACGTGTACCTGGGCACGCAAGAACACTGGTTCACCACGCGTGAAGAGCTCGACGCCTTCGTGTCGGAGCAGGAAGCAGCGGCCGGCGGCGAGCTGAAAGTCGAGGACCGCCCAAGCGAGACCAACGGCGAGTCGAACGGCCATGCCCCGCAGCCCCGGTTGCACATCATCGAGCTGCACGAGGTCCGCTCGCTGAATCGCGGCCTGGCCGACCTCAAGGAGCTGGGCTTCGACATCCAGTCGCTGATCCCGCAAGAGCGCACCGGTACCGAGGAGCCGCGCTACGTGCTCCGGCGCGACGAGAGCGAGATCGGCCTCGAAGATCTACGTCGCCTGTTGCCCGCCGTGCGCGCCGCTGGCGAAAAAGGCTTGAAGATCACTCGTTTCAAAGGCCTGGGCGAAATGAACGCCGAAGAGCTGCGCGAAACCACGCTCGACCCGGCGAACCGCACGCTGCTGCAAGTGAAGATGGAAGACTTCCAAGCCGCCGACGACATGTTCAGAATTCTCATGGGCGACAAAGTAGAACCCCGCCGCGAGTTCATCGAAAAGCACTCACTCGAAGTGCGGAATTTGGACGTGTAGCCATGCTGAGTGGTGTGGGACACTATTCGTGGAGCTATAACCGGAAGTCGTGGATGAGCGGAGGTTGAAGACGGCGGCGTACTTGGGTTGAAATGGTTTTGCTTAAGACCTTTTTTCCCAGGAGTACGCCACCATGCAGGAGCGTAATGGATCGATGGTTGCCTTGCCAGCGTCGGAATCGCGAGACGTGTTGAGCGACGTGTTGCGTCAGGGCGCCCAGAGGATGCTGGCCCAAGCGATTGACGTGGAAGTCACGGAGTGGATCGAAGCGCACGCGGCGGTGCGTGACGAGCACGGACGTCGCCAGGTCGTGCGCAACGGGCACTTGCCTACCCGCAGCCTCGTCACCGGCGTCGGCCCGGTGGAAGTGCGGCAACCTCGCGTACATGATCGACGAAGCGGAGATCACGGCGACCGTTTTCACTCGAAGATTCTGCCGCCGTACCTGCGGAAGGCCAAGAGGATCGAGGAGTTGATCCCCTGGCTGTACCTCAAAGGAATCAGCACGGGGGATTTTAGCGAAGCGCTGACTTCGTTGGTCGGCCCCGACTGCCCAGGCCTCTCGGCCACAACGGTGACGCGTTTGAAGAGCGTCTGGGAGACGGAATACGAAGCTTGGAACCAGCGTGATCTGAGCGGCAAGCAGTACGTGTATGTGTGGGCCGACGGCGTGCACTTCAACATCCGGCTCGCAGACGATCGCACGTGTATTCTGGCGCTCATCGGCGCTACCGCCGAGGGAACCAAGGAGTTGATCGCCGTCGTGGATGGCTATCGCGAGAGCGAGCAGTCGTGGAAGACGCTGCTCTTGGATGTGAAGGCAGGGCAATCGCATCTAACGGTTGGTCCAAGTATTGCCATGAACAGACGGTGGGCAAGCGAGCTCGAAGGAGGGCTCGCCGAACACGGTCTTTCACGGAGGGTGCGTCATGGCTTCGTCGGGCATCGCTGCAATTGTTACACACTTTGAAACGCTTACCGATCCGCGCATCGAGCGGACACGCCAGCATCGCCTGCTGGACATGATCGTGATCGCCCTGTGTGCGACGATCGCGGGCGCGGATGGCTGGGCCGACGTCGAACGCTTTGGCAAGGCCAAGCGCGCGTGGTTCGCGTGGTTCCTGGAACTGCCCCACGGCATTCCTTCGCACGATACCTTCGGCCGCGTGTTCGCGCGGCTCGATACGCCGTCCTTCCTGGCTTGTCTGATGGATTGGCTGCGATCGTGGCACTCGGCCTTGGCTTGCGAAGGAATTGCCATCGACGGCAAGACGTTGCGGCGGAGCTTCGATGCCGGCAGCGGTCGCGCCGCGTTGCACCTGGTCAGCGCCTGGGCTTGCGATCTGCGCCTGTCACTGGGCCCGGTGGCTGTGGACGACAAGAGCAACGAGATCACCGCCGTCCCCAAGCTGTTGGAACTGCTGGAACTCAGCGGCGCAGTGGTGACGCTCGATGCGATGCACTGTCAGCGGGAGACGGCCCAGGCCATCCGCGCTCGCGGTGCCGACTACGTGCTCACCGTCAAACGCAATCAGCCGGGATTGTGGAACGAACTCGGTGACTTGTTCATCGCCTATGGCGAGCACGACTACCAGGCGCCGGAACTGCGCCGCCATACCAAGACCGAACGCAACCGCGGCCGCCGCGAACGTCGCGACTGCTTCGTGGCTCCCGCACCCGAGTCACTGCGCCGCCGAGGCGAATGGGCCGACGTGCAAAGTGTGGGCATGATCTACCGTTGTTGTGAAGATCAGGGACGCATGCGCGAAGAGACGACGTTCTTCATCAGCAGTCTGCCGCCCAAAGTGCAGCGCCTGGCGAAACTCGTGCGGGGACACTGGAGCATCGAGAACTCACTGCACTGGGTCTTGGATGTAACTTTTTCAGAGGACCAGTCGCGCATCCGCCAAGGCAACGCTCCGGAAATCGCCGGCGTCTTCCGTCGCCTCGCCTTGTCCATCTTGCAACAGGATACCGCCCCAGTTGTTCTGTAAATGCTAGCGGCGGAGGCGCCGCGATGTGCTGGTCGAGAAGGGGTGGGTCAGGCTTGGTTTCCTAGAATTTGTGTTTGTTCAGAACTCATTTCAAGGAGATCAGCAATGACCCACCA
>DATAXP010000089.1:0-36594 GCA_036272935.1 Pirellulales bacterium | reverse complement strand
CTTGAGGCCGTGCGCTTGCCACGCGCGCTGCACCGTGTCCTTGCTCACCCCGACCGCGGCCGCCATCGTGCGCGTGCTCCAGTGCGTGGCCGCGGCAGGCTTCTCGCGTGTGGTCTTGTCGAGAATGCGCTGCACGGTCCGGGCCGGAATGCTCGGCGTGCGTCCCGGCCGCGGCGCGTCTTTCTCGATCCCTGCCAGACGCGCGTCCGCGAAGCGCCTGCGCCACAACGAGATGGTCTTCTTCGACGTGCCGAGTTCCTCGGCGATGTCTCGGTTCATCCGGCCCTCGGCCGCCGCCAGCACGATCCGCGCCCGCAACACCAACCGCGCCGGCGTGCTGCGCCCCCGCGACCAGCGACGCAAGACGCTCCGCTCCTCCTCACTCAACGCAATCGGCGACGCGCGCTTCATGGATTTCATCCTCCTCGAAAGGATGAAACCCCGCACCCGCTCAAAAGTAACGCTATTTCGGCGACACTACACTAACGTCTTTGGCGTTGCGCGCAATCCTCTTCACCGGGCGGAAGATTGCACGAGTGCTTGGCTCCCCGGCGACTCGCCGGGGGCTAAGAGTCGCGCGGCCTACACGAAGCCGCAGTAGTCGATCATCCGCGCGATCTCGCTCTTGAGATCGCTGCGTGGCACGATGCGGTCGACGAACCCGTGCTCGAGCAAGAACTCACTGGTCTGGAAGCCTTTGGGCAGCTCGACGCGGATCGTGGCTTGAATGGTTCGCGGACCGGCAAAGCCGATGAGCGCTCGAGGCTCGGCGAACACCACGTCCCCCAGCGAGGCAAAACTGGCGGCGACACCACCCATCGTCGGATCGGTGAGTACCGAGATGAACAGCCCGCCGGCCTGATCGTAGCGGGCCAGCGCCGCCGACACCTTGGCCATCTGCATCAGCGAGAGGATGCCTTCGTGCATCCGGGCGCCGCCTCCGGAACCGCTGACGATGATCAGCGGCAGCCGTCCCTCGGTGGCGCGTTCGACGAGCCGGGCCAATCGTTCGCCGACGACCGAACCCATGCTTCCCATAATGAATGCCGAATCGGTAACGCCAACGGCGACGCGCCGGGCGCGAATCATGCCGGTGCCGGTGATCGCGGCGTCTTTCAGTCCGGTCCGGGCCTGCTCGGCCTTGAGCCGCTGGACGTACGGCTTCTTATCGGCAAAGCCCAACGGATCGGTCGGCTCGAGATTGCCGTCGCATTCCTCGAACGTGCCATCGTCGAGCAACTGCACGATGCGCTCGCGGGCCGAGACGTACCAGTGGTAGCCGCAGTCCGGGCAAGTGTTGAGGCGTTTTTCGGCCTCTTTGCGGAAGATCGTCGCCTGGCAGCCGGGACAGCGTTTCCACAGCCCCTCGGGTACTCCGCGCTTGGCGCGCACCGGCGGGGGAGCCGGCGTCGCGGCGGGAGTGTCGCTCGGTGGAGCTTCGGATTTGCCGGTTGCCACGAACCTTCACTTTCCCAAGGACAGCTTAGATGCGTTGACGATCAGATACGTTGCCGACGAGTGGCGATGCGTCACACGAATTGTTGGTGTGCAATCCTCACGCCTTTCCGTCGGCTGGATGCGCGTGCGCCTCGACGACCACGCCCCGCCACACTCCCGAATGATCCGCTGCGGCGGCATCGAGTTCAATCACCTCCGACCGACCATGCTCCTCGCAGGCATGCCACAGGTCGCCCAGTTCGCCATGCCCCAGGATGCTGCGAACGATGCTCGCCACCGGCTCGGGGAGCACCAAGGCAATGGTCCCCTGCTTGTGCTTGCGCATCAACTTGGCCACCGCCGCCCCGGCACGCTCGCGTACGTCGCCGACCGTTTCGCCTTCGGGCGGGCACACGCTGTCGGGCTGCTCCGACCACTGCCGATACACTTTCGGCTGCTGGCGTTTCACCTCGTCGATCAGTTTGCCTTGCCACAGCCCGTGGTTCAGGTTGCACATCCCTTCGAGCTTCTTGAGCTTCACGTCGAGCGCCGCGGCCAGCATCGTCGCGGTTTGCAGGGCCGGGTCGCAATCGGGGCAATACACCGCCTCGGTCCCAAGGTTCTTCAGTTGCGGGACCATCCGCTGCACCTCGTCGACCCCACCGGAGTTGAGCGGGATGCTCAAGCTACCTTGAATTCGACCTTGATCGTCGTAATCAGTCGATCCCGGACGCACGAGCACGATCCTTATCATCGCTGCGGTTACTCGCTTGATGGATAACTAATGATGATGGGCCAACTCTGTCAACCTTCGGGCGCTGGCGGCATAATCGTCGGCCTCGAAGATGGCCGATCCCACGACCAACAACTGGGCGCCCGCGCCGGTGCAGGCGCCGATGTTCGACGCCTTTACCCCACCGTCGATCTCCAACAACACATCCGCCCCGACCTTCGAGCGCAGGGCCGCAAGCTTTTCAAGCGCCACAGGGTCGAACTTCTGCCCGCCGAACCCGGGCATGACGCTCATCACCAGCACCAGATCGCACAGTTCGAGCGATGGCTCGATGGCCGACAGCGGCGTGGGCGGGTTCAGCGCCAGTCCGGCCCCGGCTCCGGTGCGGCGAATCTTCTCAAGCACCGGCCGTGGATCGGCGACCGCCTCGACATGGATGGTCATCGAGTCGGCCCCGGCCTTGGCATAGCGCTCCACGTAATCGCCGGGGTTCGAGATCATCAGATGCACGTCGATCGGCAGCCGAGTCAGACGCCGAAAGGTTTCGACCAGCGGCAGGCCATACGTCAGGTTCGGCACGAAATGCCCGTCCATCACGTCCAGGTGCAGTCCCGGCACGCCGGCGGCCTCGAGCTTGCGAACCTCTTCTTCCAGCCGGCCGAAGTCGCACATCAGTAGCGACGGCAGCACCGCCGGCACGGCGGCACGCAGGCGAGCGAGTTGCGATGTCGATTGCATACCGACCGTGGACCCTGAAGCGCCACGTCAGTGCGCCGACTCTCGGTGCCGCACCAACGAACCTCGGCGGCGCGCACCGCGTCTATTGGAAGCAGCCATTCTAACACAAGGCCCGCGGCGAGTCTGCGCGGCTGTGCGAACGACGCAAAGCCTATCGTCGCATTGTTTTGCGAAATCCTTGATGCGCGATCCGAGTTCGCGGCGAGGCTGTTACAGCTCACGGATCGCTGCCAATACCTGCTCGTCGTGGCCGTCGACCGAAACCGCTTTCCACACCTTGCGGACCACGCCTTCGGCATCGATCAGGAACGTCGATCGCTGCACGCCCCAGCTCTTTTTGCCGTACATGTTTTTCTCGCGCCAGGCGCCGTACTTCTCGGCCACCTTGTGATCGGTATCGCAGAGCAGCTTGAAGTTCAGACCGTACTTATCGCGGAATTTCACATGGCTTGCCTCGTCGTCGGTGCTCACGCCCAGCACCTCGACGCCCAGCTTGGCGAAGTCGGCCTTGCGATCGCGGAAAGCGCACGCCTCTTTGGTGCAGCCCGGCGTGTCGTCGCGGGGATAGAAGTACAGCAGCACCGGCCGGCCACGGAGCGCCTTGAGGCTCACCCGGCTGCCGTCGTCGGCAGAAAGCGTAAAATCGGGAGCTTTGGACTCCGCTTCAACCCAGTCGCTCATCGTGGATTCTCCGTCGTTCGACGCCCCGGTGGGTGGTTTCGGTTGGTCGGTCATTTTACCCGGCAGTCGAGCAGTTTTGATGGAACTGCCTCCAGCGGCGTGTACAATAGTGGTGTGGTTATGATCGCAACCCGATAAGCGAGGATGCTACTTGGCGATTTCCACATTCAGCCAGCTTCTTTCGGACGCTCGTTCTGATCGCGGTTTGGAACGGGCTCTGGCTGCGGCCCGCACGGCGGCCGAGAATCGTGGCCGCGACATCACCGTGCTCGATCTCCGCGAGCTTACCAGCGAGTTCGACTTCTTTGTGATCGCCACCGGCTCCAGTCGCCGGCAGTTGCACGCGATCAGCGACGAGATCGGTCGAGTGCTTCAGAAACAGATGCACGACCACCGTCTGGGCAGCGAAGGGTACGCCGACAGCCGCTGGATTCTGCAAGACTACGGCGATGTGGTCGTGCACCTGTTCGAGCCCGAGGCCCGCCAGTATTACGCGCTCGATCAGCTCTGGGCGGCAGCTCGCCAGGTGCCGTTCGAAGCGGCGGTACTCGAGCCGGCCGAGGCCCCGCGCCTGCGGATGGAATCGTAGGGCTATCGACCCCGCGGCGGCATTAGGTATGGTGGGGCGATGAACGTCCTGGCCGAACTGCGCTCCCGTTTTGCCGCTGCGCTGGCCACGATGGCCCCCGAGGCCGACGTGCCGGCGCTGGTCGACATGATCCGCCCGACGCAGGACGCCAAATTCGGCGATTACCAGGCCAACTGCGCCATGCCGCTGGGCAAGCGCCTGGGGCGCAATCCGCGCGACGTGGCCACCGAAATCGTCTCACGGCTCCAGGTCGCCGAGCTGTGCGATCCGCCGACCTTGGCTGGGCCTGGCTTCATCAACCTGCGGCTGCGCGACGATTGGCTCGTCGGTCACTTGGCTGCCGCGGTGAACGACGAGCGGCTGGGCGTGCCGCTTGCCGAACGCCCTCGGACCTACGTGGTCGATTACTCGGCACCGAATGTCGCCAAGCCGATGCACGTCGGCCACATCCGCTCGACGGTCATCGGCGACGCTCTGTACCGGGTGCTCAAGTTCCTCGGGCACCACGCCGTCGGCGACAACCACCTGGGCGATTGGGGCACGCAGTTCGGCATGATCTTGTCCGGATATAAGCAGTTTCTCGACGCTGACGCGTATCGCCGCAGCCCGGTCGATGAGCTGGCCAGCTTGTACCGCAAGGTGAACCAGTTGGCCGACGAGCAGCCCGCCGTGGCCGAGCAGGCTCTGCAAGAAACGGTGAAGCTGCACGCCGGCGACCCGGAAAACCTGCGGTTATGGCAGGAGTTCATGCCGCCGTGCCTAGAGGCGATCGACCGGATCTACCAGCGCCTCAGCGTGACGTTCGACGTGGCGCTCGGCGAGAGCTTCTATCACCCGCGGCTCGGCGAAGTCGTCGATTCGCTAACCGCTTGCGGCTTAGCACGCGAAAGCGACGGCGCGCTATGCGTGTTCCTTGATGGCTACGAGACGCCGATGATCGTCCGCAAGCGCGACGGCGCGTTTCTGTACGCCACGACCGACCTGGCGACGATCAAGTATCGCATGGAAACGTGGAAGCCCGATGCGATCTTGTACGTCGTCGATCATCGGCAGAGCCTGCACTTCGAGCAGTTGTTCGCGACAGCAAAGCTGTGGGGCTACGGGGACGTTGAGCTGAAGCACGTCAGCTTCGGCACCGTGCTGGGCGAAGATGGTCGCCCCTTCAAGACGCGCTCCGGCGACACGGTCGGCCTCACCGGCCTGCTGGACGAAGCGGTCGCCCGGGCTCACCGGATCGTCAGCGAAAACGACGACGCCAAGCCCGGCGGCGCGGAACTATCGGCCGCCGAGCGGCACCGCATCGCCGAAACTGTGGGCATCGCGGCGCTGAAGTACGCCGACCTGTCGCAGAACCGCACCAGCGATTACACGTTCAGCTACGACAAGATGCTGGCCATGAACGGCAACACGGCCACGTACATGCAATATGCCTACGCCCGCGTGCAGAGCATCTTTCGCCGCGGCGGCGTGGATGTCGCCGCCTTGCGCGCTGCGGGCAAACCGATCGCGCTTGTCGATCCGGCTGAGCAAGCGCTCGCCCGCCGGTTGCTGCGGTTCAGCGAGGCGCTCGACGCCATGGTGGTCGATTACCGTCCGCACCAACTGACGACGTACTTATTCGAGCTGGCCGAAGGCTACTCGACATTCTTCGAGCGCTGCCCAGTGCTGAAGGCCGACACGCCAGCGACGCGCGACAGCCGCCTGCTGCTATGCGATCTCACCGCCCGCACGATCCGCAAAGGGCTGGAACTGCTCGGAATCGCGGTGGTCGAACAGATGTGAAGGTCAAGTCGCGATGCCCGCAAACTTCTGACTTCTGCATTCCTACTTCTGCATTCTGCATCTCGCCTTGACCCTCCTGGGCGTTCCTGCGAGACTTTGCCCCCGGCAGCGGCAGAGCATCGGACGCCGGAGAGTCCGTTTGCCGATTGATCAGGAGATTTGCGCAATGGATTGCCGAAATCGTGCGTGGATGGCAGGGATGGCGTTGTCGCTGGTCGGGCTCGTTGGCTGCAGCATGTCGAGCGATGCACCGTCGGCCGAGCCGACCGCTTCGACGGCCATTCCTAGCGACTTGACTCCGCAGGCTGCGGTCGGCGTGTTCCTCGAAGCGGTGCGGACCGGCGACGATGCCAGGGCTGCCGAAATGCTGACCGAGACGGCCTGCAAGAAGACGCGAGAGATGAACATGGTCATCGCGCCCCCGGGAAGTAAAACCGCACAGTACGAAGTAGGCGAGTGCGAGATGGTATCCGGCGGGGCGCACGTAGCCGCAACCTGGAGCGATCTGGGGGACGATGGCAAGCGGCGCAACGACACAATCGTCTGGATCCTGCGCGAGCAGCCGCAGGGATGGCGGATCGCCGGAATGGCTACCAAGCTGTTCAACGATCAGCCGCCGCTGATCCTGAACTTTGAGGATCCGCAGGACATGGTTCGCAAACAGCAGCTTGCCGAGCAGGAGATGGAGCGGCGAATGAAGAACGACCCGGCAGGGCTGAAAGCCGCCGCGGCGGTCCAGAGCGCCGAAGTCAATACCAGCCAGCAGCTTAAGTAGCTGCACTTCCTAGAAATGCCACCAGCACGGTCCTAGGACCTTGCGGATCGCGTAGACTGTGATGATTATAGCGGGAGCCTGCCGGCGGCAGGCTCCCGTTTTTTTTTGCGCTTCTGGGGCAGGGGCGTTGATTTTGGGCTACGTTTTATCGAAAATCGCTTCGCTTTACCCAGAGCACCTTGTTGACCCAGTAGTCACATGTTATCTCTGCGGTACTTGACATCGCGATCGGCAGTGATAACTTAGGCGACCTAACCTGTGTAAATGTGCTGAATGAGCTAATCGGAAAAGTTCGTTGACAGGGCAGCTTCCCGATGCTAGCAAGTGGCACACCGCAGTAGGTTTTGCGAATAGCCCCGCGAGTCGGCCGTCAGACCGGGGGGCGCTGACCCTGACGACGGCTTGCGTATTGCGTTCCGTACGGTACCTGTTTTGTTGGAGGAATTTCGGATGAATCGTGCACTTGTTTTTGGCATCGCGATCTTCTTCGCGGTGGTTGGCATCGCCCTCGTGGGCGGTGAGAGCAATGCGGTGCTCGCTGGTCATGGTTGCCATGGCTGCGCCGGCGCCTGCGATGGTGGTTGCTCGGGCGCTCCGGACTGCTGCGCCCCGGCTGACGCCTGTGGCTGCAACGGCCGTCGTCACCACGGCTTGTTCCACCACCTCCGTCATCGCCGCGGCTGCTGTGGCGCTCAGGACTGCTGCCCGCAGACCTGCTGTGCCCCGGCTGAATGCGCCCCGGCTGCTCCGAGCTGCTGCGCTCCGGCTGCCGCCCCGAGCTGTGCCGCTCCGGCGGGCTCGGCTCCTCCGGCTCCGCCGGCCGCCCCGATGGCTCCCCCCCCGGCCCCGTCGAAGGCCTAAGGCGAGCCAAGCCACGTCGACTGACGGCTTCCAGCCCTGTGGAAACCGCGCGGCAGACGTGAAAAAGGCATCGAAGCCGGACTTTCGCAACTGCGGAAGTCCGGCTTTTTTTATGCGCGCGGAGAAATCTACTCGGCTACTTCGCGCATCAGCTCTTCCAGTGCGGCGGCGAAGGCACCGTACGCTGCCGGACTGAACAGCACGAACCGCACCCGCTCCGGTTGGCCGCGCGACTGCAGGAACTCTCGGGCTGCCCCCAAAGCCACGCGGCTAGCCAAGTCCAAGGGATAGCCGTAGACCCCAGCGCTGATTGCCGGTAGGGCGATCGATTGGCAGCCGTGGTCTACCGCCAGCTCAAAGCTCCGCCGATACGCCCCGGACAACTGTTCCGCCTCATCGCGATGCCCGCCGTGCCACACCGGCCCCACCGCGTGGATCACGTATTTGGCCGGCAAGGCGCCCGCCCCGCTGATCACGGCTGATCCGGTCGGGCACCCCTTCGGATAGCGGCGATCGGTCTCGGCCATAATCTCCGGGCCGCCCCGGCGATGGATCGCCCCGTCGACCCCCCCGCCCCCCGCAAGCCGGCCGTTGGCGGCGTTCACGATGGCGTCGACCGCTTGCTCCGTAATGTCGCCTTGGCAAAGCTCGAGCGTCTGTCCGTTGATTACGACGCGCATGGCTGACGTGACCTCCGTGCCTCGTGCCTCGATCAAAGCTCTTGGATGGTGATGTCCTTGTACCAGGCTTCGCTCGGCGCCCCGGCGTGGATCTGCAGGCCGATAATTCCCCGCCGCGCGATCGCGTCGTCCGGCTCGGTGTAGTTGACCGTTTGAGAGCCATTAATCCAAAGCTGGATGTGCGGCCCCTCGGCACGGATCACGTAGTCGTTCCATTCGTTGCGCCGGAGCACTTTGTCGATCTCGGCAGCATCGCCGCTGGCGAGCACACGCTTCCGCCGTGACTCGTCGTACAGGGCGCCCCAGTAGCCCTCCCCCAGGTCGGCCTGGTAGCCGATCACTTCGTGATGCTTCGGGATGCGCTCGCTGCGGAATTGCACGCCCGCGTTGGGCTTGTTGTCGCCGAGCAGCTTGAACTTCAGCCGCAACTCGAAATCGCCGAACTCGCGCTTCGTACACAGGAACTCGTTGCGCGCGATGCGTTCGGCAAGCGTGCCGCCGACAATTGCACCGTCGACGATGCGGAACATCGACTCGTTCCCCTCCCAGCCGTCGAACGTTCGGCCATCGAACAACGGCTGCGGCGCCGATGGACTAGCCGCCAAGGCCGACAAGCTTATGCAGATGCCCAACATCGTCGTCAACGTCTTTTTCATCGCGAAATTCCTGGGGGTTCGCTTGCCGCCACTTAGCATACGTGCCACCGAGGCCATTGCAAATTCTGTCATCGTGTGCCGACCACTGCGATCCTTCTTTGGCGCGTCGTTCGATCTAACTCGTCGCATCAGTTGAGGCGCAGGCTCTCGATCGTTCGTCGCTTCATCGGCCCGCATCCGTTAAACTGCTTTCCAGGTCACTCAGCAAAGCGGGCAACCGAGCTTTTTCGTTAGCTTGTACATGCGTGGTTCCATCGCGTCGAACGCGCAGCGAATTCGGCAACTTTACCAGCGCATCAACGAAACATTTCAGGACAAGCCGCACGGCCCGGAACACCACGCGGCATGTAAACAGTTCCACGAATATGACTTGTTGGCGTTCCCGGGTGGGCTCGAAGCTGGGCTGGAACGTCTGAAGCACCCCGATCTGGAAATCGTTGAGGCAACGGTACAGTTTCTCGAAGCCGATCCGCGATTCCTTCGTTCCGGCTACATCAAGGAGACGCTATTGAGGCGACTCAACCAGGCGAAAGGCGTGCTCGTGCGCCGCTCGCTGAGCGATCCAACCGACCTGGCGTACTACCTCACGCACGCACCGAAGAAGACCACGATCGCAAAGTTAGTGCACGTCGCCGGAAGCCGCTGGGCGATCGAGGAATGCTTCGCACAGGCCAAAGGAGAATGTGGTCTCGATCACTACGGAAGTTCGCACCTGGCACGCCTGGCAACGTCACGCTCGCCATGTTCGCGCTGGCTGCATGGGTGCTTCGACGATCGGCCAAGAAGTCTCTCAAAAAAAGATCGGTTCACCGACTTGATCCCATTACCGTTCCCGAGGTACGGCGATTGCTCGTCGCCATTGTCTGGTCAACCATCTGTGAACCCACATTCACGCTCCGCTGGTCCGTTTGGCGCCGCCGTCATCAGGCCCAACGTTGCCGCTACCGCGGACGAGGGTATCCTCCACTAACAACGCAAGTGCGACTGTATTTAGCTCAGCATTTTACTCCGCCGCATTTCCGCGGTGGGCCGTTTGACGTCCCAGGCTAGACCGGCCACCTCCATCAGCCGAATCAAATAGTAGCTGATGTCGGGCTGCCACCATTCCAAGCCGTGTCGGGCGGAGGTAGGAAACGCGTGATGGTTGTTATGGAACCCTTCGCCGCCGCTAAAAATACCGCATACGAAGTTGTTGCGCGACTCGTCGTCGGCTCGATAGTCGCGTCGACCGAAGAGATGGCAGATCGAGTTGGTCGAGAACGTCACGTGCTGCACCAAGAAGATGCGGGCACACCCACCCCACAGGAATCCCATCAATGCGCCCTGCCAGGTTCCTGTAGCCGCCCAGGCAGCGCCGGTGGGAAGCAAGAATGCCAGCGGAAACCACAACGGCTCCCAGGTGCGATGCACAAAGACTGCGATCGGGTCCTGCAATAGGTCGGGCACGTAGCGCCGTTGATCGGTCGTAATCATGTGCCCGGTGAAAAGCCACCCGACGTGTGCGTACCAAAAGCCGCGGCACGAATTGATAAAGCCGACGCCAGATTCGTGCGGCGTATGTGGATCGCCGGGTTGGTCACTAAGGGCATGGTGCTTCCGATGAACGGCGCACCAATTCAATGGCGACATCTGAACCGTCATCGCTCCCATGATCATCCAGAAGGCACGCATCCAGGGATACGTCGAGAATGAGCGATGCGTCAACATCCGGTGATAACCCACCGTAATTCCCAGTCCCGTGAGCACGTATCCGACGACGAGAATCGTCAGCTGCGTCCAGTCGAACCACCCCGTATGCCAGCTGACGATCATCGCAGTAAGAATTCCAATGAACGGCAAGCCAATGCCGATGCAAGAGCCAATCAGTTGCCGTGCAGATGTCGTCGGCCGAACGTTCGTACATTCGGAATCGTCCGGAGCGATCACGTGACCATCAACGAGATCGCTGCGTCCGATCGAGGAATCGACAAACGGCACCTCGCATCGCGAGCGGGAACGAGGTTCACCATCGTCGCCGTTCGCCGACGCGTTGCACGTCATCGATGTGGGTTCTGCGAGGTTCATCACGTCTGAATCTAGGGCCGCCTTCGTGCCGACAATGGCGCACGGAGAATGCAATCTTATTCCCGAACCACCACTCTCGACTAGCTGAACGTGCCATTCAATAGGCCGGCATGCAAAGTGCTCAGAATCGCAAAATCACGATCCCGGACGCGTCGCGACAACATAACTTTTTAGTTGGACTCTGGATGAACCACCACCGAGCCGGCGAGAGCCACAGTGTGTTCATCTTCTACCGATCGCTGCACTATTCGGCCGGCTGTGACCGCCGTCAATCGGCGATCCAACGGAGATGCGGCGGTGGCGTCGCTCTTCGGCTGGAGCTCGATTCTCGATTATTTGTGCAAGGCGGAGCATGCGCGCCTTCTTAAGCTGAGGCCTCAGGTCGAAAACAACGGCTGCGAAAACTCGAACGACAACCACACCGGGGACCGAGGATTGCCTTACCTCAGCCCGAGCCGGTCGATGTCGACTGGGCCGATGTCGAAATCAAGATGTCTGCCACACACACCGACTCCTACCGGGAGCAATAAACACATTGGTTGCCACCCGTTGTCAGTTCTGTGATGGGTCGCGGCCGACATGTCGACCAAAGAGCTCGCCAACATCAGCCAGCCCGGCGAGCCGGCGTTCGGCATTCACGCCACGAACCACGCACCGATTGTGATCTTTCCCGACGGTATCCCGCTCAAGGACAGTGATGAGATTGTCGGCGCCGTCGGCGTGACGCGGAAAGCCTGATCATGATCACGACGTGGCCAGGGCCGGAGCGAACGCCTACGAAGAAGCGGTGGCGGCAACTACTCGGTGGCCTGTGAAACGACTGAGCCCGCTACGAAGCAAGGGCCGCCGACAAGTATTTCGCGGTTCGGCTGCGAGCCGAGCGGGCCACGGTTTGCGGTTCACCTCGGGCGACAATCCGTCCTCCTTCGTCGCCGGCACCCGGGCCGATGTCCACCACCCAGTCGCTGGCAGCCACCACGCGCATCTCGTGTTCGACGACGATCACCGTGTTCCCCGCCGTGATGAGCCGTCCGAGTTGGCTGAGCAGCTTCTCGACGTCCGACGGATGCAATCCCGTCGTCGGTTCGTCGAGGATGTACAGCGAGTTGCCGCGCTGCGACCGTTGCAACTCGGTGGCGAGCTTGATGCGCTGCGCCTCGCCGCCCGAAAGCTCGGTGGCCGGCTGGCCGAGACGCAGATAGCCCAGCCCCACTTCCCGCAGCACGCTCAGCGAGTTCTGTAGTGAAGCGTCGTCCTGAAAAAACTCCCACGCGGCGTCGACGGTCATCCCCAGCACGTCGGCAATCGATCGATCACGATACTTGATCTCGAGCGTCTTGGCATTGTAGCGCGAGCCAGCGCACGTTGGGCATGGCGCGTACACGCTCGGGAGAAACAGTAGTTCCACAAAAACGAAGCCTTCTCCCGAGCAGGTTTCACAACGCCCCTTGGCGACGTTGAACGAGAAGCGGCCTGCGTCGTAATGCCGCGCCCGAGCTTGCTTCGTTGCCGCAAAAATCTTGCGCACCTGGTCGAATAGCCCCGTGTAGGTGGCCAAGTTCGAGCGCGGCGTGCGGCCGATCGGCTTCTGATCGGCGCGCACCAGCCGCTTGATCGCGTCCATGCCTTCGACAATCTGCCCCGCCGTGGCGCCGACCGGTTGCCGCTCGAGTTCTTCTCCTTCCTCGTCGTCGACGGGAACCTCGTGCCCCAGGTGGGCCGCAACCAGTTCGACCAATGCTTGGCTCACCAGGCTCGACTTCCCCGAACCCGACACGCCCGTGACCGTGGTCATCATTCCCAGCGGAAAACTAACATCGACGCTGTGCAGGTTATTCCGCTTCACCCCTTGCAGCCGCAACCAACCATGCGGCTGTCGCCGCGCACGGTGAACCACCGGCTCTTCGTCGAATAGGTAGCGGCGCGTGTGCGACGCCTCGACTTTCTTCAATCCTAGGGGCGGCCCGCTGTAAAGAATCTCGCCGCCGTGCTCGCCGGCGGCCGGGCCGACGTCGACGATCCAATCGGCATGACGGATCACGTCCAAATCGTGTTCGACGACAAACAATGAGTTCCCCGACGCCTTGAGGCGATCGAGTGTCGCGAGCAGCGCTTCCGTATCGGCTGGGTGCAGTCCTGCCGACGGTTCATCCAACACGTAGACCACGCCGAACAGGTTCGACCGCACTTGCGTCGCCAGCCGCAGGCGTTGCAATTCACCGGGCGACAAGGTCGGCGTGCTGCGGTCGACCGACAAGTAACTTAGCCCCAGATCGAGCAGCACTTCGAGCCGCGCGATCAAATCGGCCGCGATGCGCTGGGCGACGATTGCTTTTTCCGGATGTTCTTCGACCAACGTCTTCCATCCGGGAGCCTTTGAGGCTGCGTAGGGCTGTAACAACGCCAGCAGTCGCTTCAGCGGTAGCCGTGACACTTCGGCGATGTTTTGCCCGGCGAACGTCACCGAGAGCGCTTCGCGGCGCAGTCGCTGGCCTTCGCACATCGGGCAGGCGCAGCTCACCATGTACTGTGCCACGCGCTTCTTCATCGAGGCGCTTTCGGTCTTGGCGAATGTCTCGAGCACGTACTTCCGAGCGCCGGTGAACGTGCCCATGTAGCTCGGTTCTTCCTTGCGCTTGATCGCCCGACGCACCTCGTCGCGATCCCAACCGGCGTAGACCGGCACCACTGGCTGCTCGTCGGTAAACAAGAGCCAGTCGCGGTCGTTCTTCGGCAGTTCGCGCCAGGGAGTATCGATGTCGTAGCCGAGCGTCGTCACGATGTCGCGCAGGTTCTGGCCATGCCAGGCCGTGGGCCAGGCGGCAATCGCGCGCTCGCGGATCGTGAGCGAGTCGTCGGGCACCATCGATCGCTCGGTGGCATCGTAAATGCGCCCCAAGCCATGGCACCGCGGGCAGGCGCCGGCGGGCGTGTTCGGAGAGAACGCCTCGGCATCGAGATGTGGTTGCCGCACGGGATAGGTGCCGGCACGGGAAAAGAGCATCCGCAGCAGGTTCGACAGCGTGGTTACGCTGCCGACGCTGGAGCGCGTCGTCGGCGTGCCGCGCTGCTGCTGCAAGGCGATGGCCGGTGGCAAGCCGTCGATCTCGTCGACTTGCGGCGTGCCGAGCTGATGAAACAGCCGCCGCGCGTAGGGCGCCACCGATTCCAGGTACCTCCGCTGCGCCTCGGCGAACAGCGTGCCGAACGCCAGCGACGACTTTCCCGAGCCGGAAACGCCTGTGAATACCACCAGCGCGTGCCGCGGAATCTTCAGGTCGACGTTCTTCAGGTTGTGTTCGCGCGCTCCGCGCACATGGACGAAGCCATCGTCGGTGCGGCTCGACGTAGCGGCAAAGCGGTTGTGATTGGTGTCGTGCATCGACAAACAGGGACGGGATGGTTGGCGGTTTTTTTGCACCAGCAACCGACATGCCGTTGGCGGCCTCTTATTTGCACTGCTCATTGCTAGATCCCGAGCGGCAGCCGCCGCAAGCCGATGATCCCCGGTCGCAAACGTCGTAGCAATCCTCCGTTGGGCGCAGCCCCACGTTCGATGAGTCCAGGGCCCGGAAAACCTAGTCGCTTTTTAACTGTGTTTTGCGGCGCGCTGGGGCAAATCGCGGCTGGCCATGTATCCAGCAGAGGTGGCGCTACGACAATGCGGCGAAGCCGACGAATGAATGGCGCGGTAGGCGAGCGTCCGCGCTACATCACCGCTTCATCTGCCCCATTACTTCGGTATAGTGCGAGCGCACGTAGTCGTCGGCTCCATCGAGGTCGGAAAAGATCTTGGCCTCGGTTGCCCGATCAGACCATCCGTTGCCGGTCCAGACGAGATACGTCTCCGTCGCCCGTTTCTTGGGCGCACTGTTCGTCGGGGCTTCGCCCGAAACGCGATCCGACGTGATGATGAAATTCTCGCCGGACTTTCGGGTCATGACGCCCATGGAATCGATGTCCTTTTGGACGGAGCGGTCGTGTGAACGTGAGCTGCTTCGGGTATTATCGTCATTATTGACAAGGCCGGGTGAAGAATCGATCGATGCCGTGATTCCACGGACCAACCGGACCGATCGAACTAGCAGCGCAGAGAACGCAGAGCACGATCATTGCCGCCTGCGCGTCTTGGTTGATCTTGATCGTCGCGCGGATCGGCCGGGGAGTTGCAAAACATCCTGTTTCCACGAGGTCTTGCTGTATACGTGGCGCGGCGGTGTTAGGATGGTCTTTGCCAGGGCGAAGCCTGCTCCGAACCCGGCTCCCCACGATGGTTCGGTTGGCGGATTCGCGATCTGATCACGGCAGCGACTTGCGGGTGCCGTCGCCCCGCTTGCTGCCAAGATCGCGACTTTGGCTAACCCCTGCCTGACAAGCGATTGCCCACCTTCGCGAATCCGACATGAGATCAACGATAGCGCTCGCGCTGATTGCCGCCTTATTGCCCGGCTTTGGTCGCGCACAAGAACCAACAACCGTGGAGGAAACCTTCAACGGCGAACTATCCGCCGACTGGTTCTGGGGGCTGGGAACGTGGACCAGTAAGGGGGGCGTGCTCCGCGGCTGCGAGTCGGGTCCGCGACGGCACGGGCCGGTCAAGATGCGGAAGTTTCCGCTGCGCAACGGGATCATCGAATGCGACTTCCGGCTGGAAGGGCGAGCGACTTTTGCCGGCATCATCTTCAACGGCGATCAAGAGCGCGGCCACATCGTCCACCTCGTCCTGGGGAAAGACCAGATTCGGGTTCTCGCGCATCCGGCGAAAGGTCAGACCGTCGAACTGCTCAAGGAGCCGGCCCGGCTGGCGGTGGGAGATTGGCACCACGCACGCATCCAGTTTGAAGGCTCGCAGATGACCGCCGCCGTCGACGATCAGACAATCCATGCCACGCACGACTGCATCGCCGAGCAAAAGCTCGCATTCGGCCTAGGCGGGGACTCGGGCGGCCCAGAAGGCGAGAAGGCAGGCGCCCTGGAATTCCGCCGTCTGAAAATGAGCAGCCGGCCATAATCGACCAGGCCCTCCCGACCAAATGGTGAGGCGACGCAAGAACCAGTCGCTCGCGGAAGGTTCTGGCGACGTTATCGATGGGCCGTTTGGTTTGCCCAGAGGTTTTCCAGCACGCGCTGCAGTTCGCCAAAATCGACCGGCTTGATCAGGTGCAGGTCGAAACCGGCGTCTTGCGACTTGCGGCGATCTTCGTCCTGACCGTATCCGCTTTGCGCGACGAGATACGCCTGTTCCAGGGATTGATCGGCTCGCAGAACGCGAGCCACTTCATAACCGTTCATGCCGGGCAGTCCGATATCGCACAGCACGACGTCCGGTTGAAACTGACGGGCGAGCTCGACGCCGTGGGGGCCCCGTGGCAGCCCATTGGACCTCGTAACCCTGATAGTTGAGCAGTGCCTTGATCGTTGACGCAGTATCGCGATTATCTTCGATCACCAGAATCCGGGTCGGCCGTGACGCTAACTTCTCTGCGGGCGGCTGGGACGATGAAGCGGCCGGTGCTCCGTCGATCAGCGGGAATTGAAGCGTGAACGTCGAGCCGCGATTAAGCCCTTCGCTGAACGCCTCAATGCGTCCGCCATGCAAATCCGCCAATCCCTTAGCCAGCGACAAGCCCAAGCCTAAGCCCCCTTTGTTGCGGTCGAGGCTGCTGTCGGCCTGGCTGAACGGATCGAAGATTCTCGACAGCGTCTCGCGGCTCATGCCAATGCCTGTGTCGGAAACGCGCACGGTGACCGTCTGGGCATTGCGATCCAATTCGCTGACGACAGTGATCTCGCCGCCGGGATTGGTGAACTTCGTGGCGTTGTGCAGCAAGTTTGCCAGAATTTGCGCCAGCCGCACGCTGTCGCCGCGAATCATGCACGCTTCGGTGCCGACCCGAGTCGTCAAACGGAAGCCGTTTTGCTCGACGATCGCATGGTAATCGTCGAGCACGTTGCGAACGATGGCATTCAGATCGCAAAGCTCCCGGCGCAGGCGCACTTTGCCGCGGGCAATCCGCGAGACGTCGAGCAGGTCGTCGACCAGCCGTGCCATGTGGCTCACCTGGCGCTCCATCATCTCGCGCGTCTGCACGGCCTCGGGGGTCCGGGCCTCGACGAGCCCCAGCAGGCGAATGCCGTTGCGGATTGGCGCCAAGGGGTTTCGCAGTTCGTGGGCGAGCATGGCCAGGAATTCGTCCTTGTGCCGATTGGCCTCTTCCAAGCGTTCCGCCTGCTTACGCAGTTCTTCCTCGGCGGCGATCCGTTCGGTTACGTCCTCGATGAGCGTCAACGTGCCGCAGACCGCGTCATGCTCCATCAGCGGCGTCAGGCGCGCCGTCTGTTGCATGTTCATCAAATCGGTATGCGGCACGGTCGGCGGCATCGGGAGCAGGAAGTTGTGGCCTCGGGCGGCTTGCCCGCCGCAATCCGTTCGTCTGGTTGTTCGAGACCGTGGCTGACCGCGTTTCGCACCAGGTGCAGTAACGGGTCCATCATCCGTTCGACGATGAACTTGTCGATCTGCGTTTCCTCGCCGGTCAGATGCAGCACGGCGCGCTTGCGCTGCTCGCGCACCAGGTCGCGCATCACGAACTGCATTCGGGCAAACACTTCGCGAATCGGCACCATCCGCACGCGCATTACGCCCTCGCGTAAGTCGCGCAGTTGGTGCTCGATCGCCTGGTTGATCTCTCCGAGCAACCGGCGCTCGACGGCCGGCACTGAGCCATTCAGCCGATGCAGCACGCTTTCCAACCGCGCGCGGCTGAGCACCAGTTCGCCGACCATCCGCATCAGCTCGTCGAGATGCCCAAGGTCGACGCGCACGAGATTCGTCGGCACAAGTTGCGTCGCCGGGTTTTCGTGCGCTGGAGGCAACTCGATCGAAGGCGCGATAGTCGCCGGCTCGGAAAGCTGGTCGGGCTCGAGATCGCGTGGGGCTGCCGAATCGATGTCCTCGCCGGCGTAAGGCTCTGCCGATAACCCGCTCTCGGCGGGCAATGACAGCGTTTCGCCGCCAGCCGTGACCAGCACGAAATGAAAGGCGATCTGGCCACCCGGTTCGATGCGTGGCTCGGCGCGCACCAATTCGCCGAGCTCCTGCAACTGCCGCCGCACCGTATTCACGTCGATTCCGCGCTGGGCCGATGCTGCCGAGGGGACGAAGCGCACGCTCCATGCCCGGCCGCCCGAGACAAGTTTTGCAGCAAGCTGCGGTTCCTGAGTCGTTGGAGCTGCGGCAGGCGGAGGAGCCGCGGCAGGCAAAGCAGGCGCAGCAGGCAAACTGGGCGCGGCCGACGGCAAGACCAAGCGTAACCGATCGAGCAACGCGGTGACGTCGGGCAAGGGTTGATTGCCGCGTTTGGCGGTCAGAACCTGCTCGATGGCAAACACGCCAGCGACGATCGAGTCGAGCCCCGCGGAGCTAAGCCGCACTTCGCCTTTGCGCAACACGCCCAGATAGCTTTCGAGCTGGTGAGCGACTTGCTCTACCTCGTGTACGCTCACCATCGCCGACAACCCCTTCAGCGAGTGAAAGCTGCGGAACAGCTCGTCGAGCAGGCCGCGATCGACCTTCGGGCGATCGACAAACTGCTCGATCGCAAGCACGTTCCTGCGCGCGACGGCGAGATGCTCCTCGCACTCGACGTAGTAGTCGTCGAGAAACTTGGTGAAGTCGGGCAGATCGCCGGCCGGCTCCGGCGCGGGACGAGACATCATGGCACGTTCAGCAGCCGGCGGGCGTGCTGGGCCAAGGTAGCCGGGTCGAACGGCTTGTTCAGGTAGACGGACGCCCCGGCAGCGAGGACGGCCTGGGTGCTCGCTTCGTCGCTGCGCGTGGTGAGCACGATGATCGGAATCTCGCGGAACGCCTGGTGCTGCCGAACGAATGCGACCACCTCCAACCCATGCATTTCAGGCATGTTCAGATCGAGCACCAGCAGATCGACCTTCATCAGCGCGAGCCGTTCGATCGCTTCCAGCCCGTTGGCCGCTTCGATAGGTTGCACGTTTTTGATCGGGCGCAAGGTCGCGGCCACCATCTTGCGCATGGTGGCCGAGTCGTCGACGATCAACACCGTCCGAGTGTTCGAGGGCATCGCCCTTCGTTCTGGTTGATTTGCCCGCTTCAGCTTGACTTGCGATACCCGCGGAGCGACCTTGGCGTCGTCAGATGGCCTTCTCAATCTTAATCAGCTCGCGCTGATTTCGGTTCGCATTTTTTGGCTTTGGCCACTCAACCGAGCGACCATCCAAGGTACTCCTCCGTCGGTGTTTAAGGCGCCCAAGGGACAGGCTCGAGCACTCGGGCGTAGGTCACCACGGCCGACAACGACCTGGAGACCCCCGGCGCCGAACCTTGATTCTCGCGGCTTTTGCGTCATAACGATTCCGTCGCGTTTTCGCGCGGTTCGGATTCGGCATGGAGCTATCGCCGGCTCTTGCGCGACGTTAGCTTGCTGATAGTTGGCGCCGCGATACGGTATTGGCCTGTGGAGCGGGCCAGAGCGCCTGCCCCACCCGAATGTCCAAATGAATCCTTCGGTCACCAGCGAAGCCTCTCGCTGACGGATTCGCTTCGCAGCAACAAGCGCTCGGTCGCCTTCACGAGCGTCATTCGAGGAGACGGACGAGCCCCAGAAAGCCGTTGCCGAAGCCTTGTCTACAGGAACGCTACTGGCATGTTACGATTTGCTGTCCGGCTATCCCTCGGCAGGTTGCTCCTCAGCAGAGCCTGCTTCTGTTTCGCCGGACGATTCGATCGTAGTTCGCAGTTCCCCTCACCAGGAGCGTGCACCATGAACGATCGTTTACACTCTTCCCTGCGCCAACTTCGCCTGTCGGGGCTGGCCGAAACCCTCGATGTACGCCTGCACGAAGCCGCAGGCCACCAGCTCAGCCACGCCGAGTTCCTGGAGCTGATCCTGCAGGACGAACTGTTGGTGCGCAACCAACGACTGATCGATCGGCGTGTGAAGGTCGCCCAGTTCCGGGAGAAGGCGCTGGACGACTTCGACTGGTCGTTCAACCCATCGATCCCACGGAAGCAGGTCTTCGACCTGGCCACTCCCAGACCTCTAGCACGCCCCTTCGCAGCGGAGCACCACGCTGAGCGTGCGCACCAGGATGTACAGGTCGAGCCAGGGGGACCACACGCGTGCGTACTCGGCATCGAGACGGATGCGCTCGGCGAAGGTCGTTTTGTTACGGCCAGAAATCTGCCAGATGCCGGTGATCCCGGGACGCACGCGAGTGTAGAACGGCAGGTACTCGGCGTACTCGCCCATCTGACACTCGAGGATCGGCCGCGGTCCCACCAGGCTCATGTTGCCGACGAGCACGTTCCACAACTGCGGCAACTCGTCGAGACTGGTCTTGCGCAATAAGCGTCCAACGAGCGTAATGCGCGGATCGTAGGTCAGCTTTTGCTTCGTGTTCCATTCTTCGCGCAGACGAGGGTCGCGGCGCAGGCATTGTGCCAACCGCTCGTCGGCATCGACCACCATGCTGCGAAACTTCCAGATTTTGAACGGCTTGCCACCACGGCCGACGCGCATCTGGCTGTACAGCACTGGACCGCGCGACGTGCACTTGATCGCCACGGCAATCAACAGCAGCAGCGGCAACACCGCCGCGCCCACCAGCAGCGTGATTGCCAAATCGATCGAACGCTTCACGATCCGCGGAACGGGGGCGAGGAACCAGTCGTCGAGCCGCAGCCCCGATACACCAGCGCAGTCGTGCGCCGATTCCCAAGCGCGGCCGTGGGGAAGTCTGGTGCTGTCGGGCAGCACCACCATGTGGTGGATCGTGCGAGCACACCGGTCGACACAGCGCCGGATGTCTTCGGCCGGCCGCGTCGACATCGCCACCACGCCCCAGAAGGCACCGCGGCGTTTGGCGATCGATTCGGTCGATTCGAACGGTCCCAGGTACCATGCTGGTTCGACGAAGCTGTCGCGCCAATGCTCCGACAAGTCGTCGATCACGCCCAGCGGTCGCAGCCCCTGTTCGCGGTGCAGCATCAACCGATGGTAAATGCTGGCCCCTTCGCGGCCGCCGCCAAAAACAATCACTCCGTAGCCCCACCACGGCTGCCGAGCGACCAGCCGCCGCATCAGCCGCCGGCCAATGGGCACAGCAGCGAGCAACACCGGCCAAGCGATGAGCAGCGTCAGCTCTTCATTCGACGTCAGCGAGCCTTGCTCAGCGTCGAATCCCAAGGCTGCCGCGACGAGCACCGCAATCATCGAAGTCGTTGCCAGCCAGGTTTGCCGCACTTCGGCGACGGCGCTAAGCCCGACGCCCGGATACAAGCCGAACGCCAAATAGATCGCGAACATGGCCGCCGCGGCGGCGCCACCGAGCGCCAAATCGACAGGCGACGCGATCGACATCACATCCGCTTGCAAACTGTGAGCAGCCCACAGCGCCAAGGCCAGCGACGCAAAATCCGCGATCAACAGGGGAGCGCTGGTTAACACGGTGGCAAACATGTAGCGCATGTCACAACGCAAGCTGCGCTCGGGGGCCGAGAGCGCCGCGATGGAAATGCCTGGTGAACCCGAGGCATGACTCGATCGCCGGGATCGAGTGTGCAGTGGTTTTGCTTCTACGATCGACATACGTTCAGAACTCCGTTGGACAAAATTTCATCCGCCGTGAAAAGGTCCGCAGGGCGCCTTAGCAAGAATCGCTCCCAAGTCAGATTTCATCCGAAAACAGTTCACAGTTGATTAAACTCTCGACGTTCATGGCCCAATAATTGGGCACCGACACACGGCCGTGGAATCACATTGCGTCTACGCTCGTACCAGCGCCCCTTGTGCGGTTGCCGCTTCGGCATCGCGAAAAAACACTTCCAGCCCCGTTGCGATGCCAGCAGTGCAGATCAGCCAAAATCCAAAATCTTGCGGCAGCCAAACCGTTAGCAAGGCCACGGCCACACCGACGATCACTCCACAAAGCAGGCCGCAAAACAACCCATCCGGCCCGGCAAATCGTGTCGCAGCCCGCCCCATGTACCAAGCGGTGCTCGCCAGAAACAGGCAGAAACACGCAACGCCGAGGTATCCGAACCGCAGCTGCAACAGGATGAAGGCGTTGTCCACGAATTTCAAAATCGAGCTGGGCGCGGAGCTTTTGTCGCCAACGCCAATCTTCAACGGAAAGGTGCTCGTCAAATCGGTTCCGAAACCCAGCCATCCTGCTTTCGCCATCGCATTGCGATACAGCGACGGCAGCATCAATCGATGCACAGTGCCGCTGTATGCAACTTTCTTGCCGTCGATCGTCACCAATTTGCCCTGGTCGTCCCCTGCCCAGCGGTGCAGCGCGTCGATGACCGCTTCACGCTGCCACATTACTCCGGCGACGACCAGCGCCGCCGCAGCCAGCAGCGACCATCGCGCCCGTCTCCAGCGTAACAAGGCCGTCAGATATAGCGACACAATACAAGCTAAGAACGCACTGCGCGACACGGTGCAAAACAGACCCACCAGCGCCACAATCGGCGCTGCAAGCAGCCACACCCGCGCAGCGCCGGAGAGCGCCAATGTCGCGCCATACACCGTCCACGGCAGCAGCATCACGAACAACATGCCCAGGTAAATCGCATTGCGCGTCGGCCCTTCCGCGCGCTTCAATCCCAGCCGCGTGTCGATCATCGGCGTGAGATCGCGCGGCCGCGCGCCGAACACCGCGTTCGCGGGGTTCACGCCGGCGATCGATTCCGTCGCCGCCCAGACGGCCAACGCCACGCACACGCCGCTCATCACCGGCACCAACGCGCGTGCATCGGGAAACGACTGCACGGCCAGCCGTCCGGTGAGGTACGGCACGGCCCATTCGCCGTAGATGCGCAACACATCGGAGAAGCGAAAACCAGAGTTTTTTGCGTCTGAAACCAGGTGCACCACGCCCAGGGCGATCAGCGCCCAATCGGCCCCAACCAACCGGCTGCGCAAGCGCACGCTGGGATGCAGGCAATACGCCGAAAGCCCGATGATGCACGTCACAATCCGCACGTCGATCGGCAGCGCACCGATGCGCCACTCGACCCACACCGGCACAAGCACCGACCATGCCATCGCGCAGCCGAGCGCATAGCGCGGCCCACGCTTCCACGCGCTGCGAACGACGATCGCGCCGAGCGCGACACAACAAACCAGCCAAAGGGCGGACATCTGGTCGCGGCTACCTGCGGAACAGGATGGGTGGTGGCCGAATGCAGCGGCGGTCTTCCGACCACAACTGCTCGGCGCCTCGAACGCGTCTGGACGACCGGGCCCGGGACACAGCCGGCCCCGAAAACGCTTCACGGCATCCTGCAGTGAGTTGCACTGCGACGGCGCCAGCGCGCGCCGAAGACAAATGCGCGGTTCCTTGTCGACCGTCGCGCTCGAAAGCGCTCGTACCGATCAAAGAACCGCAGCCGATAATAGTCCGCTTCGCAGTGCGTCGCAAGGACGAACTAATCTCTACCCTCGAACAAGCTGATGCGACGACTCTCTTAAAGAGTAATCGATTCCTAAAGAAACAAACTCGAAAATCGCTGCGCCAAACAACCGCGAAATCATAGACAGCGACGACGCGGTGAATCATAATGTCCCAACGCTTCGATTCGCGCCGGGATGTGCGCTGGTGAAGGAGTTTGTGTCATGTCTTGGCGCGCGTGGTGCTGCTGTTCTCGATTCGCATGGCTGCTATCGGCTAGTTTCTTACTGGCCGCCTGCGACGCACGCTTAGCGCTGACCGATTGGACGCCGCCGCCGGTGAAGCTGCTGCGGTTCGTGCCGCGCACCGAAAGCGAGTTGGCTGCGGCGTTTTCGCAAGCCTCGGGCAATGCCTGCGAGCAGATCGACACCGACGAACCGCTGGAAATCACGAGCTTCATGCCGTTTCTCAGCAGCCGCGCTGTTGAGTCCGGCGGGCTGCCGATCCCCACGTCGCGGCGGCACGTGCTCTCGGTGGGGCTCGATATGCAGCAGCGCGATCAGAACAATCTGCCCACGTTAAGCCGCAGTTTGATCCTCGATTACCTCGACGAACATTACGTTTCGGTTCAGGTGCAGGTGCAGCGCGATCTTGAGACGCGCGAGTTGTACTTGCACCACCGCCCCATGGCGCTTGTGGCGCGCTATCGCGGTCCGAAGCTCACGCAAGAGTTCAACGAAATCGTTAGCGCCGCGGTGCGCGACATGCGCAGCTTGGGGTTGCTCACGAAGTCGCGCACCGGCCTGACGCCCGCATCGCTCCGCACGTTGGTGATTGTGCATAAGAACAATCTGTTCGACGATCAGCTCGGTCTGGGCAGTGCCCGCAGCCATCCGAGCTACGAATTGGCGTTCGTGCGCGCGCGGGCGACCGACGATCGCAAGGAATCGCTCGAGCTGCACGCTTTCGCCACCACCGAGCAGCGCCGGCAATGGCACTACCTGCGGCCCTGCTTCCCGCCAGCGCGGCCCACCGATTGCAGCATCCGCGGCTCGATCGTATTCACGGAATTCAAATACGCCAATCTTTACCCCTCGGCCAGCGTCACGCGTCGCACCACGGTCAAAGCGAAAACCAGCTTCACGCGCGGCGATCTCGATCGATATCTGACATCGCAGGGCATCGCCGGCGACGTATTCGACAACGTCAACGAAGTGCTCGATGCCATGATCGACGGCAAAATTACCAGTTCGCTCGACGAGAAAGAGCTGCCATAGCACGTCAGGCTGTTCCCGAGCGTCGGCGTATCCGGCATAATCGTTCGTTGCCAGCGTGTCGCCGCCCGTTATCCCGCCAAACAGTGCATTGACCTCGAACATCACCGAATCAAGCTAGGGAGACAGGGTACGACCCGCGCAAGGGCCGCGAACCATCGTCGTCACGCCGCAGGGCAGAAGTGTCAACAGCTAGTTCGACGACGCACAGTCCGGGGCCGTTGCCTGCATCGCCGACTCGCGCGCCATGGACGAATTCCCCCGGCCCTGAACAAGCCGGGACGACCAATCTTTTAAAGGGACCGCGGGGCGGCAGCGTCCGGTCCCAGCCAGCGAGCATGCGATATTACTTACTTTCCGGCGGCACGGGTTTGTTGGGATCGCACCTGATGTGCGATCTGCTCGCTGCCGGTACGCCCCTGGCTGTGCTGGTACGCGGCGACCGATTGGCCTCCGCCCGCCAGCGCATCGAAACCGTCCTGGCCCGCGCCGAAGCCGACCGTCTCAGTGCCTTGCCGCGCCCAGTTGTGCTCGAGGCCGACTTGCATCGACCGCTGCTCGGCCTGACGGATGACGATCGGTGCTGGATCGCCGAGAATTGTTCGGCCGTGATCCACAGCGCCGCGAGCATCACGTTCTACGCCGATGGTGCCGACGGCGAACCGTGGCGCACGAACGTCGTCGGCACCGCCGCGCTGCTCGACCTGTGCCGCATCGCAGGTCTGCGCGAGTTCCATCATGTGTCGACCGCTTACGTCTGCGGACAGCGCACCGGCCGAGTGCTGGAAGAAGAATCGGATGTCGGTCAAACGCTCGGCAACGACTACGAGCGCAGCAAGCTCGCCGCCGAGCGCTTGGTGCGCGAAGCCGATTGGCTGCGCTCGACGACCATCTATCGGCCGTCGATCATCGTCGGCAACTCGCGCTCTGGGTATACGTCAACGTTCCACGGCTTTTACGCTCCGCTGCAACTTGCCGCGGCCGAGCTGCGTGCCACCGGCCAGCCGCGCATCCCGTATCTCGATCAGCTCGGCCTCGACGGTAGCGAGGGGAAGAACCTGGTGCCGGTCGACTGGGTGTCGGCCGTGATCACGCATCTCGTCCAAACTCCGGCGGCTCATGACCGCACTTACCATCTCACCAATCCCGAGAACGTTTCGGCGGCGACCATCGTGGCCGCGATCAGCGAGGCGATTGCCGCTCGTGCCAAGGCCCCGATTGCTGCCGCGCCTGCCAGTAGCGACGTTGCCGGCGACGATGCGTTTCGGCAGCACATGGACGTGTATCGTGCATACTTGCGCGACGACGCAGTGTTTGACGCCACGAATACTCGCGCCGCCGCGGCGCATCTGCCATGTCCGCGCCTCGATCAACCGCTGTTGACACGCCTGGCGTTGTGGGCGCTCGATGCCAACTTCGGCTGGCCACGCGAGCGGCCAGTGACGGTCGACTTCGACGTGGAAGCATGCTTGGAATCGCTACGCGGCGAAGCGGCCTCAGCGGCTGATGCCGGATCGCTGGAACTGATCGTCGACGGTCCCGGCGGCGGCCAATGGCAACTGGGGCTCGATGCTCGCGGCCGCTGGACGATCGATCGCGGGATGCAGGATGACGGGCTGGCTGCGTACTTGCTAGCCGAAACGCTCGACGCGCTGTTGCGCGGCGAACTAGAGCTGCTCGTCACCCTGCGTACTGGGCGCGTGCTGCTGGTCGGCGACGATTACGAGCAGGCGTTGCGGGCACTGCAAAGCGTGGTTGCCGATCTCGCCACGCGGCGCAACGCACCAGCCCGCGAGCAGCCGGCGCCCACGATCACCGCCAGCCACGCCGAGTCGAGTTCCCTCGCTTCGCTCGAGGCCCTGCGATGAGCGACATGCCGCGGCAAACTCCGCTGGCCATCATCGGCATGGCCTGCCGCCTTCCCGGCGGCGACGGGCTCGACGCCTACTGGCAACTGCTCAGCCAAGGCGACAGCGCGGTCGGCGAACTGCCGCCCGATCGGCTCGATCGCTCGCTATATTACGACCCTCGACGTGGCGTGCACGGCAAGACGTATTCGACCATCGGCGCCATCGTTTCCGATCGTCCGTTCGATGCAGCCGTGTGCCCCTTGCCTGAGGCGCTGCGGCAATCGGCCGATGCTTGTCATCTAAACTTGTGTGAAATCGCTGCCCAGGCGTGTCGGCATGCCGGCCTCGACCCGTTCGCTCTGCCGCTACGCAACACGGGCGTCTACGTCGGCCATTCGGGAGGCAGCCCGCTTGCCGGCGATCTGATCTATTCGACGCTTGCCTCGGAAACGGTCGAGTTCCTCCGGTCGGCCGACGCGATTGCCTCGCTCCCCACGGAGCAGCAAGACACCGTGCTGGGCGAAATCGTCGATTGTATCCATCGGGAGTATCCATCGCGCAACGCCGCCGGCGGACCCGATCTCGAAGCCAGCGCCGCGGCCAGCCTGATCGCGCGTGCCTTCGCGCTCGAAGGGCCGCACATGGCGATCGACGCCGCGTGCGCCTCGTCGCTGGCGGCATTGAAGCTGGCAGCGATGGCCCTGGACCGCGGCACGATCGACATGGCGATCGTCGGCGGCGCTTCGTTCAACAAAGCGACCAGCCTCGTCCTTTTCTCGCAGGCGCAGTCGTGCAGCGCCACCGCGTCGCGCCCGTTCGATGCCGACGCCGATGGCCTGGTCAGTTCCGAAGGCTACGTGGCCGTGCTGGTGAAGACGCTCGATCGGGCGCTGGCTGACGGCGATACCGTGCACGCCGTGATCCGCGGCATCGGCATGTCGACCGACGGCCGAGGTCGCAGCCTCTGGGCGCCGCGTGCCGCCGGCCAGCTCGAGGCGGTCCGGCGTGCCTATGGTCCCGCGGCCGACCCGCGCCGCGTGCAGTACATCGAAACGCACGCCACGAGCACCCAGTTGGGCGACGCCACCGAGATCGAAGCGCTCGCCGAGTTTTTTGCCGATGTGCTCCCGGCCGGCACCCGATTGCCGATCGGCAGCGTAAAATCGAACTTCGGTCACACGCTCGAAACCGCCGGCCTGGCCGGGCTATTGAAAGTCGTGCTGGCGATGCGCGAAGGGGTGATGCCGCCCACGATCAATGTCCGTCAGTTGAATAAGTCGGTCGACTGGCAGCGCGTGCCGCTGCGCGTGGCGACCGAACCGTCGCCCTGGCCGGAGCCGACCGATTCGCATGGCCGCACCGCCGCGGTCAACGCCTTCGGCATCGGAGGCTTGAACGTCCATGTGGTCATCGAGCAGTTTCGCGCTGCGGGTGCGGCGCCGACCGCGCCGAACGTTCAACCTCGCGAAGCCACCGACCTGGCGGTCGCCGTGATCGGCCGTGGGGCGGTGCTTCCGGCGGCACGCAATGTCGCCGAGTTCCAGCGCTTGCTCGCCTCGGGCGTTTCGGGATTGAGCGAAGCGCCGGCGGAACGTTGGCACCCGGCGGCCGGCAAGCCCCGATCCTCGTCTTCCACGGCCGACGGTCGCTGGACGACGCCAACGCGCCTCGGCGGGTTCATTCGCGAGTTTGTCTACGATTGGATGCGGCACAAGATTCCGCCCAAGCAAGTCGCCACGACGAATCCATTGCAATTCATGCTGCTCGACGCGGCCGATCAGGCCATTGCCGAGTCGGGCTACGATCGCAAGCCGTTCGATCGTCGGCGCGCCGCGATCGTGGTCGGCACGGTGTTCGGCGGCGATTTTTGCAACCAACTGCAAGTCGCGCTGCACCTGCCCGAGTTCCGCCGCTCGGTGGCTCGTGTGCTCGCTCGGCAAGGATTCGATCGCCAACGGATCGGCGAGGCGCTCGACGCCTTCGAAGCGCATTTTCTGGAGCGGCGTCCCGCGCTGTTCGACGAATCGGGCAGCTTTACCAGCAGCACGCTCGCCTCGCGCATCAGCAAAACGTACGACTGGATGGGGGGCGCGATGGCCATCGATGCCGGCGCGGCCTCGTCGCTGGCGGCGTTGGCGGCGGCTGCGGACTTGCTGGCCAGCGGCTCGTGCGACATGGTGCTCTGCGCCGGCGCGCAGCGCTCGATGGACCTGCCAACGTACGAGCACTTGGCATTGCAAGGACTGTTGTCGACTAGTCCCGCCGCACCGTTTGCGTCATCGGCCGACGGGTTCGTTCCGGGCGAGGGCGTAGCGATGCTGCTGCTCAAGCGACTGGCCGACGCCCAGCGCGACGGCGATCGCGTGCTGGCCGTGATCGACGGCATCGGCGCCGCCGCTTCGCCAGCGGCGACAGAAAAGACGATCGTTACCGCGATCAATCGCTGCCATGCGGCCGGTTCCACGGCGGCCGAGCGCGTGACGCTTGTCGAAGGAGGCTTCGGCGCCGCGGCGTTCGACGTGCCGGAGCGTGCCGCGCTCGACGCGGTCTACGGCGCTGGGATGCACCGCTCGACGCCGCCAGCGGGATCGCTTGCCGCGCAGATCGGCCACACGCAAGCGGCACATGGCCTGGCGTCAGTGTTAAAGGCGTCGCTGATCTTCGAGCACGGCACTACGCCGACCACGGCCGCAGCCACGGATGCAGCCATCGCGGTGACGGCGCAAAGCAACAGCGGGCTGGCGTATCATGCGATCGTGGCGCCGCCGTCCTCGTCTAAGCCAACGGCCGTCATCAACGTCGTTTCACCGGTGGTATCGAGCATCGTACGCTTCGGCGCGCCGACGCCTGAAGAACTGCATCGCCAACTAACGCTGGCCTGCGCACAACCGGCCGCGGCGCTGGCAACCGCCGAGCGGCGGCAGTTCACACAGACCGATCGTTCACGGCTGGCAATCGTGATTGGCGATCGCTCGAAGCTCGAACAAAAGCTGCGCATGGCTCGTGAGGCCGCAAGCGGACTGCAGCCTGAGCAGCGATCTGCGCTCGAAGAACAGGGCATCTATTTCGGAACGGTCGGCTCGCGTCGGCCGCGCGTCGCGCTACTGTTTCCCGGACAAGGATCGCAGTATCAAGGCATGCTGCGCGATCTGACGAGCGTATCGTCTGCGGCTGCGGCAGCACTCGAGGAGTCGAACGCCGCGATGCGGCAACTCGGCTATCCGACCTTTGCCGAGTTGGCCTGGGGCGACAATGCCGGCCTCGGCAGCGACCCGTGGATCACGCAACTGGCGGTGCTGCTGGCCGACACGCTTGCCGCGGCCGCGATCGTGGGATTGGGCATCGATGCCGATGTCGTCAGCGGCCACAGCTTCGGCGAATTCGCTGCACTGGTGGCCAGTGGATCATGGACGCTTACCGAGGCGGCGCGCGGCACCCGCGCTCGCAGCGATGCGATTGTCGCGGCCGATGCTCGTGGAGCGCTCGTCTCGACCAACGCTCCGCCGGATACGATCGTGCGGCTGGCGACGGAGCACGGCATCACAATCCATCTGGCGAACTTCAACACGCCGACGCAAACAGTATTCGGCGGAGTCGAAACGGCGACGGAACAAATGACCTCGGCTCTGCGTGCTGCCGGTTTCGATGCCGTGCGACTGGCGGTCCCCGCGCCATTCCATACTCCAATGATGGCAGGCACCTGCGCGCCGTTGAGCGCGGCGCTGGCGTCGATCGAGATCGGTCCGCCATGCGTGCCGGTGCTCAGCAGCGTCGGCAGCCGCTACATGGCCGAGCCCGACGAGATTCGCGCGAAGCTGGTCGCGCAGATGACCGAGCCGGTGCGATTCGTCCGGCAGATCGAGCGGCTGGCCGACGAAGGGGTAAGCCTGTTTATCGAGGCGGGTCCGCATCAGGTGCTTACGCGCCTGGTGCGGCAAATTCTTGCGGGGCGCGACGTAGCGGCGGTCGCCGTTGACCGGCCGCGCCGCGATGCTGCCGAGCAACTCGACCGCGTGCGCGCCGCTGCCGAATGCCGGGGCGCGTTGGCGGCGAAGGAAACGCAGGCCGCGGCAAGCGTCGCGGCGGTGGGTCCGGTCGCGCAGATTCGCGTCGAGCATTTCGATGCCACCGCAGCGCGGCGGAATCGGCGCAGTAGCACCGCGACGACCAACGGCCATCACGCGGTGGCCTCGGCGAACGGCAATGGTGCCGCGCCGTCGACAAATGGCCATGCCCCAGTGGCGGCCGGCAACCACGCCGAGCTGGAAACGTTCTTGGTGGGCTTCGTCGTCGAGCACACCGGCTACCCGCAAGAGATTGTCGAGCTGGATGCCGACCTCGAGGCTGACCTGGGGATCGACAGTATCAAGAAGGCGCAACTGTTCGGCGAGCTGCGCGAGCATTTCGTCTTGCCAGCGGCGGGCGAGATCTCGCTCGCCGACTTCCCCACGCTGCGCCATGTGCTCAACTTTTTGGTGCAGTCGGGCGCCTCGCGTACGACGGCGCCTACGGCGATGCCAGTCGTGGCGAAGTCGAACGGCTTTCGCGAAAAGCGTGAACCGGACCGAACCGCCGCCTATGAGCTTGGTTTCGACCGCGGCCGAGCACAGCGGATCGAGCTGCGACGCACGCTGCGGCTACGAACGGCGAGCGTTGGCAATGGCGATGTGGCTACGGAGCTCGTCGATCCCGAGATCGATTGGTCGCAGCATTTCACCGCCGTCGAACTCGATGAGCTGCGCGGCGTCGCGGCCGGGGCGGGGGTGCATTTCGAGAACATCGTCGGGCGCCAGTTCATCGAGCGAAACGGTCACGGCCACGGACGAAACGGTCATGATGGCGACCGCAACCGACACAGCGATCAGCCACCGCAGAGCGATCGAGCGGCCTCTGCGGCCGTTGCCGCGCGGTATGTGCTGCAGATGGCCGACGCTCCGCAGCGTGTCGTCGAGCAGCGACCGCCGGAGTTCTGCGGTGCCTCGATCATCGTCGGCGACAACGAGTTGGCCGATTTGCTCGCCGCGCGGATCGAACGCTTGGGAAACACAGTCCATCGCATTCGCTCGGCAGTCGGCGATGCTGGTGGCGACGCCATCGAGCAAGCTGCCACCGAGATCGACCGCCTGTGGGATCTTGGCGCGGCGCCGCACCTATTTATTGTCACGCCGCACGACCCCGCGGCGGCAACCAACTTCGGCGAGGCAGCTTGGCACGAGCGGCGCGCGGCCGGCGTGCTGGTGCCGTACTTCATCACGCAGCGCTGGATGAAGCACGTCGGTGAAGCAGGCCTGATGAGCGACGCCACCCTGGTGGCATGCACGACGCTTGGCGGCGACTTCGGCTTGTCGGGCAAGATCACCGCGGTCGAGTCCGGTGCGATTGCCGGTCTGCTCAAGTCGATCGTCATCGAAAGCTGGATGAACGGTTTCCGTACGACGCCGATCAAGGTGATCGATACCGCCGGCGATGAGCCGATCGAGAACGTCGCCGACGCGGTGTTCAGCGAGCTGGCCGTCACGAGCTACGACATGGAGATCGGCTATCGCGGCGCACGGCGGCAGGTGGTGCGTGCCGTGGCCCAACCGGCGGCGCCGGGCTCGGCCGCGGTCGGTCGTCCGCGCGGCACGTGGGTTTGCACCGGCGGCGCTCGCGGCATCACGGCGTTCGTGGCCCGGCAACTGGCGCTGCGCTATGGGCTGAAGCTGCACCTGATCGGCGCGGCGCCGGAGCCGCAGCTCGATCGCGATTGGCGCGGCGCGGCCGACAACGACTTGAAGCGGCTCAAGGCGTCGGTCATGCAGGCGGCCCGCGCCGCCGGCTGCAGTCCAGTCGATGCCTGGCAGGACACGGAAAAACAACTCGAGATCGACGGCACGCTGCGCGAGCTGGCCGAGGCCGGGATCGACGCGACCTACTATTCCTGCGACGTGGCGAACCGTGCCGAACTGGCCGCGACGCTCGATCGCATCCGCCGCAGCGATGGGCCGATCGACGGCATCCTGCACGGAGCCGGTGTCGGCAAGGATGCGCGGTTCGATCGCAAGCAGCGCGAGAAAGTGGAAAAGTGCTTCGCGGCGAAGATCGACGGCGCCGCTGCCTTAATGGAACTGACACGCGACGATCCGCTGCGGTGGTTCATCGCCTTCGGCTCGATCAGCGGACGCTTCGGCGCCAACGGACACACCGACTACTCGGCCGCCAACGACATGCTCGCCAAGCAGATCGATTGGTTCCGCCGCCAGCGTCCCGAGTGTTCGAGCGTGGCGTTCCACTGGCACGCCTGGGGCGACATCGGCATGGCCACCAAGCCCGAGACGCGGCTGGCCTTGGAACTGATCGGCATGCAATTCATGCCCGCGGCCGAAGGGCTCGCGCATCTGGTGGCGGAGATCGAAGCCGCTGCACCCGACGGAGAGGTGCTCATCACCGACGACCGCTATTACCGGGCATTTTTTCCGGCCGAGACGCTGGTCGACACCGCCACGCAGGCAATGCCACGCGCTCCGCTGCTCGGCGAAGAAATCCAGCGGCTCGACGAGTCGGCGGTGAGCGTTCATGCGACGCTCGATCCGGCCGCGGAGCCGTTCCTGGTCGAGCATCGGCTCGAAGATCGTCCGCTGTTGCCGGTGGTGATTGGCATGGAGTTATTGTGCGAGGCGGCCGCGGCGCTGAAGCCCGGGGCGAGGATCGCGGCACTGGAGAATGTCGAGGCGCTGTCGGCGTTGCGGTTCCACGGCGACGAGCAACAAACGATCGAGATCATTGCCGAGCGCGAACCTTCGGGGCTTGCCCGCTGCCGGCTGCTGGCCGACGTGCGGGCTCGCAACGGCCGATTGCTCGAGCGTGGCCGAGCTTTCCTGCAAGGGACCGTCGAGTTCGGCGACGGGAGCATCATGGCCGCGCCAGTGCATCACGGCGGTATGCCCGATGGTCCGTGGCAGAATGTTGAATATGCGGCTCGTGGAGCGAAGTTCTACCTGGGTCCGCCGCTGCAACGCCTGCGCAAGATCAAGGTCGATGGGCCCAAGGCGTGGGGCAAGATTGCCGCCCCGGCGCTCGTCGAGCTTGCTGGGGTGCGGCGATTGGTGATCGGTTGGACGGTCCCCAGTGCGCTGCTCGATGCGTGCTTGTACGCCACCGGCTTGCTGGCCTGGTCGCACGTGCAACCTGGGGCGAGCCTGCCGGTGAGTTTCGGACGCATCGATCTGTACGATGCGGCGACCCCTGGCGAAACGTGCCTGATCGAAGTCGATTACCGTGGCCGCGAGGGGCGCACCGCGCGGTTCGATTTCGTGCTCACCGGCAGCGATGGCCGCGGTCTGCTGCGGGCGACCGACTACCGCATTGCCTGGATTAGCACTTAACGACAGGCAATCGACCCGTGTACCTGCACGACCATCGCCTGCCGCACGTGCTCCAGCCGGCCGATTATTCGTCGGCCGAGCAGTACCGGCGCGAACTGCGCCACGTGTTTCTCGACGCCTGGCACCTGGTCGGCACGACGGCTGATCTGCGCGGTGCGAAGGGAACACTCGATCTGACGCTGTTGGGCCATCCGCTGCGCGTGCAATTGGTGGGTGATGAATTGCGCGTGCGCTACTCGCCACATGATCGACGTGGTGAACAGGCATCGCCATGGCGTGTGGCGCGGTGCGGGCAGCTTGTGTTCGTGTCGTTGGCCGAGGATGGCCCGTCGCTGGCCGCGCAGCTTGGCGAGTTTTACGACGTTTGCCAGGAGCGATTCGGCGACGAGGCGCGGCAGTCGCTCTCGTGGGACGTCGAGTATCCCGTGAACTGGAAGATTCCGATCGAGAACTCGACCGAAGCGTATCATGTACCGGCAGTTCATCCAGGGACGTTTAAGGAAAGCCCCAGCGAGGCGCGCAGCCGGCACCGCCTTGAAGCGGGCTTCACGTCGTTCGGCACGCGGCTGCCATTCTCGCCCCACTCGCGGTTCGACGCCGTGTTCCAACGATTGGAAGGTTCGTTCGTGCGGTGGATGGGGGGCGAACCGACGACCGACTATTGGCTGCATCACGTGTTCCCCAGCTTGTTGTTGACGTTCACCGATACGCTGAGCTTGTGCCAAACGGTGTTGCCAACGTCGCCGACCACGGCGCGGGGGCTGGTGCGGCAGTTCGGCTGCTTTGCCGACGCGCGGCACCGCTGGCAGCGAACACTGGCCGCGGGATGGGGACGCATCGCCGCGGCAATCACCCGGCAGATTTTGTCGGAAGATATGCGCCTGTACCCGGCGATCCAACGTGGCCTGTCGGCAAGCCGCAATCGCGGCGTGCTGGGCTGCTGCGAGGAACGCGTACACGCGTTCCAGTGTTTTATACGCGAGCGCTGCGACAAGCCGAGCGCTGAACCAGCGACGACGGTTGTGGCCGAAACCGATTCAGCGCACGGCGTCGATGGCTTGCCGTGCGAGACTACTTTGCGAGAGGCGTGCCGATGATCGACCTGGCGGGAAAAGTGGCATTGGTGACCGGCGGCTCGCGCGGCATTGGCCGGGCGTGCGCCTTGCGGCTGGCGCAGGCCGGGGCCGACGTGGTGGTGAACTATGTCACGTCGCAGTCCGCCGCGGCCGAAGTTGCCGCCGAGGTGCAGAAGCTGGGTCGCCGCGCCGCCACGGTCAAGGCCGATGTCAGCGAGCACGACGACATCGGGGCGATGACCGAGTTCGTGCGCGAACGCTTCGGCCGGCTCGACATCTTGGTGAGCAACGCCGCCAGCGGCGGCTTCCGGCCGTTGCTGGAGACGAACGCGCGGCATTTCGAGGCGGCAATGAACACGAACGTCCGCGCGCTGCTGTACCTGGTGCAGGCCGCGGCCGGCATGCTCACGCGCACCGAGGGGCGAGCCAAGGTGATTGCCCTGTCGAGCCACGGCTCGCACATGGCGCTGCCGGCCTACGGGACGATCGGCATGAGCAAGTCGGCGCTGGAAAGCCTGGTGCGGCACCTGGCCTTGGAACTGGGCAATCGTGGCGTGAACTTCAACGTGGTGCTGGCCGGGCTGGTGGCGACCGACTCGACGCGCAACCTGCCCAACAGCGAAGCGATGTTCGCCGGCGCGCGACAGAAATCGATGGTCGGCGACAGACAATTGTCGCCCAAAGACGTCGCCGACGCGGTGCTGTTCCTGGCCAGCCCGTTGGCCGACCTGGTGCAAGGGCAGACGCTAATCGTCGACGGCGGCGAAGGGATTCATCCGTAGCGATTCGGTCAAGGCCGGACGAGCAGAGGATCACGAAAGCACGAAATCCTGAAAACAGGAAACGGAGGGCAGGCACTTCTGCTTCCTTCGTGGTTTCGCGCTTTCGTGTTTTCGTGATCTCCGCTGGCCTACGACGTTGTAGCAACCCTTCTCCCTCGGGGAGAAGGTGGTCCGCCACAGGCGGACCGGATGAGGGCGAAGAAGAGATCGTCGATCTTCAACGAGCATGCCCGAGGATTTCGTCCGCATTCGGGGATGCTCGATCGGTATTGGAGCGCGTGCACTCCGCCCTCACCTCGGTCGCCTGCGGCGACCATTTCCTCTCCCCGATGGGGAGAGGAGGACGCGGAGCGCATCGCCCTGGCCTACTTTTGCGCTCCACAACTCGCGCCGAAGTCGATTTAATGCCCACCAGTCGATGGCGGCCGGGAGCGGTTGAAGGACGGCCATGAAAAGTTCGTCGAGGCGATAAGCGCGGCATCGGCGGCCCGAGTTCTTGGGGCTGTGAACGATGCTCGCCAGTCCGGCATGGGGCCGTGAGTCTCGACAACCGCTCCGTCGGCCGTGCGGTGCAGCGAAACGCCGTTGTAGCACGGTCTCCCGACCGTGCAACATCCGGGTGGACTGGTCAGGAGACCATTCCACAACGGGTCGAGGCGCTTGTCGTCTCGCGGCCGTCCGCCTGTGGCCGAGGCATTTTCTAACACCCATCAAGAACGCCTCGGCCGCACGAGCGGGCCCGGCGTCCAAACGGTGTTTCGTGACCAGCGAGCCGCAGCGCGGCCAACTGTGCCGCGCTGCGCGCTCGCTGTTTTTG
>DATAXP010000088.1:0-38809 GCA_036272935.1 Pirellulales bacterium | reverse complement strand
ACGGTCTCGTTGTGGCGGAGGCGTTTCGCCGCCTCGCGCGTGGCCGGGATCGAGAAGGATGCGCCGCGGCCAGGGCGCACGCCGAGCATTCCGGCCCGGACCGTGCAGCGCATTCTCGACAAGACCACACGCGAGAAGCCTGCCGCGGCCACGCACTGGAGCACGCGCACGATGGCGGCCGCCGTGGGCGTGAGCAAGGACACGGTGCAGCGCGTGTGGCGGGCCCGTGGCCTCAAGCCGCACCTGGTCAAGGGCTTCAAGGTCAGCAACGATCCACAGTTCGCCGAAAAGGTGGTGGACGTGGTGGGCTTGTATCGTGAAGATTCGGCACCGAGCGGGATGCGCGGTCGTCGGATGCACGCGTCGAGTCATCTGTGAGTCGCGTTGTTCGTGAAGTCTCTCAACGCGCGATTCTGAGCCTGGATGAGCGGCGCGTGACGTTTTTCTTGGCGTTGGATGCCAAAGAAAGCATCATCGGCGAGGCGAACATCGCCGAGCCCGGATGCGTTTCGCCGCGATTTCGCAAGTAAAAGCTTTAGTCGCAAGACCTTTCGCATTGTCGGGTACGTTGATTGCTGTCCCCGCCTGACTTCGTCTGATTCCTGCGCATGGATCTTTGAGCGAGGCGACGAATGATCACCAACGACGCGACTGCGGTTGAGGCTTCGGCATTTACGCTCGACGAGGTTTGTCAGCTCGTTAGTCAAAGCGGCGACTCAACCGAAACGCTGAACAACCTGGTGAAGTTCCTGCAGGAGCGGTTCGAGACGGACGTTTGCTCGGTCTACCTTCTTGAGCCCGACCGCACGCGGCTGGTGCTGGCCGCCACGTGTGGCCTCCGGCCTGAGAGTGTCGGCCGCGTGCGGATGCAGCTCCACGAAGGGCTGGTCGGACTGGTCGCCGAGCAGCTGCGTCCGCAGATGATCGAGGACGCCTTCCACCATCCTCGTTTCAAGTACTTCCGCGAAACCGGAGAGGATCCCTATCGCTCGTTCCTCGGCGTGCCGCTGGTCGATCATGGGCGGTTGCAAGGGGTGCTCGTGGTGCAGACCGCCGAGGCACGCAAATTCTCTACCGACGAGGTCGGCCTGTTGGCGGCGACCGGCATGCAGCTGGCGCCGATCGTGAGCGAGGCGCGCACCCAAGGGCAGTTCATCGCCCCGGCCCATCAGCGGCTGAAGGCGATCGCCCAGAACCTGTGGTGGAGCTGGGACGACGAGGCCATCAGCCTGTTCCGCGATCTCGACCCGGTGAAATGGAGACAGTTGGACCACAACCCGATCGCCTTGCTCCAGCAGTTGTCGGTCGATGCGCTGGAGGAGCGGGCGTCGCAACTGGCGCTGCACAGCCGAATCAACTACACCTACCGCCGCATGCAGGAATACCTGAACTCGTCGAAGACGTGGGGGGCACGTCACGCGGGAGTGTTGTGGGCCAGGCCGGTCGCTTACTTCTCGGCCGAGTTCGGCATCCACGAGTCGCTGCCGATCTATTCCGGCGGCCTCGGCGTGCTTTCCGGCGATCACATCAAGAGCGCCTCGGACCTGAACATCCCGCTGATCGGCATCGGCCTGTTCTACAGCCAGGGGTACTTCAAGCAGCACCTGAATACTTCCGGCTGGCAGGAGGAAGACTATCTGAACACCGATCATCGCGGCTTGCCGATGAAGCCGGCATTGGCCCCCGATGGCCAGCCGCTGATGGTTCGCATCCAAACGCGCGCCGGCGAGATTGCCGCGCGGGTATGGCAACTGGCAGTGGGTCGCAATCGGTTGCTGTTGCTCGATTCCGACGTCGAAGGGAATCTGCAGGAAGACCGCGAGCTGACGGCACGGTTGTACGGCGGCGATCATCGCGTGCGGATTCGGCAAGAGCTGCTACTGGGTGTCGGTGGAGTGCGCGCGCTGCAGGCGTTGCGAATCGCGCCGGGCGTGTATCACTTGAATGAAGGGCACAGCGCCTTCGCCGCGCTGGAGCTGGTGCAGCAACGGATGCGCCGCGAGGGGCTGAGCGTCGAAGAGGCCGCCCGCCGCGTTTCGACACAAGTCGTCTTCACCACGCACACGCCCGTTCCGGCCGGTCACGATCGTTTTTCGGCCGAGCTGATTGAAGAGCACCTGGGACCGCTGCGCGACGCGATGGGACAGGATCACACGCCGTTCATGGCCTGGGGGCGAGTCGATCCGTATAACCCCGGCGAATCGTTCTGCATGACGGTGTTGGCATTGAAGCTCTCGCGCCGCTGCAACGCAGTGTCGTCGTTGCACGGGCAAGTGTCGCGAAACATGTGGACCAGCCTTTGGCCGAATCGCCCGGAAGAAGAAGTGCCCATCGGCCACATCACCAACGGCGTGCATGTCCTGTCGTGGCTGGCGCCACAGATGAAGCAGGTCTATGCGCGTCATTTAGGTCCCAACTGGCCAGAGCGCAGCGGAGATCCTGGGTTCTGGGAGGATGTCGAGAAAATCGACGACGGTGAGATTTGGGAAACGCATCAAACGCTCAAGGCGCGGCTGCTCGACTTCGTGCGCCGCCGTGCGGTGCGCCAATCCGAGCGACGCAACGATCCACCGGCGCTCGTTGCCGAGCTGCGCCGCGCGCTCAGCTTAGATGCGCTGACGATCGGCTTCGCCCGGCGGTTCGCCACCTATAAGCGCGCCAATCTCATTCTGAAGGACCTGGAGCGCTTGGCGGGCTTAGTGAACGATGCCCGCGTGCCGATCCAACTTGTCTTTGCAGGCAAGGCCCATCCGCACGATCGACCTGGTAAGCACATCCTGCAACAGATTTCCGAGTTGAGCAAAGACCCGCGCTTTCTGGGCAAGATCGTGCTCGTCGAAGACTACGACATCAACGTGGGGCGTCACCTGGTGCACGGCGTCGATGTGTGGCTGAACAATCCACGCCGGCCGTTGGAAGCTTCGGGCACCAGCGGTGAGAAGGTAATTCTCAACGGCGGCCTGAATATGTCGATTCTTGACGGCTGGTGGGCCGAGGCGTACGACGGCTCAAACGGCTTTGCGATCGGCATGGGTGAGACGCACACTTCGGACGACATGCACGACCGTTACGATGGTGACGACCTCATGCACACGCTGCAGAACGAAGTGATCCCGTTGTACTACGAGCGCGATCACGACGGTCTGCCGCGGGCGTGGATTGCGCGCATGAAACGAGGCATCCGCACCATGGGGTGGCGATTCAGCGCCGATCGCATGGTAAAAGATTACGTGAACAAAGCATACATCCCCGCCGCCGGCGGCACGAGCAGCGACATGACGCGCATCTGACGGGGAATGACGATTGTTTCTAATGACGAATGACGAAGGAATGACGAAGCACGCGTGACGAATCGTCGAACGGCCCATTCGTCATTCCTTAGACATTCGTCCTAGATGGTCCCGAGACATCTCTCGGCGCCCCGAAGCTACGGATCACCTCTACTATGTCGATTCGCGTTGCGATCAACCACAAGACCACGCACCACTACGCTCGCCCCGTCTGGCTGAGCCCGCATGTGTTGCGCCTGCACCCGGCGCCGCACTGCCGCACGCCGATCGTGAGCTATTCGCTGAAGATCGCTCCGGCCGAGCACTTCATCAATTGGCAGCAAGATCCCTATAGCAATCGCTTGGCGCGGATTGTGTTTCCCAAGCCGGCGAAGTCTTTCAGCGTCGAAGTCGACCTCGTCGCCGAAATGACGACGATTAACCCGTTCGACTTCTTCCTCGAGCGTTATGCCGAGCAGTTCCCCTTTTCGTACGATCACGTGCTCACTCGGGAACTGTCGCCGTACCTGCACGCGGAGCCCGCAGGGCCGCTGCTCGCGCAGTTGATCGGCGAGTGCCGCACCGGCCCGGCGGTGGCGACGATCGATTACCTGGTGGACCTCAATCAGCGCATCCAGCGCCGCGTCAAATATCTCATTCGGCTGGAACCGGGCATTCAGGCGCCGGAAGAGACCCTGCGGCTGGCCAGCGGCTCGTGTCGCGATAGCGCCTGGCTGCTCGTACAATTGTTCCGTCATGTCGGGCTGGCAGCCCGGTTTGTATCCGGCTACCTGGTCCAACTCCGTCCGGATGTAAAATCCTTGGATGGTCCCAGCGGCGCCGAGCAGGACTTCACCGACCTGCACGCCTGGACCGAAGTTTACTTGCCGGGAGCTGGGTGGATCGGCCTCGATCCTACGTCGGGACTACTCGCCGGCGAGGGACATTTGCCGCTGGCTTGCTCGGCCGACCCAGTGACTGCCGCGGCCGTTACAGGGTTCTTTTCTTACGACGATGCCACCGTCATTGAACAAGACCCGGAAGACGATGCTCATGCCGACGCGAGCCGTGGCGACCATTTCGATTTTTCGATGTCGGTCACGCGGATTCACGAAGACCCGCGCGTCACGAAGCCGTACACCGACGCGCAGTGGGCAGAGATCGAGGCCCTGGGGCACCAAATCGATGCCGACCTGCGGCGCGATGACGTCCGACTGACCATGGGGGGCGAGCCGACGTTCGTGTCGATTGACGACATGGACGGCGAAGAATGGAACACCGCAGCCCTGGGCGAGAACAAGTATCGCCGCGCTGACGAATTGGTCCGCCGGCTGCGAGACTGCTTCGCTCCCGGCGGCTTCCTCCATCATGGCCAGGGGAAATGGTATCCCGGCGAGTCGCTGCCGCGCTGGGGGCTGGGCCTGTATTGGCGCAAAGATGGCGAGCCGGTGTGGCGGGACACGTCGCTGGTGGCCGACGAGATGAATCCCCTCGGATCGACCGAGCAGGATGCGGCAGCATTCGTTACCTGCCTGGCCCAACGCCTCGGGGTCGACATCAGCCATATTGTCGCCGGTTACGAGGACGCCTGGTATTGGCTTTGGAAAGAGCGACGGCTGCCGGTGAACGTCGACCCATTCGACAGCAACCTCAAGGACGCCGACCAACGGGCCTTGATGGCAAAAGTCTTCGAGCGCGGACTGCAAACCGTGGTCGGTTACGCGCTGCCGCTGGGGCAGCAAGAAACCGAAAAGGATGAGCGGAAGTGGATCAGCGGCCCGTGGTTCCTGCGGCCCGAACGGATGTACCTGGTGCCGGGCAATTCGCCGATGGGTTTCCGGCTGCCGTTGGAGTCGATCCCCTGGGTCGCGCCCGAAGAGTACCCGCACTTGCACGAGCGCGACGCCGGCGCGCCTCGTCCAGCATTACCAGCCCGGGCTGACTTGGGGCGCACGCCTACGGTGATTGCCGTGGCCGATCCTCGCCGAGCCGAGCGGTTGACGGCGCTATCGATCGGCGACGAGGCGCGGCTGCGGGCGTTGGCTTCGGGCGGTGAAGCGGCCATGGCGCAAGCCTATGCCAGCCGCGCTGCCGGCACGCAAACGCTTGCCGGCCGGGCCACGGGCGGCCCGGCATTTGGCGGAAATGGCCACACCGCGGATGACGATGCTGACGACGGCCGTAGCACGGTCGCCGCTCCTAAGCCGCGGAAATCGTCGCCCGAAACCGTGCGCACGGCGCTGTGCACCGAAGTGCGCGACGGCGTGTTGCGTGTGTTCATGCCCCCGGTCGAGCACCTCGAAGATTACCTCGACCTGGTCGCCGCGATCGAAGAGACCGCCGCCGAGCTGAAACATCCCGTGCTCGTCGAGGGGTATACGCCGCCGCACGATCCGCGCGTCCATCAGATGAAGGTCACGCCCGATCCCGGCGTGATCGAAGCCAATACCCATCCGGTCGAGACGTGGGACGACTTGGTGCGGAACACGAACACGCTTTACGAAGAGGCGCGGCGGTGCCGGTTGGGAACCGAGAAGTTCATGCTCGATGGCCGTCACACCGGGACCGGCGGCGGCAACCATATCGTCCTCGGCGGGCCGACGCCCGCCGACTCGCCCTTGCTGCGCCGCCCCGATCTGTTGCGTAGCCTGGTCGGCTTCTGGAACAACCATCCTTGCCTGTCGTACCTGTTTAGCGGGGCGTTCGTCGGTCCGACGAGCCAGGCTCCGCGTATCGACGAGGCGCGCAACGACCAGGTGCATGAAATCGAATTGGCATTCAAGCAGATTCCCGACGACGGCGGCGTGGCTCCCTGGCTGGTCGATCGCGTGTTTCGCAACCTGTTGGTCGACGCCGCAGGAAACACGCATCGAACGGAAATGTGCATCGACAAGTTGTACGCGCCCGAATCGGCGCGCGGTCGCTTGGGATTGCTGGAAATGCGCGGGTTTGAAATGCCGCCGCACGCCCGGATGAGCCTCACGCAGCATCTGCTGATACGCGCGTTGGTGGCCCTTTTTTGGCGGAAGCCGTACCGCCAACCGCTCGTCCGCTGGCGGACCGAGATCCACGATCGCTTCATGCTGCCGCACTTCGTCTTCCAGGATTTGGAAGACGTGATCGGCGAGTTGAACCAGGCTGGCTATCCGCTCAAGAGCGACTGGTTCGCCACGCATCTCGAATTCCGCTTTCCGGTCTATGGTAAGATTGAACATCGGGGGATCGTGTTGCAACTGCGCCAGGCGGTCGAGCCGTGGCACGTGCTGGGCGAAGTGCCCGGCATCCATTCGGCGGTGCGTCAGGTGGATTCGTCCTTGGAGCGACTGGAAGTGCTGGTCGACGGCATGATCGATCCACGACATCGCGTAACCTGCAACCGGATCGCCGTGCCGCTGCATCCGACCGGAACCAACGGCCAGTATGTCGCCGGCGTGCGCTATCGCGCTTGGCAGCCGGCCGAGTGTCTGCATCCGACGATCGGCGTACACGCGCCGCTGGTGTTCGATGTCGTCGATACCTGGTCCGACCGCTCCGTCGGCGGCTGCACGTACCATGTCTCGCATCCCGGCGGCCGCAATTACGAACGATTTCCGGTGAATGCCTACGAAGCGGAAGGACGACGCGCAGCACGGTTCCTGAAGTTCGGTCACACACCGGGCACGTGGTCGGTGATCGAACCGCCCGTAGATAAGGAATTTCCTTTTACACTCGACCTACGCCGCGTTTGATCGTCGCCAGCACGCAAGGAAGCTGAGTCGCCGGAGGCGCGCTCGGCCGGCACCCCAAGCCTATTCATCTATGACGACCGACAGCGCCGGGTCGAGCATCACGAGCGGGTCGAGCATGGCCGAGCTGTATGTGCCTCGGCTGGCGACGCAGGATGAAATGACCTCGCCCGACGGCTCGGTGCGGCCGCACTGGAAGCAATTCGTCGGGATGCTCGATGAACTAGGCCGCGACGAGCTGCGGTCGCGCTGGGACATGGCCCGTCGGCTGATTCGTGAAAACGGCATCACGCACAATATCTACGACAACCCCGACGGGTTTTCTCGCCCCTGGAATCTCGACCTGCTCCCCTTGCTGTTGCCGGTGAGCCAGTGGCAGCAGGTGAGCGACGGCTTGGTGCAGCGTGCGCGGCTGCTCAACGCGCTGTTGGCCGACGTTTACGGGCCGGCCACTTCGCTGGCCCGCGGAGTGATTCCCGCCGAACTGATCTACGCCAACCGCGGCTTCCTGCGGCCGTGCCATGGCCATCGACCGCCGCTCGGCCAATGGCTGCACCTGTATGCAGCCGACCTGGTTCGCTGCCCCGACGGCAGCTTCCAAGTCCTGAGCGATCGCACGCAGAATCCTTCCGGTTCGGGGTATTCGCTCGAGAATCGCATCATCTTGTCGCGCGTGTTGCCGAGCATGTTCGAGGAGTGCGGCGTGCTGCGACTTGCGCCGTTTTTCATCGCCATGCGACAGACGCTTGCAGCACTCGCTCCGGCAAACCGTGAAAACCCGAGCATCGTGCTGCTCACGCCCGGGCCCTACAACGAAACCTACTTCGAGCACGCTTACCTGGCCCGCTATCTTGGCTACACGCTGGTGCAGGGACAGGACCTCACGGTGCGCGATTGTCGCGTGTACCTGAAGACCCTGGGCAGCTTGCAGCGTGTCGATGTCATCTTGCGACGTGTCGACGATAACTTCTGCGATCCGCTGGAGCTGTACTCACAATCGTTTCTCGGCGTGCCGGGCTTGCTGCAAGCAATCCGCGAGGGGACCGTTGCCGTTGCCAACGCGATGGGCAGCGGCGTGTTGCAGGCGCCTGCTTTCCTCCCCTTCTTGCCGTCGCTTTGTCGGCATTTTCTCGACGAGGAATTGATGCTGCCGAGCGTGCAGACCTGGTGGTGCGGCGACCGCGAGTCGCTCGCGTACGTGCTGAACGACCTCGCGCGGCTGGTCATCAAGCCCGCACTGCCGACCCGTGGCACCGACCCGGTGTTTGGCCACGAGTTGTCGCGCTCCGACTTGGACGCGCTGGCAGCGAAGATCCAGGCCCAACCCTACGCCTATGTGGCGCAAGAACCGGTCGAGTCGTTCATGGCGCCGGTGTTGCTCAACGGCGACGTGCAATCGCGCCGCTTCGTCGTCCGCGCTTACCTCGCGGCGGTCGACGACTCGTATACGGTGATGCCCGGCGCGCTGACGCGCGTCACGGATGCTCCGGATTCTTTCGTCGTCTCTTTACAGCGCGGAGGGGGCAGCAAGGATACCTGGATTCTGGGGCAAGGCCCGGTGAGCGAAGTCAGCCTGCTGGCGCCCGCGTCGGCGCCGGTCGTGCTCAGCCGCGGCGGCAGCGACTTGCCCAGTCGCGTGGCCGACGACCTGTTCTGGCTCGGACGTTACGTGCAGCGGGCCGAGGCAGTGGTGCGCTTGGCCCGTTGCGTTTTCAATCGGCTCACCGATCCGCACGCGCTCGAGAATCCGCAGGCGATGCAGGTATTGATCGACGAGTTGCTGATTCACGGCGATTCGCTGCCGGCAACCGCGCCTGAGATCGCGGCCGTCATGTTCGCCGCCGCCGACCCCTCCGGCCTACGCCGCGCCACCAACGAGTTTCATACCCTGGCTCGAGTGTTGCGAGACCGCATCTCGGTCGATGCCTGGCGGATCCTCGAAGCGATCGAGCGCCAGACGGCCGATTCCAACAACGAGCTGCGCCAAGTCGAGGAAGACCAGATCGACAAAGTCCTCGACCGATTCAACCAGTTCATGACCGGCTTCCTCGCGTTTGGCGGCATGGCGGCCGATTCGATGACGCGCGGATTGTCATGGCGATTTCTCGACATGGGACTGCGCCTGGAGCGCGGCATCGGCGTGGCCGAGCTGATCCGAGCATTGCTGGCCGAGGAACACGCTGAAGAACGGTTCCTGCTCGACGCCCTGCTGGAAACGGCCGACAGCTCGCTGACCTATCGGCGTCGATACCTGACACAACTTGAGCCGGCCGCCGTTGTCGACCTGTTGGTCGCCGACGAAACGAATCCGCGTTCGATCGCTTACCAGTTGGCTGGCATTGAGGAGCACCTGGCCCGCTTGCCGCGCGAGTCGACACATCCGCAGTGCAATCGCGATCAACAGCAAGCCTTGCAACTGCGCACCACGTTGCGGTTGACCGACGTCGCCGCGATTTGCACGCCCATGCACGGACGTCGCGATCGCCTGGAGTTGTTTCTCAGCGAGGTGGCCGAACAATTGGAATTGATCTCGAAGCTGGTCAGCCAGATGTTTTTTAATCACGCCGCGGTCTCCCCGCATTTACTCGGCTCTGAAAAGGCGTATTGAGCGTTGAGATACAAGGTCCGGCATAGCACGGAGTATTACTACGGCGAGTCGGTGCCGTTGTGCCATAATCTGATTCACATGAGCCTCCGCCAGACCGCGCGGCAGCAGTTGTCGTCGAGCGAGCTCACGATCACGCCTCTGCCGTCGGCGCGCCACGATTTTGTCGACTTTTTCGGCAACCCGACGACCTGGGTTTGTTTGCAAGAGCCACACGACGGGCTGCGAGTCGAGGCCCAAAGCGAAGTGCAAGTCGACGTTCCCGCGCCGGCCGACACTCCCCAGACGCCGTGGAATGATTTTGCCGAACGATTGGCGACCGACACTTCGCTGTATGCCCAGAAGGAGTTCACCTTCGCGTCGCGACTCGTGGAATTGTCGCGCGAATTGGCGGAGTATGCCCGCCCCAGCTTTCCGCCGGGGCGGCCACTGCTCGCGTGCATCGAAGAGTTGACTCGCCGCATCTACGAAGAGTTCTTCTTCGATTCCAGCGCGACCACCATCAACACGCCGGTTTTGGAAGTCCTAGAACACCGTCGCGGCGTATGCCAGGATTTCGCCCATCTCGAAATCGGCTGTCTGCGATCGCTGGGATTGGCGGCGCGCTACGTCAGCGGCTATTTCGCCACCATGCCGCCCCCTGGCCAGGCGCGGATCGCCGGGGCCGATCGATCGCATGCTTGGATGTCGGCATACATTCCCGAACTAGGATGGGTCGATTTCGATCCCAGCAAAGGGACTTCCGTTACCGACAAACACATCACGATCGGCTGGGCGCGCGACTACGAGGACGTTAGCCCGCTGCGCGGAGTCCTGGTCGGCGGGCGACGCCACTCGATGATCATCGGCGTCGACGTCGAGCCGCTAGAACCGCTTGTCGAGGGTGACGACCAGCGCAGCGGCGATTGATCGCCCTGGGACCTGTCTCGTCTTTCGGCGGCAGCGACTTTGTGGGAGGCGAACCCCCTCGCCGACCGTCGGCGAAGGGATTCGCCTCTCACGGTACGAATCTTGCGACTCCGATGCGGCCGTGAATAACTACCAGAATCGGCGACTTTCGGTTCGCCACACGACCACGTCGACCTATCACCAGCCGATCAGCCACAGCTCGCACCGGTTGCACTTGCGCCCGCTGACCGATCGCCGACAGGCTGTGTTAGACCATCAGCTCGAAATCTCGCTGCCGGTCCAGCTACTCCACTTCGAAGACGTTTTCGGCAACGAGGTCACGAGGTTCGACATCAACGAGCCCTACGCCGAGTTGACGATCACGAGTCGGGCGACGGTCGAGCTGATCGCCGAAGACCCATTCGCGTTCGCGTCGATTCCGATCCGACCCGCCTATCCGCTGGTTTGGATGCCGTGGCAGCGCTTGATGCTCAATCCGTATCTGCAGCCGGTCGAGTTGCCCGAGACGCAGTTGCAAGAAATCGTCGCCTACGGCATGTCGATCGTCGAGCAGAATAATCGCGACCTGATGGAAACGCTCTTCGCGATCAACCTGCACCTGCACAACGACTACCAATACTGCCCGGGCGCGACGAACGTGTTCACGACGCCCTACGACTTTTTCGTGAACAAACGAGGCGTTTGTCAGGACTTCGCGAATCTATTTGTGTGCATCGCACGCATGCTAGGCATTCCCGCTCGGTACGTCTGCGGATACATGCATACCGGCAACAACGGCCAGAACCGCGTCGGCGGAGACGCGACCCATGCCTGGGTCGAGCTGTACATCCCGAACGTCGGCTGGAAAGGCTTCGATCCGACCAACGGTACGCTGGCGCATCTCGATCACATCCGCGTCGCGTACGGCCGGCATTACATCGACACCGCGCCGACCTCTGGAACCCTTTACACGCCGGCCATCGAGACGCTTTCTGTCGACGTCGAAGTCTGTGACGTCGCCGTTTGAAATCCAGCGGCATACCGCGATTGTTATAGGGGTTTCGAGTGCGTTCGCGGAATTCTCGGAACAGGGGCATCCCGTAAGCTCAAAGTTCCCGTACCGCAGCTCGAGTCGCTCGGGCAACTGAACCAAGTACTCGCCGATCGCTGCCGTGACGATCTGTCCCGTCAACTCCGCGGCAAGGCGGGGACGAAGGCCGAGCGGTTGGAAGAAGAACGCTCGGCGCTGTTACCCCTTCCGGCACAGGAGTGCGAGGCCCGACGAGTGACGCAAGCCAACGCTGATTCGCTGTCGCTGGTGCGATTCGATACCAACAGCTACAGCGTGACGGTGAAGTACGCCCATCGGACGATCACCGTCGTGGCGACGGTCGATGAAGTCATTCATGGCCGAAATGCTTGGCGCCAACGTTGGCGATTGTCGTTGGCTCACGACGATCCAGGTTTCGACGGATCAAATGGGACACATGCTCGTCACTCCACAAGAAACACATCCTCTGCCGGAGGCAATGGACTCGATGGGTTGACGTTCACGTCAAACAGTGCCACGATCCGCATCGTTCCCGATACGATTTGTGCCTGAATCGATCCGCCGCCGGCGTAGAGCACATGCCCCCATCTCGCATAGATCGTCCCCTGCAACGTACTACTGCCGATCAACGACTGCTGGATGAAGAAGATCGGCCGTCGATCTTGCCTCCGCTGGAACAACAGCATGCCGTTGTACGGACTGCCCGAGGAACTCAACGGAGTGAACGAACTGCCGGGCAGTCCCAGATTGATCGTGGCCGAAGGGAGCAGCGAGCTTGACGAGCCGGTTGGCGGAACGGTGCTGCCGTCCGTAGCGTCGGGAGTGCCGGAAAGCGCGGAATATGTGCTGGTATTCGTGATGTAGAACATCGGGCTACGAATCGTCGACCACCAATGCAGCGCTGGTGGTTCTCGACCCGTCTCCTGCGCCGTTGTCGGTTGGCCCAGCTCCGTTGACGACGCCGGTGTCGTATTCCGTCGCTGATCGCGGGGCTCGAGATTCCGGGGATCGCCTCGGTGGCTTGGCCGCTGAGAATCTGGATTACGTAAGCCGGCACATTTTGCTGAACCACCACCTCGGCATACTGCGCGTTCCCGGCGTACGAGCCCGTCGCGGGCGGAACGGAGACCGAGACGGTGGCGCTGGCCAGGCTGTTATCGGAGGCAATCACCTGCTCGGCCACCGTAGTCGCTGCGGCAATCGAGTTGCCAAGTCGCAACTGCGTCGCGGCTGCCGTCGCGGCTGCGTCGGCGACATTCTGCAAGTTTCTGCTCTCGAGCAAGATCATGCCGCCATCGACAATCAGCCCAACGGTCCCGCACAGCGTAGGCAACAGCACGGCCACCCTAAAGCCGCCGGGACGATCATCTGGTGCTGATACTGGAGCGTCACCTGGACGCGATCATCGACGTCGTTATCGCCGTCGAGCCAAGCGACCTGGATCTGAACGGATGTTGGGTCCGTCGTGGCGAGCGTTCCATTGATCGCTTGAGCAACCGCGTTGGAATCGGCGGCGGAACATGCGAGTGTTTGTGGCCCCAGCGCTCCGAGCTGGCTGGCTTGCTTTCTGCGGACGATCGCGGCTCGGGCCGCGCGCCGCGATCCTTCGCCCAGGGAGTTGCAGCGCATGACCACCATCCCAAGCTCCATGCCGCTGAAGACGAACAATGTCAGCACGGCCAACACGACGGCCCCTTCGACCATGGTCGCTCCCCGCCTTGATCGAGCTAAGCTGCGCGGCGACGGGTTCATCGGTACTGCCTCATGACGATGTTGCGCTGCACTTTCAACGGATATGACAGGAACGGCCAGGCCACGGTTGTTGCCAAGGTTCCCTCGGCGCTGACGCTGACGACGGCAAGCCCAGGGGATAAAGTCGTGGTCGAGACATCGATCTGCGCGTCGGTCATCCATCCTGCTGGCACATCCGCGATTTGCGATAGTCGATCGTCTTCGCGGCTCTCGTCACAGGGTAGGGTGGCGATATGCCGCGCTGCTGCGGGCATTGTTGCCGATGCTGCGTCGAGGCGGTTGATGTGACCGAAGTACCTTGGGAGTTGCTCAGAGAATATCCACCCCGGTGTGACGCTTTGTCCCTGCGGTGATTCGCACTTTCTAGCTCGATCTCGTTCGTGGCGCAGCGGGTTACCTCGGTCGGGTAGAAGAACAGCCGGGAAGAAGGCTACCGCATGCTACTTTGGGCCGGATACGTTGCTAAAATGGCGACTGTCCCGAGCCTGGACCGACTTCAGATCTACTGTAACGGTCATGGGATGGATCAACGAACTGGTCGCCATTTCCACAGCGATCCTTTTGAGCATACGTGAGCATTGCCTGCCGAGCGCCTGCCGGAAAGTGATCGCGGGAAGAACGAGGAACTGGAATGCGCAGGATCCTTGATGAACTGACCAAAGCCAGGATCGTCGACGAAATCACCCACTACTGCCGGCAGGTGTTGGAGAGGCCGAACAGCGTGTTCGGCAATAAGCCTGCTTGCCCTTTCTCTCGCCGGGAGCGCGAAGCGGACAAGATTCAGTACGAGTTCTTTGCGATCGACTCCGACGGCCCGTCGGCCGATGTTGTTCACGTGGTTAGGGAGTTTGCCGCCGTCGGTCGACATACCACCTTGCTGCTGACCGACCCAGACAAGCAAGTCACGGTGGATGAAGGAGTGGCCTACGGCCTGGAACTGAGTCGGCAGTGTCGCGCCCAGCAGATGATTGCCATCAGTTTGCATCCCGACGACGATTACGCGATCCACGGATTTCAACCTCGCCGCGGCGTTCCTTACGTGACGATGTTGTGCCAATCCGCAGCGTATCTGCGCGAGGCGAAACAGCAGTTGGCAGGGAGCGGTTACTATGCGAGGTGGTCGCAGGCTGCACTGGACTACAACTTCGAGCAGATCGGGCAGTTTCTATCAAGCTGACACCGACGTTTCCAGCAAGCTTGGCGCGGCGACCAGTTCGATCCGGCCCGAGTTGAGCTCATGGTCAGGCAGCGAGTTGCGTGTTCCTTGGCGCGACGTCGAGCCAGTGCGCGATCCTAACAACATAGCGCGATTGATGCGCTCTCGCACGCATTGGTGCGATAGACGCAGTCGATGTGACCGACACGCGCTGAGGAACAGTCATCGCCCGAGCGGGATGCTGGCCGACAGACGAGCGTCACGTCATGCCTTTGCGTTGCGTAAGGCCTCTAATTCTTCCCAGCGACGATAGAGCACTTCGACCGCGGCGGTTGCGCTCTCGAGGTCGGCGCTTTCCGCGGCGAGCAGCTTGTAGTCTCCACCGGCAGCCAAGGCGACGACCGAGTCGTGGAGCCGAGCCACGGCCGCCTCGGCGGCAGCGATTCGATCTTCGATCTGGCTAAGTTCTCGCTGCTGCTGGTACGACAGCTTGACGGATTTTGCGCCGGTATTGGATGGCGTTTTCTTGCGGACACTCGCCGCCGCTTCCTGGCGTGAAGACTGTTCGGCTTGCGCGGCAAGCCATTGGCGATAGTCCGAGAACAAGTGCCCTCGCCCGTCGACGTCGAATCCGAGAATCACCGTCGACAGGCGGTCGAGCATGAACCGGTCGTGCGTGATCAATACGATCGCGCCGGGGAATTGTGCCAGGCTGTCTTCGAGCACTTCAAGCGAAGCGATATCCAAGTCGTTGGTTGGCTCGTCGAGCAGCAGAATATCGGCGGGCCGCAGCATTAAGTTCGCGATCAGGATTCGCGCCTGCTCGCCACCCGACAGCCGGCCGACCTGAGTATCCAGTTGTTCGACGCCGAACAGAAAGCGCTTTGCCCACGAGGCGACGTGCAGCGACTGACCACGATACTGAACCGACTCGCCGTGCGGACACAGCGCCTGCCGCAGTGTCTGTTCACGATCGAGCTGCTGGCGATTCTGATCGAACCAGGCGACCGACAGGCCACGAGCCTGCTTGATCGTCCCGCTTGCCGGTTGCAGTTCACCGGACAGGAGCCGCATGAGCGTGGTCTTGCCGCTGCCATTGGCTCCGAGCAGGCCGAGACGGTCACCCGGGGCCAAGAGAAAGTTAACCTCGCGGAATAGTTGGCGGCCTTCGTAGGCAAACGCAAGGTTCTCAGCCACTAACAATTTGTTGGCCGTGCGACCTGTATCGGAGAATTGAATGTCGACCGTTCGCAGTTGAGCGCTTCGATCTTTGAGTTGCCGCAGGCTGCTCATCATTTCGCCGGCGCGGTCGATGCGCGATTGGCTCTTGGTCGTCCGTGCGGCCGGTCCTCGCCGCAGCCACTCGACTTCGCGCCGCACGAGGTTCGCGAGCGTCTCGCGCTCTCGAGCCTGACTGTTCAAAAACTCTTCTCGCTTGACGAGAAACTCGCTGTAGTTCCCCGCGGCGCGAAAATAACCCTGCGGGTAAACCCGATTCAGCTCGACCACGCGGTTCGTCGCCTTCTCCAGCAAATAACGGTCGTGGCTGACGAGCACGAACGCGAACGCTGCGTTGGACAGCAGGCTTTCAAGCCACAGGATGCCGTCGAGATCGAGATGATTCGTCGGCTCGTCCAGCAGCAGAACGTCGGGCTCTTGGATCAGTTCACTCGCCAGGGCCAGCCGTTTGCGCCAACCACCGGAAAGTTCCGCTGCCGGCTTTCCAGGCTCGGGAAAGCCAAACTTGCCAATCGTGATCCCCACGCGGGTCGTCCGCTCGTAGTCCTCGAGACGATGCTCGCTGAGCGCTTGCAGCAGTACTTGCTCGACGGTCGCGCCCGAGGGAAATGTGTCCTCTTGAGGCAAGTAGCCGACGCGAAGGCCACGACGACGGGTGCAGACGCCATCATCAGGTTCGAGCCGTCCCGCCAAAATGCGAAGCAGCGTGCTCTTCCCCGAACCGTTGGGCCCGATCAATCCCAATCGTTGCCCCTCCGTCACGTCGAGCGAGATGCCGTCGAAAAGCGGACCGGCAGCGAACGATTTGCTGATCGACTGACTGCCTAACAACAACGTCATCGCGCTTCGTTTCGCTTTTGGATCGGGCTAAACCACATCGCTACCGCCGATCATAACGAAAGGGTGTCGTAAGGGTGAGAGGCCGTGCTAGCGCCAACAGGCGGCCAGCTCAACCGACGGACGGGTTTACGAAAACGAGATCGGCACCTACGATGGCCGGGCGAGAAAAAAGCGAAACATGGCTGTATTGCTGCAAATCAAGAACGCCTCGAAAAGCTACGGCGATCAGGTGCTGCTCGACGCCGCCGAGGCGACCATCACCGATGACTATAAAGTCGGATTCGTCGGCCGAAACGGTGCCGGCAAAAGTACGCTGCTGCGCGTGCTGCTGGGCGAAGAAGAGTTGGACCGTGGTGAGGTGATCCGTCATCCCAAGCTGCGACTCGGCTATCTGCGGCAGCACGACCCGTTTCTGCCGGGCGAGACAAGCCTTGATTTCCTCATGCGCGATAGCGGTCAGCCCGAATGGAAATGCGGCGAAGTCGCCGGACAGTTCGAGCTCAAGGGCGCGTATCTCGAAGGGCCGGTCGCGAAGCTGTCGGGCGGTTGGCAGACGCGCGTGAAGCTCGCGGCATTGCTGCTGCACGAGCCGAACTTGTTATTGTTGGACGAACCGACGAACTTCCTCGACCTGCGCACGCAAATCCTGCTCGAACACTTCCTGCGAGGTTTTTCGGAGGCGTGCTTGATCGTCTCGCACGATCGCGCCTTCCTGGGTGCGACCTGCGACCACACACTGGACCTGTCGCGCGGCAAGTTGACGATGTTCCCAGGCAAAATCGAGGCCTTCCTCGAGTATCAACAACAAAAGCGCGAAACCGATGAGCGGACCAACGCCGCCGTGTTGGCGAAGCGACGCAAGCTCGAAGAGTTCATCGACAAGAACAAGGCCCGCGCCAGCACCGCAACGCGCGCCCGCTCGAAGAGCAAGCAGCTCGAACGGCTCGAGGTCACGGAGATCGCCAGCGACGAACCGACAGCCCGCATCCGCGCTCCCGTCGTCGAGCCACGCAAAGGCCCTGCCCTGCGCTGTCGCGATTTGGAAATCGGTTATCCCGAGCGCAGCATCGCCAGCGGCATTGATGTCGAAATCGACCACGGCTCACGGGCAGCGATCGTCGGCGACAACGGTCAAGGCAAGACCACGTTTCTGCGCACGATCGTCGAGTCGCTCGAGCCTCGCGCCGGACAACTCCGCTGGGGCCATGGTTGCCAGATCGGCGTTTACGCCCAACACGTGTACATGAGCCTTCCGGAACAAAAGACGGTACTCGAATATCTTGAGTACACGGCCGCGCCTGGCACCAAGGACCAAGCCATTCTGGACCTCGCCGGGGCATTGCTGTTTCGCGGCGAGGCGGTCAAGAAGCGCATCGCCGTTTTGTCCGGCGGAGAACGGGCACGGCTATGCCTGGCCGGCCTCCTGCTAAGTCAACACAACGTGCTCGTGCTCGACGAACCCGGCAACCACCTTGACGTCGATACGGTGGAAGCGCTGGCGGAGGCATTGTTGGATTATCAAGGCACTTTGATCTTCACCAGTCACGACCGGCATTTCATGAAGCGTGTTGCCACGTGCATCATCGAGGTCCGCGACGGTCGTGTCGTCAATTATCGCGGCGACTACGACGCTTACCTGTATTCAGTCAATAAGGAAATCGATGACGGTGAGCGGGAACAGGCCGCCAAAACGAAGGCCTCACGCCCCACGGCGAGCAAGCCCCCGAAAGCTGCCCGCAAGCCACGCCGTAGCGAGCGTGACATTCAGAAAGAGCTACGCACGCTAGAGCGGTCCATCGCTGTGCTCGACGATCAGAAACGGCAGTCGAACGACAAGCTGCTGCAATGTTCCGATCCGGATGAAGCGTTGCGCCTGCATCACGAAGTCTGCAACATTACGACGCAGCTTGCGGACCTCGAAAACCGATGGTGCGATCTGCAGGCCGAGCTCGAAGATTCCGTATCAACATGAAAAACGGCGCCGCTACCGACAACGGCTCCCTGGCGCAGGCGCATCCGAACCAAGGCATGATACGACTGAGCGGGCCGGCGGCGAATGAGATGCAAAAGGCGGTGAAGCGGCACGCGGAATCTCTGAGGCGTGCGATTCAAGTGCTCCCCGCCGTCCGCGAGTTCTTCGAGAAGGACGCCGCCGCGATCATGAATGCGAAATAGCCCGCCCGCTAGTGCGACCTGTTCGGCACGTCAACTTGCACCGACAGCACACCCCGAGCCATGTGACCGAAGCAGTTTGTGGAACGTCAAACCGCCGAGGCTGGTCGGGAAGCAGCGGCGCTGCGAGTCCCTTATTGGCGCACAGGCAATCGTTGCCAAGATCCCAGGTCGAGAGTGTCGCGGCATTGTTGAGCGTTAACGAGCCGTTGCCGTAGTCTCCGACTTCGAGACTGCCGATGTTCGCACCGGAACCTGTGCCGCTGATCACGAGCGCACCGGTTGAGCCCGCGGCTGAGCCGATTTTCATGGTGTCGCCATAGCTATCGACCAGCGCGGCGCCATTGGTGACGGTCATCAAACCGCTGCCATTGTTCCCAATCACCACTTGAGTCGCCGTAACGGTCGAGCCGGCATCGCTGACATTGAGAACCTCCGACAATCCAGCGTTGTTGCCCAACATTAACCCCAGCGAACCGAGGTGCTGGTTGAGCGCACCGCCGTGAGCTACGCTCAGCATGCCGCTGCCGCCGATGACGACATTTTGCGAGGCGCTCAAGATCGATCCGCTGCCGGAAATGTTCAGCGTCCCCAACGAGCCGGCTAGCGCGCCGAGCGTGAGGGTGGTGTTGACAGAAATTGTCGTACCGGCATACAGGCCAAGCACCCCCTGCGTCGAATTACCGACGATGATGCTGGAAATACCGCTGGTCGTTGCGTTGACGAGGTTCATCGTTGGCGACGCGGTCGCGGTGCTCCCGTTGATGGTCAAGTTGCCGGTGGCCTGGGTATAAGTGCCGCTACTAACAGTGAGCGCGCCGCCGTTGAAGTTGAACGTGCCGGTGGTGGCGTCGAAGTTCCTGGTGGTGATCGCGCCACCGGTGTCGAGCGTGAGCGTGCCTTGCTGCCAAAGCTTGAGCGTGCCGCCGACGGTGAGCGTAGCTGAGTTGTTGACGGCCAATGAGCCAGTGCCACCGGATCCGCCGTGGGTGCCGCCAACGTACAGATTACCGCTGTTGTTCCACGCGGAGCCGGCGCCGCTGACGGTGACGGTGCCTGACGAGCCGCTCATTAAGCCGAGTGAGCCGGTAGTGCTATACACGGTCGCACCATTGCTGATGGATAGGCTGCCGGTGCCCAGATTGCCCACGAACAGGTTATTAAGGCCAGCCAGTGCCGAGCCGCTGCCGCTCAGCGTCACGGCGCCGAAGCCGCCGCTAAGACTGCCGACATAAACGTTCGACGCGGTGACGGTGCCACCGACGATGTTCAGCGCGCCGCTTCCCGAGACGCCGACGATGATTTGCTGCGAGTTACTCCATGCCGCCCCGGTTCCGGTAACCGTTGCCGCCCCGGTGCTTCCGCTGGAGTATCCCAGCACAACCGTGCTCGTGTTCAACGAACTGCCGGAGCCCGAAACCGTCAGGCTACCGACCGACCCACTGGCCGATCCGAAGAAACTTTGTCCGCTGAAGGTTGCATTAGTTCCCGACATGATTTCGAATACGCCGGAGTTGGTAGCGCCGATGGTGACGCTCGTGACGCCGCTCAATGTGGCTCCGCCAGCGAACACGAGCGTCGGATGGTTCGTGCCGTCGATCGTCAACGGGCCGCTGGACTGCGTATAGGTGCCGCCGCTCACGGTGAGCGTGCCGCCGTTGAAGTTGAACGTGCCGGTGGTGGCGTCGAAGTTCGTCGCAATGACTGCGCCGCCGGTATCAAGCGACAGCGAGCCGTGATTCCAGAGCTTCAATGTGTCGCCAGCGGTAAGCGTGCCGCCAGAGTTGACCGATACCGTGGCCGTACCTCCGAACGTGCCGCTGTTCCCGCCGACATACACGTTCTGGACTGTCGACCAAGTGGAACCGCTGCCGCTGACGGTGACCGCGGCGTTGGAACCCGCAAACTGTGACAGCCAACTATTCACGTCCGAAACGCTGCCGCCGGCAGCGATGCCGAGCACGGCCGTCCCGCCCGAGGTGAAATAGTTGCCCGAGACAAACAGATTGTCGCTCAACGACCAGGTCGAGCCGCTACCCGTGACGTTCATCACGCCGACGCTGCCGGCACTGGCGGCGACATAGCCTTCCTGGCTGAACAACTTGGCGCCGTTTGCGACCGTCACAGTTCCGCCACCCGACTGCCCACCAGCGAAAGCGCTGCTCAACGTCCAGGGTCGATCCGCTGCCGGTCAGCAGCAAGCTGCCTGACGAGCCTGCATTTTGGCCGACGTACCCTTGCTGGCTCGCGACCGTGCCCTGCGAACTGATTGTCAGCGCGCCGTTGCCGTAGTTACCGACATAAATGACGCCGCCGACTGTCCAAGCCGAATTCGCGCCGCTGACGGTCGCGGCGCCGTGTGAACCAGTGTTGGCGCCGAGCACAGCGTTGGTCGAGCCACCGTTGATCTGCACCGTGCCGCCGTTGGCAATATTGAGCACGCCGGTGCCGGAATAGCCGACGTCGATTTCGTTGGACGTGATCCACTGGGAGCCGGCGCCGCCGACCGTCACGGTGCCCATCGAGCCGGCGGTGTACCCGAGGTAGTCGGTTTGGAGAGTACCACTCGTCGAAAGAGTACTTCCTCCGTAGACGCCGATCGCGCCTGCATTGCCACTGTTGGTGCCGAGGTACAGCCCGGTGATACCGCTGGTCGTGGCGCTGTTGGTGAGCGTGAGCACCGGCGAGCCCGAGCCGTCGATCACCAAGATGCCCGACGATTGCGAGTAGCCGAACGGCGAAATCGAGCCGTCGTAAGTGATGCTCGAACTAATCGTGGACTGCGCGCGTACCGTGCCCGTAGAGAACAACACGGCAACCGCGACCAGTAGTGCTCGGCCAACCTGTCCCATGAAGCAAACTCGATCACGCATCGGCCGACAAGCGACTTCAGGCGCACATCTCCGGGTAGGCGAAAATCAAAGGTGGGAGATCAATTCCTTTTACCAGTGAAACGCGCGGCCGCAACAAAACGGCGCGAATTTGGCCAAATATGGTTAAGAAGTAGGGAAAATCCCCACCGAACTCAACGGCTTACACTTCGTTGCCGGCAGGCTCCGACAGCCAGGACCGAGGCAGCCAATTTCGCCAGCAAATTCTAAGCTGCTTCGGGTAGCGACACGCCGACGCTGGTTGATCGCCTTCAACGTGTCGCTCGTGAACCGTAATCGTCAGCGGCGATCAAGTTCTGCCTGTTCAAGAGTATGTCGAGTATGCCTCGGTTCCTGAGGGAGGACGCCGCCCTCGCGGCCGGCGCATCGGCCTGCGACTTCGACGTACTCGTCGCGGTCATCGCGTGCGCAAAACGACGCATCAACCTGTGACTGCCGCGGACCGTCCTTATCGCAAGCCTTTACTGCAAAGTCAGTTGTAAAAGTGCACACCCAATGGGACCAGCGGATTTCCCCTCCGGGAACTCCCACTATTCTACTCTTCGCAACGTCGCCGATGGTCATCTGCTTCGCCGGCGTGTCGCCCTCATCGGCGTGGCGAATCTCGGCGGCCAGCACCAACTCGCTCTTCAGATCCACGACGTGCTCGGCCTTGTACGCCAGGTGCGCGCGGCCGTCCTCATCCGTGCGATGCGGCTGTCGGGATCGGTCGGTGATTCCCCCTGCTCGTTGCTCACCGTCTTGTCCGTTCGCCGCTTGTCCCAGCGACGAAGTTCGTCGTCGTCGGTTGCTCGTCGGCGTCAATCGCGCCTTCTTCCTACATCAAGCGCGTGACGTACTGCCGCCAGTCTTCGCCCGTGTCCTTGCGCACGATGCTCTTCATCGCCGCGTTGGCTTCCAGCAGGGTGCTGTCCACACCGACGCGCTTGCCGGCCAACAGCTGCTTCCGCTGGGCGATCGCCAGCACGAACTGGAACATGTCGTCGAACACCTCGGGTGGCAGACGACGCCGCGTGAGCGACAAGGTCGAGTGATCCGGCGTCGGCCGATCGAACGGCACGCCCAGGATCGCGCAAGCTCAGACTGTCGGCGCACCGCCAGGCGATCCCCCGCTGGCTGTCGAGCCCCTCGAAGTAGCCGACCAGTACCACGCGGAAGTACACTCCCGGCGCCAGCGACGGCTGGCCGCGCGTCTCACGCTGCTCGTAGTACGGCGCGCAGCGACGCTCGATCCAACGATCGAACTCGGCCTCGGCCAGCAGCTGGCTGAGCTGCACGTAGAACGGATGCCCCGGCGACTTCGGCAGCGCGTCGGCCGTCACGAACAACGCTTCCTGCCGCGCCCGCCGCTTGCCCATCGCCATTGCACGCTCCTCCTTGACGCACCACCGAGCCTCACTGGCCGTCCACGTTACCACCCATGTCAAGACGAATACTTCAACGGGCTGTTCGGGCGTGACGGACGAGCATGCGTCGAAAAAAGTCCGGTTTCAGTCGCCTGCCGTTCGGGCCATGGAAGACATAGGCGTCGACCTTCGGTAGAGGGGCGCGAGCAGCACACGATATGCACTTCGCACGTCGAGCGGCTGAACGGCACGCAGCGCTTGTTCTTGAAGCAGCTATAATAGCCGCTTGTCCTAAGGATTAGTCGCATTTGCGCAATAAAAGGGGCAGCGCAATCGCCGCAAAAAATCAAAACAATGTGGCGCGGAGGCGGAAGCCGAGAAGCGGCTTGGTATCACTTACGCGAGCGTCGGACGGCGGTCTTGCGACCGGGGCGGTAACCGTGCTTGGCGGCTTCGGAAGAGGCATTCTTGTCGCTGCGGCGGCCCAAGGCGTCGTTCGCCCCGCGGCGGCGGCGCTCGAGCGCTTGCTTCGGCGCGCGTTCGGGGATCAGGCAGTCGCAGCCGTTGCCGATCAGGTCGTGCCGGCCGGCTTGCTCAAGCGCCTGGCGCACCTCGAAATAGTTCTCGGGCTTGAAGAACTGCAGCAAGGCGCGTTGCAGCTTGCGATCGCGCAAGTGGCGGGCGATGTACACCGGTCGCTTGGTGTGCGGGTCGAGCCCCGTGTGATACATGCACGCGGCGATGTCGAACGGGCTGGGAATGAAATCCTGCACCTGGTCGGGCCGGTAGCCGTTGCGCTTCAGGAATACGGCCAGTTCGATCATCTCGTCCAGGCCGCTGCCGGGATGACTGGCGATGAAATACGGCACCAAGTATTGCTTCTTGCCCGCTCGGCGGCTGGCGCTCTGAAACTCACGGTCGAACTCGATGAAATCGTCATTAGCAGGCTTCTTCATCAGGGCGAGCACGCCGGGATCGGTATGCTCCGGGGCGACCTTCAAATGCCCGCCGACGTGGTGCTCGGCAAGCTCGCGCATGTACTCGGGGCTGCGCCGCGCGAGGTCCATGCGGATGCCGCTGGCGACGAAAACTTGCTTCACGCCGGGCTCGTTGCGCACGTCGCGCATCAATTGTACCAGCGGTCCGTGATCGGTCCCCAACAGCTTGCAGATCGTGGGATGCACACAGGAGAGCCGGCGACACTTCTCCTCCACCTCGGGACGCGTGCAGCGCATCTCGTACATGTTTGCCGTCGGGCCGCCAATGTCGCTGATCGTGCCCGAGAACTTGGGATCGGCCGTCATCTGCCGCACCTCAGCCAGCACGCTCTCACGACTGCGGCTTTGGATGATCCGCCCTTCGTGGGCCGTGATCGAACAGAACGTGCAGCCGCCGAAACAGCCGCGCATGATCTGCACGCTTTCGCGCACCACATCATACGCCGGAATCACCTGCTTGCCGTAGCTGGGGTGCGGCCGGCGCGTGAAGGGCTGGCCGTAGACGTAATCCATTTCGGGCTGCGACAGCGGCAAGGCAGGTGGGGTGCAGACGATCGCCTCGGGCCCGTGTCGTTGCACCAGCGGACGAGCATTGTGCGGATTCGTCTCATTGTGCGCGATCTTCGTCATCTCGGCGAAAGCGAACTTGTCGGCCACCACCTGCTCAAAGGTCGGAAGCTCGATCGCGCGGTCCAACTCAAAGCCCAGAGCTGGCCGCCAGCCCTGGGCTTGGGCTAGCGCCGTCTCTTTCGCCCCCAGCCGGTACACCACCCCGCGCAGGTTGCGCAGGTCGCGCACCGTTTCGCCTGCCGCCAGGCGTCGCGCGATCTCGACGATCGAGCGTTCTCCCATGCCGTACACCACCAGGTCGGCCTTGCAGTCGAGGATAATCGACCGTCGCACCTGGTCGCTCCAGTAATCGTAGTGGGCAATGCGGCGCAGGCTCGCCTCGACACCGCCCGCAATCACTGGCACGCCGTGGTAGGCTTCTCGCGCTCGCTGGCAGTATGCCAACGTCGCCCGGTCGGGGCGCAGGCCAATGCGTCCGCCGGGGCTGTACGCGTCGTCGTTGCGCACTTTCTTGTTGGCCGTGTAGTGGTTGATCATCGAATCCATGTTGCCGGCGCTGATGGCGAAGAACAGCCGTGGCCGGCCGAACGTGCGCCAGGCGTCGCATTTGCGCCAATCGGGCTGGCTGACGATGCCCACGCGGAAATCGGCACTCTCGAGCAGCCGTCCCAACAGGGCCATCGCGAAGCTGGGATGATCGATGTACGCGTCGCCGGTGACGAACACCACGTCGAGCTCGTCCCAGCCGCGGCGGCGTGCCTCGTCCATCGACATCGGCAACGGATGCGCTGCCCCGCGGGGCAGCGGCGGCGCAGAGGCCAGCGCCGGCGTGGGATCGACAATCGGCAACGAGAGCAGCGACGAGGCCATGCCCCGATTCTACCAGAGTTTAGCCGGCTCGCTTGCGAGCCGCGTTTCAGGCGGCCGACTTTTTTGCATCACAATGCGGCGGCGAAGACACTTTCGATGTCCTGGCACGTCACTGGCCGCGGGTTGACCCGCAGGATTCGCTTGATGCCGAATGCCTTCTCGGCAAAGCCGGCAAGCTGATCTCGGCGCACGCCCAGGTCGCGCAGGCGCTCGGGGATGCCGATCTCGCGCTTCAGCCGTTCAACAGCGGCGATGGCACGCTCGGCCGCCTCGGCCGTCGAACAACCTTCGACCCGCTCGCCGAGCAGCTCGGCAATGCGGACCATTTCGCGCTCGCGCCCCGGCAGATTGAAACGCATCACGAATGGCAGCAGCAGGCCGTTGCCAGCACCATGTGAACAGTGGGTCGCGCCGCCGACGGGATACTCCATCGCGTGCACCAGTGCCACGCCGACGTTCGAAAACGCCAGCCCCGCCACCGTCGCCGCCAGCGACATCCCTTCGCGCGCCGCGAGATTGCTCGGCTCCCGCACCGCGGTGACCAGGTGCTCGCCAACCATGGCGATCGCTTTCTCGGCCAGGCAATCGCCAAGCGGGTGCCGCCCCTGGTACACGCTGCGCTCTGCGGCCGGTAGCGGAAACTTGGTATTGTCGATGGCGGTGTAGGCCTCGATGGCGTGCGTCAGCGCGTCGATGCCGCTGTCGGCCGTCACCTTCAGCGGGCACGAGACGGTGAGCCGCGGATCGATGACCGCGATCTTCGGCCGCAGGTGATTACTCAGGATGCCGAGCTTCATTTGTTTGGCGGTGTCGGTGAGCACCGCTGCCGCGGTAACCTCGCTGCCGGTGCCGGAAGTTGTCGGCACGCAGATGAGCGGCAGCACTGGCCCGGGGACGCGACCATCGCCCAGGTAATCGCGAGCCGTGCCACCATGGGCCAACACCAGGGCGACGACCTTCGCCAGGTCCATGTTGCTACCGCCGCCGAGGCCCAACACCCCGTCGGGGCGGAATGCTCGCGCTTGGGCTGCGGCGCGCTCGGCGACTTCGAGCGATGGCTCTGGTTCGCCGCCATCGAACAATTCCAAGGCGATGCCGGCTCCCGCCAGGGGATCGCGCACGGCATCGAACACTCCGGCATTGACCAGCACGCGATCGGTGACGACGAATAGTCGTCGCAGCGTCATTTCGCCGGCCAACTCGCCGAGCTGCGCAACCGCCCCGAGTCCAAAGACCAACTTGCCGGCGGAGTGGAATGTCCAGGTGGTGCGCATGATCCGTTGTAGGCGTGCTTGAGTGGGAGACTGCCGACGATTCTATCCGCAATCGCGGCCGCGCGGTATCATCGAGCCGATTCACGTTCGCGGAACGCTTGTGTAGCCGGATCGAGCATGCCGGGTGGGCGCTATGCGGTTGACGCTTCGGACACTGCTCGCGTATCGGCACGGCTTGCTCGGGGCGGGCGATGCCGAAGCGATCGCGTCGCGCCTGGCGGCCAGCGACAACGCGCAGCAGTTATACGCACGTCTGCAGCAGCTCGGCGCCCAGCCGGCCGATCGCGCATTACCTACCGATGCCGCATCTGCGATCGACCCGAACACGTTGGCCGAGTACCTCGACCACGTGCTCGCTCCCGAGGCTGTGGCAGAAGTCGAGCGCCAGTGCCTCGCCCGGGACGACGCTCTGGCGGAAGTGATTGCCGCGCACGACGTGCTGGTGCTGGTTCAATCGGAACCAGTGTCGGATGTTGAGTCGCTGCGACGCGCGGCGCACGCACTGAGCGGGCGGATCGAGCCGGCCCGATGGCGCTTGCCGGTAGCCAGCACTTGCCTGCCGGTGGTGCGCGAGGCCGCGACGCCGGATGAGAATCCGTTCGACAAAATGCGAAGGCTCACGGCAAGCCAGCTTACTTCGTCGTGGCTGGTGTCGTGCGTCGCGCACCAGTTGGCCGTGCTGCTGCTGGCCTTGTGGCTGCTGCCGCACCCGACCCCGCCTGCATCGCTGCAGTTGCTGGCTCGCATCGCTGAAGATGAGCCTGTGCTACCTGTTCCTGGTCCGCAGAACATCATCTCGCGTGACGAAGATCCGGTCGTGGCGGCCCCGCCGGCGCCGGCGAACGAAGCCGTCGCGCCAACGAAGGCTGCCGTTTCCCTTCCGCGGATTGAGACGGTTGCGCTGCGTTCCGAGACGCGCGCCCCGCCGGTCGTCCGTGGCGCGCCGCCTGAGAAAAAGTCGACTGCCGCGGCGCCAAATCCGGGGCGTTCGGCGCGGGTGGGCACGAATGCGTTTCCGCATCGCGAGCGGTCGAAGCCTTCGGAGGGGGGCGTGGTGGCGACGACCGCCGTCCACGCAGCCGTCGATGGCGTGCTCGACGCGATCCGCAAGGAGCTCGACAGCGGCGATTTGCTGGTGGTCTGGCTGCTCGATGCTTCGCTCAGCCTGGTTGACGATCGGCAGCAGGTCGCGGCGCGGCTCGAGCCGTTCTACCGCGAGATCGACCGACGCGCCGAGCCGTCGCACTTGCTGATGAATGCGGTCGTCGCCTACGGAAATACCTCGGTCGAATTAGTGGCCCCGACCCGCTTCGGACTGAAAACGATCGAAGCCGTCGCACAAGTGCCGATCGACCAGACCGGCTTGGAGAACGTCATGACGGCGGTCGAGCGCTGCGTCGCAAAATACCGGAAGCGCTGGAGCGGCGGCATGCGCGTGGTCGTTTGGACCGACGAATCGGGAGACGACACGCTCCGACTGGAGGACACGATTGCGTTGTGCCGCCGCGAAGGGGTGGCGGTGTCGGTGGTAGGCCCATCGAGCGTGTTTGGCAGCGAGCGCGGCTTGCATCTGTACGTCGACCGTGCGACCGGCTACCGCTTCCTGCTGCCGGTCAAGCGCGGTCCCGACACTTCGTACCCCGAGCGCGTCGTGCTGCCGTACTGGCACGATTCCCAGGTGGAAGCCTGGTCGCGCGGCGGCGCGCAGTTGGCCGACGACGTGCCCTGGTACGGCGGACCGTATCGCGAGGGAGTGTCGTCGGGCGTCGGACCCTACGCGCTCACGCGCCTGGCGCTCGAAACCGGCGGCATGTTTACGCTACTCGATCGGCCGGAAATGGCCGGGCCGTTCGATTTTGAAACCATGCGCCACTATCTGCCGGATTACAGCTCGGCGGCTGAGTATCTGCACGCGCTGAAATACTCGGCGTTGCGCCAGGCGGTGTTCGATGTCGTGCAGCTTACGGGACGCGAGCAGCAAAAGTTCATCATTCCGAAGTTTTCATTCATCGCACAGCGCAGCAAGGACTATCCATTCCGTGTCCGTCACGAATATCTGACTCCCACCGAGTTCCGTGCCGAGCTGCGAGACGAGCTGCACGGGCAGCTTGCCCGGCTGCGCCTGGGGGCGGCGGTGCTCGAAGCGGCGCTCGCGCGCTTCGGCGAGCAGGGCATGGAGGCGGAGTATGAGGCGGAGAAATCACTGCGGTGGCGAGCCTGGTATGACCTGACGCGCGGGCGCGCGCTGGCCATGTGCATCCGGCACCGGGAATACGCGCTTCTCTGCCAGGCGCTGGTGCAAGACGGCTCGCCGCTCGCGGCCGAAACCAACCGCTTGACGATGCGGCCTTCATCGCAACTGAGGTCCAACGACTCGGTGACCCTGCATTTCGTCGCCGAGGCCAAACGACTGCTCGAGCGTTGTGTGGCACAGAATCCTGGCACTCCTTGGGCGAGCCTCGCGCAGTGGGAACTCGATCACCCTTTGGGGCTCGCGCCGGAACAGGGCGTCATTCCACCGCCGCAGCCCCGACCTGCGACACCCGTTGGTCCGGCAGGGCCGGCGAGTGGTCCGGCACCGGTGCCTGCGTTGCCAAATCTATGACGGCGGCGCAAAGTTTGCCGCGACGCTGGGGATAAATCGACGGTCGGAAATCGAGCACGATCGTTGAGCGGCGGCGCGTTTTCTGCCAAGATGATTGTGCTTCGTCGCACGCCATAGCAACGCCAAAGCATTTGCACGCGCCCCTGGGTGAGGCTCGATGGTTCGAGCAGCACGGGTTCCGCGCCGCTTTGGGCAGGTTTTTGCGATGGCCGATCTTCTTAGCTCGATTACGAAGCAATGCCCCGACGTACCCAGCTCGCTCGTCGAGACGCACGTACGGCGAATGCCCGACAGCTACCTCGAAGGCTACGCGCCGGCTGAAATCGCGCGGCACGTGAAGCTGTTGGCGCGGCTCGCTCCCGAACAACAAGTCGAAGTCGATGCGCGCTCGATCGGCGGACAGAACTACGAAATCTGCGTGGTCGGTTTCGATCGCACCGGTGTATTGGCAGCGCTTACCACGGCGCTGGCCAGCGACGGTCTCGACACGCAAGATCTGCGCATCGCGACCTACGCGCCTGACGAAGAGGGGGCGGTCGACTCGGCACGATTTGTCGACGTGGCTCGCGTCACGGCAAACCGCAAGGGTGTGTCGGTCACAGAACTGGCGGGGCAGTTGCGTGATCGATTGACGATTGCATTCCGGCACCTGGCCGAAGGGGATTTGCTCAGCGCACAGACTGCCGCAGCCGATAGCCGCTCGACTTCGGGCAGCGGTTCGCGGCCAGCACGCGTGCCCGCAGCGCCTTGGGTGGTGAAGGAAGGACTGGTGCTCGGCGACTTCCGGCTCGAGAGCAAGCTGGCCACCGGCGGCATGAGCGAAGTGTACCTGGCGACGCAACTCAGCCTACATCGCAAGGCGGCGATCAAGATCATCTCGTGTCCGGCCGGCAAGCTGAGCGATTCGTCGGTCACGCGGTTTCAAAAAGAAGCGACCGTGCTCGCCTCGTTCACCAGTCCGCACATCGTGCAGGTGCTCGCCTCGGGGACCACTCCGGCAGCCAACGGCACGATGCTGCGCTGGTTGGCGATGGAATATGTGCCGGGAGGCGACCTGGCCACCTGGGTGAAAGAGCATGGTCCGCTAGGAACCGAACTGGCGCTGCACTGGTTGTTGCAAGCGTTGCAGGGGCTGCAATACGCGCACGCCCGGGGCATCGTGCATCGCGACGTGAAGCCGCATAACTTGCTGCTCACGGCCGACAACGACGTGAAGATCAGCGACTTTGGCCTGCTCAAAGACGCGCATGAGTCGATGGAGCTGACCATGCAAGGAGGCGTGATGGGCACGCCGCAATACATCTCGCCCGAACAGGCGATGGCCGAGGATGTCGATGAGCGATCGGACATTTACTCGCTGGGGGCGACGTTCTTCCACATGCTCACCGGTCGGCTCGCATTCGAGGAGCGCACGACTACCGCGCAGTTGCTGAAAGTGACGCAACAGCGTGCGCCGTCGCTGCTGGACGTGGCGCCGGGCGTGGCACGGTCGTTGGCAATCATTGTCGACCGCATGCTGGCGCTGCGTCCCGAGGACCGGTACCAGGACGTGCGCGTGGTGCTCGAAGACCTGAAGAGCTACATGCAGCGCGGCCTGCTGCAAATCACCGACGAAGGGCTCGCCGACAAGTGTGCGGGCGACGAGGGGCTGCCACAGCGCACGCAGATGTACATGGCCACGGTGCAGACGCGCGCACCGCGCCGGATGGATGGCTAGAACGGCGCGACGATTTATTGCTTCGCCAACAGTTCTTCGAGCAGCTTGGCCAGCAGCGAGGGATTATCGGCCTTGACGAGATGTTCGATCCGGCTTGCCGGCACCTTCAGCTTCGCAAGGATCCCGGCGATGCGCTTCCACGTGGCGGCTCGCTTCTTCCCTTCAGCCAGATACAGTTCGGTCACCTGCTCGCCGAGCTTCTGTAGGGCCAGGGTGTCGTAATTATCGTAGTAATTCTTGATGATTTTTTGCTGATACTTGGTCCGTTCCACCATGGCGGCGAATCCTTTCAAATCGGGGCGACGGGCGGACAATTGCACGGCGACGGTTTTTGGATAGATTGTAGGCGAAGATTCGGGTGTCAGGAGTCAGGATTCGGCGATGGCTAGCACCGTCGCTGCCGTGAATCCCGACTCCTGAATCCCGATTCCCGACCCCTTTTCCAAGGCCACCGATGCCAGTAGTTAACTTCGTCACGGAGAAGAAACAAGTTCAGGTTCCCGACGGAGCCAATTTGCGCGTCGAAGCACTTAAGGCAGGGGTGAAGCTGTACAACGGCATCAATGGCTTCGGCGCCAAGGTGAACCAGGTAATCAACTGCTACGGCTTCGGCCACTGCGGCACCTGCCGAGTGCAGATCGCCAAGGGCATGGACCACGCCAGCCCGATGGGCCTGATCGAGCGCACCACGTTTAAGATCAACCCCTCGGCGGCGTTCGCCTACATCGGCAACGAAAAGACCATGCGCTTGGCCTGCCAAGTGAAGGTCCACGGCGACATGGACGTGGTGACCTGTCCCGAGTTCAATCTGTTCGGCGAAAACTTCTTCTCGTAAAAAGCCGCGACCGTCGGTCGCGCTCCTGCCGCGCGACCAACGGTCGCGGCTTTATGGATCGCTATGAAGCAAATCGTTGCGATCGTCAAGCCGTACCTCGCCGAGCGCGTGCTGGAAGGATTGAAGCGGGCGCCGCTCGAGGCCGTGGCGGTCAACGAGGTCAAGGGCTACGGTCGGCAGAAGAACTATCTCGACCAATACGCCGGCAGCGAGTATTCGCTGGCGTTCTTGCCAAAGGTCGAGATCAACCTGTGGGTTGACGACGCGCGGGTGGAAGAAATCATCCGCAAGATCGTCGAACTGGCGAGAACCGGTCGCATGGGCGACGGCAAGATTTTCGTGCTCGACGCGGGAAGCGGCAAAAATGGGGAATGGGGAATGGGGAATGGGGAATGAGCAGGTAGAGGCCGTGCCTCAGATCATTCCCCATGCTGAATTAGTCCAACCAGTCCCCTTCCTCCAAGCGTGCTGGAACATATACCTCGGTCACGTAGCTGATGTCTTTCGAGATCAGCGATTCGACTTCGAGCTTGAAGCCGTTGGTAAGCATCAGGTCGATTTCCTTCTGCCACGCCTTCTTGTCCTTGAACCAGGGATAGGCGGCAATCTGCTTGGCGCGCTTCGTGTCCTGATCGTTCAGGTTGATCGTCACGCTTTTCGAGAGTTGGCAGCGCTCGAAATCCTTGCTTCGTAGGCCGATATAGCGGCAGTCGGGGATCGACATCCGCGCCGACTCGTGGGCCAGGTTGATCGACCCCTGCTTGAGCACGCTGTAGATGTAGTATCCCCAGGGATCGTTATCAAGCAGGCAGTATACGGGCAGCTTCAGCTCGTTGTGCAGCCGGTGCAATAGGCGTCGCACGCCGCGCGGAGGCTGGCCGCCGCCGTGGGTGAGGATGCACTGGTGCTCAACCCAGAACTTGTCTTCGTTGAACCGCCGCCAAACCGTGTCTTTTTCGACGTGCAGGATGAACTTCGCGGTGTTCTTCTTGAACTGCACGATCTCGGGTTCGCAGATGCTGGGAATCGTGTAACCGCCCGAGCCCATCCGCGAGCAGTCGATCTCGTCGCCGCTGTCGACGAGCGTGATCGGGCCGACCATCGAGCCGGCATTCTTGGCATACAGGTGCAGTTCTTCGCGCAGCGCCGCCAGCGTCACCTCGACGTCTTCGATCACCTCGTCGCTCTCGGCCTGGTCGTCGAAGGTTTCCTCCTTGGTCCCTTCGATCGAGTGCTTGAGCATGTAGTACAGACCTCGCAGGCTCGTCGTCTTGCCCTGATCGATGAGCCGTTTGCAGCCGCTGCCGACGAGCAGCGTCTGCATGTAGCTTTTGGCCTGCGACAGGTTGAACAGCTCGCGGCGATTGGTGCCCGAGCCCATCTCGATGAACTTCTTGCTCTTGTTGTAGCGCACGTTCGACAAGCTGCGGCTGGGAACGTCGAGATGCGGGGCGCGCCCTTTTTCGGCCACGCTCACCACGCCATCGGCCATGCCGGTCAGCGCGCCGAGCGTTTTCTTGTCCTTGGGCGTGAGGGTGACCTTCTCGGCTGTTTTTGTAGATTTATTGGCCATGCTTTTTTACGCGCCTCATTGGTTGCCGCCATGTAACGAAGATTCATCGAACAAGTCGTCTTCGGGCATCATGTGATACTTGTCCGCTAGAATTCGGTCGTATGTATACAAATAGAAGCACCCATCGGCAGTCCCGTGCGATTCGTCGAACGTTAGGCCGTCCGCGAGCATTGCTTTGAGGCGGTTTGTGAGTGCCTCAGAGTGCTCGAGTATCTCTCGAAGCGACTTGGGATTCTCGGGCAAAGCGCTATCCGGGCAGACAAGAATGTAACGCTTCGTGTTGAACCTGAGCTTGTTCCATAGCTCTTGGTACTTGCCTCGCACGTAGTCATTCAGATTCTGGCCGAAATCTGCTGGCAAATGCAGCGCTTGAATGATCTCTTCAACATCGGTAAGATCTTTGCCTCGGTGAGCACTAGACATTCCGGAAGCAAGCTTTAGTTCGACCAATGTCGGCAGGTCAATGTATTGAATGCCATCGACCGCTATCGCGGCATTCGAAGGATCGGGAAATGCGACCGGCTTCGGCTTGCCGTCACCAGGATATCCGCCTGTGGTCAGAAACTCGATTTTTACCCGCGTGTCGGTGTCCCGTAGGTGTTTGCTTTTCGCGAACGGCGGAACGTAGCCGCGTCCTTCCAGCTCGTCGTGAACGCGCTTCAGTCCTTCGGGAGTGACAAGGATGTCAACATCTTCGGTGTATCGGCGAAATCCGTGTGCAAATAGCGCCATTCCTCCTACGACGGCATACGGAATCTGCAATTCTTCCAGCTTCCGTGTGATCCGGACGAGCGTCTCTTGGACCTTGCCTTGGCCCTCAAAGAATAAGCTGCCTTGCGTCATTGCCCACCGGGGGTCTTGCGACATAAGTTGTTCGTAAGTCGCTGTCGATCGCTCTTGCAACCGGGAGTTCGTTGACAACGATGTCGAATTCAGAGAAACGTCGCTCATAATTCGCATTCTACGATTGGCGCGGGAGTTAGTGAACGGTCGCCTGGATGCATTCCGCTCCTACTTCCGTTTATTCCCGTTGACTCGCGGCTTCTTCTCCGGCTCCGCCGGCGTCTCCATCGCAGCCGTCTCGTTTTTCACAATCAGCACCCCGTCGCCGAATTCTTCGGCTTCGGCATCTTGTTCAATCGCTCGGCCGTCTTCGTCGAGCTTTAAGTCGGCGTCCGATGTCTTGCGCTTGGCGACCTTCAGCAGTTGCTCATACAGTGATTTCTTATCGGTGCCGTTGATCACGGTCACCGCCTCGGCCACTTCGCCCAGGTAGCGAAGGAAGATGTTCCGCCGTTCCCCTTCCTGCTTCACCTTCTGACGTTTGCGAACGTACATTGCCAGCTTGCGGCCGACGGCTTGCAAGGCGAGTCGCATTTCCTTCTGGATTTCGGGATACGAGGCGATCGCTTCTTTCGATTCACTGGTGAACGGCACCCAAACGCTGGCCATGTGCACGAGCATGGTGACCGGGCCGCTCGGCAAGCTGCCGCGCGATTGGCTCAGCCCGTAGGCGCGCCAGTTGGTGTTCATGATCGTCTGCGTGATCGCACACGCGCCGGGCTGAAATTGTAGCGGCACCCGGTTGGCGTAGCGCATCACGTTCATCGTCTGCCCCTCTTCGAGGTTCACGTTGCGCATCGCCTCATGCAGTTGCTTAATCTCGGCTGGCTTCAGTCCCTTGGGCGAAGTGCGCGTGCCGACGCCGGCTGCTTCGAGGATGCGGTCGGCGGCATCGGCGCCGACGCCGGCAAAACCGTTAATCAGGAACTGACGCAGCGTGCGGGCGTCGGTTTCTTGCAACATCTCGGTCAGCCCGTCGAGCGAAATCTTGGCCGCCTGCGTCGCCCCGCCGTAGGCCAGTCCCACCTCGATCAGAAACGGATTGCCGCGATATACGCTCGGCGGACGAGTTTCGGCGGCGTAGAACTCGGCCGGTACCACCTGGTTCATTCCCTTGAGCAGCTTGTGCACACCGATCGGCACCAGGCAATCGGTGCTGGGTGGCGGAATCTTGGTTCCCTGCAACGCCTGATACAGCGACTCGGCATCGTGCCGGCCGATGCGGGTGGGATTGGCCCGCGTGCTAACCTTGGCCGCTTCGCACACCCGGGCCGCAGTCGCGGAACTGACGCGCGAGAAGTGGCTGGTAAGGAACTGCGACAGGGTCGAGCCCTTCGTGGCGTGGAGCATCGTCACCAGGTTTCCCAATTCGATGCCGTAAGGATGCGGCAGAATCTCCTTCGGCTCGGGCGGCAACTCCTCGGCGGCACGCGGGTAGGTGGTCTCGTTGTTGTCGGGGTCTTTGTAGTGGACGGTAACGTGCGGGTTGGCCACCGCGGTCTGTTCGAGATAATCGTCGACGCTGCCGCGCCCGCGGGTGTACTTGGCCTCAAGCTCGATGGTGACGCGCGTGCCGTGGTTGACCGGCTCCCATTCGACGCCGTGCTTGTCCATCTCCTTTTTGTCGTCGGGCTTGATGTCGACCCCTTCGCCGCGGCCGTTGAGAATCTCGGGCTTGTTCTTCTTGGTGTCGATCTGGATTTCAAAGTAGTGGGCGGGCTTCTTGGGACCGATGCGGCTGGTGACCTTGATCGGCTTGCCGGTGGTGAGCACGCCGTACATGCCGGCGGCGCTGATGCCAATGCCCTGTTGGCCGCGGCTCATGCGCAGGCGGTGAAACTTCGAGCCGTACAGCAACTTGCCGAAGATGTTGGGGATTTGCTGCTTGACGATTCCCGGGCCGTTGTCCTGCACGCCGACCTTGAACCGGTTGGCGCTGATCGCCTCGATGTGTACCCACACCTCGGGCAAAATCCCGGCTTCTTCACAAGCATCCAGGGCGTTGTCGACCGCTTCCTTCACGGTGGTCAGCAGCGCCTTGCGCGGGTTGTCGAACCCTAGCAGGTGGCGGTTCTTGGCGAAGAACTCGCTGACGGAAATATCGCGCTGCCCCTCGGCCATCTTCTCGGCGGTGGCGCGTCGCTTGGGCGGGTGCATCTTCACGACGGCTGGCTCGACCGAGCCGTCTTGGTCGGCCTCTGCGGCCTCCTCTGGCTTGCTCGAACGTGCTTGTCGGGCAGGAACGCTAGACAATCGATCGGCTCCCTGAAACGAGTGGGCGTGCGGACTGGAAATCTGCGAACGTGGAACGTGGGCGGCTTAATCGCGGACGGTTGAGGCGCCGATCCGTGGCAAAGGCGGCAACGCAGGCCGCGCATCCAGTCGATGCGATCCAAGGCTGATCAATCAATGGACGGCCTCCGTGCCGATAAATCTCGGTCGCGGAATCGGGCTCCGCAAGCCGGTGATACCGATTATATCAGCCGTAGCAAAGTTGCCCAGGCTCGGTTACGCCGCTCGGGCAAATTGCGCCCGCCGAGCCGTAAAAAACTCAGTGCGACCATCGTCGCCCGCCGAGTTTTTTACCTGGATGATAGCGACGGCATCAGCCCAATTGAGGCCGCCGCCTTGGATGCCGCCGACCCTCGGCAGAGCGTGCGGCACCGTGATGCTGCCATGGCCAACGATCGCAAGGAGGCGAGCGCGATGAGCAAGGGATGTTCAATGGTGGCGGCTTCGGTCGTCGCCTGTGCGGCGGCCTTCATGTTCCCGTCGGCCGCGCATGCCCAGCAGGGGCCGATGGTGCAAGCGCAGCAAGACCTGTTCTACAACTTCTACGAGAACGGCAGCTGGCAAGGAGGCATCCCGGTGAAGATGTACCCGGCGCCGCTGCCGGTGCCAGCGTATACCGGTGAGACGTACATCACCTACCAGCCGATGATGCCGCACGAGTTTCTGTATCCGCACTGCCGCACGTACCGCCGGACGCGGTTGGGCATTATCCCGGTCAACACCACGCACGTCATGTGGTATCGCGGCCCGAACTGGTGGTTCAAAGGCCTTGGCGGCAGCCAGTTCGCCACCGGCTACTAAGGACGCAAATCCGAAAACCTGCATCGGGATCGAGCTATGAAGATTCGCTGGCTGGTGATCGTAGGATTGGGCATCGTCGGCCTCGTTGCGGCCGGAGCACGGGCTCAGGGGCCGATCCAACGCCTCGGCTATCGCATCGTGGCGAACAACCGCCCCTGGCACTACGGCTACTACGATCCAGCCTGGGGCCAGCCGCACGCGCTGGTCGTGCCGCCGACCGCCGAGAACCAGGTGAAATACAGTTGGGGCGTCACTGGGACCACGGTCACGCCAATCTACCACCAGTTCCGCCGTCCTTATCCGGGCGCCTGGTTCGGTGGACCGGGCATCTTGCCCGCACCGGCGCAGCCGGCCAGCACCGACCAGTTCGGCGTCTACTACGTCCGCGGACCGTGGTAGTGGAAGGCAGAAGTAACTTCTGCATTCATCATTCTGACTTCTGACTTTTCTCGGCGGTCGTGTCGACATACACGTACTGACCGCGGTTCGCCGCGGCAAGCCGTTGCAGAAAACTCCCTCCTAACCGCGGCTCGACGCCACGCACATTGCTGCCTTAGCCTCCATATTTCGGCGTCAGCTTGCTATGATTCGAGACTTGTAAACCCGTTAGCAAGTCATCGTTCGCATTCGCAGCAAGACCAGCAGCCGCGACCATGTAATGCTTGATCTGAAAAAGGCGATTGCCGGCTTTGGCGCCGAGGCGAAAGCGAAACTCGCAAATCCTAGCGCCACGGGCGAACCAGAGGATCAACTTCGCGCCCCGCTCGAAGGGCTCTTCGGCGACCTCGCGGAACTCCTTGGCTTCAAACGAGAGTGGATTACGGCGGTCGGCGAGTCGTCGCTGTCGATGCTCAAGACTCGGCCCGATTACGCCATCACGCTGCGAAACGTGCTTGTCGGCTACGTGGAGGTGAAAGCGCCAGGCAAGGGCGCCGACCCACGCCGCTATCGAGGCCACGACAAGCAGCAATGGGAAAAGCTGCAATCGCTTCCCAACTTGCTGTACACCGACGGCAATGCGTTCAGCGTTTGGCAAAACGGCGAGCTTGTCGGCGAGATCGTCGAGTTGCAAGGCGATATCGAAACATCGGGCGCCAAGCTCGTCGCTCCGCCGGCTCTCGTCGCGCGATTCAGCGACTTTCTGCGCTGGGAACCCCTCGCGCCGAAGTCTGCCGCCGACCTGGCAAAGGTCGCCGCCCGCGCGAGGAGCAGCGTTCTTACTATCACGCGCCCGTGCCCGAGGCGCTGCGCGAGCTCACCGATGCCTGGGCCGGCTTGGCCAGCGTCGGACAGGTCATCTCGATTGTCGAGCGCGACGGGAAGGAAGTTTCGGACGTGCGCTACTACATCAGCAGCCTGCCGCCGCATGTCTCACGGTTCGCCGCAGCCGTGCGTGGCCATTGGAGTATCGAGAACTCGCTGCACTGGGTGCTGGACATGACGTTTGCCGAGGATCAGAGCCGCATTCGCAAAGACCACGGCCCCGATAATTTCGCG
>DATAXP010000087.1:0-10697 GCA_036272935.1 Pirellulales bacterium | reverse complement strand
GTCCGTCCTCCGCACATGCCACCAACGCGCCGTTGAACCCTTCGCCTTCCTCCTCGACGCCCTCTGCCAACCTCAACCGCAACTCATCCCCGCCTGACGCGGTAACCAATTACGAAGAACAGCAGCAGCGGCTGAAACATGTTCTCTGCCACGCTGCGGCCAAAGTCGACAAGAATTCTTGTCATTACATTTGCTCCTAGACGCCAACGCCCCTTGGTCGAGTACCTTCGATCTGCAATTTGCTCCACGAGGATGTGTTGTGGGCGCTTTCCGCCTCGACCGTGGCGCACAAAAAAAACCTGCGGAAGATTCCTGCAGGCCTGAGAGCGCACTCTCTACCTGAAGATGCCTTCCAGGTAGGAGTTATCAGCCGCGCGTCGCGCGGCGGTTAGGGCGAACTCCATCGCCACGATATCAAACGATCGACACGTCCGAATTGTGTGCTGGGGTCACCGTCCGGTTGTGGGTTGACCTAGCTGCATGGTTACAGTCTCGCTTGTTCTTCTACGTTCCAAAGGTAACAACCGCGCGATCAAGCCTTGTTTGACCGATTCGCTCAACGGGGCGTCATCGATCGCTTCGACCGTTTCCCTAACGTCGTACGCTATTCGCTTCATGACAAACTTGCTGCCATCGAAAGTCGCATAGCATGCCGAGCCCGGCGTATCGCGCGCCAACCCAACGCTGCCGGGATTCAGGACCGTCACCGTGCCGAAGGTGCGTGCGTCCTGGACGTGCGTGTGTCCCAGCAGAACGATATCGTCCCCCAAGCCTTGCAAATGCGCTTCCAACCGATCCTTCGTGAGATATTCGAACAAATCGCCCTGGGGTGTGGCGTGGGCTAGGCGAATGTGCCAACCGTCCCATTGAAACCATTGCAGCGTCGGCAGGTTGCGCAGGTACTCGAAATCCCGTTCAGCCAATAAGGTACGATGCCAAGCGCGCGTGGCGACCGAGTAAGACCGAAAGCTGCCCATGCATCGGCAATCAAGATCGAAGCCCAATGCATTATCGTGGTTTCCGCGAACGGCGTAGGTCGCGTGATCGGCGAGCCACCGAATGCACTCGACCGGCTTTGGGCCATAATCGGCCGCATCGCCCAGGAATGCGACCGCGTCATGATGCGGCTCGGCGTTGAGCACCGCTTGCAGCGCAGCCCAATTGGCGTGGATATCGGCAAGGATGAGTAGCTTCATGGTAACCTGCGCACAAAAAACCTCGCTTCAAGGCGGCGAGGTTTGCATACTGCGCATCCTCCTACCACCGTTGATCGGCCGGTAGGAGTCATCAGCCGCACTAGCATCAGGAACCAGAGCAGCGGTTACGTGGGGGACTCCATCCCCATCGATCTGTCACCATCATCATGCTCATGCGCCGTCAGCCCGTCAAGCAATGTCATCAGAATGTAATCTGCTCGTAATCTGCAGATTCGTGCGCCGACAACGAGCCGAGGCCGACCAACAGGAGGCCGGTATTCGTTGTGAACGCGTTGAATCACCAGCTCGCTTGCCGCGGAGCGATGAATACATACGCGCGATTTGACTTCCAGCGCGTCGCTTCGAACAATTTCGTTAGATGGGCGATGGAGTTCGCCCGAAAGCGCCGTACCACGGCTAATGACTCCTACCTGGAAGGCATTTCCTTCGGGTGGGAGACTTCAAAGAAGTCGCAAACCCTTGGGAAGTGTTCCCAAGGGTTTTTTTGTTGACCGATGCAACCTCGAAGAAAGGAACGGATCGACATGGCGACCGCACCAAAGATCCAGCAGAACAAAGTTCGCGAAATCATCGCCGAGCTGTTAACCATTCATCACAAGCTTGCGCGCCTGGACGAACAGTACCGCGGCGCAAAGAAAGACGTGCTGGCTGCTGTCCGAGAGCTGCTGAAGACGCCGCATGGTCCGGTTCTTGAACCGGTCGCCGAGCTCGCTTCCGCGGAGCAGGTGCTTGACGAGGCGAATGCGGCCATTCAAGCCGCGCGCGATTACTGCGAAGAATGGTGCTGGGAAGAAGAGGGACTAATCGAGATCGTCTTGACCAATGCCGCAGAGGCGATTGTGACGGCCATAGAAGCAGGTCAGCCCAAACACCTGGACGCTTTGCCCGTCGCGCTTGATGAGTTGTTGCTCGGCCGCCGTCGCGAAGCAATGGTGATGATTGACGACTTGAAGGAGTCGTTGACGCGCGCCGTGGAGATGATGCAGCAGGCGGCACCCGGTGCGACGATCGAAGTCAGTAATCTTCGTGGATTTTGTGCGACTGAGTTACCCGAGCCGTACGCCGCCGATTGGCAATCGCTTCGTACCCAGGATCAGCCGGTCCTTTCGCCGCTTTCGCGACACGTCGCGGTCTGGTCGACGCGCTGGGCACTGCACGAGGCCCACCTGAACGAACTCCAGGAGATCATTGAAGAATATGACCACGAGGTGCATGCATGGGTGAAGGACGCAATCGAACAACTCGTCGTGAAATACAAACCGCAAGCCGACTTGTTCCGCGAACATCGCAGCCATAGGGCAGCCGAACATGCGGCAGGCGAAACCGATTTGACGCGGTTTCGTGCCCAACTTCAACAACTCCAGGACTTGTCTCACAACGATGTTGCGGCAATCGCATCGCACTGAGCAGTGCCGCAATGAGGAAAGATCAGGGTAACTCGCGCCCCTTTCCCTTCGCTGCTTTCGATTTCAACAGTCCCGCCGTGCAAGAGCGCGATGCTGCGGACGATGGATAGTCCGAGCCCGATGCCTCCCGAGGCGGAGGATCGCGACCAATCAACACGAACAAACCGATCAAAAATCCGTGGCAACTTCTCAGGCGGGATGCCGATCCCCGTATCCGCAACTTCAACGCGAACGCCGCCGGCATCTTCACGCGCGGTAATGGAGACTATGCCGCCAGGATCGGTATAGGCCAATGCATTGGCGACCAGGTTGCTGACCGCCCGCTGGAACAGGGTTCGATCCAATTCGACAACCAATCCTTGCGGAGCCGACACGGTAAGCTCGATTCGCTTGTCCTGCGCCGCGGCCTCGAAGAACTCGTGCGCCGTCGTCAGCTCCGTGGCGATGTTCAACGATTCTTTGGCAATCTCAGTCTCGGGATGCTCGGCACGAGCGATGAACAGCAGGCCGTCGATCATGCGGGCCAGATTCTCACTCTCTTCGAGACACGAGGAGAGGACTTCCCGATACTCGTCGGCCGAACGTTGTTGGCCGAGCGTCACTTCGAGCTCTCCGCGCAGATTGTTCACAGGGGTTCGCAGCTCATGGGCGATGTCGGCGGAGAACTGCGACAATCGCTCGAACGAGTCTTGCAATCGATCGAGCATCTGGTTGAAGGTGAAAGCGAGCGCCGCCACCTCGGTCGGCAGCCGCGTCGTCGCAAGCCTTTCGTGAAGCGTCGAGGAGCCAATCCCCTTCGCGATGGCTGTGATCGCATTGATCGGTCGCATACCTAGGCGACCGATTTGGTAGCCTCCGGCGCTACAGACGATCAAGGCGATGCCGAGCACAGCCCAAAGCTTGTGTCGGTAGCCGGCGAGCAACTCTTCTTCGTTGGCAAGGTTCAGGGCGACTTGAAGCACGTACTGGCGATCGCCCGATTGTCCGACCGACGCGGTCGCCGACATTACTCTAAGTGGTTCGTCGCCCAATCCTTTCACGTTCCGACCATGTGGCCGCCCCGCGCTCACCGATAGCGGCGAATCAAAGACATGGTTGGGGACGACCTTTCCCATGTCAGTCGTTTCCAGCAGCAGCTTTCCGCTCTCGTCCAGAATCCGCACGTAAACCTGCACGTATTGCCGGCCCGTCCAAGCCAGTTCGACCTCGCGTTCCAGCGCCCGCTGAACGTTGGGCCGCTCGCGTAGCAGAAGGCGCAGCGCCTCGACTTCGTTGGCGAGGAATTGATCTTCCTCGCGACTGAGATTGTCAGCCAAGGCCCAATACATGAATCCCGTCACTCCAAGGACGACCGTGAATGCCGAGGCGACGTACCAGACAGTCAACCGCGCGGCTAGCGAGAGCTGACATTTAGGAGGAGCCGAGTTATGGGCGCTCTTCGAGGACATAGCCTGCTCCTCGTACGGTGTGAATCAGTTTGATGTCGAAGGGTTCATCCACCTTGGCTCGTAGCCGGCGGATATGCACGTCGACAAAGTTCGTGTTGGTCTCGAAGTTCATGCCCCACACTTGGTCGGCAATCAGAGCGCGCGACAAGACTTCGCCCGATCGACGAGCTAGGAGTGACAACAATGCAAACTCCTTCGCGGTGAGCTGTAATCGCTGCCCGCATCGAGATGCCCAATGACCGACAAGATCGATCTCAAGATCGGCAATCCGCGCATTGTCGACCGGGCGGCCAGCGACACTTCGCCGCAAGAGCGAACGAATGCGAGCCAGTAGTTCCGAGAACGCGAACGGCTTGACGAGATAGTCATCGGCGCCGAGGTCCAAGCCCCGGACACGGTCCTGCACGGAATCGCGAGCCGTCAGCAGCAACACGGGCACGGGATTCTTGGCGGCGCGCAACTCACCCAGGATCGACCAACCGTCGAGTTCTGGCAACATGACGTCCAGTACGACCAAATCATATTGTTGATCGAGCGCGCGTTGCAGGCCCTGTTTTCCGTCAACAGCCACATCAACAACAAAGCCGTGTTCTTCAAGCCCCTTGGACAAGAAGGCCGCCGTCTTTTTCTGGTCTTCGACAACCAAGATTTTCATGGCCGCCCTCGCCACCATGATTGTGCGTAATCTCGGAGAGCGCTCCTGGCTACCGTCTCTGAACAGCACACGACGCCGACCGAATGTGGTCGACGCTTTGAAGCTGAATCCGGCTTTGAATCGAACTCGCGACGAGACCGATCGCTGACGGTTCGCTTTGGCAACAAAAAAACCTCGCTCGGGCGGCGAGGTTTGCACAAGGCGCACTCCTCCTACCGCCAGTCAATGGCCGGTAGGAGTCATCAGCCCGCGACGGGGCGGTTTATTGAGGGGGGACTCCATCCCCGCATTCTTCCAGGTTTCGCTATCCTCTATCTCGTCGTGGTGAATGTCAAGCACGAGCGGAACGAGTGCGCACCGTTAGTTTTCATCGCATTGAGGCTCTGTAGCTGGACCAACATTACGAACAGATTACGGCGGTATGACGTTCCGATCATAAAAGCGTCAATGGTGGTGCAATCGAATTATCTTGCCCGAAGAATAGAGAAGCGGCGAGTTACCGCGAGCAGGATGCGCTCCCTCTCGGATGGAACCGGCAATGAGACGACTTTGGATCGCGATGGCATTGCTAGCGTTCGGTTGCCAATCGACGAAGACCGCGAAGATGGACTCCACGCCGCCGCGCGCGCTTTCGAACTCGGCGGCCGCTGTGGCATTCGCTCCGAACGCGGAACCGGCCCCAGTGGCGGTTGAAACGTCAGTCGTTCCGCTTCCGGCGTCCGGATCAGCGCTCGCGACGAGCAGCCCTACAGTGATTCCGTCCACAGTTTCCTATCCAACAGTTATTCAGGCCGCCGGACAAGTTCCACAGGATGGAGTTAACTCGGGGGTCGCATTTGCGGTTCCGCAGCCGAGCGCCGAGCCCAATCAATCCGCGTCCGTTCCGTTCCAAGTCCAGCCGCAACAAGTTGCAGTCGCGTATCGAGCGCCTTTGGAATCGCTATCGACCCCAGCGCCCGACAGCGCAGCGACTGCGACAGCCGCAGGGATGACGTTGGATGACGCGATCGCGACCGCCTTGTTCCAGAATCCTGATTTGATCACCCTGCGCGGCCAGGAGGGCGTCAGCCGAGCGGCTCTGGGTGTCGCGCGGACTTATCCGTGGAATCCATTCGTTCAGGCTCAGTACTTTCCAAATGGATCGCCGTTGGTATTGAGCAACCAACCCGGCGGCAGTGCGGGAATGTCGAACTATTACATCTGGGTCATGCAGCGCTTTGAGCTTGCCCACCAGATGCGATTTCGCAAGCAGGCCGCCGGCGCCCTGTTGACGCAGGTGCAATGGAACATCCAGCAAGGCGAGTTGATCAACGTCGCTCAAACGACGCGGTTGTACTTCGCGGCGCTGTATCAGCGCGAGCTGCGCGACCTTGCATACGAATTCGCACAGATCAATGACCGATTACTGGGCGTGGTGGAACGCCGACTTCACGCCAATCTTGCAACGCCTGCCGATATGACAATGGCGAGGGTCGCGGCCCGGCAAACGCGGCGTCAGGCCGACTTGGCCGAGGCCAACTATCAAACGGCGCTTTTAGCGTTGCGGCAGCAAATGAATCTGCCGCTCGAGGCTCCGTTAGTTGTCGACGACCGAATCACCAGCTTTGCCTGGTCGCCGGTGCAATGTATCGACCCCGAGTCGCCCTCACTGTCGCCGACCCAATTGGCGGGAGCGCTTGTGCAAAGTCGCCCCGACCTGATGGCCGCCTCCGCCGGTGTCGCGGTAGCCAATGCGAACGCCTGGCTCGCGCGGGCCGCCCGCATGCCTGATCTGCAAGTCGGTCCGATCGTCGATACCGGCGACGATGGTACGCAGTACATGGGTCTTCGCGTCCAGTCCGACATCCCGGTGCTCAACACCGGCAAACCGCTGGCCAACCAGCGCCACGCCGAACTACAGCAGCAGCGGCTCACGTTCGCTCAATTGAATCAGCGAGCGGTCATCGAGGCGCAAACGGCCATCGACCGCTACGAGCGAGCCCGCCGGCTGGCGGAAGCGGCCGCAGCCGATCATGCTGGCCCCTCCGCCGCGGTTCCGGCCGAGCTACGCGATATCACCGCGCAATTTGAGGGTGGGCAGGCCGAGGTCGTGGCGGTCCTCAACACGCAAGCAAATCTCGTCCTCGATCGCCGCGCGTACTTGGACCTCCTGAACGAACTCGCACAAGCTGCCGCTAACGTGGTGCAAGCCACGGCGTTGCCGCCGCGACGGCTCGCCATTTTGCCAAAGCCATGAGCCGGGTTCAACTCGCCAATCAACAACCTCGATGAACACTCCGACGGCCACCGAGAAGACAACCTTGAATCATCAACCTAAGCCTGATGAGCCGAAGCCGGCGGCGATCCTTCGCTACGGAAAGGCGATCATCTTTCTGGTTATCTTGCTCTGCCTAGCCGGCGCGTACTCCGGCTTCACCATGCCGTCGTCTGTCTTTCCCCAGACGAATTTTCCGCGAGTCGTCATTCTCATCGACAACGGCGTGATGCCGGGCGACGAGATGATGGCCACCATCACGCGCCCCGTCGAAGAGGCGATGAAGTACATTCCGGGGACCGTCAACATCCGTTCGACGACGGCTCGCGGCTCGGCGGCCATCAACGTCTTCTTCGATTGGTCGACCGACATGGAAAAGTCGGAGCTGTACGTGCTGAGCCGTCTGTCGCAAATCCGCCACGCGCTACCGGCCGCCGCCGAGGTGCAGGTCCATCGGCTGACCTTCTCGGCGTTTCCGATCATCGGCATCAGCCTGACCAGCCAGACTCGCAGCGTCACTGATCTGTGGGAAAAGGCCCGCTACGACATCTATCCGCGGTTCCTCCGCATCAAGGGCGTGGCACGCGTGAACCTGGTCGGCGGCCGAGTGCCCGAGTTTCATATCCTTCTCGATCCGGCGAAGTTGGAGGCCCATCATCTTACGTTCGATCAGGTGAGTGTGGCCTTGGCCGATACCAACCAGTTCACCCCGGCGGGAATGCACGAGGAAAACTATCAGCTCTATTTGGCTGTCGTCGACAACCGCTTGCGCCATCCCAGCGAGATTGAAGACGTGGTGGTCGCATGGGTAGGCCAAGCGCCCGTCCGTATTCGTGATCTTGGTATCGTCCGGCCTGGCGAAGCGCCGCAGTTCAACCGTGTTTCAGCCGACGGTAAGGACGCCGTGTTGCTGAACATCTACGGTCAGCCCAATTGTAACACCGTGCAAATCGCCGACGACCTGCAACACGAGTTGGATCAGCTACGGCACGACTTGCCGCCCGACATGCGGTTGGCGTTCTTTTACGACCAATCGCAGTTCGTCCGCGAAGGTGTCGCGAGCGTTTGGGAAAGCATTGTCCTCGGGCTCATCTTGTCGGTTCTTGTGCTGTACGCCTTTTTGAAAAACATACCAGTCACCGCGGTGGCCGCCGTCGTGATTCCCGTGACGGTACTGCTGACCTTGATCGGACTAAAACTATTGGGGATGAGTTTCAACTTGATGACGCTCGGCGGCATCGCGGCCGTGGTGGGCTTGGTCATCGACGACGCGATTGTTGTGGTCGAGGCGATTTACGCCAAGGTCGAGGCGGGGCACGCGCCGTTCGAGGCGGTCGGCTCGGCGCTGCGAGAGGTCAGCCCGGCACTCATCGCCAGCACGCTCACGCCCGTCGTCGTCTTCATCCCGCTGGCGTTCCTCGATGGCGTGGCCGGAGTCTTCTTTCGGGCGCTGGCCATCACGATGGTCGTGGCCCTGTTGATTTCGCTGGTGCTGGCCGTGACATGGACCCCCGTCACCGCCGCGCTGCTCATTCGCCGGCGTACTGGTCGGACCCAAGACGAACTGGAGCAAGGCGGGCCGGTTCTTCGTCGGATCATTGCCCTCTACGCTTGGATCATGCGAAAAGCGTTGCGGTGGCCCATTGTGTCCACCGTGGGCATGGCGTGCGTCGCGTCGGCAGGCATTTGGATGTATGGGCATCTGGAGTCCGATTTTCTGCCAGCTCAGGACGAAGGCGCGTTCGTCATCGACTACTTCTCGCGCCCCGGCACCAGCCTGACCGAAACGAACCGCATGCTGATGCATGTCGAAGAGATTCTCCGCGCAACGCCCGAAATCGAAGGCTTCTCGCGGCGCACGGGTGCCCGCCTGGCACTAGCGATCGCCGAGCCCAATACCGGCGATTTCCTGGTCAAGCTCAAGAAGAAACGTGACAGGCACACCGCCGAGGTCATCAATGAGCTGCGTCATAAATTCCATCAAGCCGAACCGGCCGTGCACTTTGAGTTTCCTGGAGTGCTCGGCGATCTGATCGGCGACCTGACGTGGTCTCCCGATCCGGTCGAGATCAAGATTTTTTCGACCGACACGAACTTGCTTAAAGAGAAGGCCGAGGAAATCGCCCACGCCATTGAAACGATTCCTGGGGTCGTTGACGTGGACGACGGACTGGTGGTGGCCGGCCCGGCGATGCGATTGCGGACTGATGTAGCCGGTGCGGCGCGCGCTGGCCTGACGCCGAAAAACCTTGGCACAGCCATTCAGACCACGATGCTCGGCACGGTTTCGTCGTATCTGCTTCAAGGCGACCGCACGTACAACGTGCGCGTGCTGGCGTCGCCCGAAGCGCATTCGCAGCAGCGTCGCCTGGAGACGCTGCCCATCCGCTCGATCAACGGCACGAACATGACGGTGCAGGACCTGGCCAGAATCGAGCACCAACCGGGCCTGTTGGAAATGCATCGCGAAGACCTACGTCAACTCACGGCCGTCTCAGCGAAGTTTGCCGGCATCGACTTGGGACACGGCATTGCAGCGATCAAAGCCAAGCTCGATAAGACGCTGAAGCTCCCGCCGGGCGCCACGATCGAGTACGGCGGACTCTATCAACAGCAACAAGAATCGTTTCGCAATCTGACGCTCGTGTTGGTATTCGCCTTCGTGTTGGTGTACGTGGTGCTGATCTTGGAGTTCAAAACTCTTTTAGAGCCGCTGGCGATTTGGCTTGGCGCGTTGCTTGCCTTGTGCGGCGTCGTTGCCGCCCTCTGGTTAACCGGCACCTCACTGAACATCGTGTCGTTTCTCGGAGCGATCATCGCGATGGGCGTCGTCCACAAGAACGGCATCCTGATGTTCGATTACGTCGAGCACCTGCGCCGCAGCGGCTTGCCGTTGGTAGAAGCAATGATCCAATCCGGTCGTCGTCGGCTGCGTCCCGTGTTGATGACCTCGTTGACGACCTTCCTCGGCCTGTTGCCCTTGGCCTATGGTGTCGGCGCCGGCGCGGACATGCTGCGGCCGATGGCCATTGCCGTTATTGGCTCACTGTTCATGTCACTGATCTTGTCGCTCGTCGCCACGCCCGTTTTCTACTACATGATGGTCCGACTATTGCGACTCGACGCAGGTCCGGGCCATCGCACAACGATGACGATGCCCACCGAATGACTCCTACGAACATGCTGACTCGTCCGATTTATCTCAGCATTGCTTGGTCTGTATTGTTTGTCGCCATTGGATTGCCAGGCTGTTCGCCGCCGCCGGCGGAGGAAGAAGCGGAACTGCCGCCGCTCAGTCCCGTTCCTGTGGAGGCGGTCACAATCGAGCCGGCCACGCTGCGCCCCGCGATCGACCTCATTGCCACGATCGTCGCCATCCCCGAACGCACCGCAGTGATTTCCTCGCAATTGGGGGGCTGGGTGGAGAAGATCGCCGCCGTCGAGGGACAGCAGGTTCACCAGGGCGATCCGTTGATACTGCTCGACGCGCATGCGGCGAAGGCCGACATGGACCGAGCCGAAGCGATGGTCGCCGAAAAGCACGCCGCGCTGGCGCGCTTGAAACGCGGCTATTTACCCCAGGAGTTGGAAGTCGCCCGCCAAGATCGCGACCGCGCGCGAGCGGCGATGGAAGGGCTCCTCGGAGAAGTGGCGGCGCTGAAGGAGTTGCAAGCCCGCAACGAAGTCTCGAAGGTGCTGCTAGAAACCAAACAGAAA
>DATAXP010000086.1:0-28170 GCA_036272935.1 Pirellulales bacterium | reverse complement strand
AACTTCCGACCGCGAGCACGCCGAACACCAACCAGGAAAGACTGCGTGTCATCTTGCCATTCATTTGAACTCTCCAATTAACGTGCGATCCCTCGTTTGTTCCCCAAGTCGCTCGGGCGTCATTTTGCAGCCGGCACAATCGTTTTCTTAGCCTTGTCGACTTTATCGAGCGTGTCTTTCGAGTTCGTGAGCGCCTCCTCGCGACAACCTTCGCAGCAAAGAAAGACCGGTTGTCCGTCGATCATCAATTTCACCGGGGTACCCATCGATCCCAACCGGCTGCCTTCCAGCACCGGACAGAACTTCTGGCCTTCAGCAAGCGTCCGATCGTTCGCCGAGAGCTTGGCTAACGCCGCATTGATCTTGGTTTCCTTCTTATCGTTTTGAGGTTGATCCGCTGGGGACGGCGCCAGCTTTTCTGTCGCCTTATCGGGACTCTTCTTCCCCTTCAAGGCGGCTACTTTCGCAAGCGTGTCGCCGGTATTTTCGGTCGCCGCCTCTTTGCAACCCTCACAACAAAGGAATACGGGCTCGCCTTCGATCATGAGCTTGACAGGCGGCCCCATCGAACCGAGCCGATTTGTTTTCAGGATCGGACAGAACTTTTGCGCATCGACCTCGCGCCGGTCGGTGTCCGAGAGTTTCGCTAAGGCGGCGGTGATCTTGGCGTCAGGGTCTTCCGGAGTCGACGGACGGACTGTCGTGACGTTCGACTGGCCTGATTTCGATCCGCCGCTGCCGCCGAAATAAATGCTTCCGGCAGCGGGATTCAAACGCGTCTCCGCATCCACCAGAAACGACCCGGACGTAATCACCAATTCACCCGGAGCAAGCCCCTTGAGTACCGGGTAGAACGTGATCCCCTCAGGTCCCGTCATTTTTGGCCCCAGCTCGACCTTCACGCCTTCATAGACACCCGGTGACGCCTGGCGATAGACGATTGTTTGACTACCCGTGTCGATCACCGACGAATCGGGCACGGCCAAGACCATCCCCTGCGAGAGCATTTCTGCGCGCTGGGGATCGCCGGCGGTGCTCGCGATGAGCCGCCTCAAGCTGCTTGCCGGCACGTGGATGTTGATCGTGGCGGTCGTGCCTGGTCGAAGTTTATGATCGGGATTCGGCAACTCGCAGCGGACAGTAACGGTCCGCGTTGCCTCATCGACGTGGGGATAGATGAATGCCAGCCTGCCGTTGAATGGCTCATCCGGAAACGCGCGCGTCGTCGCCGTCACCGTGATACCGTCAGCGGAAGCCGCGATCGCTTTGTGCGATTGGTCCTGCGGCAAGAAGGCCATGTCGTCTTCGTAGACTTGGGCCTGAATCCAGACGGTCGACAAGTCGGCAACCTCGTACAGCGGCATCCCTTCGTCAACGTACTGCCCCTCACGGACGTATTTCTTGATAACGTGACCGCTGATCGGCGAGCGGATTTTTAGGTGTGTGTTGGCGTTGCCAGTTTGCAGGATTTCGTCGATCTGATCGTCACTGATGCCGAGCAATTGCAGCCGATTGCGGGCACTGCGCAGCAATTCGGCGCTGCCGCTGCGCTTCGCGTCGACAAGATTCTGAACCGTGACGTTCAACTCGGGGCTGTAGAGTGAGGCCAGCACGTCTCCTTTTTCGACCATCTGTCCGGTTTGATTGACATACAGCTCGTCGATACGTCCCTTGGCGCGCGCTGAGACGGTCCGCTGGCCCCGCTCGTCAAACTCGACGAACCCGATGGCTTTGATGTCTTTGACGAGCGGCACGAAGTCGAGCTTCCACGTTTCCACGCCGGCCAGCACAACGCGGTAGGGGGAAAGCTGCACGCGATTGACAACTCCTGCCGGCAAGACCTCGTCGTGCACGTCTCCTTTCTTCCGCTTAGATAACGGCATAAAGCAAATTGGGCACTTGTCCTTCGGGTTATCGCGCACGACTGACGGGTGCATCGGGCAGAACCACTCGACATCACTCGCCCTGCCCTGCGTGGCGCTGGTGGGCCGGGTCCACTTGTCGTAGTACGCCGCGAGCAGGTCCCATTGCGTGATCACGGCGCCTATGACGACCAGCACCGCGATAAAGCGGAGGCGAGCGAGTTTCACAAGAATGATAAAATCAAACCACCACCACGCCTTTCGCCAGCCCTTCAGATGCGGCGGCGCGCGCAAACCACCTTCATCCTCCGTTAGAGGCTCGAAATCCGCTTCGTGGTCGAGATGGGAATTATTGCTGAACATGCCAAATCTCCTATGCTGAGTATTCAACGCCCATCGATCCATGGGCCGGAGAGAAGGCAGCCGTAACATAAAGCCAACGTTTGTTAGTGCTAACTCGCCAGCTTCAGTACGGCTGCCCTCCTTCAAGCCCATCACGGTTCTCTGTCAATCCTCGTACGAATCGCGGGTGCTGGGTTCCATCCCAGCCCCGTGATTCTGGTATCGCATCGGTTGCGATCAGCAACCGCAGCTTCGACCTCCGCTCATCCGCATGCCGGTCGGGGTCATGGTTTTCGCACCGGCGGATTGCGCGGCCGGCTGACTCATACCGTTCATTCCGCCCATACTCGCTCCACCATTGCCCATCCGCATGCACTCCATGCAGCCGCCCATGCCCATCGAATCGTGATGGTTGTGGCCCATTGCCATCGGCGCGGTCCCATTCGATGTCACTGTCCCGTTGGGTGTCACCGCAGGCGCTTGAGCCGGCGTCTTTGGCTTCAATGCCATCCCACACAACGGACAAGTCGCCGGCTGGCTCCATTGAATCTGCGGATGCATGGGACACGAGTAGATCGTGCCCGCGGCAGTCGCAGGCGCGGTCGGCTGCGCCGCCACGACCCAACCGCATGTCAAGGCCAGCAAGCCAACCGCACCGATCGCGACGGCACACTTCATTCGACCATTCATCGTTCTCATCTTTCGATCTCCTTTTTGCACGAACAGGAAAACAACTCGATCACATCACCTGCGTGCTTGCTGGGACAATCTCCGGACCACAGTCAACGATGCGAGCGTGCGAAAAATGGCCCTAGCTCCGAGAACGGCCCCGGAGCCAGGACCCTTCAACGGAGTTCAATTACAATCCGCGAACCTTGCGGCCGGCATCGGTTGAGAATCCGCCCGACCGATAGCCACCCATCATGCGGCCACGGTACATGCCGTAGGATTGCATACCGGGCTGGTACGAATAGGTTCGATACGACCGGCTAGCCACCGCAGGGGCATCGGCTGTAGGAGCCGCCGCCGTGGCGCTGGCCGAGGAAGCGCAACTGGCCTGCGCCGAATTTGCGCCAACCAAACCAAACGAACCCACCGCCAAGGCAATTGCCAAGCTCTTCAACATGACCAAACTCCTCTCAAGTAAAGCGGTCGTGGTTCCCGTCCTTGGGAACTCGGGCACGAGCCGCGTAAACGCAAATGGATGTCAAATAAAACGCGCTACGATGGATGGACGAATCGCGCGCTGGCGTATGCGGGAGATTCGCGTCGGACAATCGAGATCGCACGAAAACGAACGGCGAGCCGGACGAATGGCGCGATCAAACAGAAGGCGCAAGCAGATCGCGAGGTTGAGAACCAACCAAGCTAGCTTGGGCCGGGCGCACTCAGATCAAGAGACAATGGTGCGCAATGACAATGTCGTCCGGTGGTCCCGAATCGACGCGCTCCATGCGAGCAGTCCGCAACGAGAGGAAGGCTTGAGGGATCACGACTTCCGGAGGAAGCATCGCGATTCCGAGCACATCCATCGAAGGAATCGCCACGCTTGCGACGGTCGGTCCCAGAACTCTAAAAACCTTCTGGCAGCACTTGCCACAAGGCTGAGAGTTGTTGTTGCTGCAGCAGTCGTCGGAAGCCGATGTCGGCCCTTTTGCAGCGCCTTGTCCGCAAGAGCAGCAGTGCGAGGTTTCGGCTTTGGGTGCCATGCGGGTGCAATCACCCGCACAAAACAACTTGAAATGCCCGTCGGCGCAGTAGCACGCTCGGCCTGAAATGCCGCTGAACACTGCCAAGGGCATCATCCCTAGCAGGACAACGGTGTGCAGACGTTGGCGAATCAAAAACATCTTACCAGACCCGGGCAAGCACCTACTCAGCTATGGTTAGCCTATGCAATTTACCGATCTTGTCAAGCGATCGGCTTGCTTGCGACGTTATCGGCTAGCCGCGCCTTTACGCATCAGTCGAAGACTGTACGTTCCTGGGGGCAGTTCGGTTCGTGCGACCAAATAACGCGACCGACCGAAAGGGCATTAACGGATGTAGCAGCCGAACTTAACGCTGTCTCCCGTGAAGAGGCGATTGCCGATCATACGGTGTGTGCTAACCCGCCAGCCGCTCATAAAGCCTGACCTTTTCGTGTCACGGATGACTCATGTTAATCCGCATAGGCTCGCGCTGCGCTCAGGTTGCCCTTCTGCTTGAGTTGACGGTCGGCGTTGCTGGCTGCTCGACAGACCGTTCGCGATTGGCCAAGAATACGGCGAAGCCGGCCGCTGTTGCCGAAGCCCAATCATCGGAAACGGTCGCCTCGCATTCATTGCCAGGACTTCCGTCAGCGGCTCCGCCAGCTGCTGCGGTTTCGCCGGTCGACTACCGCACGCTGATGGAGTTGTCGCCGGACGCTGACGTGGTGTACGGCCAACCGACCCAAGGCGAGTTCGTTCTCGCTGGCTTCGTCGACGACGTCCTCAACAACAATCGCTCGCTCCAGGCGATGGTCGCAACATGGCGCGCCACCGCGCAACGCTACCCGCAAGCGGTTGCCTTGGATGATCCAATGTTCACGTCGATGACTGCGCCGGGATCATGGAACTCGCCGACAACGTCGATGGCGTACATCGTTGGCGGCTCGCAGAAGATTCCCTGGCATGGCAAGCGCGCGTTGCGCGGGCGAGTGGCCGACGCCGAGGCGCGCTCGGCGTTGTGGGATGTCGCCGACGCGCGGTTGGAATTGACGCGATCGGCGCAGATGGCCTTCTTCGAGTATTATTTGGTCGAGCGGCTACTCGAACTGAATGGCGCTAATGCGCGCGCTGTGCAGGAATTTCGAGATTCCGCCCGCCAGCGCTACGAGGCGAACCTGGTCACGCAGCAAGATGTGCTGCAGGCGGAAGTCGACCTGGCCGATCTGAATCGCCGCCAGGTCGAGCTTCAGCGGATGCTCACAGTGGCCGTCGCGCGGATTAACACGCTCGCCCACCGGCAGCCCGATGCTCCGTTGCCACCGCCCCCGGCGCGGCTTGAGGCCGAATTGCTCCCCGCCCCACCGAAGATATTACGCCAGGCCGCGCTCCAACAGCGTCCCGACCTGGCCGCCCTGGGCAGCCGAATTCAGGCCGAACAGGCTGCATTGGCGCTGGCGAACAAAGAATTCTATCCGGACTTCGAGATCATGGGTCGCTACGACTCGTTCTGGCAACCGGTGGCTACGTCCGGCGACCTGCGCGCCCAGGCGGGCGTGAACATGAACGTGCCGATCTACTTGGAGAAACGCCGCGCCGCCGTACGCGAAGCTGCGTTCAAGCTCGGCAATAAGCGCGCCGAGTACGAACAGCGTATGGACGACGTCAACAACGAAGTGCAAGCCGCCTATGAACGCGTTATCGAAATGCGCGAAGTCGTCCGGATCTACGCCCAACAGACGATTCCGGCAGCCGAGCAGAACGTAAAATCGGCCCGCGCCGATTACACCTCCGGCAAAGGCGAGTTCCTGAGGTTGATCGCGGGCCAGAGGCAACTCATTGCGCTCCTTGAAAAACACCAAGAGTCAATTGCCGAATACCACGTGCGGTTGGCCGACCTCGAACGAGCCGTTGGCGGGCCAGTACCGCTACAATCGCCCGCTGAGCAGGTTCAACCGTAGGCACTCGTACGCGGGCGCGCCAACCATTCGTCGGCATTCCATCGCGCACTCGTCGGACACGTCGGCACCTATTCGACAGTGTTCCAACGGATCGTGCTGGCGGCATTCAACCGCACAAACGTCGCGGTTGTCGACGCAAAGACGACACGCCTCAATTCACGAAGTGCGGCCCCCGGACCACAACGAAACCGTTTGAAAATATATCGCAGCGCAATCGCGATCCAGTCCGGACGGAGAATCGAGTCCTCAAAGAGATGAACGGCAGGAAGCGACTATTGCTCAACGACGACCAGCGGCGTCGTTTGGCCGTCCAGGGAAAGCGTTGGGGCGCAAACTCCTCGTTGAAATTGGGACGTTGGTTCGCGAGTGCCTCCAAGCCTGGACCGCTTCCTTCACCACCGACGCGCCGCTTATGTATCCCCGCTCGCTCCGGAATCGCTCGAAGATCCGCTGAGCCGTATGCCGCTGCTTCGGAGGCGCGCTGCGATCAGCTTCCAGCTTCTCCTGGATCGACGGCAAAAACGGATCGAAGCTTCGGCTTCACCCGCGGCGTCGTGCATCGATGACCCAGCGCTCGACATGCGCCAGGATCTTCTGAAGCGTCTACCAGTGAAACCGTACGCTTTACATGCGGCCCGTTGCCAGCCCCGACGGGCGCTACACTATTGATCCGCCGTTTACGCCTCCGACGTCAATCACACGAATCGTGCGCCTCAAAACGAATTCACCACGTGCGCGCTGCGCGACGCCATTTGCTTGGTCATCGTGTGAACGTGATAGTGTATGGCGCACTTGATGAGATAGACGAACGCTAACACCGGATCGGGACGTTTGCGAACCAGCCGAGCGATTCGGCGGCGATATTCGCGCCGCAGCTGTTTGTCGGGGACCATCGCCATCAATTCCAAATAGATTCCGCCGGCCCGCAGCAGGTGCCATCCTTTGGCGCGCAGCCATGCCCAACGATGTCGCCGCCAGTATCGGTCACGCGTTTTGCCTGGCTGAAATTCCGGATCGAGGAACAAAGCATCGAGCCGACCAAAATAACTTTCCGGTTCTTGCAACTGCTGTAGCAGTTGGACGTAGCCGTCGCGCAACTCGGCTCGGGTCATCTGTACCGGAACCACGTTGGTGCCGAACTCCGCCTCGTCGTCGTTTCCCAGCCGCCCCTCGGTTGCCAGCCGATCGTAGAGCGGCGTCTTGGGAATGGCGGCCAACATGCCCACCATGGCTTGCACGATCCGCGCGTCGTGCAAGAACCGATAATGCGCGTTGAACACACTGGTGTCGTCGTGGTCGAATCCCAAAATCATGCCGCACCATACGTCGAGTCCAGCCTTTTGGATCCGGTGGACCTTCTCGACGATCGTTCCACCCGTGCGCACGTTCTGAAACTTTTTCGTTTCGCGCAGCGAAGCCTCGTTGGGGCTTTCGATACCCACGAATACGCTGGACACGTTCGCGTCGACCATTAACTGCATCAACTCGGCGTCGTCGGCCATATCCAGCGAGGCCTCGGTGAAAAAATTGATCGCGTAATCGTGATCCTGCTGCCACTGAGCTACGCGCCGCAGCACCGGTTTGATAGCCTGTTTATTGCCGATCAGGTTGTCGTCGACGATGAACGCGCTTTCCATCCCCTGGGCGTTCAGGTTGTCGAGTTCTTGGATCACCTGATCGGATGTTTTCAGGCGGGGACGGCGACCAAAGGTGACAATGATGTCGCAAAACTCGCATTGGAATGGACAACCGCGCGAAATTTGCAAACTTCCGAACATGTAGTGCTGCATCTTGAGCAAGTCGTAGCGCGGTGCCGGCACGCGCGTCATGTCGGTCTTGGCGGCCTGTTCGTAGCGGTGCCGATGCTCGCCCGCTTGCCAGTCGATCAGGAATCGCGGCCAGGTTTCCTCCGCTTCGCCGACAAAAATCACGTCGGCCAGATCGCCAAAATAATCTTCGCGCACGGTAACCCAGGGGCCGCCGACTGCCGTAAAGATCTTGCGGTCCTTGAGCTCCGTAAGGATTTCTCGCATTCGATTTCGCTGGACGCTCATGCCTGTCACGCCCACCAGGTCGGCCCGCGCTAGCAGATCGAAATCGATCGGCTCTACGTTCTCGTCGACCAACGTGATGTGATGTTCGGGGGGCGTGAGCGCCGCCAGCAGAGGCAAGCATGCGGTGGGCAAGTTGGCCCGGCGGCGAATCAAAGGGAGCGCGTATTCGAGCCCCCAGTACGAAACCTCGAACCGCGGGTTGATCAGAACGATATTCGCCACGTTTCTGCCTCCGGTGCCCCACGCTCCGCCACGCGTTAACGTCCGTAATGTAACTCCATGTTCGGGGGCGGTACTAGCCGCAGCCGGCCGGCATCAGCGATTTGGTTCGGAGAGCATTGCGCTCGATAACGTGTGGTGTTGAGCCACTGCAACTGCGCGACGGCAAGGCGAAAGGTCGGAGGAGGAAGTTGAGAAAATACGTTCGCTCGTCCGTGATGCCGCAGGCAACGCGTCGTTGGCCGACATGATTCATTCATCGGACGAAGCCAGAAATGGTGTTGTGGAAGCCGCGAAGACGGCGACGACGGCCAGGTCGAATAGCGACGCCGCTTACCGCCAATCGCCCGAGAGCAAGAAGGCTGCCCAGTCGTACGGGGACAGCGTTTCATCGACGATCGGTGGCTGCGCGTGGATTGGGATTCCTTTCTTGTGCCGAATTACATCTCGCGCCGGCTCGGCTCAGCCAGAGTGGCGAGAAGTCACGCCCAAAGGCCAGAACGTCGCGAGAAACCGTTGCGCGACAAAGCCAGGTATCGATGGAGGGAAGATCGAGCCGGAGTTCACCTTCAGCCACAACATGGAACGGGCGCTCAGCGAGCCAGGGCTCATCATCAAGACCGCTAGGGGCGGCAAGTCGCTCTACGAGGATTTTTCGTCCGCCGAGCGCCGGCACCAAAGTCATTGCTATTCCATCGTCGCCAAAACACCGAGCAAGTAATCCACTTCTTCGCTCGTATTGTAGTGCAGCAGGCCGATGCGGACGAGCCCCGTTTGGCTCGACGCCAAGCGCCAGGGTGAGGGGCAACGCATAGAAATTACCGTTCCACACGTAGATGCCGGCCTCGTCCAACCGCTGCGCCACCTCGACCGCCGGCAGCGTGCGATGGGTGATCGAAAACGTCGCGACCCGCTTGCCGAACCGTGCCGTATCGGTGTTGCCCCAACTTGTGTATTGCTGCAAGCGATCGATCCCAGATTGCAACCGTTCGGCCAGCGGACGTTCGTAAGCGATGATCTTTTCGTACGCTGTGACGAGCGCTTCGCGCCGTGATTGCGCGGGACTGCTCCGTCCCAAGTCGGCGAGGTAGTCGATCGCGGCGAGTACTCCAGCGATGCCTTCGTGGTTCTGCGTGCCGGTCATCCACTTGCCGGGCAGGTCGTTCGGGGCGGGACGAAGCCTGTAAGCGGTGAGCGATTCCAGCAGCTCGCGGCGGCCCCACATGAGGCCGACATGCGGACCAAAGAATTTGTACGCCGAACAAGCAAGAGAATCGACCTGCCACGCCGCGACGTCGATCAGGCGATGCGGAGCGTAATGCACGGCGTCGCAAAACACTTTGGCCCCCACGGCATGCGCGGCGGCCGCAACTTCGGCTATGGGATTGACCGTGCCGACCGCGTTCGATGCCGCCCCCACTGCCACCAAGCGAGTCCGCGACGACAACTGCTTGTGGAAGTCATCGAGATCCAGCGTGCAGTCGGGCCGAATGCCAATGTACCGCACCGTCACGCCGGCATTGCGAGCCGCTGAGACCCACGGCGTGATGTTGGCATCGTGATCCAACCGCGTCACCATGATCTCGTCTCCCGCATTCCACGTGCGGGAGATAGCCCGCGACAGCGCGAAGGTGAGCGACGTCATGTTTGCGCCGAAGTAGCAGCATTCGGGATCATCGGCTCCGACGAAATCGGACGCTGCGCGATGGGCCTCGTCCAGCAGGGCATCGCTACGACGGCTCGTCGAAAACACGCCGCCGTGATTGGCGTTCATTGTCCGCAAGTAATCGCCGATCGCCGCGATGACACGATCCGGCACCTGGCTGCCGGCCGGTCCGTCGAAGAATACCGCCTCGCGATCGCCGTGCTTCTGCGCCAGCGCCGGGAACTGCCGCCGCACCGCCGCGACGTCGAACGTGGGCTTGGTCATGCTTTCGCCTTCACTAGAAGTTACTCCTCGTGCAAGTCGGTGATGAACATGCAGCCGGGACGATGCGTGATCGCGATCTCGGGCTTCGCCGACATAGCCCGAGTTGTGGCGCCACGCCGCAACCCAAAAGACCGACAGGTCGCCGAGCTGTTTGTCGCGGCATTATAGACGTATGCCAGCCGCGCGCTCTTTTGCTTAAACAGCATCGGACAGCGCCGGACGACACGCGTTGTCGCCGATGATTTCTTGAGTCGGGTCGCGCTCGGCCATCGCTCGTGAGCTTCCGGGGTTCGTAGTCGCTTGATCATTCCACTCACAACTCAATCTCTTACGACTCCACACGGAACCAGGCGGCCACTGCTCCCGGCAACGAACAGTCTCGAGATTATCGCAGCTCTGCCACCGACGGGCTCACCGCTAAAGAAACGCCTAAAAACGGGCATAATAGATGTATGCCGCGCGCGTAGCTATTGGCATTGTTAATGGGCAATTGGCGTCTTCTCGCAATCTCTGTCGGTGCGGGCTCGCTGCGCTCTACAGCGTCGGATTCTGATTTCCGCAGCGTCTCTGCTCGAGCGCCCGCACGTGTGTTTATCGATTTGACCAAGCCGGAGGTTCTCCCTCTTTAACAAAGGAGCTCTCTGATTGAAACTCAGTCCACGTGAGATTGGTACGCTCTCGGCGGCGCTGTTGTATTGGCAAGAAGAAATCGTCCCACACGGCCGCCGCATCATGTTTCCGTACTTCCGTCAGCTCGGCTTGCCGGGCATAGCACCGCTCAACCGGCGTGAACTCGAGCGACTCAGCCGACGTCTCCGAGCGCAGCTGTCAACGCGCGCTTGAACCTCTCTGCGACGTCTTCGCCTTCGGTTCTTGAGCGCGACCGGCATCGTTCAGCGATTTGGCGCTGTTGCGGAATCTTTGCCTCCCTGTCGACCCACCTATTTGGAGGAACTCAAATGTCTGTTGTTGCATCGCGAATGCCCGGAGCGCCCGGTGCGCCATCACCGACCACCGCCAGCCGCGCGAGTTGGTCCGGGTTGTTCGCACTCGGCCCGCTGCGGCTACCGGTCAAGGCCTATCCGGCGCTGGTGGTCCCAAGCCACGGTCCGCTGCATCAGATTCACGCCTGCTGCGGCGAGCGGATTTCGCAGCGTAAAATCTGTCCCACGCACGGTGAATTGACCGCAGACGAAATCGGCAAAGCGTTCGAGTACGGCCCAGACGATCAACTGGCCTTCTCCGCCGAAGAACTCGAGGCGCTCGCGCCGACCGACGACAAAACAATCCAAATCGAACATTTGCTGCCGCAAGAACGGTTCGACCTGTCGCTACTTTCGGGTCGCTCGCTGTACTTAGCCGCTGCACACCTCGCCGCCGGCTCTGCGTATGCGCAAGCGGTCGTCGCGCTCGCGCATCAGAACCTCTGGGCGGTTGGTCGGGTGGTTCTGTCGGAGCAGCGTCGACCGATCGCCGTTCGGGCCGAAGGCCGGCGGCGGCTGTTGTTCGTGCTGCATTGGCCCGAACACCGACGGGCATTTCCGAGCGCTGACGTGGATGTCGCTCAAGTCGCTCCTGCGGAGCTGCGGGCGATCGACAAAGCGCTGCTGCAATTGCACCAAGCATTGGCCTGGGAAACGTATCGCGACGAAGGCGCCGACCGGCTCAACGCCCTGATCGAGGCGAAAGTCTCGGCGCGTCGCGCAGCAATCGAATCCCTCAATGCGACGCAGAAAGGGTCGAAGACTTGCCGTCGACGCGCTGCGTGAACGGTGCCTTCATACCGCGGGAGACCAGTCATGCCCGACCGACTGCCTGAGAACAGACCGTCGACGGTTCGCTTGCGCCGTCGCACGCCCGGAACCTTTGTGCTGGTGCCCGATGCCAAGCAGGGCCGATCGATCCGCTGCCAAGGACAGCTCGAGGCGGCAACGGCCCAGATTCTCACCGCCTGCCCGCTCGTTCACGACATCCTCGAGCAGCCGCTGTCAATTCATTACGCAGGGTGCGAGGCCACCGGGACCGTCACGCTTTTGACAGAGCCACCCACGACGGCACAGCGCAAGGTGCAGCGATGCTCGTACATTGTGCCGGATTTTTTGGTGACGATGCGCGACGGTGCACTGCGTTTGATCGAGGTGAAGCCTTCGGCGAAGCTCAATTGCCCCAAGGTCCAACGCAAGCTAGCCGTCGCTCGTCTTTACGCCGAGCGACACGGATGGTCGTTTCACGTCGTGACCGAGCGGCAGCTCTTCACGGGGCCGCTCTTGGCCAATGTCCGGCTGCTCGGACGGTTTCGGCGATTAATTGTTGAATCGGCCGACTTAGAACAAGTCGCGTCGATCGTCGCCGAGCGCCCGATGGCCCTCGACGAATTGCTGCGGCGTGTTGCTGACCAGCATTCCGGTACGACTTGGAAAGCAATTGTCCTGCACCTCATCGCCACAGAGCGACTGGCGATCGACCCTCGGCTGCCATTGTCGGGCGACACGATTCTTTACCCTGGAGGTACGTTCTCATGGGATCCGTTCGACTCGGTGTGGGGACCGAGTGGCTCCTCGACGAACGCCCCTTCCGCGTCGTCCGTCAATTGGAGGCCGACCAGTTCGTCGCCGAAGACCTGAAGTTTCGTCTGGAGCAAACGTTTGCGGAAAGCGAGTTGCTCAGCCTGTACGCCGCGGGCCGTCTGCGGTTCGCGAGTAATGCGCCGGAGAGCGATGCATCCAGTTCGCAAGGCTCGTCGCGATCCATTGTGCTTGAGTCGACCGCGGTCCGCCGAGCGCAAGCCCGTTGGCTTGCGATCGAACCGCTGGCGCATCTGGAGCGCGTGCCAACGCACGAGGACTTTGTCGCTCGCTCGGCCCAGCTCGCGGCCGACGGGAAGCGCATTTCGCCGCGAACGTTGCGTCGCTGGCTGAGCCTGTGGCACCGAGGCGGCCGAGACCGGCTTGTGCTCGCCGCGGTGCGCCCGCGGCGCGGTGCGCGCGGTCGGCCGCGGCGAAACAGCTGGCTCGAGCGCCTGCCACGGCTCAATCAGTATGTCGATCGAGCGATCGACGAAGTCTACCTGACGACCGCCAGGCGACCGATTTCGGCCGTGGTTCGCCGTGTGCTCGAAAACCTGCAGCGGCATAACGCACGCACCACCGCGGCGCAGGCGCTGCCGGTCCCCAAGCCAGGCACTTTAGCCCGGGCGATCGCGCGGCGGATCCGCAGGCTCGATCCGTACGAGATCGATCGCGCCCGCTGGGGTCGAAGAATTGCCGACCAGCGCCACCGCTCGACGTCCCGTCAACGGTTGGCGACCCGGATCCTGGAGCGCGTCGAAATCGACCACTCGCCGCTGAAGTTGGTCGTCGGCACTGAGGCCGGGCCATTGGGCCAGCCGTGGCTCACGGTGCTCATCGATTATTACAGCCGGATGATCGTGGGGTTTTGCATCGGCTTCGAGCCGCCGTCGTACCCGGTGATCATGGAGGCGCTACGGCAAGCGATTCTTCCCAAGACGTACGTCCATGAGCGCTATCCGCAGATCGCCAATCCCTGGCCCTGCTTCGGCATTCCCGAAAAACTCGTCTGTGACCGAGGCGCCGACCTTACGAGCAAGGACCTCGAGCAGGCGGCGTTTCAGCTTGGGATGGAGCTCGATTTTATGCCGCCGCGGACGCCGCACTTGAAAGGAACCGTCGAGTCGTTCTTCGATACGCTCAACGATCAGTTGCTTTCAGCGTTACCGGGCCGCACGTTCCGCAGCTGGGAAAAGCGCGCCGATTACAGCGCCGACGACGGGCCGCTGTTGCCTTACGAGGCACTGGTCGAAATCGTCCATCGCCATCTGATCGACGTTTACTCGCAGGAGAAGCACCCCACCGCCGCCCAAACCCGGCTCGAAGTCTGGCAAGAAAGCGCCGCCGAGTTCCCGCCGGCGCTGCCGGCGAGCCCTGAGGAACTGCTGGTGTTGTTGTCGAAGACGACCGAACGGTCGCTTTCGGTGCGCGGCATTGAGCTGAGCGGGATGTTCTATCAAAGCGACGAGCTGGCGGCGCTGCGTGCCGAGCTGGCGGCCAACAGCCTGTCGGCCGACAAGCTCACCGTCCGCTACAACCCGTGGGACTTGGGAAGCATTTGGGTTCTGAACCCCGTCTCGCGCGCGTATCTGAAAGCGCCGGCGGTCGACCCGTCGGTGCAAGGCCTCACGGCGTATCAGTGGCGCGTCCTGCGGCGCGCAGTTCGGGATCGTTTCGACGCGCCGGATCATGTGTTGTCGCTGGCCGCGGCGCGGAATGCCATCCGCACGGTCGTCGAAGCGACGATCCACAAGCCGTCGCGCCGACGCCGTGTTCGCGCGGCACGCCATAGCGGGCAGTTCCAGTCGATTCCGGAGAGCGAGCGCCTGGTGCCCGGCGACGTTGAAGAGCTCGAAACAGACTCGGTCGACGCGGCAGAAACCGATTCGGGTCGCTTGGCTGCTCCGCAGGTAGCTGACGACGCGGTGACCGCAACAACGGAGCCGGTACACGCTGAGCCGGAGACGATCGATCCAGTTGAAATCAACGTCGACGACTGGGATGTCGCTTGTTAATCGGGTCAACCATCTTCAAGAAAGGTGACCGCCTTTGAAATCTTCTACCGGACCGCCTAACAGCGCCGATCGGGCATCATGGCAATCGGTCCCGATTGCCGAGCGGATCGCCTTGGCCCAAAAGCTGATCGTCCTGCATCCACGGTTTCGTGACGGTGTGAACCTGCTCGAGCGCTGTCACCAGTCGTTCGCTCAGCCCGGCGAGCCAGTTTGCGGCGCCCTTTTGGGCACTTCTGGCGTTGGCAAGACGAGCGTGATCGACCATTACTTCAAGTTGCATCCGCCATACGACACCGAGACCGCAACGCGTCAGCCGGTGTTGCGCGTGACGCTGCAATCCGATGCGAGACCCAAAGGGATCGCCGCGGACATCCTGCTGGCGCTGGGTGACCCGGCCTGGTCGAGCGGCACAGTGCAGACGCTGACCAACCGCGCCACCAGGTTACTTGCGCGCTGTGGCGTCGAGTTGATCGTGTTCGATGAGTTCCATCACCTGTTCGACATGGACCGGGCGCGCGTGATGACGAAGGCGGCGCAGTGGCTCAAGGTACTGATCGTCAACACACGCATCCCGGTCGTCGTCTGCGGAATGCCGGAAGCGGAACACGTGCTGCGCGCGGAGCACACGGAGCGGCGGTTCAAAGAGCGGCTGACGCTGCGCTGTTTTACCTGGCGGACCCTTGCCGGCCGGCAAGAGTTTTTGGGAATGCTCAAGCGCTTGGATGCAACATTGCCGCTGGCCGAAAGTTCGAAACTGGCAGCTGCTGACGTCGCGGGGCGGTTCTTCCTGGCTTGTCGCGGAATCCCCGATTACCTAATGACGCTCGTGCGCGGCGGCCTGGCCGAGGCGCTGGGGCGTGGCAGCGAACGGATCGAGCTTGCCGACTTAGCACGAGTCTTCGAGCGACGGCTGGCGCATCAGCGGATCCTCGCCGAGCAAGCCAATCCGTTCATCGGTCAGCTCGACGCTTCGCTGTTGGATCGCGTCCAAGCCGCTGACGAAATCCTCTCTGCCGGCGTTGGACTGTCGCCCAGGGCGGCGCGCAAGCGGCCGCAGTCGCTGACCGCCGCCAGGCTGTTGGGAGGCTGATAAATGGCCACCACCTATCTGCCCGTGCGCGAACTGCCATTCGCCGGCGAGTCGCTCACCGGGTTGGTGCGGCGGCATGCGGTGGCGATGCAGTATCGGAGCGTCGGGCAATTGTTGTCACTTATGGAGGGCGTTCGATTTCCAGCGCACTTGGATCACACGCAGCGCGGTCCCGCGCTGGCTTCTTTGGCCAGGTTCGTGCGCCGCGACGAGCACGTGCTCCGCCAAATGACCGCTCATCGATGGACGAGCCGACTGATGTTGCAGGAGCGCGGCACTGAGTCGCCGGATCATTGCGATTCCAAGACATTGCTGCGCTTCTTCGATGCGGCGCGCCCGCGAGTTTGTGCGCGATGCTTGGCGGAGTCTCCGACACTCGAGCGGCTCGTCTGGTCGTTCCGGCCGCTGGGGATTTGTGCCGAACATGCCGAGCTGCTCGTCGAACAGTGTACGCAGTGCGAGCGACGATTCTCGCCGTCACGACTCGACTTGGTTCGTTGTCAGTGCGGGTTCAATATCACCGAGATTCCCCCGAACCCCGTCACTGGGCGCGCCTTTGAGCTAACGCACCGGATCGCCGCTTGGCTCGAGGGAGATGAATCTGGTCCCCTTGAGTTGCCGACCGCGGCGGGGTTTTTGTGGTTGGATCGATTGCGGTCGGCCGTCGCGCGGGCATCGGTGTGGCTGGAACTCGTGAAACGCGAGTGGGCCACTCCCGAACCACAGACGGACGAATCACTGGCATGACTTGCGGCGGCCGACATGCTTGATGCATGGCCGGAGCGGTTCCTGGAGTTTCTGGATGTTTATCAAGCGATCGACAAACATCGGTCGACGACAACGGGTGTTGGCCGATCGTTTGGTCACCTGCTCAGGGATGCCGATCGGCGCGATCAAGCTCACCGTACGCGTGGGAGGTGTCGCATGAAGACGATCGAGATCACCGTGGCCGCTGACGGAAGCACGCGCATCGAAACACGCGGGTTTTCGGGCACGAGCTGCCAGGAAGCGAGCAAGTTCCTGGAGCGAGCACTCGGTCGAACGACCCACGAAACGCTGACGGCCGAATACCACGCGGCGCAAACGACGCAGGCGGCCGATCAACGACAGACGATATAAGCCAGTTCGGGCCGACCTTGATGGCAGTGCGCTTTCGTGGCTGGCGCGGCATTGCTCGTAATCAGCGGTCGAAGATCGCGCCGGCGGCCTCGACCCATCGGCCCAGTTCAACCTTCTTTGGAGCATACCCAACGATGACGCTCGCAGAGCAATTACGGGAATTGATCGATGCTTGCTTTACCGGCCTGTGGGTCCAATCGCACGAACATGACGACGCGCTTGCCGAGATCGCGCGGCTCTGCCGCGAGCACGACTGGCGACTGGCAACCTGGGACGTGGCGCAAGGTTTAGCCGTGACTGGAGTCGGTAACGGTGCCACGCCTGATGCCGGTCCCGATCCGCTGGCGGCTTTGCGCGCCTTGCCGGCGCTGGCCACCCCCGAGGGGGCGGCGCTGTTGGTGCTGGTGAGTTTTCATCGGTTTTTGCAGAGTGCCGAGATCGTACAGACCCTCGTGGGTCAACTCATGGCCGGCAAGCAATCGCGCACGTTCGTCGTCATCCTTTCGCCGATCGTGCAAATCCCCGTCGAGCTCGAAAAGCTCTTCCTCGTCGTCGAGCATGAGCTCCCCACGCGCGAGCAGCTGTTGGAACTCGCCCGCGGTGTTGCGACCGGTGCCGACGAATTGCCGAGCGGCCCGCAGCTCGACGCCGTGCTGGACGCGGCCGGTGGGCTGACCCGCTACGAAGCCGACGCGGCGTACAGCTTGTCGCTCGTGCGGCACGGACGACTCACGCCCGAGGCGCTCTGGCAGATCAAGTCGGGGCTGTTGAAGAAAAGCGGCCTGTTGCACTGCACCGCGGCGAGGAATGCTTCGAGCAACTCGGCGGCTTGGACGGCTTCAAAGCCTTCTGCCGCCGCGCACTGCGCGCTGGCCCGAGCAGACTTGACGTCCGCCCCGCGGCATATTACTCCTAGGCGTTCCCGGCACCGGTAAGAGCGCGCTAGCCAAATCGCTGGGAAACGAAACCGCCCGGCCGACGCTCACGCTCGATGTGGGCAGCTTGATGGGTGGGATCTCGGCGACACGGAGCGCAACATCCGCCAGGCGCTGCGGATCGCCGATGCGATGGCACCCTCGATCCTTTTCCTCGACGAGGTCGAGAAAGGGCTCTCGGGGGTCGCCAGCTCCGCGCAAACCGACGGCGGTGTCTCGGCGCGCTTGTTCGGCACGTTCCTGACCTGGCTCAACGACCACACCTCCGACGTGTTCGTGATCGCCACCTGCAACGACATCACAAAACTTCCGCCAGAGTTCTCGCGCGCCGAACGGTTCGACGGCTACTTCTTCGACCTGCCCGATGAGGCCGAGCGGCGCGCGATCTGGACGCTGTACCTCGCGCACTTCGGCCTCGACACCTCGCAGCGACTGCCGTCGGACACAGGCTGGACCGGCGCGGAGATCCGCGCCTGCTGCCGACTGGCGGCACTCTTGGATCTGCCGTTGGTGGCGGCAGCCGAGAATATTGTCCCCGTCTCCCGCACGGCTGCCGAGAACGTCGAGCGCTTGCGCGCCTGGGCCAGCGGCCGCTGTCTCGACGCCTCGCGCGCGGGAGTCTATCGCGGTCCAAGTGCCGAGCCCGCGAAAGCCACGCGCCGCGTTCGTCGCGATCCCTCGAACAACTAGCAAGCTCTCACCATGCGAAGGCCCACTGGACTTACGCGCGACGAGCTCGTCGCGATCGTCGATGCGCTGCAACAGGCGCTCTATCTCGACGCCGACCCTGAGCTTGGCATCGCCTGGGATACCAGCAAGGTGTGGGATGGCGCCGACATCTGCGGCGAAATGGCCGCAGTCCTGGCCCGCTTCGACCTCGCACCTGAACGCCTGACCACGTTCGATCGGCCTGACTCGCGCTGATGCGACCTATAAATACTGCCTCGCCGGAGGTTTTTGGCCCATGACCCTCACCCTTGATCCGCCCACGACCCGCCGGCGTTCCGATCCCGCCAGCCGGATGCGCTCGACGATGGCGGCCGTCCACGTAAGCCTGCGCTGGCTCGGCTGCCACAAGGCGCTCTCGGCCGAGCAGCGCGCCACCGCCGCCGATGCGTTTGATGCCACCGACCGGTTTTTGACCGCCGGTAAAAAACTGCTCGACAACAAACATCCGGCGCTGCTTGCCGTCACGAACGTCCGCGGCCGGATCCTCGCGCTCTAGAAAGGAATGACGTTGCCGTTCCCCGAGCCGCGCGTGCGCCTGATCCGCCAGGATCAGATCGAACTGTTTCACACTCAGATGACCGAGCGGCGTGCGGAACTCGACACCGCGGTCGCAGCGCTTGAGGACCGCTTTGACGAGCTCAAGAGCGCCGCCCGCCAACGGTTGGGGCGGTTGTTCAATGCCGGAGATTATCCCGCGACCTTGCGCGGGTTGTTCGCGGTCGAGTGGGATTTTCCGGCGATCGAACCGCCGAGTTATTTGGCGGAGCTCAATCCCGCGCTGTACGAAGAAGAATGCCGGCGCGTGGCGGCGCGGTTTGACGAAGCGCTCGCGCTGGCCGAAGAGGCATTCTCGACCGAGTTGAGTGGGCTGATTACCCACCTGACCGATCGCTTGAGTGGTTCGGCCGATGGCAAGCCGAAAGTTTTTCGGGACACGTCGGTCACGAATCTAGTCGAATTCTTCGAGCGCTTTCGGCGGCTGAACGTGCGCTCGAGCGACCAACTCGACGCGCTGGTTGACCAGGCCCAGCAAGTCGTCCAAGGCATCCCGCCCCAGTCGCTGCGCGAGAACAGCATCCTGCGCCAGACTGTGGCGGCTGAACTGAACGAATTGCGGGGCACGCTTGACCAGTTCCTCGTTGATAGGCCACGGCGCAATATCCTCCGTCGCCCGCAACCCGCGCGGGAGACTTCGTAATGGGAGCCGCAATGGAACTCGTCGTCACGCCCGGTGGCAGAGTGCGCTGCGTCTACGACGAGCTTGTTGACCTCAAGGCGCTCGGTCAGCTAACTATCCAGCGCGGCTCGCACGTCGAGCCGGAGGCGCTCGGGTGCTGGACCGCCGATCTTGCACCGGTGGGTGGACCGGTGCTTGGACCGTTCGCAACTCGCAGCATCGCGCTGGCCGCGGAAGTCGCCTGGCTGCGTGAGCATTGGCTCCGCAGCGCGTGAGCTGATTTGCAGCGCGCAGTCTTTCGTTTGCAGTCCTGCAGGCCCACGGAATGGTTCCGAGGGCTTTTTTTTGTTTTCCTACTTAGCAGAAAGGTGCGGCAATGACCCAGGCCGAACTTGATCATGCCGTGGCCCGCGCCACGGGAGACTCGGTCGCCACCGTGCGACGACTGGGGTTTCAGTTGGAAGACCTGTTTCCCGAGGATCTCGACGATCTCGAAATCGACGAAGCGGCGCTCGACGACGGACCGCTGGTTTTTGACTGGGATGAGTACGCCGCCGTGCCGCTCGAGCGGTATCTGGCCGCGGCCGCGTGAGTCCCGCATGCGCAAAAAACTCTGGCGGCACTTGATCCGCCGTGTCCGGTTTCATCGCCGCGGGCGGCGGCGATCGCGTCGGCGCGTCGCGGCACTTGGCTGGGCCAAGTCAACGTCTCGTTCTGCTCCCACTCCCTCGCGAAGGAATACGTTTCATGCGCGTTTTGCTAATCAATAACGGCGGCGGCTACTGTGATCATGTCGAAGTCAAAGACGGGACCACCGTGGCCCAGCTCTTCGACGAGCACATCAAGTCGGGCAAGCCGTCCGACTACCTGATCCGTGTCAACCGCCTGCCCGTGCCCAGCGAGCAGGTGCTTCAGCCGGGGGACAGGGTTTCGATCAACCCCACAAAAATCGAAGGGGCGCGATCCTAGCTCGATCGGTTCGATGCACCGCGCCCGGGTCGGTCAAAGCCCGATCGACTCCGGGCGCGGTGCCTGTTCGAAAGAGACACGCTCACGATGCTTTCGACGACTGCCGCTGTTGCTCGGCGGCCACGTTTCATCCGCCCCGCCACGAAGATCCTGGCGGCGCTCCCGAGCAATCCGAGCCGCGCGGGTCCTCCTGCTTTGCCGAGCGACGGCTGGAACGAAGCGTACCGGCTCGCACGGAGGCTTGATGAAATGCAAGACCGAGGCTGGCATGCGGCGGTCGAGCAGCTCAAGCGACGACTCAAAGTGTCACTCGAAGACTTGATCTTCACGCTCCGCGACATCTCCGCAGCATTATCCGAACCGGCGCGTGATGAACATCGCCCCACGCTTCGCACCTTGCTCGATGATCTCATCGCCCTGGAAAACGAGTTCGACGAGGTCGACTTCGATCTCAAGAAAGAGCGGCTGTGGGTCGTAACCGATCCGATTGAGCTTGAAGGGATCCCGCTGGGTCGGTTCGAAATCAGAATTCACTGGTCGCGACGTTCGCATACCCGACCGTACGCGGTCAAAGCACTCGATCCCAATCCTGCCGGCACCGATTCCGGCATCACGCATCCACACGTTAACGATCGCGTGCTTTGCGAAGGAGAAGGAAGGTTAGCCATCCGTGCAGCGCTCGCGGAAGGACGGTTGTTTGATTTTTTCTTGCTCGTCCGCCAGGTTCTCGAAACCTACAACGAGTCGAGCGCCTACGTGCCGCTGGCCAGCTGGCAAGGCGTCACGTGTATCGACTGCCGCTGCGTCGCGGATTCCGAGGACGCGTCGTACTGCGAAGGCTGCGAATCGGATCTGTGCAGCGATTGTGTCAGCTGTTGTGGCGACTGTGGCCGCTGCTGTTGCAGCGACTGCCGCGTGGCGTGCCGTGGCTGCCATAGCGATTTCTGCCGCCGCTGCCTGACCGATTGCCGTGCCTGCCACGAATCGTTCTGTGGCGAGTGCCTCACGGACGATCTCTGCCCAACCTGCCATGGAAACCTGGAGCAAACCGATGAAACGACCGAACTGGTGGAAGACTCGCCACCGCTCATGGCGACCGACGCTTCGCTTCACGCTCCGGGCGTGGGCGAAGTTGGTGTACTTGCGTGATCGTGGACCGACCGAGATTGGCGGGTCCGGGATTTCGGCGCCTGGCGAGCTGTTGGTCGTCGAGGATGTCACCCTGGTCCCGCAGGAGTGTACGTCGGTCACCACCGCGCTGGATGACACCGGCGTGGCGGATTATTTCGAGGCGCAGGTAGACGCCGGGCGGCGGCCGGAGGAATTCGCCCGGCTGTGGGTGCATACCCATTCTGGCGATTGCCCCTTGCCCAGCTCTGTTGACGAAGAAACTTTTGCGCGCGTGTTCGGCTCGGCTGACTGGGCCGTGATGTTCATCCTCGCCCGAGGGGGAGCCGTGTACGCGCGCCTGAGGTTTTCGGCAGGACCCAGTGGGCAGATGCGGATTCCAGTCGAGATCGATTTCAAGCGAGCGTTTGACGCTTCGGACCAATCCGCGTGGGACCGCGAGTATCAGGCCAACGTCCGCGCTGCGCGGACCGAGCTACCGATCGATCGGTTTGATCGATTCGATGATCTGTGGCTTGCGGAGCGCGCTTGGCACGACGCCGCGACTGCAGAATCGATTCAGCATGACACCCTCTTTCTCCCCCAGGAAACTCTACGATGACCATAATTGCCGATCGGTTCTCACGGCAGGAGGGACTTGTGCCACGCGAGCGATTGGAAGCGTTGCACGTGACGGTGATCGGCGTCGGCGCGATCGGGCGGCAGGTCGTGATACAAGCGGCGGCGCTCGGCGTGCGGCGGTTGCAGATCGTGGATTTTGATTCGGTGGAACTGACGAATGTCACCAGCCAGGGCTACCGTGCCTCGGAGATCGGCCTGACGAAAGTGGAAGCCGCTCGGCGAACTGTTTTGGAGATCGATCCGTCCATCGAAGTGGACGTGGTCTTCGATCGGTTTCGGCCGAAGTTGCAGGTTGGTGACGCGGTGTTTTGCTGCGTCGACTCGATCGGGGCTCGTGAGGCGATCTGGCGGGCAGTTGGCGGGGTTGGTCGGTTCTGGTGCGACGGACGAATGCTGGGCGAGACGTTGCGGATTTTGAGCGCGGCGGATGCAACGAGTCGAGCGCATTATGGGACGACGCTGTTCCCGCAGTCGGAAGCGCATGTCGGTCGTTGTACGGCGCATGGTACGATCTACGCTGCGGCGATTGCGGCTGGGTTCATGCTGCAGCAGTTTTGTCGATGGCTGCGCGGGCAACCACTCGACATCGATTTATCGCTCAATCTCACGGCCTCTGAGCTGACAACCGCTTGACCTCGTCGCGTAGCGTACGGAGCGGGCGAAGGTCCCGGCACGCCTAGAATCAGAAGGACCGGAGGTCGCCCGCACGGGCGACCTCCGGATTTCTTTTTTTTACATATCGCATCACAAACCGAAGAACGAACGAACATAGAGATTCTAGTTGGATACCGACCGTTCGCGACCTCCGATACTAACCGGCCTCGGTGTGCCGCGACCACAGCGCTCCCCTGACATCTGCGTTGAATCTATCGGTCCGAAAATACTCGGGGCGACAAGACGGCTATTGAACTTTTTATCGCCGGAATCCAGGGTTGGGAAGCCGAGCTCCGGCGGCAGCTCGATGACGGTAAGTCAAGCCAGGATAGACGGTTGTAATCGGAGCGACAGCCGTGTTCAGTTGATTACGTGCAGGTGGCGGTGCGTGGGATTGCTTCTATCCTGTTGAAGGGGTTGTCGCATCATTGTGCGGTAAAGCCGCCGTCGACCAGCAGGCTGTGGCCGGTCACGAACGACGACTTGCTGGACGAAAGCCAGATGGCCGCGTCGGCGATCTCTTCGGCCCTGCCAACGCGTCCGATCGGATGCTTGGCCGCCATGGAGGCACGCGTTTCGGCGTTATCGCCGACAAAGCGCTCGAGCATGTCAGTCTCGATCGCGGCAGGCAGCACGGCGTTGATGCGGATGCCTTGATTGCCGAACTCCACGGCGGCCGACTTCGTCAGGCCGATCACGGCATGCTTGCTGGCCGCGTAGATCTCAATGCCCGGCATGGCGACCACTCCCAACGACGAAGACGTATTCACGATGGAGCCGCCTCCCGTCTTGAGCATGGCCGGGATCTCATACTTCATGCTGAGCCATACCCCCTTCACGTTGATGTTCATGACGCGATCATAGGTTTCCTCGTCCTGCTCTAAAAACGACGTTGGCTCTTGCTCGATCCCGGCATTGTTGAATGCGAAATCGAGCCGGCCGAACTTCTGCATCGTCCGGTCAACGAGTTCCTGCACCTGAGGTGCCTTTGATACGTCAGTCGTCACAAACACTGCTTCGCCCCCCTGGGCGCGGACGAGCCGCACGGTCTCTTCACCTTCAGCCGCTCGTCTGCCGGCGACAACGACCCTGGCTCCCTCCCTCGCATAGGCGAGGGAGGCTGCCCGGCCGATACCTGAGGTCCCACCGGTGACTATCGCCACTTTGCCTTGGAATTCGTTCATGATCGTTCTCCCTTGTTAAGAAGGACATCGTACCGGCGTAGTTACGAGAATCTCACGGTTCACGGCCCACAAAGGGCATACCGTTTTGGCATGGCGATCTTTCAAGGACAAATGAAATGAGCCATGCTCAATCGACCGAAGATCGCTTGCCATGGATCCGCTCACCCATACATCGGAAACGAGTCACCGAACATCGGCCTCCCGCTCTTAGATTGCTCTTGCGTCGCCTCGTCCTGGATGACATCCCAATGCTCGATGAGAATCCCTTCCTCGATCCGCAGGATGTCCGCTGCGACCCAGTTCACGGGCGCCCCGAATCCCGAGAACCGCCCGTGAAGGATGACGAGGTCGCCGTCAGCCACGATCACCCCGGACTCGTATTTCAGCGTCGCCGGCATGCCCTTGATGAGGTTGAAGAGGCCCTCGCGGCCGGGAGCGATGTGCGCGCTATGCTGGAGGTATGTGGGCGACCAGTAGCGCTCAGCCGCGACGTAGTCTCGCTTGTTGAACAAGGTATCGAAGGCCTCAAGTACGAGTGCCTTATTACTCTGCTGAATCGTCTGACTCATAGCATCTCCTCGCCATAATCGCGACTGCGGTGTTGGAGTGTTACGCACGTTTCAGGCCTGCTGGGCCAACCATCGCGTGATGTTTTTGACGGTATCTCCATAGAAAGTCCTGTAGAGGTCTCGCTCGACGTAACCGATGTGCGGCGTGGCGAGCACGTTATCCAACGACCGGTACGGGTGGTCCGTCGGCAAGGGTTCGACGTCAAACACGTCGAGCGCGGCGCCAGCGATGCGGCTTTCACGCAAAACCTCGATAAGCGCCGGCTCGTCAACGATCGGTCCACGCGAGGTGTTGATGAGCCGCGCCGATGATTTCATGGCCTGCAACTCCGTCACTCCGACCAAGCCCTTCGTCCTTGGGCTCAGGACGAGGTGGATCGTCAGGATGTCGGCACTGCGGAAAAGTTCCTCCTTGGAGACCAGCCGCGCTCCGCAGGATTGCGCCTTGTCTGCCGTGAGATTCTGGCTCCAGGCGATCACTTCCATGCCGAATGCGAGGCCGATTCGCGCGACTTCCGAGCCAATGTTGCCGAGGCCGAGAACGCCGAGCGTCTTACCGTGGAGACTGTCGCCCACCGTGAGCTGCCAGCCGCCGGCGCGCAAATGTGCGTTTTCCAATGCGACCTGACGCGCGCTCGCCAGGATGAGTGCCCAGGTCATCTCGATGGTGGGGCGTGCATCGTATCCGGTATGGGCTACGACGATGCCTCGCTCGGCCGCGGCATCGACGTCGATGGCCGCGTTGCGAGGACCGGTCGATGCGATCAGCTTCAGTCGTGGCAGCTGTTCGATGATTGCGCGTGGTAGCGGCGTGCGCTCGCGCATGACGCAGACTACATCAAACGGCAGGAGGCGCGCGACGATGTCGTCGAGATTTGACAAATGATCGTTGAAGACGGTGATTGCCGCGCGCCCGGCGAGTGGCGACCAGTCGGCCATCTCCAGCGACACGTTTTGATAATCGTCCAGGATGGCGATGCGAAACATTGCCGTCACACTCCTTGCAACAGCGGCCAGCCTGGCTCGCCCACGTCCAACCGCACGAGCTTGGCGTCCTGGATACCGCTTTCGTGCGGAATCAGAAAGCCGCCATCGGTCGTTACATAGAGCGCCTTCTCGTCGCCTGGGGCTCTTCCGAAAGCGCAGGCCGTGCTCCCGACCATACTCTGTTCGGGCCCTGCCAATGTTGCGCGAGCGCCGGACGGTTCGAGGCGAACAAGTGTGTGTTCGGGATGCGTGGTGACGTAGGCCGAACCACACATCCCGAAGGCGAAGTCATCGGCCATCAGACGCGTCGCCGCGATTTCGATAGGTCCAGCGGAGCCATCCGGTTGAAAGGGCACGCGGACCATCAACCCGCGTCCTGAGACACTGATCCACGCCCAGCCGTCGCGGATCTTGATCCCATTCGCGCCCGGATAACCAGGAACAACTGGCTTGAGCCGATCTCCTTCAAGCCAGACGTTCCAGCGGCCAGGTTTGTCCAAATCGATCGCGAGAATACGGCCGGAGGCGCTCTCGCAAACTAAAAGAGTTCCGTCGTTTGGATGCATCGTGCACCCATTGATGAAAAGCGCGTCCGGAAGTTCGCACCATAGTCGGGCCGTGCCGCCCCGCTCCAAGCGGAAAACGTACCCGGGTCCCTGGCGCAGCGTCCCGGCGGTCATCCAAAGCACGCCGTCTCTATCGAACGCAAGTCCCATCGGAGGTGCCGGTACGTCGGCAAATGTGGCCGTCGCGCCTGTCGCCGGATCGTAGCGATCGACGCGATTGTGAGAATAGACGCTGACGAATACGGCACCCTCGGGGGCAATCGCGAGGTTCTCCAGGAACGAGCGCGCCTTCCACGTCGCTACCGTGGTAGCTTCGATCGGAGCAAACCTTCCCCCATCGTGATCGAGATAATAGTCTTCAGTTGGTGTGATCATTCGACATTCTATCCGGGCGAAGACTTCTGATATGTTCATCACGTAACTTCTCGACCGTCTCTTTCAGCGCCTCCCAGAGTTCCAATTCCAGGTATAGCCATTTGTCCTCCACACCATGCCGAAGGGCGACGGCATACGCGGCGCTGGTCAGTTCGGCCGCAAAATTCTCAAGCAGCGTGTCCCGATTCCAGTTAGCACTGTGGTAGTCACTCATGAAGGGTCGCTCCGTTGTAACGAAATCGTGCGCGGACGATTGCCTGTTTTCATCGCACATCAGCGTGTGTCTGCGGGGGCAGTTGATTTGTTCGCGAGCGCCTTGCTGAGCATCTTAGCCTCCATTGTGCGTGCTACAGAGGCGGGGATTACCGCGTTCATGATCCGGTTCATCCGTCCGGGAATAATCATGGAGCGGTTTTCCTGTATCGCCCTGAGCCCTTCGGATACGCACTGCTCTGCCTTCATCGGCTTCATGGGCATGGCGTCCGTAGTAAGGCCGAGCTTTGCGAGCACGGGTGTATCGGTGAATCCCGGGGACAGCACAGTCACGTATATGCCCAAGGGCCTGAATTCGATGTGAAGCGCTTCGCCGAGGCTGTGAACAAACGCTTTTGCGGCGCCGTCGTTCGCCATATAGGGAACGCCATTTTCCGAGCCCATTGCCCCCACGAGCAACAGTCCGCCTTGTCCGCGCTTAGCGAGCCTCTGGCCGAAGTGGTGGGCGATGTCGAGATGCGCCAACGTATTGAGTCGCAAGACCTTCTCCAGCTCGCTCCGGTCGATCTTGAGGAACGCGCCTGGATGTGGGGTCCCCGCATTGGACACCACAAGGCCGATATCGAGATCGTCGGTGAGTTGAGCGAGATGATCTAGAAAGTCAACTTGCGAGAGATCCGCCACGACGGTGCGAGATTTGACACCGAATTCATTCGCTAGGGCGCGTCCAAGCTCTTCAAGCAGGGCCTCCCGTCGGGCCACGAGCACAACATTGATGCCCGAAGCCGCAATCTGGCGGGCGAACTCTCTGCCGATGCCCGATGACGCGCCGGTGATCAGCGCCCAGGGCCCAAAGCGTTCTTTGTCGATGTTGACTTTCATCTCGTCTCTCCTTTCAATGCGGCCCCGACGTTCCCGCCCTCGTTGAGCGCTCGGCAATCGCGGCGCCGATGCCGCGCGAACCGCCGGTGATGAGCGCGACCTTGCCTGCCAGTGGTCTCTCCTGTGTGGTGTTCATAAGAATTGCCTTTATCGGTTAGGGGTCAGTTAATCGTGGCAACTTGTCTCGACGTAATTGGTTACCGCGTCAGGCGGGGATGAGTTGCGGTTGAGGTTGGCAGAGGGCGTCGAGGAGGAAGGCGAAGGGTTCAACGGCGCGTTGGTGGCATGTGCGGAGGACGGACATCAAGATCGCCTGCGCCCGGGCGCCCGGCCA
>DATAXP010000085.1:0-19835 GCA_036272935.1 Pirellulales bacterium | reverse complement strand
ACACGGTCTGCAAGCCGGTGTACGAGACGAAGACCAAGAACATCTGCTACACGGTCTGCAAGCCGGTGTACGAGACCTGCTCGAAGGAAATCCCGTACACGGTCTGCAAGCCGGTGTACGAGACGAAGACCAAGAACATCTGCTACACGGTCTGCAAGCCGGTGTACGAGACCCGTGAAAAGGTCTGCCACTACACCACCTGCAAGCCGGTGTACGAGACGAAGAGCAAGGACATTTGCTACACGGTCTGCAAGCCGGTGTACGAGACTCGCACCCGCGACATTTGCTACACGGTCTGCAAGCCGGTTCACTATACCAAGACGATCAACATTTGCTGCGGCCACTGGGATACGCAAGTCGCTTGCTGCCCCGGCCCGGTCGTCACCAAGTGCGTGCAAGAGCCGGGCTGCTGGGTGTGGGACCCTTGCTGCTGCAAGTGTGTCTACAAGTGCGGCGCGGTGAAGCAAGTCCAAGTGCAATGCCCGCCGACCCAGGTGTGCAAGAAGGTGTGGGTGCCTGAAGTCAAGCAGCAAACCGTCGACTGCGTGAAGTACGTCGCCGAGACCTGCACGAAGCAGTGCCCGTACACCGTCTGCACGATGGTCCCCGAGCCGCGCGTGAAGACCTGCACCTACACCGTCTGCCACATGGTGCAGGAATGCCATGAGAAGCGCATTCCGTACACCGTGTGCACGATGGTGCCCGAGCAACGCGTGAAGACCTGCAGCTACACGGTCTGCAAAATGGTGCCCGAGTGCCGTACCAAGACCTGCACGTGGACGGTCTGCAAGATGGTGCCCGAGCAACGTGTGAAGACCTGCAGCTATACGGTCTGCCACATGGTGCCCGAGCAACGCGTGAAGACCTGCTGCTACACGGTCTGCAAAATGGTGCCCGAGCAGTGCGTGAAGACCTGCAGCTACACGGTCTGCCACATGGTGCCCGAGTGCCGTACCAAGACCTGCACGTGGACGGTCTGCAAGATGGTGCCCGAGCAACGTGTGAAGACCTGCACCTACACGGTCTGCCACATGGTGCCCGAGCAGCGTACCAAGACCTGCTGCTACACGATCTGCAAGATGGTGCCCGAACAGCGCACCAAGACTTGCTGCTACACGGTTTGCAAGATGGTGCCCGAACAGCGCACCAAGACTTGCACCTACACGACCTGCCAGATGGTTCCGGAGCAGCGCACCAAGACCTGCTGCTACACCGTCTGCAAGATGGTCCCCGAGCAGCGCACCAAGACTTGCACCTACACGACCTGCCAGATGGTTCCGGAGCAGCGCACCAAGACCTGCACCTACACCACCTGCACGATGGTCCCCGAGTGCCGCACCAAGCAGTGCCCGTACACGGTCTGCACGATGGTGCCCGAGAAGTGCGTCAAGCAGGTTCCGTATACGGTCTGCAAGCCGGTGCACTACACCCAGACGATCAACTGCGTCCGGTGCGTGCCGAAGCAAGTGGCCTACACGGTGACCCGCTGCTGCCCGCGTGTGGTCTGCAAGCAGGTTCCGGTCGAAGTCTGCTGCCCGGTCCCCTGCTGCTGCCAACCGAGCTGTGCCGCCCCGGCCGCCTGCGGCTGCGGTAGCTAGTCGGATGAGTGACGGTTAACCTCCTCCTTGGTCGGACCAAGGACGAGCCTGGTTGCCAATCGACGGCGGCCTGGTCGAAAGATCAGGCCGCCGTTTTTGTTTGCGCCCTGTCGACCCTCAAAATCAGCTATCCCGATTCGCCCAAAGCCACTAAACTGCGCCGGCAACAGGGCTCTCACGCCGCGAACGAGTGGCAAGCACGGAGGATCACGAAAGCACGAAACACTGATAGCACGAAACGGCAACGCGAAGTGTGCGTCGCCCGTGACCGTGGGGCAGACATTCTTGTCTGCCGAGCATCGCTGCCGAAGGCAGGCGGGAATGCCTGCCCTACGCGATTTTGGAATCATCGCCGGCCCACTTCCGCATTTCGTGTTTTGACATTTTCGTGTTTTCGTGATCTCCGCTAGGGCTAAGAATTATTAGTTAGCAGCGATAAGGCTAGGCAGGGAGGCATTGCGATGGTCGATCGGCCGCTGCGATTTCTGCATACCAGCGACCTGCGTCTCGATAGTCCGCTCGAAGGTGCTTCGCAGGTCCCCGCGGCACTGCGCGAGTTGTTCCGCGATGCCCCGTTGCTCGCCGCTCGCCGGCTGTTCGATCACGCCGTTGCCCAGCGTGTCGACTTCATCGTGCTTGCCGGCAACGTAATCGATTTATCGCGAGCAGGCCCCAGCGAGTTGGCATTGCTCGTCGAGCAGTTCCAGCGGCTTGCTGCCGAAGGGATTGCCGTCTACTGGGCCGGCGGTGCAACGGATTCTCCGGAGGCGTGGCCCACATCGTTGCCGCTGCCGCCGAGCGTGAAGCGCTATCCGCGCGGCCGCTGCGAAAGTTTTACCCACTGCCGCGCCGATGGCGGAGCGATCGCGTCCATCATCGGCTATTCGACGTCGGCCGAGGGGCGAATCCCGCTGGACATTCGACCCTCCACTGCCGGGCTGCCATCGATCGCGGTCGTGCCTGGCGAAGTCGATACTGACCTTTCGACCCGCGGCATCGACTACGTTGCGCTCGGCAGCAGGTCCGGCTCGCCGCAAGGCCGCAGCCCCGGCGAACCTGGCCTGCACGGCGCAGCGCTCGTGGAAATCGAAGTCGGCCAGCCCCCGCGGATGACGCCCCTCGATTGCGACGTGGTCCGTTGGTGCGATCTGGAAATCAACGCTGGGGCGCACACCGGCCGTGAACCGCTCGAACGGCTGCTGGCCGAACACGCACAGCGGCTCGTCGACGCGGGGCCCGGCCGGCCGCTGCTCGCGTCGTGGCGCATCGCCATACAAGGCCCCGTGCCGGCCACCGTGCATCGCAGCCGGTTGGCCGCCGATCTGCTCGCCTGGCTGCGCGCGGAGTATGGCCAGCGGGTGCCGCCGATCTGGAGCGTCTCGCTGGTGATCGATACTGCTGCGCCGCGCTCGACCGACTTCCGCTCCGACAGCGTCGTGTCGCATTACTTGGGCGAACTTGAACGACTGGCCGCACTCGGCTCGCCGAGTGCCGGGGCTGCGCTGGTGCTGCCGATCGTCAGCGGCTCGCCGACCGGCGAGCTGCACCGGTTCCTCTCGATTGCCGACCCGCCCGCGTGGGACGATGTTGTGCGCGAGGCGGCCTTGCTCGGCACCGATTTGCTCACGGCGGAGGAGGACGCGGGATGAAAATCCGGTCGCTGGAAGTCGACGGCTTCGGCGTGTGGCAGGGGCTGCGCCTCGATCGCCTCGCCGAGGATATCACCGTGATCTATGGCCCCAACGAGGCGGGCAAGACCACGCTGATGCAGTTCGTCCGCGCGATGCTTTACGGCTTCACGCCCGAGCGGCGCGCACGTTACCTTCCGCCGCTGCGTGGCGGGCGAGGCGGCGGCTTGTTGCGGCTTGCGCTGCCGCGCGGCGAGCAAGTGCTGTCCCGTCACGACGACCCGCTGCACCCGGTCGATGGCCAAGTGCGAGTTGCCGCCCCCGATGGCGCCGTGAGTAGCGATTCGTCTTTCGCGGCACTCTTGGCCAATGTCGACGAACCGACGTTCCGCAACGTGTTTGCCGTGGGGATGCGCGAGATTCAGCAGCTTGGTTCGCTCAGCGATACGGCAGCCGCGGAGAAGCTGTATCGCGTGGCGACCGGGCTGGGGCGCATTTCGCTGGCCGAGTTGCTGCGCGAGCTGACCGCCTCGCGCAATCGACTGTTTACTCCCGACGCTCCCACGTCGCAGATCGTGCAGTTGGCCGAGCAATGTCAACGCCTCACCGGCGAAATCGAGCAACTTCGCGAGCTTGGTCCGGAATATGTCAGACTCAAATCGGAGCACGTCCGGCTCGACGACGAATTGCTGGCCACCGAGCGGCAACAGGCCGAATGCGATCGGCGGGTGGCGTGGTTGGAGCGAGCCGCTGCTGTGCGGGATCCTTGGCATCGCCGAGCCGAGCTGCGCGATGAGCTCGCCCACACCAGCGGCGTCGCCGATCTGCCGGCGGACGCGATCGAGCAGTTCGAGGCGCTCACTAGGCAGGCGGCGTTGTGGCACCGCCGCGCGGGACAGGCCCGTCGGCGGCATCGCAAGCTGAAGCGCGAGATCGACGAGCTGGCCGTGTCCGAACCGCTCGTCCGGCAAGGGCCGCGCATCGAGGCACTGATCGAGCAACGAACCTGGCTGGGCTCGCTGGCCGCCGATGTGGAACGACTACAAACGCAAATCGATCAGGCAACGAAACAACTCGCCGAGGAGCATCAAGCGCTTGGCATTCCGCGCCCGAGCGACGGCAAGCGTCCGTTCGACCCGGCAGCGATCGATCGCCTGAAGCCGGCGTATCAGGCACTTCGAGAAGCCCATCGCCGGCGGATCGAAGCTCGCAGCGCGGCAAAAGCCCCTGCCAACGATACTGGCGAGCTGAAGCAGCAGATCGACCAGGCTTTGGAGGGTCGTGGTGAAGGTGATGTACACTCAGCCGTCGAGCAGGCCGGCACGCTGGTCGCGAAACTTCGCCGCCGTGTGCAGATCGACGAACGGCTGGCCGAGATGTCGCGGCAGCAAGCCGAGGTCGCCGGCCAAGGGCAGGTGCTCGTCGATCAACAGTTGTTGCCCACCAAGTTATTGATCGCCTTGGGCGCGGTGTTCGTCGTCGGTGCCGTGCTCGTGCTGGCCGGCTTGCTCTTCCCAGGAACGATTTTCGGCGACGCCGGTTGGGGAGCGGTCGCACTGGGCGTGGTGGCGACAGTCACCGCCATGGGCATCAAGTTCTGGGTCGAGTATTCCGCCGAGCAGGAGCTGCAAGGGAACCAACAGCGCTCTTCGCAACTGACGACGCAGATCGAACAGACGAAGGCCGAACGCGACGCGCTCGACAAGGAACTGCCTCGCGGCGGCGGGCCGCTGCTCACGCGCCTGGCCGCGGCCGAAAAAGAGCTGGCTGAGCTTGAAAAGCTGTTGCCGCTGCATGCCCAGCACACCTCGGCCAGTCGGCAGCAGTCCAGTGCCAAGGCCGTCGCCAAGCGCTCCGACGCCGACTGGCAGGCCGCACATGAACGTTGGCGCAAGGCGCTGGCCTCGGCCGGGCTGCCGCAGAACCTGACGACGCGCCAGATGCGCGAGTTCCGCCAGCGCCGCGACCAGCTCGAAGAGCTGGGACACGCGATTGTCCGCCATCGCCAAGAGTTGGCCGACCGCACGCGCGATCTCGACACGATGCACAATCGCGTCGCGCAGGTCGCCGCCGATGCCGGAGTCGACATTCGCCCCTTCAAGACTTCGACGCCGATCGACGTTCTCGATCGTCTTCAACAGCTTTGGACACAGCAACAGCAACTCGAGGCGCAACGTGTCGAACTGCACGAGCAAATGCGACGCACCGCGCGGCAGATTACCAAGGCGGCACGACGGTTTCGCACGCACCGCGACGCGCGGCGTGCGCTGTTGCGCAGCGCCGGTGTTCGCCATGAACGCCAACTCCGCGAGCGCGTCGGCCGTGCCGCCCGGCTGCAACGGCTGCGGCAAGAGCATGACGTGCTGGTCGCGGAACTGAATCGACTCGTGCCGGCCGACGAGCAATCGCAGTTCGAGGATTATTTCGCGCGGCATGACGTCGAAGAAACGCACCGCGAGCGCGCGCAGCTCGCCGATCGTCGCGACGAGTTGCAACACCGCACCCGCGAGTTGGCCGAGGAGCGTGGCCGCGCGACCGAACGGATGGCCGCGCTGACGGGCGATCGGCGGGCCGCCGACCGCCGCTTGGAACTGGCCACGGTCGATCAGCAGTTGCGCGAGGCCCTCGAGCGCTGGCAGGTGCTCGGGCTTACGCACCAGGTGATCACCGACCTGCGCCGCCGCTACGAAACGGATCAGCAACCCGAGGCGCTGCGCGAGGCGTCGCAGTATTTCGCCCGGCTGACCGACGGTGCCTACCGGCGTATTTGGACGCCGGTCGACGAGGATGTGTTGCGTGTTGATGACGCCGCCGGCAACTCGCTGGCCCCCGAAGTGCTCAGCCGCGGCACGCGCGAGCAGTTGTTTTTGAGTTTGCGACTGGCGCTGGTCGCGCTGTTCGCGCGGCATGGTGCGCCGCTGCCGATGGTGCTCGACGATGTGCTGGTGAATTTCGACGCGGCACGTGCTCGCCGTGCGGCCGAGGTGCTGCGCGAGTTCGCCGCCAAGGGCCACCAACTGCTGATCTTCACCTGCCACGAGCACATCGCCGAGCTGTTCCGTTCGCTGGGGGCACTGGCCATCCGGCTGCCGAGCAACGCCGCCGTCGGCGCGGCACCGCTGTACGCACCAACGGCGACGCTCCCCGCACCGGCACCGATGCCCGCGGAACCGGCTCCTGCGTCGCCACCGCCGCGGCGCAGAAGGCCCCGCCCTGCGCCAGAGCGTGTCGCGGAATCGGAGCGTGTTGCCGAAGCAGATCGCATCGTCGAGCCCGAGCCGTCGGAGCCGAAGCGCGTGGTGCCTCGCCCGCATGCCGCAACGCTGCGCCGTCGCACGGGGCGATTCGTCACCAGCGATTGGCACGAAGAGAAGGAAACGGTCGAGGTCGCTGTCGCGCACTCGTCCGATGAGGCGAACGGTCACGAATCGTGATCGCTGCTACCGCAGCCGCTTTGCCGATTTGATCACGACCGCTTGCACCGGCAAATTGCTGAACGCCTCGGTATCGCGCACCGGGATGGCCGCGATGCGATCGAGAACTTCCTGGCCGTCGACCACTTCGCCGAACACGCAGAATCCGAACTGTTGGGGCGAGTCGCCTTGATGGTCGAGCGTCGGGTTGTCGGTCAAGTTGATGACGAACTGGCAGGTGGCGCTGTCGGCATCGTCCATGCGACGGGCCATCGCAATCGTGCCGCGCCGGTTCTTCAACCCGTTGGCTGCTTCGTTGCGGATCGGGTAGCGGGCGCGGCGCTCGGCAAGGTCCGGCGTATAGCCGCCGCCGATGATTGCGTAGCCCTTCTCCACCTGGTGAAAGATCGTGCCGTCGTAGTGGCCGCTGACGACATAGCTGATGAAGTTATGCACCGTCTCGGGAGCCTTGTCGGCGTCGAGCTGGAGCTGGATGCGACCCATCGAGGTTTGCAGCTCGACGAGTGGATGATTTTCCTCGGGAACACCCGCGGCTAGCCGCGGCAGCGGAGCACTGGCAGCGACCGCCCTTGCTGGCGGTGCGTCACTGCTCGGCTGGCTGGTTGCCTCGCTCGAGCTTTCGCTGGCCTTCGTGCACCCGACCACGAACAGCCCCAGGCACAGCAGCACTCCCACCAGATCCATCCAAGGTCCGCAGCGACGAACCGTCTCCATGACCGTCTCCTACCGAGTCAGCAGCGATGCTCACGAGCGAATGGCCATCTTCGGCGAGCGCGCATTTTCAACCTGTTCGGCATTTTATGCAAGCTCGATGCGATCGTTTTTATCGCTGCGATCAGGTTCCCGATTGCGATGATTCGGCGTTCGGCGCCCGTAGCTTGCGGCCTCGAAAAACGGTACAACCCGAGGAACTAGCCGAAGTACCCGCCCCGAAGCACTCCGCTTAGATCGCCGCCCCACGAGCCCGCATGAAAGCAATTCTCCTCGAACGTCCAGGCACCTTCGTGCATGCCGACATCGCCGAGCCCAAGCACCCCGGCACCGGCGAAGCGTTGGTTCGTGTCCATCGCATTGGCATCTGCGGGACCGATATCAGCGGCTACCTGGGCAAAATGCCGTTCTTCATCTACCCCCGGATTCCCGGGCACGAATTGGGGGTCGAGGTGATCGAAGTCGGCCCGGAGGTTGAGAACGTCAAGCGGGGGGACCGCTGCTCGATCGAGCCCTACATGAACTGCGGCAACTGCCACGCCTGCCGCAAGGGTGCTAGCAACTGCTGTGCGGACCTGAAAGTGATCGGCGTGATGGTCGACGGTGGCATGCGCGAACGGTTCATTGTGCGGGTCGACAAGCTGCATCCGTCCCGGTCGCTGTCGATGGATCAACTGGCCCTGGTCGAGACGCTGGCCATCGGTTGCCATGCTGTTGACCGCGGGGCGCCGACCAAGGGAGAGAATTGCCTGGTGATCGGCGCCGGACCGATCGGCCTGGCGACGATCGTGTTTGCCAAGCTCACCGGGGCGCGCATCATCGTGCTCGACCGGATTCCCGAGCGGCTTGCGTTCTGCGAAGACGTGATGGGAGTCGACCATACCTTGCGGCTCACCGACAATGTCGTCGAGAATCTGAGCCGCCTCACCGACGGCAGTATGCCCGACGTGGTCATCGACGCCACGGGCTCGAACGTTTCGATGTCCAACGCGTTCGGCTTCGTCGCCCCGACCGGGCGGTTGGTGTATGTCGGCATCACCACGGGCGACATCACCTTCAAGCACCCCATCTTCCATAAGTCGGAAGGGACGCTGCTTTGCAGCCGCAACGCCCTGCCGCGCGACTTTCGCCGCATTATCAGCCTGATCGAAGACGGCACAATCGACACGCACCCGTGGATCACGCACCGCACGAACTTCGACAGCCTGATCAACGATTTTCCCGCGTTCACCAAGCCCGAAACGGGCGTCATCAAGGCGATGGTCAACGTTGACGACGGTTAACCTCACGATTGCGGTTTAGCATGCTCACGCTCTCGAAGAACTCGTTCGGAATCGGCGATCGCTTCGCTCACCAGGCCCGAGCCCAATTGCGCGCCTTGCAGATGGCTGCCGAGCAGGGGGCCGACGTGGTGCCGGTTTGGAATAAATCGCACCGGGAACACACCACCGTGGGCTCGCAGCCTGGCAGCGTTCGCGCCGCGGCCGATGCCGCGGTCCGTACGCTCGGCTGGAAGAAGCCGTACCATGTCGACGCCGATCACATCCGCCTGGAAACGGTCGACGGCTTCATCGCGAGCAGCGACTTTTACACGATCGACGTGGCCGAGGCGATCGGCAAGCCGGCCGACCCCGCGGCGGTGAAGCGGTTCGTTGATCGACACGCGTCCTTGGCGGGCAGGCTCGATGTGCCCGGCATCGACCGGCCCCTGGCGATCACGCGCTCGGACCTGGAGCGCACGGCCGGCAAGTTCTTGCTGGCCGTCGAGGAAGCGGGACGCATTTACCGCCATATCGCCGCGGCCAAGAGGGCGGGCAACTTCATCACTGAAGTGTCGATGGACGAGACCGATCGGCCCCAAACCCCGCCCGAGCTGCTGGTGATTTTGGCAGCGCTGGCCGACGCAGAGATTCCGCTACAGACGATCGCCCCAAAGTTTACCGGCCGGTTCAACAAGGGGGTCGATTATGTCGGCGATGTTGCACAATTCGAACAGGAATTCAGCGACGATGTGGCGGTGATCGCATTGGCGATCGAGCGCTTCGGCCTGCCCAAAAACTTGAAGCTGAGCGTTCACTCGGGGAGCGACAAGTTCTCGCTGTATGCGCCGATCCGCCGAGTGCTGGCACGCACCGGGGCCGGCGTACATCTGAAAACTGCCGGCACCACCTGGCTGGAAGAAGTGATCGGCCTGGCCGAGGCCGGCGGCGACGGACTCGCCGTAGCCAAGGAAGTTTACGATCAGGCCTACGAGAAGCGCGATGCCCTGTGCGCCCCTTACGCGGCGGTGATCGACATCGATCCCAAGAAATTGCCGACACCCGAGACGGTGAACGGCTGGACCAGCGAGCAGTTCGTCGCCGCCCTGCGGCACGATCAACGCTGCCGGGAGTTCAACCCGGCACTGCGGCAGTTGATCCACGTCGGTTACAAGGTCGCCGCGCAAATGGGTGACCGGTATTTGAAGATGCTCGAAGCCTGCGAGCCGACGATCGCCAAGAACGTGACGACGAACCTGTACGACCGGCATTTGAAGCCGTTGTTTGTAACGTGATGGCAGGCAAGAATGCCTGCCCGACGCGTGGAGCAGACATTCTTGTCTGCTGGGGAAGCCGATGAAAAGCGACCTGTTCAATCTTGACGCCGAGGTGGCGATCGTGCTCGGCGGCACTGGTGCGCTGGGGGGCGGAATTGCCGATGCCCTGGCGGCGGCGGGCGCCCGGGTGGCGGTGCTCGGCCGCAGCCGCGAGCGTGGCAACGAGGCGGTCGCCCGGATCAAGGAAGCCGGCGGCGAGGCGGTATTCCAAGCGGCCGACGCGCTGGATGCCGATACGCTGGTCGCCGCCAGCGACGCGGTCGGCAAGCAGTTGGGGCCGCCGACCATCTTGATCAACGCCACCGGCGGCAATCGCCCCGAGGCGACGCTGCCGCCGGGGGCTGACTTCTGCGAACTCCCGCTGGCCGCCTGGCGTGATGTGTTCGACCTAAATCTGGTCGGCGGCGCGCTGCTGCCGGCGCAGGTGTTTGGCCGCGCGATGCTCGCCGCCGGTCGCGGCAGCGTGATCAACATTGCGTCGATGGCCGGCATGATTCCGCTGTCGCGCGTCGTGGCGTACTCGGCAGCCAAGGCGGCGGTCATCAACCTGACGAAGTTCCTGGCCCGCGAATGGGCCACGCGCGGCGTGCGGGTCAACGCCATCAGTCCCGGCTTCTTTCCCGCCGAGCAAAACCGCGCTCTGCTGTTCAACACCGATGGCAGCTATACCGAGCGCGGCGGTCAGATCATCGGCCACACCCCGATGGCCCGCTTCGGCCGTCCCGACGAGCTGGCCGGTGCGGTGGTTTGGCTTGCCAGCCACCGGGCCTCGTCGTTTGTCACCGGGCAGAATATCGTCGTCGACGGCGGCTTCTCGGCGGTTACCATCTGAAATCCAAAACCCCAAACAACAAATCCCAAAGCACTCGCCGCACATGATTCGCTCCGCCGTCACCGTCAGTCTGGTTCCCGAAGCTCGGGGCGGGCCGTTCGTGTTTTGGGACGACCTGCCCGCGGCATGTCGGCGAGCGAAGGAACTGGGGTTCGACGCGATCGAGCTGTTTGCCCCGTCGCCGCAGGCAGTGCCGCAGGGGGAACTGAAAAAGTTGCTCGACGACCAGGGGCTGAAACTTGCCGCCGTTGGCACCGGTGCCGGCTGGCTGAAGCATCAACTACGGCTCACCGGGCCGGAGCCGAGCGAGCGATCCCGGGCTCGGCAATTCGTCCGGGCGATGGTCGACTACGGCGGACCGCTCGGGGCACCGGCGATCATCGGCTCGATGCAAGGGCGTTGGGGCGGCGACGTCAGCCGCGACACGGCACTCAAATACCTGGCCGAGGCGCTGAATGATCTCGGCGAGCATGCCCGGCAATACAGCATTCCGCTGATCTACGAGCCGCTGAACCGCTACGAAACGACCCTGATCAACACCCTGGCGGCCGGGGTCGAGCTGCTTGGCACGTTGGGAACGAACAATGTGCGGCTGCTCGGCGACCTGTTCCACATGAACATCGAAGAAACCGACCTGGCCACCGCCATCCGCGGGGCGCAGTCGCATCTGGGGCACGTACACTTCGTCGATTCCAATCGCCGGCCGGCCGGCTACGGCCATCTCGAGTACGCGCCCATTGCCGAGGCGCTGTGCGCGGTCGGCTACGAGGGTTACGCTAGCGCCGAGGCGCTACCGTGGCCCTCGCCCGACGAAGCCGCCAGCCAGACCATTGCCGCCTTCAAGACTTGGTTTCCGCGGGATAAGAAATGTGAGCCGGTGAGTGGTGAGTAAGTGATTGGTGAGCAGGTAGAACGGCATCTGCTTCGCCCCACTCACCAATCACCAATCACCTACTCACTCCTGGAGTCCACATGCTCAAACACCAACTGATCCACCCCAAGATCAACGAAGTCCTCGGTCGTGCCGGGCACCATGCCAAGGTGCTCATCGCTGACGGCAACTATCCGGCCAGTGCCAAGCTGGGGCCGCACGCCGAGTTGGTCTGCCTGAACCTGGCCCCGGGGATCGTCACATGCACGCAGGTGCTGCGGGCGCTGCTGACCGCCGTGCCGGTCGAAAAATTGAACACGATGGACTACGAACGCACCGGGCAGTATGCCTTGAAGGAAGACCCGCCGGTGTGGGCCGAATACCGCAAGGAAGTGGCGGCGGCCGGGCTGAAACTGGAACTTGAGCCGATCGAGAAGTGGCACTTTTACGAGGCGGTGACGACTGCCGACCACGTGCTGACGATCCAGACCGCCGACCAGCAACGGTTCGCCAACCTGCTGCTGACGATCGGCGTAAGGATGGATTGATCGGCCGCCATTTAGCCGCGTCGCTTGCGACGCGCGGGGCAAGCCCCGCGGCAAAATTCACGGTCCCAGCATCAGCCGGGCCGATAGGCCGATCGCCACCAGCAGGATCAGCGTGATGATCGCCAGCCCCAGGTAGGTCATGAACATGCTCGCATCCCCCTCGAATCGCAAAAAATCTAACATGCGTCGCCGGCAAGATTTGATAGAGTAATTTACTTGCGATTTTTTTCAACCGTTCCTTGCCCCGAAAGAGTCCGCTGCGATGCCCGACAAGAGCCAACTGCTCCGCGAGACGATTGAACACATTGACATCAAGCAGCACGACGTGGTGCCGCTGGTCGAGGCGATGAGCCGCATGGCGTACTCGGCCCGCGACCTGTACCGAGCGGCCGACATCTACGATCGCATGCTCCGCGATGAGCAGTGCGGCATCATCCTGTGCCTGGCCGGTTCGCTGGTGAGCGCCGGGCTCAAGGGGGTGTTTGTCGACATGATCCGCAATCGCATGATCGATTGCATCGTCAGCACCGGGGCGAACATCGTCGATCAGGATTTCTTCGAAGGGCTCGGCTTCCGCCACTACATCGCCGAGGAGCGGCTCAAGGCGGGCATGGACGACGGCATGTTGCGCGACCTGCACATCGACCGCATCTACGACACACTGATCGACGAAGATGAACTGCGCACCTGTGACGACACCACGAAGGTGATTGCCGACGAGCTGCCGCCGCGGCCGCACTCGTCGCGCGAGTTCATCCGTGAGATGGGCGCGTACCTGGCCGAGCACGGCAAGTGCCGCGACTCGATGGTGCTGGCCGCCTACGAGCACGAGGTGCCGATCTTCTGCCCCGCGTTCAGCGACTGCTCGGCAGGCTTCGGCCTCGTGGCCCATCAGCACCAGCGCGGCGACCAGCCCAAGGTGAGCCTCGACAGCGTGAAGGATTTTTACGAGCTGACGCAACTGAAGATCAAGAATCCCGACACCGGCATCTTCATGATCGGTGGCGGCGTGCCGAAGAATTTCACGCAGGACATCGTGGTGGCGGCCGACATCCTGGGTCACGACGCCCCGATGCACAAGTATGCCATCCAAGTGACCGTGGCCGACGTGCGCGACGGCGCGCTCAGCAGCTCGACACTCAAAGAGGCGAGCAGTTGGGGCAAGGTCGACACCACCTGGGAGCAGATGGTCTACAGCGAGGCAACGCTCGCCGTGCCGCTGATCGCCGGCTACGGCTATCACAAGGGCGCCTGGCAAGGGCGTGCCGAACGCCGCTGGGCAAGCCTGTTCGCTGAGCCCGCCGCCGCGGCGCGGTAATGGCGGTTGCCTTCGCGCGTTCTTTCTCGCTTGATTAGGTATATCCGCAAGATATATTTGACTAAGAGCTGTAGTCTCTAAAGCGCCTTCGGGACAGAGGATGGGCGACCCAATCGCCGCGGTCGAGCAGGCGCTCGAACAAGCGGGAAGAAGCTGCCTGCGCTTGATCGGCACACGGTCGCTCTCGCTCGAACAGTCTCGGAAGCTCGCGAAGTGGACGGTTGGGTGCATGAACCAGCGATATACGATTCGGGAGCGGGTCGAAAAACGAGGCCCCGGTGAGCTGAAAAGAGTATTGGACTTTGTGGCAAGGACTTGGGACGACCCGCGTGCGATCGACGAGGGATCGGAAGGCTCAAACAAGTAGGTCGCTGCGAGGCTCGGAAGGAGCGTGTGCAATGTCGATTGAAAAGGAAATGCTTGGTGCGGCAATCAAGCGCGTACGGCTTGCTCGAGGACTAACGCAGGTTCAGCTTGCCGAGGCGGCGGGCCTTTCCAAGGGAGGCAATTCAATCGCCTTGATCGAGCAAGGAAGGCGCTTCGTCTCGGTCGATACCTTGAACGCTTTAGCCGACGCCCTCGAGGTTCCCGCGGCGTGCCTTGCCATTCTTGGTTCTGAAAAAATCGGAACGAACAAAGCCGCCACTGAGTTTATGCAGAGCTTGCAAAAGGTAATTCGCGCAGTAATTGACGCTCAAGAAGCGACGGACCATGGCTCGACGAAAAAACGGGCGAAAACGATGCGCACCAAGGCCCGGCTAGTCGGGAACGAACGTTAGCAGTTGAGCGCCGGCGACGCATCCCTGCTTGTCAGTGGTTCCTCACAACGCTCGCCCGGCGCCTACAGTGCCCGGCGGATGCGGCGGATTGGGCGGCCGCCGCGGCCATACAGCGGTGGTTTCGCCGGTGGGGCCGGCTCCGCAGTGGGCTCGCCGTCGCCGGAACCCTCGGCCGCGGACCCGGGGCTGGCAGGCACGGCCGAGCCGGTCGGTTTGGCGAACGCTTCGAAGCCCGGAATCTCGTCGCGGCCTAAGAGCCTTTCGATGCGCATTTCGATGCGCGTCAGCTCGGGGCCTTCCTCGGGCGTGACGAAGGTGTACGCCACCCCTTCGCGACCCATGCGTCCCGTGCGGCCGACGCGATGCACGTAGTCGTCGCAGAACGCGGGGATGTCGTAGTTGATGATGTGCGAGATGCTGCTGACGTCGATGCCGCGGCCTACCACGTCGGTGGCGACGAGGATTTTCACATTCCCCTGGCGGAACGCTAGCATCACGCGGTCGCGGGACTTTTGCGGCAAATCGCCATGGATGCAGTCGACCCCCTCGAACCGCTTGCTGAGGTTGCGCTGCACGCGGTCGGTGCCGCGCTTGGTGCGGCAAAACACGATCGCCTGCTGTGGGTCTTCGCGCTTCAGCAGCTTCACCAGCAGCTCGAACTTGTTCTCGGGGCTAACCGTGAAATAGTGCTGCTCGATCGTCTCGACCGACACCTCGCCGGAGGAAAAATTCAAGCTCTCCGGCTCGTGCATGTAGCGGCGGGCCAACCGCTCGACTGGCGGTGGCACCGTGGCACTGAGCAGCAGCGTCTGTCGCGATTGCGGACAGACCCGCAAGATTTTTTCGATGTCGGGACGGAAGCCGATGTCGAGCATTCGATCCGCCTCGTCGAGCACCACCATCCGCAGGTCGCTGAGCTTCAGCGTGCCGCGGCCGATATGGTCGAGCACTCGTCCCGGCGTGCCGACGACGATTTCGGCCCCGCGCTTCAGCTTTTCAATCTGCTGGCGAATGGGCTTGCCGCCGTACAGAGCCACCACGTGCATCTTGCGGCCGTGCGATAGTTTCACCGCTTCTTCACGCACCTGCACGGCAAGCTCGCGCGTCGGCACGAGGATGATCGCCTGCGGCCCCGCGTCGCGCTTGTGGCGTTCGAGCCGTTCGAGAATTGGGATGACGAACGAAGCCGTCTTACCGGTGCCGGTGCGTGCCTGGCCGAGCACGTCGACCCCCGCCAAGGCGCGAGGAATGAGGCCGGCTTGAACCGGTGTGGGCTCGGCGTAAGCGGCCTCACGCAGCGCCCCGAGCATTGTGTCTGAAAGACCTAGTGTGTCGAACCCAGCCAAGGGACCGTTGGCTCCGCCCGGGGAAGAGACGAGATTTGTCGAGACCGTATCGAGTGTGGAAGGTATCACAACGAACTACACCGAGAAGCTGACGCCCATCTCCAAAAGTTAGCTGGCATCGCGGCTTTCGTCAACACGAACGCCTCCAGCGAAGCGATCGATGCCGCAGCCACGGTTTTGCAGGAGGAATTGAACCGCCCAGGGCCCAGAGGACGCACAGAAGCAGACAAAGAATCGGAAATCCGAGATTTGAATTCCGACTTCTCTGTGTCTGCTCCGCGCTCTCTGCGCCCTGGGCGCTTCAATTCCGCACGGTCGAATTGATGCGTGGCAGTCGAGGCTCATGCCGAACTCGCCTTGACGCGAAACCGCAAAACCTGCTTCAATCGGCGCGTTCGTTGCCAGCGCTGCCATTGCATCCGTGCGATCGACGGAGCGCTGCAACGATCGAGAACGTACATGATCGACCTGTCACCTTCTCTGCTTGGGCGTCCCGAGAAGGTTGGCTTTGTGTTAGAACGGACGCTCGCATTGGAAGGAGTCTTTGCGATGAAGAAGACCGTCAAGAAGTCGCTGAAGAAGAAGGCCGCCAAGCGGTCCACCAAGAAGGCCGGCGCGAAGAAGTCGAAGAAGTCGAAGAAGTAGTCCCGGACCGCTCGGCCTTTTGGCCCGACTACAACGAGAAAGGCCGGCCGCTTCGGCAAAACCCGAGGCGAGTCGGCCTAATTTTTTGCGCCGAGATAAGCAAATCGCTTAAGTTCTGTTCACGAATTTGATTGCGTCGTGGCGGCGAGAACGGGCCAATGCCGGCTCAGACCAAGGAGCGTGGCGATGCCGAAAGCTGCCGTCGAAGCTACCGAAGTCAGAAGTTGGGATGCCGCGTGCGGCTCCGACGCCGCTCTCCCCACGGTTGCCGATGTCTGCGAAGCCCCCGACGAGTTTCTCGGCAAACTCGACATTGCCGCGATCAATCTGATCTGCGCCTCGGGCTTGCCGGGTGGCGAGGTCTACAACATCGCCAGCTTGTTGGATTGGATCGACGACGCGGCCAGGAAAGTTCGCGTGGCGATCGACGCCAACAGTCAGAAATTCATCGATTCACCCGCGGCGTTCGACCACTCATACGCCAGATTTTCGATTCTGTATTTGATTACCGTGCTCCAGCGGGAATGCGGTGTCCGTTACAACCCAAAATGGCAAGCGCTCGCACCGCGTGCCCCGGTTCCGAAGGAGTTCGGAAAAAGCGCTAACGACGGGTTCATTCATGCCATCATCAACGGAATCGGCGGCACGTGCGGCTCGCTGCCCGTGATCTACGTCGCGGTTGGCCGGCGGCTCGGTTATCCGTTGAGACTTGTCAAGGCGTATCGGCACTTGTTCGTTCGCTGGGATGATCCACAGGGCAAGCTGTGGTTCCATGCCGACCGTTTCAACATCGAAGCAACGGGCCCGGGCGTCCACTTTCTGCCTGACGCGCATTACAGAAACTGGCCAGCGCCGATTGTCGACGCGGACGTGCGGGACGGGATTTACCTGAAATCACTGACGCCGCGCGAGGAACTTGCCGAGTTTGTCGCTACGCGCGGCTACTGTTTGCAGGCCAACGGTCGGCTTATTGAGGCGGCCGACACGCTCCGCTGCGCGTCGCAGCTCGCGCCGGCGAACCGTTACTTCTCCGAGTCGCACCGGGTGCTCTCGATTCACATAGCAATGCGCCGGCGAGGGCATGCGTTTCTGAACGCTTCGGTCCCGCCGCCGTTCGATAATCACGACTGGCCAGCGGGCGTGCACTGCGTTCGTGGCGAATTCGGCAAGACGATCCTGATCCAAGTTCCACGCGATCCATTCGCGCCCGTGTCGGCCGGCGAGGCGTTGTCGCGCGGCGATCGGAACGATGGAGCAGCGCTGCACTGGCACGGGTCGCTCACGCGCCACCTGGTGCAATCGCCGAGCGGACAGACGGTTGAAGTGGAAATTCCCGAGTACGACTGGCACAAACCTATGCGGGCCGAATGGGTCCAGCTCCCCGGCGGGCACCATGCGTTGCTGCACTTTGAACTCGTCGGTCAAACGCACGCCACGAGTCGAAACTCGCATCTTCGCGAGTGGAATCGCGGCCCGGTTCTTCCAGCCGCCAGCACTGGGAAGCGGCATCGCGCGACGGCGTCGATGAATCACCTTTGTCAAGGTTGCAGTCGTCCGACAGAAATGCGGCGATCGGGGTGTTGCATCGGCTGGTGAACGAGCGCCAAATGAACGCTGCCCAAGACGCGCTACCATCGTATCCGGTGGCCGCGCTGCCACCGGGTCCATCACCGCCACGGCTACGACACCGGCGTAATTGAGTTAACGGAACGGAGATATCCTATGTACGCGAACTTCGGGCCAGGTATGGAAGCCGTGATTGATCCTCCGCCGCAAGACGGCATCCTGCTGAGTGACGAATACGTGATGCGGCGCTGGCGCAGCCTTTACGAGTATGCCGACAGCAACCCGGCTTCATTAACCGATCCCTCAGGCCTTGCGCCATGCACCGGCAGGTGGCGCAAGGCTTCCGGTGGGTGTTGTGAACAGCGCACGAGCATGCAGAACCCGCAAGTTCCACCGTCGGGCGTCGCTTGCTCGGTTGTCGGAGCGGGGCCGTATAATTTTACTCCCGCTTGCGTCCAACACGATATTTGTTACAGCACCTGCGCGTCCGATCGTTACCAATGCGACTACAATCTTTGGATTGACGCGAAGCAGATCTGCATCGACCGCTACCGATTATCTCCTCGCAACCTAAGTGACTGCTTTGACGCCGCCAGCGTCTATTACTATGGCGTACGCGCAGGCGGGAACACGCCATACCAAGACTCCCAGGACAGCGCATGCGTGTGGATGCCATGCGACTGCGGGAATATCTCGGGACGATATGGTTGAACACCTGTCCGCCTTACGGGCAACGACTCTACCGTAAGATACGCCGGTGGGCGCCGCGATGCTTGCCCGAAAACGTCGTGACTTGCGGGCGACCATTTGGGAAAGGTTAGCAGCCTGTTGAAGTATTCGAATTCAGGAACGTCGTTGGGTGCCACTGGCAGCTTGCCTGCCAGTGTTGTCGTGGTTTCCATGCACTGGCTGACAAGCAGCCAGTGGCACCCGAATAATTCAACAGGCTGTTAGACGTGGATTGCAAGGATGATGCAATGTCGGGGAAACGACGCGGATGCTCAGTGTTGAGTTTTCCAGAGCAGCTTGTTTCCGCGGTATTGGTCCTGGTAAGCCTCGGCGCCGGCTTTTTTGCTGAAGCCATCGTCCGTGCCACTCGTTACGAGGTATTTCTTGCGCAATTCGGGATCGTGACGCTCACGAGCGTCGCCATCCCGAGGTGCTGGTGGCTTTGGGCGATTCTTTACGCGTCGCCGCAGGCCACCGTATTTTTCTCTCGGGCGACGAGCAACGATCCGTGTCTGATGGCCACTGTGGCGATTGTATTCGCGCTCAGCGCCGTTTGTTCATTCGCCGGCGCGTCAGTACGATGGATGTGCGATATGTAAATGCGCTCGATACCCGAGGCAGTTACGGCGGCATCATGATGAGTGATGAATTCGTGATGCGCGGATGGCGAAGCCTGTATGAATACGCCGACGGCAATCCGGGATCTTTGACGGACCCATCAGGACTCGCGCCATGCGGCGGACGATGGCGCGGGATCGGTGGCGCAAGTTGCGAGCAACGAACTGCTAATCCGAAGCCAGGGTATAGCCCACTCACTAATGGTTGCAGCGCGCCACTGGGTATTGGCGGTGGGCCATACGACTTTACGTCCGCGTGTGATACGCATGACATCTGTTATGGCACGTGCGGGGCAGACCGGTATGAATGTGACTATGACTTCTGGGTCGATATGAGACAGATTTGCTACGGTGCCAGTCGCAGGCCGGGAGCGTCCAATATTTATTCATTGGTCGCATGTACGAACCTTGCGGACGCGTACTACCGCGCTGTGGCAACATTCGGTGAGTCGTATTATCAATCTGGGCAGGACGATTCCTCAGGGCAACCGCACCTTAAGTTGTGATGTTGAGGATGGTTGCGAGGGTGTGATGGTTCCAAGCGGCCCGTTTTCGTTTGCGGCGGATGCTGCCGGGTGAAGAGTCCTGTTTGAGCAGGCTGATCGCGAAGCGTCGCA
>DATAXP010000084.1:0-56441 GCA_036272935.1 Pirellulales bacterium | reverse complement strand
CGGCACCAGCGATTGCACCGCCACGAGCGTCAACGCCGCCAAGATCGCGAGTACCACCAGCATCTCGATGAGCGTGAACGCGCGGCGCCGCGCTCCTCTCCCTTGGGGAGAGGGTGGTCGCCGCCGCGGCGACCGGGTGAGGGCGAAGTTGCCGCATTCGAACTTCAAACAGGCTTGCCCGAGTATCTCGGCGATGCGCTGCCCGCCGTGGAAGGCGGGTTCTCCGCCCTCATCCGGCGGCTGTGCCGCCACCTTCTCCCCAAGGGAGAAGGGAACATGCATCGAGGCGTGATATGGTCGGGGGGCGTTCATCTGCGGCTATTGCACCTTGAGCATGATGTCGTCGCCGCTGTTGAGCACACCGTCGGGCCCGGCTGACACGATCACCGCGTAGGTCAGCGGTATGCCAGTGAGGAACGACGGATACCAGGTCGTCAATGCCGTCGGCACCGTGGTGGCATAACTGTACGGCGATACAACCGTGCCTGAACTCGTCGTCGAGGGAATCGCCAACTGAACCACGATCGGACTGCCCCAAGCATCAATCGGCGTTGGATCGATCCAACTGCCGCCGTTGCTGTAACCATAAATCGAAGTGCCACCCGTAGCGTAGAAACCATTGCCCTGCGCCGTGTTGCCGTTGGGCATGCTCGCGGTCGCAGCGGGAAACGCCGATCCCGAGCCCATATACGGTCCGTGCCATCCCAGCGACAGACCGCTGATCGAGGATGAAGAGCCTGATTGCGTCTGATCGTAGGTGAGCGGGTTCAAGAACAAGAACGCGAGCTGCGGAACGAAAAGGTTCCGCGGCACCGTCGCGTTTAGAGGATCGGGAACCGGCAGCCCCAAGTTCGTCGACAACGTCGTGCCTGTTGCCGTGGTGGTGAAATGAAAGTTATTGGACGTGTCGACGGCGATGTACCCCTTCATGTCGGTGGCATAGCGGTTGACGATGGCCTCTTGGACTTGTCGCATGGTCTGCATCGTCGCGACTTGGCGCGACTGCACTGACACGTTGTCGAGAATCGGCACCAGCATGCTCGCCAACGCGGCGAGCACCGCCAGCACGACGACCAATTCCAGCAGGGTCAGGCCCCGGCGAAAGGCTGGCGACGAGTCGGCAACGCGAGCGGCGACCCGCATGGGAGCGCTCCAGAAGGTACAGGTCTGCAGTGGGTTGCCAGGGTTGGCTGTGATTTTCATTGGGTTAATCTTTTGCTGGCTAGCCTTCGTTGAGCTGGAACGTCAGAAAGAGTTCGTTACGGGGTTGCCTGCAGTTTGTAAAACTCATTCAACTCATCTCCGACCGTCTTGGGCCCATATTCGCTGAACGCGACAGTGCCGATGAACTTGGCCGCGGTCAGCGGATTGCCGGAATCGTCGGCAAGTTGAAAGACCAAGCCAAACCGGGCGTAGGCTGAACCCGCCCTGCCTGTCGAGTGGTCATCGAAATGCACCGGAGCGTCAACCATCACGGTCGACGTCATCGACGAGTACTGGCCCAAGCCGAAGACGGCGAATTGGGCGCTCGAGGTTCCGGAGTTTATCGCCGCGACGGTGCTTGCCACGCCAAATTCTCGAGCGGCAGCCAGAGGTGTGATGCCGACGAGAGCGCTGATGCTGGCGATTTGCTCCGAAACCGGCAGACCGCTCGAAGTGGCAGTGTAAGGGAAGAACGTCGGGCTCCAGGTCGTTGACCCGGAAATGGTGGCAACGATGGGGTAACAACTTGTGATGCCTGCAGTGGTGAGCGTCTGCGACGTCGCGGTCGATACGGGTATTGGGACGTAATCGGGCGAAGTCGCGCCCGGCACAATTGACAGCGGCGTCCCCGTACCGCCGCCGATGTCGTCGAGATAGTTGGGATAGCGCGAGTACTGGGTGTAATAAATCCGCACGATCTTATTGATCTCGGTGCCATTGGTAGCCGCGGACGAAGTCCGAGCGTCAGTAAGAATTCCGGAGAACAGGGGAAGCAACATCCCTGCGAGCGCGGCGAGAATTGCCACAACGACGACGATCTCCAGCAAAGTGAGACCGCGACGGGCGATGTTCGACGAGACGGCAGCGCTAGCGGCGGGCCGCATGGGAACGCTCAAGTCGGTAGGGGTCGGCGGTGGGTTGCCAGGCTTGGCAACCACACGCCAGCCGTGAAAACAGGAGTAGTTCGAGCGTCCCGAGGCTGTGATTCTCATTGGCTTTATCGTCGTTGTCAAATGCGTTTGAGACAAAATCTCAATAATTTCTGTCTCTGCTCCGCTCAACATTCACTACCAGCCCGCCGCGCCAGCGAGGAATCGGGACACCGGCGATCCCTCGCTTCGCGCTTCGGGCTAGTTGTTGCGTCACTTCGTGTTCAAGTAGTCCTGGATGTGGTCCTGGGCAGTGGTGAGAGTGTCATCCCCCAGGTCGACCACGCCGACGAACTGCGCCGCCGATTGATCGTCGTACTGGCCGTCGGCAGTCGTGCGGAACACGACCCCAAAGCGGCAGTACGAAACGTTCGGCTGGCCGGTCGCGGCGTCGTCGAAGTGGATCGGCGCCTCCTGCAACACCTTGCCGCTCATCGAGCTGTAATCACCGACGCCGAACATCACGTAGACCGGCGTTTGAGTTGCGGTGTACGGCAGGCCGAACTCGCGCGCCATCGCGATCGGGCTCACGTAAACCACCGTTGGGCTCGAGGTGATCGTCAACGCAGCCGTGCTTGTCTGCGGCAGGAAACCATTGCCGATGGCGATGGTGCTATAGGGGTTGTAGGTCGGTGACCACGCGCTGAGCGAAGCGGCCGGTGGCACGATGGTTTGCAGCAAGGTTGTCATCCCTGCGGCGACCAACATCTGCGCGTCGTTGGTCGACAGCGCACTCTTCCAGATATCGTTGCCAGCCGTTGACGACGTTCCGCCGGCGACGGCAAGCACGTTGACCGCTGAGTTCGCTGGACTCGGCTGATTGACCAGCGGCGCGAGGTTGTCGAGATAATTCGGCAGTTGCAGGTCCTGGTAGTAGTAGGTCTGAATAGCCTTCGACAGCTCGGTCATGTTGGTCGCAGCTGACGACGTGTGGGCGCGCGTCAACATGCTCGGAAACAGCGGCAGCAAAATGCCTGCCAACGCCACCAGGATCACCATCACCACGACCAATTCCATCAGCGTGAGGCCGCAGCGCCTTTGCTTGAAAGACAAATCCATCGCTCAAGTCCCTTGTAAGGTTCTGTGATTCGGTAAATCGGCGCGCCCGCGCAGCAGCGAACCGAATTTCGCACTCCGCAAGCGAACCGTGGAGAAAAACGCGACGGGGGACTAAGCGTCGCGCGGCGGAGGGGCTGGCGGCCGGTCGTCAGGCGACTCGGCCGGGAGCGATGGGCCTAAGAACAGCGATTCGTGGCACTCATCGAAGGCCGCGTTGCAGGCCCTCGGCGGAGCGACGCTCCAAGCAAGGCTCGTCCATCCCGAGGTGCCTGTGCTGCACTTGTAAGCCTCGAGCAGCGAGATTCCGCGCGGGGCGGACGTTCTTGTCTGCCTACCGGTGGCGCTCTTGGTGGCAGGCAGGAATGCCTGCCCCACGCGACTTTCGGCCTTAGCACAATGCGCACAGCGCGGCTTCGCAGGCGTTTGCTTCACGACGATCGTCACCGGCGGCGTGATCCCATGCCGCGCGGCCCAGGCCAGACGTTCCTCGGGCGACATGCAGCAGCACGATCGCCAGCATTGCTCGGCATTGTTGCAGCCGCAGCGATGGTGCTGGCAAGGATACGCGACGCCATCGGCGGACGGGACACCGCCGACAAATTCGGGCAGCGACACGCCGACGCACAGCGCCAGATAATTCAGCGCCGCCAGAGTGGCCACGCCGCGTCGCCATGTGTGAGCAGTCGCCAGCCGCATCGCAACGTCCCAGGAATATCGGCTCGCGCCGAGAAAACCGCACAATGAGCCGATCATCGTATCGCGCTGAAATCGCGAAACAAGCAGTCTGCGGCAATTTGCCACAGGCTCCAAATGCGACGGTACGGCGGGCAAAGAAAATGCCAACGGCGATTATTCGGCCGGCCCGCGCTGCTGCCGCAGGCGTTCCATCTTCTTGCGCACCGTGATGCGATGCAGGCCGAGCGTGCGCGCGGCGGCCGCTTGCTGGCCTGCGTGCCGCTCGAATGCCACCTCCAACAATGGCCGTTCGACCACTTCGAGCAACCGTTCGTAAACCCCTTGCGGTGCTTCGGCTGCGTATTGTTCGCGGGCCCAATTGCGGACCGCAGTCGACACGTCGATCACTGCCGAAGGCTGGTCTGCCGAGGTCGTCGACGCCGGCAGGTGGTCCGGCCCAATCCAGCCGCCGCGGGCGACGATCAAGGCATGTTCAATCACGTTGCGCAGCTCGCGAACATTTCCCGGCCAACGCCGCTGCCGGAGTTCAGCCAGCGCTTCGTCGGTGATTTGCGGCCGAGGCTGTGTCGATTTTTTCGACAGCGTGTCGAGAAAATGTTCGGCTAGCAAAGCGATGTCGGCGACGCGCTCGCGCAGCGGCGGAATGGGAATCGAGAACGTATTGAGGCGGAAGAACAGGTCTTCGCGGAAGCGGCCCGCCGCCACGCAGCTCGCCAGGTCGCGGTGAGTGGCCGAAACGACGCGAAAATCAATCCGTTCCGGGCGACTCGATCCGACCGGCAGCACTTCGCCTTGTTCGAGCGCGCGCAGCAGCTTCACTTGCAGCGACAAGGGAATCTCTGCCACCTCGTCGAGAAACAGCGTCCCGCCGCGCGCCTGGTGAATCAGCCCGGCGCGGTCGTGCTCGGCGCCGGTGAACGCACCGCGCACGTGGCCGAATAACTCGCTCTCGGCCACCGTCTCGCTGAGGCTCGCCAGGTTCACGGCGACAAACGGCGCCTCGGCCCGGGAGCTGAAGCGATGGATCGCGCGGGCCACCAGCTCTTTGCCGGTGCCACTCTCGCCCTGGATTTGCACGCAAGCGTGCGACGAGGCGGCGAGGGCCACGAGCTTGAACACCTGCTGCATCGCCGGAATCGAGCCGACCATTTCGCCGTGCGATTCGATCTTCTCCGGCGCGGGGAGCGCGGGCGGCTGCGCCTCGAGTGCCCGGCGCATCACGCGCTCGGCCGTGGCAAGATCGAACGGCTTGATCAGGTACTCAAACGCCCCGCCGCGGACCGCGTCGACCGCCACCCGCAGATCACCGTAGGCCGTCATTACGACGATCGGCACCGGTCCCAGCCGTTCGCGCAGCCGCGGTGCCGCCGCCAGGCCGTCGATCCCCGGCAGCCGCACGTCGATCATCACGGCATCGAACCGTGCGTCGTCGTCGTGGGCGAGCGCCTCTTCGGCCGACGCACACACGAGCGCCTCGTGTCCGAGGCGCTCGGCCAGCCGCCGCAGCCCCCAGCAGATCGTGGCATCGTCATCGACAATCAGCAATCGCGCCATGGTGCGCCTCCGTCGTGATTGGTTCGTGATCGATCATCGGCAGCGTGACGGTGAATCGCGTACGCTCGTGTTCTCGCTGCCAGGCGACTGTGCCGCCGTGCTCTTCGACAATCTGCTTGACCGTGGCCAGTCCCAGGCCGGTGCCATCGGGCTTGTCGGTGGCGAACGGCTCGAACAAGTGATCGCGCATCGCCTCACTGGGACCGTCGCCCGAATCCTCGACGATCAACTCGGCACCACCGGCCGCGGCGCGCCGCACGGTCACGGCAATCGTGCGCAGCGGTCTGCTCGTCTGCTGCACCGCTTCCAGCGCGTTGAACAGTAAGTTGAGCACGATCTGCTCAATGGCCTTGGGGTCGGCGGCGACGGCGAGTTCGTCGGCCGCGGCAACCGTTAGCTCCACGCGTGCATGCTGGCACGCCGGCCGCAACAGCGCTGCCACCTCGGCGACCAGCGCGCCCAAGGGCACGCGGCTCACCATCGGCTGCCCGCGCTGGCCGAGCGTGAGGAAGCGCTGGATGTAAGACTCCATGAGCACCAGTTGCCGCTTGGCCACCGCGAGACTGTCGTCGTCGGTACTCACGTCGCACGAGCCGGCGTGCAGGTCGAGCGCAATGCGCGCCCCGGTGGCAGCGTTGCGAAGCTGATGCGCGAGCCCTCCGCCCAATTGCCCAAGCGTTCGCAATCGTTCGTTTTGCCGCACCTGCACTTCGTAACGGGCCAGCCGCTGGGTCATCTCATTGATCGCGACGGTGAGATCGCGGATTTCGTCGTTGCGCTGGGGCAAGGCGATTGTCGAGAAATCACCGCCCGAGATTGCCAGCGCGCTGCGATGCAACCGTCCCAGCGGCGCGACCACGTGTTGCGCAACCAGCGTCACCGCCACCCCCAGCACCACGATGCCGATCATGCCGATCCCCAACGGCAGGATGGCCAACTGGCGCTGCACGGCGGTCCAGCGTTCTTCGGGATAGAGAATCGCCAACGAAAGTTGCCGCCCCGGCGCGCTCTGGCTCACCAGCGGCAGCCGCGCGGCGAAGAACCAGCGCCCTCCTAGATCGATGCGCCGCTGCGACCGCAACGCCGCCGGTGGACCGATGGGCAGGGACCGCAATGCTTCTCGTCCGTGCGCGTCGATCCACGGGGCACCGGCCAGTGGCCGACCCTCGGCATCAAGCACCACTAACTCGGCCCCCGACAGGCCGCTCATCCGCTCGAGCACCGTGGCCGACAGGGGGAAGCCCGCGTCGCCGAGCGCCGCGGCAACGTGATCCAAATGTTCGCGCTCGCGCCGGTCGGCCCAGAGCATCGCCACGTACATGCTCAGCACGCTGGAAGCCAGGAAGCACGCCGCCGCCGTGGCGATCACCGGCACCAGGAACTGTCGCTGAATCGTCCAACGCACGACGGGTAAAACTCCCCGGTTACGACCGCGCCCGGCTATGCGTTATAGTTGAGCCGCGCCGCCGTGGCGAGCGCCCGTCAGCGATCAACGCAGGGGAGGCGTCCTCGATGGCAAAGAAATACTGGCTGGTCAAAAGCGAGCCCGACTGCTTTTCGCTCGATGACCTGGCTGCAAGCCCCAAGCAGACCACCTGCTGGTCGGGCGTGAGAAACTACCAGGCGCGCAACTTCATGCGCGAGATGCACGCCGGTGATCCGGTGCTGTTCTACCATTCGAGCGTCGAACCGACCGCGATCGTCGGGTTAACCGAAGTGGTGCGCGAAGCGTATCCGGATCACACGGCTTGGGACAAGCGCGACGATCACTTCGATCCCAAGGCGTCGCCCGACAACCCAATCTGGCAGATGGTCGACCTGCGGCTCGTTCAGGTGTTCGCTGAGCCGCTGACCTTGCAAGCGCTGCGCGACGTGCTGGCACTACGCGGGATGGAGCTGTTGCGGCGCGGATCGCGATTGTCGGTGCAGCCAGTTGGCGAGAAAGAGTTTCACGAGGTGCTGCGCTTGGCGGGCGCAGCGAAGGCGCACGGCGGGCTAAGCCGCAAGCGGTCGGCGTCGCGTTGAGTACTGTATGCGTGATGCGTCTTCGCCTCGTCGCCGAGTGTTCCGCCTCGGTTATCTGAACGGGGCGCTGTGGGCGATCGGCAACGGGCTGACCAGCGGCTCGTTGATCACGTACCTGGCGATCGACCTGGGGGCGCAAGGCGTCGGCGTGAGCATCGTGCTGGCCATCCAAGCGATGGTTGGCACGCTGCGTATCGCGGCGCCGACGGTGATCGGCCTGGTGGGCGGCGCGCGGCGAACCTGCCTGCTGCTCACCACGGCCAGCTACGTCATCATTTTCTTGTTGCCGATCGTAACACTCGCCGGCTCGCCTCTGCGCGGCACGCTGCCGCCCGTGGCGACGCTGATCACCGTGCTGTGCGTCCACCAACTGCTCGAACACCTGGGGACCGTTGCGCTGTGGACATGGTGGGCCGATCTGGTGCCGCAGCGCATCCGTGGCCGCTACTTCGGCCGGCGGAACATCTGGCAGTTGGCCGCGTTGATTCCCGCGGTGTGGCTGGGCGGGCGGTGCGTCGACCTGTGGAAGCAGCATCATGCCGGCAACGCGCTGGGCGGTTATGCGATCGTGACCGCCACCGGCGCGACGTTCCTGCTGGCGTCGATCGTGCCGCTGGTGTTGATGCCCGAACGATTGGGACTTCGAAGCCCACGGATGACCATCCGTGGGCTTGGCCTGTCGACGCTCCTCGCCCCGTTCGCCTCGCCGTCGTTCCGGCGCGTGCTGGGGTTCGGTGTGTGGTTCTCGCTGGTCAACGGCCTGACGCAGAGCGCGCAGAACATTTACCCCAAGCGCGTGCTCGACATCGGCCTCACCGAGCAGGCGGCGCTGGTCACGATCATGCGCCTCGGGCAGATGGGCTACAGCGCCTGGGTCGGGCCGGCGAGCGATCGGTACGGCAACCGACCGGTGCTGGTAGTCAGCCAATTAGTGCAGGCGGCGGGGATGTTGTTCTTTTTTCTCTCGGCCCCCGAGCAAACCTACTGGCTATATGGCGCGTGGATCTGCTGGTCGGCATTCGCGGGGATCAACATTTGTGCGCCGAATTTGCTCTTGAAGCTCGCCCCCGCCGGCTTGACGGCAGCGTATGTCGGCACCTATTGGGGCGTGACCGGATCGGTTTACGCAAGCGCCACGCTGGCCGGGGGCTATGTGCACGACCTGCTGGCCAAGCACTCGGAGGTGCTGGCATGGCTGCCGGCAGGCGTCGACTTTTACCACGGCATGTTCCTTTGCGCGTGGCTCGCGCGTAGCATGGCGGTGGTGATGCTCCTGCGCGTGGCGGAGCCGGGAGCGTGGACCCTATCGCAAATCGTGCAGTCCAGCGAAAGGAAACGTGATGCGACCGAACCGTCTCGAGGCGGATGACGCACCTTTGACGCGCCGAGCCGCCCTGGCGCGCGGCACGGCAGCGGTCGCAGGTGCGGCGATCGTATCCCAAGCCCACGGATGGCCATCCGTGGGCTTCGCGGCGCCGGGGGCCAGCTTCACCGGCGCGATCGACGCCCATGTGCACGTGTGGACTCCTGACACCGAGCGCTATCCGCTGGCCGAAGGGTTCACCAGGGCGAAGATGCGCCCGCCCAGCTTCACTCCCGAAGAACTGTTGAGCATCGCCCGTCCCAGCGGCGTCGAGCGGATCGTGCTCATTCAGATGAGCTTTTACCAATTCGATAACGCCTACATGCTCGACACCATCAAGCGCTTTCCGGGTACGTTCTCGGGCGTGGCGATTGTCGACACCACGGTCGACGATCCGGCCGAGGCGATGATCGCGCTGGTCGAGCGTGGCGTGCGCGGGTTCCGCATCTCACCCAGCGGCGCGACCCCCGACGAGTGGCTGACGAGCGAAGGGATGGCAGCCCTGTGGCTGTGTGCTGCCGAGAACCGCCTAGCCGTCTGCCCGCTGGTGAATCCCGAGTATCTCGACTCGATCGACAAGATGTGCGACAAGTACACCGACACGCGGGTGGTGATCGACCATTTCGCGCGGATCGGCGCGGACGGCACGATCCGCGAATCGGACCTGAAGCGGCTGTGCAATCTGGCCCAGTACCAGAACGTCCACGTAAAGCTGTCGGCGTTCTATGCGTTGGGCGCCAAGCGTCCGCCGTACACCGACCTGATCCCGATGATCCGCCGGCTGTTAGACGCTTACGGTCCGCAGCGACTGATGTGGGCCAGCGACTGTCCGTTCCAGGTGCAGAACGGCCAGACGTACGAGGAGTCGATCGCGCTGGTGCGCGATCGGCTCGAGCTGTCGGAAGGCGATCGGCGGTGGCTGCTCCGCGAAACGGCTGCGAAAGTTTACTTCTCTTGAAAGGATGCGCTATCGTGCGACGGATGTTACTTGCGGGCGTGGCGTTGTTTGGCTTGCTCGTGTCCTGCGCTCGCGCTGCCGAGCCCGAAGCGGGCGCCCTCGAGCGCTACGTGGCCCAGCCCGACGATCATTTCGGCTGGACGCAGCGGCGGGAAGGTACCGTGGGCACGGTGTCGTGGGCTGAGCTGACGCTTACCAGCCAGGCGTGGCACGACGCGACCTGGAAGCATCAGCTCTACGTGCTCAAGCCGTCGAAGGTCCGCAACCCGTCGCACGCTGTGCTGGTGATCGGCGGCGGGAAATGGAACGACGATCTTGCCAAGAAGACTGACGACCAGCAACTCCCCGGCCAGGCGGCGGCAATGGTCGGCGTGGTCGAAGCGCTCGGCAGCCCTGTGGCGGTGCTGCTGCAAGTGCCGTTTCAGCCGCTGTTCGACGGAATGGTCGAGGATCAGATCATTTCGTACACCTTCGCGCAGTTCCTGCAAACCGGCGACGACTCGTGGCCGCTGCTGCTGCCGATGGTCAAAAGCGCGGTGCGCGGAATGGACGCCGTCGAGCAGTTCGCCCAGCGCCAGTGGTCACTGGAGATCGAGCACTTCACGCTCACGGGGGCCTCGAAGCGCGGCTGGACCACGTGGCTGACCTCGGCCGTCGATCCACGCGTGGCGGCCCTGGCGCCGATGGTCATCGACACGCTGAACATGGGCGCCCAGATTCCACACCAGTTGGCCAGTTGGGGTCGATTCTCCGAACAGATACACGATTACACCGCGCGCGGCCTGCAAAACTTTTTGTTCGCCAGCCGCGGCCGCGAATTGATCGGCATCGTCGATCCGTACCAGTATCGCGAGCGCATCACGCAGCCGAAGCTGATCGTCCTGGGCACCAACGACCGCTATTGGCCGTTGGATGCGCTCAACCTGTACTGGAAAGACCTGCCGGGAACGAAGTACGTGCTCTATGTGCCGAACCAGGGGCATGGCATCCGCGACCCCGAGCGCGTGCTGGGGACGGTCGCCGCGCTGCACCGCCAGACGATGGGCGAGTTAAAACTAGCCGCGATGTCGTGGAAGTTCGACGAAGAAGATAAGCAGGTGACGCTGCAAATCGAGGCCGATCAAAAGCCGATGTCGGTCGCGCTGTGGACCGCCGCGATGCCGACGCGCGACTTCCGCGACGCCAAGTGGACGAGCAAGCCAGTCGACGCCGCGGGCGAGGCCTACACGGCATCGGTGGAACTACCGAGCACCGGCTTCCTCGCGCTATTCGGCGAAGCGGTGTTCTCGACCGACCGGGCGCCGTACCATCTATCGACCAACGTGCGAATCATCGCGGGACAATGAGCAGCGCATCGCGTATAGGCAGGGGTGCAGCATGTCGTCACGTCGCGGCTTCCTGAAGCGCGCCGCCGTAGCCGGCGCCTCGCTGGCCACGGCAAAGCGTGCAAGCCAACTGTGGGGCGCCAAGCATCCAGGTGTCGAGGTCAACGACGTCCAATCGCAGTTGAACGCGACGCGCGTTCGGCGGATCGAACAGCCCACGAGCGTCGACGAGCTTCAGGCGGCCCTGCGAACGGCCCACGATGAGCGACTCGCGGTGAGCATCTGCGGTGGGCGACACGCGATGGGCGGGCAACAATTCGGCACCGACGCGGTGCTCCTCGACATGACGCGCATGAACCGCTTGCTGCGCCTCGAGCGCCAGCGCGGACTGGTCGAGGTCGAAGGGGGAATCGAGTGGCCGGAGCTGATCGAGCAACTTGTCCGGATGCAGCAAGGCGACGCGCGGCCGTGGGGCATTCGCGCGAAGCAATCGGGGGTCGACCGCGTGACGATCGCCGGCTCGCTGGCGGCGAACATCCATGGCCGCGGCTTGCGATTTCGGCCGATCGTGGCCGACGTGGAATCGTTCGTGCTCGTCGATGCCCAGGGAAAATCGCACACTTGCAGCCGGCGCGAGAATGCCGAGCTTTTCTCACTGGCGATCGGCGGTTACGGACTGTTCGGTGTTATTGCCGAGGTAACGCTGCGTCTGGTGCCGCGCAGCAAGGTCGAGCGCGTCGTGGAAGTGATTCCCGTGAAAGATTTGCTCACGTGGGTCGATCGGCGCGTGCGCGAAGGATTCTTGTACGGCGACTGCCAATACTCGACCGACTTGACCGTCGATCCTGCGACGCACGGCGGCGTCTTCGCCTGCTATCGGCCGCTCAGCAACGATACGCCGATTCCCGCCGCGCAGCGATCGCTCACGAACGAGGAGTGGGCCGAGCTATACGTGCTGGCGCGGACGGACCGCAAAAAAGCGTTCGAGCGCTATTCCACATACTACCTCAGCACGTCGGGGCACCTCGATTGGTCGGATACGCATCAGTTGGCCGGGAATTTCGATTCGTACCGCAAGGCGGTCGATCCACGGCGCGGCACCGAGATGATTACCGAGGTGTACGTGGCTCGCGATGCGTTCGTGCCGTTTCTCGAAGCGGTGCGCCGCGATTTTCTGAAGCACGATGTCGACATGACCTACGGCACGATCCGCTTCATTGAACGCGATGCGGAGACTTTCCTGGCATGGGCCCGCGAGCCAAGCGTCTGCATCATCTGCAATCTGCACGTCGTGCACACCGACGATGGCAAGCAGAAAGCAGCCGAAGACTTTCGACGCATCATCGACCGGGCAATCGAGGTTGGCGGCCGATACTTCCTGACCTACCATCGCTGGGCCGAGCGCCGACAGGTCGAGGCGTGTTATCCGCAGTTCGTCGAGTTTCTGCGGCTGAAGCGAAAGTACGATCCGAGCGGAATGTTCCAGAGCGACTGGTGGCGGCACTACCAGGCGATTTTCGCCGACAAGCTCTGAGCGACCCACCGCAACGCTTCACGCCGTCGGATCGACCGCCCGCACGAGCACACGGTTGGCACGTGCCTGGACGACGACCACCGGCTTGCCGCGCTCGATGAACTCGCGATCGGCCAGCACGTCGACCAGCACCTCGCCGAACCGCGCCTTGCCGGACGGCAGCAATGGCGTGACGGCGACACCCTGCTGGCCGACCAGGTGCTCGAACTGCGCCAGTGCCTCGCGGGCCGAGATTTGCGACAGTTCGTCTGCCGACGGCGGTGCGAGCAACATGCGGTTGAACATCGGCGTGTGCGGTAGGAAGCGGTTCATCAACAGGGCCGCCCCCAGCGCCGCCACGGCTGCGCCGACGACGACCGTAAGCGTCGTCCGCAGGTGGGCCAACTGATATTCGTTGTGCGGCACCACGAACGTCTGCGTCGCCAACACCAGCGACGCCACGACCATCAATCCGCCGCTGAGCCCGAAGATTGTCAAACCGGGAAATACGAACACCTCGAGCAGCAGGCACACCAGGCCCGACAGGAACAGCAGCACTTCGAGCCAGCCCGCCGTGCCGCCGAGGTACGCGCTCCAGAAGTACAACAGGAAGCAGAGCGCGCCGATGATGCCGCCCAGTCCGATGCCCGGCGACTGCAATTCGAAGTACAGGGCCGCGCCGCCGAGGAACAACAGAAACCAGCTCACCCCCGGCGAGTTGAGCGCCTCGATAAGCGTCGTCACCCAGCTGGGCTCGAGCAATTGCGGATCGTGCTCGAGGTTGTACATCGCCTTGAACTCGGCGAAGTTCTCGACCACGCCGGTCGCCAACCCCAATTCCTCGGCCTGGTAACCGTCGAGCCGCAACGGGCTGCCGGGATGCGTGAGTTCGTCTTCTTTGCGCCACAGGCCGGGCTGCGGCTCCTGCCGTTCGCGCGCCGCGAGCTGCTCGGCCGACATAAAATCGACCAGCCCGTCGGTCTTGCGCACGCAGCGGTACACCGCCAGGTTCGGGTCGATCATGGCCGCGGCGATCGCCGGGTTGCGTGACTTTTCTTTGCAGATCCCTTCGAGCGCCGCGGTGATCAGCTTCACATCGTCGGCGGGAATATCGGCTGCACCCGCCCCGCCGAGCGTGGCCGACGGGTGCATCACGATCTGGTCGCAGGCCAGGGCGATGAACGCCGCATCGCCGCGGGCCTCGCCGGGGATGTAGGCCACCGTGCGCTGCTGTCCGGGATCGAGCGACGCCAGGAAATTGGCCAGGTTCATGCTGTCGGTCGGCGAGCCGCCGGGGCTGTCGATCCACAGGCAGAGGAAATTCAGCGACTGTTCGCGAATTTCGGTCCGCAGCAGCGTTTGCAGCCGGTTGATCGATTCGCTGGTGATTGCGCCTTTGACGTAGAACCGTGCGGTGCGCCATTGGCCATCGAGCGTGGGATCGTCTTGCAGCGCCTCGCGCGGCAGCCGCCAGATTTTCGCCACGTCGTTGCGGTCGGCGGCCAGGTAGCTGACGAACCCCAGCTCGCGGCCCTGCTGGCCGGTGAACAGTCCCGGCTTGCCGGCCGGTTTCACGACCTTCGAGGCTTGGAACGCCTTGTCGCGCCGCAACTCGTCGAGCCGCGAGGCGAGCACGAACTCTCGGCTCACATCGGTTTCGACCTCGAGCACTTCGAGCGACGGGTCGAGCATCCCCAGCGCCAGGTCGGCCGGGATCGTCTTGCGGCGGTTGGCGATCTCGGCGTAGGCGTTGCGCATCGGCGGGCCGATGGCCGATTCAAACTTCCCCGCCTCGCCGATCTCGGCCGTGGGGCTCATGATGATCTCGTCGCAGGCCATCGCCACCAGCACGTTGTGGCCGGTGACGCTCTCGGGCAAGAAGGCGACGGTGGTCGCCCCATTCAACGCATCGCTCGACAGGAACCGAGCCAGATCGTAGGCCTGGCCGAACTCGGTTCGCCCGGAGCCGATCTCGATGACGAACACCGGCCATTTGCCATGCTGCTTGGCCTGCCGCACTTCGAGATCGACCGCATGGCGGATGCGCTGGTCGATTTTGTCGGTCACCGGACCGGGAATGCGCAGGAACCGTCCCGAACGCTCCTGATCGGCGGGTGGAGCGGGACGCTCGGCTGCGGGCTGCTCGGCTTTCGTAGCCGCCGACAACGCGGTGGCGATTACCGCCATCGACGAGATTGCCGCCAGCCGGCGCCATCGCCAGCCGTACCCGTGCGTCGCCAGCCAACTCAATGCCATGGCGGAAGAAATCCGTTGCACGCCGCTAGAACCGAGCCGACGCGCAAGTGCATGGCGTCGTTGGTGTTTCGGCACAATTATAGCGCCGCCCCCGCGGCAGTCAAATTGCCATCAGGTCACCTGGCCCCAACGCCTGTCGGTGAAACTAGTTAGCCGCGTCGCTTGCGACGCGCGCCGAGAGAGCCTATCCGAAAACCGCTGACCCCAACCTGCTAGTCGCGTGGGGCAGACATTCTTGTCTGCCGTGAGCACGGCAACCGGAGGCAGGCAGGAATGCCTGCCCGACGCGGTTTTCGAAAACGCTGCAAGCAAAGGAACGACACTTCTACCGGCGCGGCGGCGCGGCGCCGGGACGTTCGACCTGCGGCGGCGCTTGAGCCGCGGTGCGCTGCGTGAGGGCCGAGTCGTCGATCACGCGCTTCCAGCCCAGCGGTGTCGAGGGGCTGACGAAGTTGCGCGTGAACTCCAGAAACCGATCGACCATGCCGTTCTTGGTGATTTTGCGCAGGGAGTAGACGTCGGTAACCTTCTTCTTCGGCGATTCGTCTTGCGGCTGGTAAATCTGGATCGCAAGCGGCGTCAGGTCGGTGTCGCTCAGCGCCACCTCAATATGGCGAAAGTTCGCTGCGTCATGGGCGTACTTCGGGTACGCTTCGAGCCACACCTGCCCTTTGACGTCGGCCGGCGTAATGATCCGCATCCAGTAGCGCTTCTTCAATTTCTCCGCCTCGATGCCGAACACGAACGGCAGCGGACCGTCGGCGATCGACTTGCCTTGCAGCTCCGGAGGCAACCGGGTTTCCTTGACCTCTTTCGTGCTGTAGTCCTTCACGTACACCGCTTTGCCGTCGCAGACCCAGTGGTCTCCTTCGTCGGTCTTTTTGCCGTCGATCGCCACGATGCGGTACATCCCCTTGTCGGGCTTGGCGAATTTCAGCTCCCCTTCGCTTTTCGACTTGCGGAACGGCGGTTTCTCCACCCAGACGGCGTCGTATTCGTGCTTGGTGAACTCGCAACTGAAGGTCTGGATCAGGCCGCTGTGGTGCTCCCAGGCGCGCAGCAGCAGGTCAAGGTTTGCCTGCTCTTGGGGCGTAAGGACGAACGGTGCCTGTGGCGGCAGCGGGGGGCCGATCGGCGCCTGGGGCGCTTGCGGCGCGTACGGAACGATCGTCTGCCCGGGCGCCAACGGCTGCGCGCAGGCTTGCCTCTTCGCGGGCAGCGCGGCAGCGATCACCAGCGCGCCGACGAACCACACGTGGCGCAGCGGCATGTGTCTCCTCCCTGAAGTCGGTCGACGGAAAAGGCGGCGGATTGTAGCAATCACGGTACGCGGCCCATAGACCAGCTTCGCGGCGATACGGTACCCTGGCGGCCGCACGTGCCGCGTGCCAGCACGGCTCATTGTTTGTCCGCATCATGAAACCGATTCTGCGTGTCGCGACCTGTCAGTTCTCGGTCGAGCCCGACATCGCCCACAACTTGGCCGAGATACAACGGCTGCTCGCCGAGACGGCAGCCGGCGGCGCTCGTGTTGCCCATTTCCCCGAAACTGCGCTTTCGGGATACGCCGGCTACGAAGTCGCTGACGTCCGCCAACTTGATTGGAACGCGCTGCACGATGCCACGGCCGCCATCTGCCAGACGGCCCGCGAGCTGAACCTGTGGGTGCTGCTGGGGAGCACGCATCGGCTGTCGGGCGAGCATTTGCCGCACAACTCGGTGTACGTGATCAGCGATCGCGGCGAGGTGGTCGATCGCTACGACAAGCGGTTCTGCACCGGCACCTTCGGCGAGCAATCGAGCCTCGACCATGTTTCGTACACGCCCGGCGACCATCCTACGGTCGTCGAGATCGACGGCTACCGCTGTGGCATCGCCATCTGCTACGAGTACCGGTTCCCAGAGATTTATCGCGATCTGAAGCGCCGCGGCGTCGAGGCGGTGTTTCAGTCGTTCCACAATGCCCGGCGCGACTACCGCACCTACCACTATCGCAACCTGTGGCGCGAGTTGGTGCCGGCGACGATGATCGGCCACGCGGCTGCGAACTTTTTGTGGATCAGCGCCGTCAACAGTTCAACCAAGTACTCGCTGTGGGGCAGTTTCTTCGTGCGTCCCGACGGACGCATCACCGGAAAGCTGCCGGTACACAAGGCCGACGTGCTGCTCAGCGACATCGACGCGAACCTTGAACTGTGGGACGCAGCAGCTCCGTGGCGCGACCGTGCCATGAACGGCCAACTGCACAGCGGCGAACTGGTGAGCGACCCGAAGAGCGAAGATAGGCGAAGCCACTAAAAGGCAGAAGTCAGAATGCAGAAGTTCCGAACGCTGCACTTCTGACTTCTGCATTTCCCATGCACCCTCCCGAGTTCCTCAACACGTTGGCGATGGTGCTCTGCGTCGCCGCGGTGGCCACGGTGGTGTTTCAGCGCCTGCACCAGCCGGTGGTGTTCGGATACCTGGCCGCGGGAATGATCGTCGGACCGCACGTCCAAGTGCCGCTGGTGGCCGATCGCGAAACGGTCGAGCAGTTGGCCGAGCTGGGCGTGATCCTGCTGATGTTCTCGCTGGGGCTGGAGTTCACGTTCTCGAAGCTGGCCAGCGTCGGGCCGACCGCGGCACTGGTCGCGGTGGCCCAAAGCAGCTTCATGGTCTGGCTGGGCTACACGGCGGGCCGGCTGTTCGGCTGGACCTCGCTCGAAAGCCTGTACGCCGGCGCGATCATCGCCATCAGCAGCACGACGATCATCGTCAAGGCATTTGAGGAGCAGCGCGTCACGGGTCGGCTCGTCGAGATTGTGGTCGGCGTGCTATTGCTGGAAGACCTGGTGGCAATCTTCCTGCTGGCTTTGCTGACCACCGTTTCTTCCGGAGAGGAATTGACGCTCGCGGAGTTCGGCTGGACCGCGGCTCGGCTGACGGCGTTTCTCGCGGCGCTGGTGTCGATTGGCATGCTCACCGTGCCGCGGCTGATGCGCGCCGTGCTGCGTTTGAATCGCCCCGAAACAACGCTGATCGCCGCCGTCGGCCTGGCGTTCGCCTTCGCGCTGGTTGCGATCGCGTTCGATTACTCGGTCGCCCTGGGCGCATTTCTGGCCGGAACGCTCGTGGCCGAGAGCGGGCAGCCGAAGCGGATCGAGCAGCTCGTCGCACCGGTCCGCGACCTGTTCGCCGCCGTGTTCTTCGTCGCCGTGGGGATGATGATCGATCCGGCCTTGATCGCCGAGCATTGGGTCGCGGTCGTCGTGTTCACGGTGCTGGTAATCGTGGGCAAGGTGCTGGGCGTTTCGACCAGTGCGTTCCTCACCGGCTACGATCCGCGCACCGCCGTGCAGGCCGGCATGAGCCTGGCGCAGATCGGCGAGTTCTCGTTCATCATTGCCGGCATTGGGCTCTCCACCGGCGCGACGCGCGACTTTCTGTATCCGGTGGCAGTCGCCGTCTCGGCAATCACCACGCTCACCACTCCCTGGCTGATCCGAGCCAGCGATCCGTTGGCCCGCTTGATCGATCGCAAGTTGCCGCGGCCGCTACAAACTTTCGCCGCTTTGTACGGTTCGTGGATCGAGCAGTTGCGCCTGGCGCCCGACGACCACAGCGAGCGTGCCCAGATTCGCCGGCGGATTCGCGTACTGTTGGCCGATTTCGTGATCGTGGTGGCGGTGGTGATCGGCGCTTCGGTGGCGGCCCCGCGGCTGACGGCCTGGGTCTCCGGCTGGACGGGGCTCGATCGCTGGGCCAGTGTGCTGGTGTGGCTGGCCAGCGCGGCGGCGCTGTCGGCTCCGTTTGCCGTGGGGATCGTGCGCAATGCACAAGGGTTGGGGCAGGCGCTGGCTTTGCGCGTGTTGCCCCGCGCCGCTGCCGACAAGCTCGACCTGGGCCTGGCACCGCGACGGGCGCTAGTGGTCACGCTGCAATTGGCGATCATTCTACTGTTGGGCGTGCCGCTGGTCGCGATCACGCAACCGTTCGTGCCTCCGTTCGAAGGGGCGGCCATCGTCGCGCTGGTGTTGGTGGGGCTGGGCGTCAATTTCTGGCGCAGCGCTGCGAACCTGCAAGGTCATGCCCGGGCCGGTGCGCAGACGATCGTCGAGTTGCTGGCCTCGCAAGCCAGTGCCGGTGTCACGACCGGCGACGACGGCCAGGCCATCGAGCAACTGCACCACATGTTTCCCGGGCTCGGCGACCCGATTCCCGTCACGCTCGACGAGCGCAGCCCCGTGGTCGGCAAAACGCTGCGCGAGATCAACCTGCGCAGCCTGACCTCGGCCACCATCCTGGCGATCACGCGCGGCTCGCGGCAGATCGTCGTCCCCAGCGGCCGCGAACGCCTCGAACCGGGCGACGTCCTGGCCGTGGCCGGCACCCACCAAGCCATCGCCGCCGCCCGCGCGATGCTCGTCGGAAGTAACCACGGGTAACACGGACGACACAAATAAGCAGAAGCCTTATTCATCCGTGGCTTCTTCCTTCCGCCGTGCCTCGGTGTCTTGGCGGTCAACAATCCGCGCTAGCCGGCCGTCTGTGGGGTTGTTGTCGGCGCGGGGGAGGGTCCGGCAGGCGTTGCCGGGGCACCGGCGGGCGTCGCCGGGGCGGCAGGAGCGTCGGGCACCTCGCCCGGCTTCAGCTTGGAGGCGAACAAGGCTCGCAACTGGCGGGCGGTGCTGTCCTGTGGGTTCATGGTCAGCACCTTGTCGAGCGACGTGACGGCCTGCTTCGGATAGCCGAGGTAGCCGTAGTTGTAGCCGAGCAGGAATTCGAGGCCCGGAGCGTCCTTCTTGGCGGCAGCCGTTTCGAGCGCGCGGAGCTGATCGGTGTAGTCCTGGTTGCCGCGGTACAGCTCGGTATAGTTGCCGACGACCGTGTTCCATTGATCGCTAGGCAACAGGTGCATGCCGTACTGCACGGCGCCGGCCGCTTCGTCAAAGCTGCCGGTGGCGAACAGCCCCTGGCCGAGCATCAGCGCCAAGACGCCGTTGTTCGGCGACTCGACCATCGCGTGCCGCCAATCCTTCGTGGCCAGTTGATAGTCGCCGCTCTTGAACGCCGTCTCGCCGGCAGTGGCGAACTGCGCGGCGTCGGCAGCCATGTCGGCCGGCGATTGCTGACCGCTGCTCGTGGCGTTGGGATCGACCGGGGCGGTTTGCATCGCTGCCTGGTTCGTGGCATTGGGATCGACGTAGCCGGCCTGATAACCATTGGCATAGACGGCCCCGTATCCGGCGCCGCCATAGTATCCGCCGCCATATCCATTGCCGTAACCGTAGCCGTAGCCGCCGCCGAGGCCGTAGCCAAACATCGTGCCGACACCCAAGCCGAGGCCGAGGCCCGCGGCACCGTATCCGCCGCCGTAGTATCCGCCGGGACCGTACCCGCCGTTATGGTTCCAATTGCCGTTGCCGTGATTCCAGTTGGGATCGTTGTGGTTCAAGTTGCCGTTGTTGAAGTTGCCACCGTGGCGAGCGGCAAAGCCCTGCGCCGACGGCTGCGCGCTGCCGACGTGATTCGCCCAACCGGCATGTGCTCCGCCAGCGGCGCCGCTGCCACCGAAGTACGCGCCTCCAGGATGTCCGCCGCTGGCGCCGCCGTTGGAGCCGCCGGGACGGGCTCCGCCGCCACCCATGCGCGCGCCGCCGCCACCGGAACGTCCGCCGCCACCACCGCCGCGCGCAAACGCCTCAGCGCCGTGGGCCGCGAGCAAGCCAAGCATCAGCACCGCGACTACCCCTGCCGATTTCAAACGCATGACGAAACTCCTCAAACGCAAGAATTCTGGATGCGCGTCGTTGAATGTCTGCCGGACGATTGTCGGCGGGTCTTCGCCGCTGTTGACATTCTTGCATTTTTTTAACGGGCGTGCCGACACGAGGCCGGTCGCAACGGAAGCGCACGCCGCGCGGGCCAACATTGGCAACACCTGTGCCCAAAACGCCACGTATTCAGCGCGTTGCCGCGGCAGGCACCGCCCGCGGGTCGACGTTCCACAGCCGTCCCAGCAAGCGGAACATCTCGGGATCGTGCCGCTCGAGCTCGGCACGGTTCGTCGGATAGAAATCGTTCATGCCAAAGTACGCTTCGGTGTTTTCGGCGAAATACTCGTGCGTGTTCGTGATCGCGTAGGCACGGTCTTTTCGATTGCCGTCGCGCAATACCGACTCGTACGACTTGCTCTCGACCGCATGCCGGTAAGCAGCTTCGATTCCCGGATGATCGAACCCCAGTACCAGGTCGTGATAGGCGTGGGCCAGCTCGTGCAGCACGAACACCGGCATCCGTTTCACTTCGCGCTCGAAGATGTCGACGTTCGTGAACTCGACCCCCTTGGCCATGGCCGGATCCCGGCCATGCTCGCGCAGCCAGTCGGCACTGACGTGGTACTCGGCCTTAGGACCGATGCCGGGGTACTGCGGCGACATCCACAACGGAACCTTGCGCAGCTTCGCCACGGCCGAGGCCGGCACGCGATCGACGATCGTCTTCAACTGCTCGTCGAGCAGCCGCAGCGCCTTGTCGAGCGCCTGGGGATCGTCTCGCCGCAGCCGATCGTCGATGAGCACCGTCCAGCCGCGCATCGTCTGCACGGTGTGCTTGGCGGGAAGATAGCGCGGATCGCGTGCGGCGATCCGCTCGGCGATCTTCCGCTGCTCAGAATTGTCGGGACGCGCCGCGGCCAACGCCGCCACTGCCAGCGCGACAATCAGCCAGAGCCGAGGCAACATGGCGATTCTTTGCTAAAACCAAGGGCTAAGGATCGGAGCACCGACCAGGTATTGTAGGTTTTTACAGGCAGCACTGCGCGAACTCACCTCAGGAACCAGTCATGCGACATTCGCCGATCGACGCTGCGTTGTTTGTCGAGCATCGCGACGCGCTTGGCAAGCTGCTGCCGCCGCGGTCGCTGGTCGTGGTGAACGCCAACGACGTGCTGCCGACGAATGCCGACGGCACATTGCCGCTGGTCCCGAATGCCGACCTGTTCTACCTGTCGGGCGTCGAGCAGGAAGAGTCGATCCTGGTCCTCTCGCCCGATGCGCCGGATGAGAATCTGCGCGAAATCCTGTTCCTGCGCGAATCCAGCGAGCAGCTCAAAACGTGGGAGGGACACAAGCTAACGAAGGACGAAGCAAAGCGGGTTTTGGGCATCACAACGGTTAAGTGGCTGAGCGAATTCGAGAAGACGTTTCACGGCCTGATGTGCGATACCGAGCAAGTGTTCCTCAACACCAACGAGCACAAGCGCGCGGTGGTCGAAGTGCCGACGCGCGACGCGCGGTTCGTCGAGCAATGCCAGCGGCGGTATCCGCTGCACACGTATCGCCGGCTGGCCCCGTTGATGCACCGGCTGCGCGTGGCCAAGTCGCCGGCAGAGATCGAGCTGCTGAAGGAGGCGGTCCGCATCACCGAGGCCGGCTTCCGCCGCATCCTCGGCTGCGTCCATCCCGGCGTGATGGAGTACGAGATCGAGGCCGAGTACATCTACGAATTCACGCGACAGCGGGCAAAGTTTGCGTACACGCCGATCGTTGCCTCCGGGGCCAATGCCTGCGTGCTGCACTACATCGCGAACGATCAACCCTGCCGCGCCGGCGACATGCTGCTGCTCGACGTGGCGGCAAACTATGCCAACTACAATGCCGACCTGACGCGCACGATCCCGGTCGATGGCCGATTCACGCCGCGCCAGCGGGCCGTGTACGACGCCGTGCTGAGGGTAATGCGCGCCGCGGTGCAGGGAGCCACCGTTGGCAAGGTCCACCGCCAATGGCAGCGTGAGGCCCAGGCGATGATGAACGACGAACTGCTCGCGCTGCGGCTGCTCACGCCCGAGGACATCGCCAAGCAAACGCCGGACGAGCCGGCCTGCCGCAAGTACTTTATGCACGGCCTCGGGCATCCCCTGGGGATCGACGTGCACGACGTCGGATTGATGCACGAGCCATTCGCGCCCGGATGGGTGCTCACGGTCGAACCGGGCATTTACATTCCGGCCGAAGGTTTCGGCGTGCGGCTCGAAAACAACGTGCTGGTCACCGCCGAGGGACCGGTGGACCTGATGGCGAGCATTCCGATCGAGGCGGATGAGATTGAGTCGTTGATGAATGACTGAAGCTGATGCGTTTGCTGGCAGTGATAGTTCCAGGCATCACGACTGCCAGCATTGTCGCATGGGGGCTTTGGCGGCCTTGCACAAATTTTATGGATTGTGCCGCCTGTAACGCCGATTGTCATCGTTGCAGTGCTGCGCCGTCGGCATGGCAGGATGACCGCGGGGTAGCAAAGCTCGCTGAATCATGGTTGGTACCGGGGGGTGTCAAGCCATTGAAAGACGTCGATGTTACGCTCACCCCGCTGTTTTCTGGCGGCATCCTGCTCGCCCGGCGCGGAACAAGGCCCACGCAATCCTCGGGCGCGGCGGCAACTCATTTGTCTGCTCGCAGGAGCGTTGGCGTGGTCGTCGAACGGGCCGCTTGCCGCCGGTGACGAGGAACTAGTCTCGCAAGCAGTTTTTCTTAACGCTCAGCCCGCTGAACTGCCGGCACTGGCAGCACCGACTCCTTCGCCGGGCGCCGACGAGTTGCCGCTGGTTCATCCCGCGCCGTTGCCTGGCCCCGAGTCGCTGGATTCCCCCGAGCCCTCGTTGCCGCCGGGGACGGTGGGCGGAATGCCAATGCGCTCGCCGGCCAACCCACAAACCGAGCCACCGTCGATCCTGGCCGGCGAATTCCGCCCGATCGATCTCGCGGCGGCATTGGCGCTGGCAGGGGCGCAGAACCCCGAGCTGCTCGTGGCACGACAGCGGGTGGTCGAAGCCGCGGCGATGCGGCAATACATGGCCGCGCAGATTCTGCCCAACCTGAACTTGGGCATGAACTACGACGATCACACCGGCACCCTGCAACAGTCGAGCGGCCGCATCATCGACGTGACGCGCGGCTCGTTGTACGTCGGTGCCGGTGCCAACGCGGTCGCTGCCGGCAGCGTGAACATTCCAGGCGTGCAGTGGAACTTGAATGTTTCGCAGGGGATCTACAACTACCTGGCCAACCGTCAGACGGTGCAGACCCGCCAATTGGCGAACCTGGCGGTACGCAACGATGTGATCCTGCGCGTGTCAACGGCGTACGTCGACCTGCTACGTGCCACGGCTCGCCGGGCAGTCGCGTTGCAGGTGCGAGACGACACGGCGGAGGTCGCGCGGCTAACCGCGGCCTATGCCGAGGCTGGCCAGGGACGCGCGGCCGACGCCAATCGCGCCGCCACCGAGTTGCGGCAGCGGATTGCCGACGTTGCCATGTACGAAGGCGAAATGCTCACGGCCTCGGCGCGGCTCAACCAGTTGCTGAATCTCGATCCCGCGCTGCGGCTGCAACCGAACGACGGCTGGATCGTGCCGGCGCCGATCGTGCCGGCACCGATCGCGCTGTCTGAACTGATTGCCATGGCCTTGCTGACGCGCCCCGACCTGGCAAGCCAGCGCTCGGCCGTGCGCGAAGCGCTGTACGCACTCGATTCGGCGCGGATGCTGCCTTTCTCGCCGACGACCATGGTCGGGTACAGCGGGGGCATGTTCGGTGGCGGAAGCAATCGGCAGGACCTGGGTGCCAATCTATTCGGCAATTTCGACGGCCGCTCCGACGTCGACGTGGTGCTGTATTGGACGTTGGCTAACTGCGGTATCGGCAACCGGGCACAAATCGAAGCCGCCCGCGCGCGGATGCGGCAGGCCGACTTTCAAGCGGTGGTGGTGCTCAATCGGGCGCGCGCCGAAGTGGCCAGTGCGTATGCTCGCTCGCAAGCGCGCTGGGCGCAAATCGAAATTGGAGAGCAAGCTGTGCGCAGCGGCGTGGACGCCTTCCGCGGCGATCTGATCCGCATCCGCGGCCGCGAAGGATTGCCGATCGAAGTGCTCGACAGCCTGCGGCTGCTCGCCCGGGCGCGCTTCGAGTATCTCAATGCGATTGCCGATTACGATCGCGCGCAGTTCGAGCTGTATGTCGCCTTGGGACAGCCTCGCGCCGACCTGCTGGCGCGACCCGCTCCCGAGAAAGCCGCCGCACCGTTCGGGGCCGTGGATCCCGAACCACTTCCGCCCGTCGATAACCAATAAGCCACGAAGGCAAGAACAGTCGCCGTGCCAACCCGCCCGATGCGCCGATACCCGAACGCTCGACGTCACCAAATGTGTTGGTGCGCAATCTTGGCGATGGCTGCGCTGGTGGCAGATCGCGTGGCCGCCGAATCGTCGCCGGAAGCGCCCGAACGTGTGCAAGCCCCCGAGCCGGTGGCAATGCCGCAGCCGTCGTCGGCCGCGGAAGCATCGGCCGACGAAACAACGACCGGATCGACGCCGACCACCGTCGTTGATCTGGCGACCATCTGGCGGTTGGCGGGCATCGAGAACCCGACGATCAACCGCGTGCGCGCCACGATCAGCGAAGCGCTCGCCTTGCAAAAGGCTGCCCGGGTGCTGATGCTGCCGAGCTTCAATCCCGGCACCAACTATCACTACCACTCGGGCAACCTGCTGGCCTCGTTCGGCCAGGTTCGCGACGTGACGGAGAATTCGCTGTACATCGGCGGCGCGCGAGCCTTGGCTGCCGAGACGGTCGGCATTCCTGCCATTCGCATCTTCAGTCACCTGGGAGATGCGCTCTACGAACCGTTGGCCGCGCGGCAGGAAGTAGCGGTTCGCCGCTGGGACACCAGCGCTACCGTCAACAGCACGCTGCTCGACGTGACGGTTGCGTATCTCAACCTCATGCGCGCGGAAACTAGCCTGCAGGCGTACCAGCTTTCGGAGCAAGAGACTCGCGAGGTGCAACGGTTGACCGAGGCATTTGCCCGCGCCGGTCAGGGTTCGGTAGCCGATGCGTACCGCGCCCGGACCGAAGCTTTGTTGATGCACAACGCGGTGCTGCGCGCCGAGGAACAAATGAACGTCGCCTCGGCAGAGCTGGCCCAACTGGTCAATCTCGATCCATCGCTCAACCTGCGCACCGTCGGCGGAGCGCTGTCGACCATCGAGCTGGTCGATGCCCTGGTGCCGCTCGAGGAACTCGTGGTCATCGCCAACGGCCGACGGCCGGAGCTTGCCAGTGCCAGCGCCGCGATCGATCGTTCGCGCGTGCGCGTGCGGCAAGAACAAACACGCGTGCTGTTTCCGACGATCATGCTCGGCTACAGTCCCGGCGCGTTCGGCGGCAACGGCAATTTCGTTGGTGGTATCCCGCCGTTCGCGAGCATCACCGGCCGCGAAGATTACGACGTGTGGTGCTACTGGACCGCCCAGAACATGGGAGTTGGCAACGTGGCGCAGACGCGGCGTCAGCGCGGGATGCTGGGCCAGGCGATGGCCGATCGGCTACGGGTCCTGAACGAGGTGCGCGCCCAGGTTGCCGAAGCGTACAACGACGCCCATGCATTTCTCCAACGTGCCGAGGAAGCGCAGCTCGGCCTGGAGAGTTCGACGTCGGGCTTTCGCGAGGACCTGAATCGTCAACGCTCCGGCGAAGGATTGCCGCTGGAAGTGCTCAACAGCGTGCGGCTGATGGCCACCGAGCGGCAAGACCTGGCCACGGCCGTGGTCGGCTACAATGAGGCGCAGTTCCGATTGTTCGTCGCCCTGGGACAGCCGCCCACGTGCGTGCGTAGTTCCAGTGCGCCGCAGAACGGTCCGAGCTCGACCACCGAACCGATTTTCCGTGGTGAGCCGGTCGGCGCCAGCGGCATCCGCTAAGCGCTAAGAACCGCGAAAGGCGCAGAAACGATGATCGCACAAACTGGTTCAGCGAGCAGCACGGTGGTAGTCGACCACGACTTCCATGTTCCGCCCGAGCAGGTTTTCGACGCATGGTTGGACCCAGCCAATGTGAGAAGGTGGCTGTTTGCAACGCCCGGCGGCAGCATGCAGCGTACCGACATCAACGCTCGTGTCGGCGGACGCTTCAACGTCACCGAGCGCCGCAACGGCGACGACATCGAACACGTCGGTGAGTACCTGGCGATCGATCGTCCGCGAAAGTTGGTGTTCACCTTCAGCGTACCGAAGTTCTCCAGCGTGGCGACGCGCGTCACCGTCGACATTGCGCCGAACGATCTCGGCTGCAAATTGACGTTAACCCACGAAAACGTCCTGCCTGAGTATATCGACCGTACGCGCCAGGGCTGGAGCATAATCCTCGGCAACCTCGCGAAGACGATTCAGAGCTGAGCGATTTACAGCCCCTCGCCGCCGGGAGCCAGCAATCCCAACGCGCGCAGCTTGGCGCGCAGCGTCACGCGGCTGACACCGAGAATCTCGGCCGCCCGGGCCTGGTTTCCTTTCGTGTGCGCGAGCGCCTGCTCCAGCAACAGCCGGTCGAATTGCTCGAGCGATCGGCGATACACGTTCGCTTCGCCGTGCGCCAACCAGTTTCCCACCATCCGCGGCATGGCAAGCCAATCGGCGTCGTCCTTCAGCGCGGCGAGCGTTTCGGCCTCGGGCCGCGCTTTGGCGAGCGTCGGTAGCGCCTCGGGACCGATTGTCGGGCCGATCGTAAGGATGATCGCTTCGCGCATCACGTTTTGCAGTTCGCGCACGTTGCCCGGCCAGGTGTGCCGCTCGAGCAACTCGAGCGCTTCGGGCGAGATCGACTGCACGTTCGTGCCGATTTCGCGCGCGTAGCGGAACAAGAAATAATGGGCTAGCTCGGGAATATCATCGCGGCGCTCGCGCAGCGGCGGCAAGTGAATTTGCACCCCGTGCAGCCGATGGAACAAATCGAGCCGGAACCGACCCGCGGCGATCAGCGCTTCGAGATTCTGGTTCGTGGCCGCGATGATCCGCACGTCGCTCGTGATCGTCTCGCTGCCGCCGAGCCGCTGGAAACAGCCTGCTTGCAGCAGCCGCAGCATCTTGGCCTGCGTGCCCGGGGCCATGTCGCCGACTTCGTCGAGCAGCAGCGTGCCGCCGTCGCACTGCTCGAACTTGCCGATCCGCCGTCGCTCGGCCCCCGTGAACGCTCCGCGCTCGTGGCCGAACAGCTCGCTCTCCAGCAGAGTCTCGGGGATCGCGGCACAGTTGATCGCCAGAAACGGCTTATCGCTGCGCCGGCTATGGTGGTAAATCGCCCGGGCAACCAGCTCCTTGCCGGTACCGCTTTCGCCACTGAGTAGCACGCTGACATCCTGCGGGGCAACTCGGCCGATGAGCTTGCACACCTGGCGCATCGCAGCCCCATTGCCGATGAGCCGATCGGGCCTGGTTTCGGGTCGCGCGGCCTCGTCAAACGTCGCCGGCACGTGAACCAACCGGCTCAGCGCCAACGCCTTCTCAACGACACCGCGTAGTTGTTTCAGATCCAATGGCTTGACCAGGTAGTCCAAGGCTCCCGACTTCATCGCCTCGATCGCCGTGTCGGCACTGCCGTGACCGGTGATGAACACCACCAGGCAGCGCGGGTCGATTTGCCGAAGCTGCTGGAACACATCGAGCCCGGACTGTTGCCCCAGGCGAATGTCCAGCAGGATCACGTCGGGCATTGCATCGTCGGCAAGGCGCACGCCTTCGTCGGCCGTCGCCGCTTCGAGCACGCGCAGCTCGGCGCTGGCGAACACCTGCGCGATGCTGAAGCGGATGCTTGCTTCGTCGTCGATGATGAGAAGAGTCGGCAAAGGTGGGCTACGGGCTACAGGTTACGGGGATCGGCTGGTCCGCATGGTCCGAAACGTCTGGCGAGGCTGCCTGTGGCAATGCGATGCGGAACTCGGCGCCTCCACCGGGGCGGTTCCTGGCGGAGAGCTCGCCGCCGTGCTCCTGCACGATCCGCCGGCTGATCGCCAGCCCCAGGCCGGTGCCGCGTTCCTTGTTGGTCACAAACGGCTCGAACAGCCGGGCGCGAACTTTGTCGGCAATGCCCGGTCCCGAATCGGCGATCGTGACGACGCATTGCGCCGGCGGTCCCACGACGAGTTCGCTGCCGACTTCGATCGTGCCGCCGTCGGGTATCGCTTCGATCGCGTTCAGCAGCAGGTTCACCACCACCTGCCGCAACTGCCCCGCGTCGGCGTCGACCGAGCACGGTGCGGCTCCCAGCCGATCGTCGATCGTCACTCCGCCTCGGCGCGCGCGGCCCGCCACCAACTCCATCGCCCCGCGCACGGGCTGCCGCAGGTCGTGCCGGCAGCGCTCGAGCGTCGGCGGGCGGGCAAAGTCGAGCAGCCGCTCGATCGTCACCTCGATGCGCTGGATTTCGTCGAGCACTACGCGCATCTGACGTTCGTCGAGCGCCTGGGCTGGATCGTGCTCGGCCCACGATTGGATCAACAGCTTGACCGCGGTCAGCGGATTGCGAATCTCGTGGGCCACGCCGGCGGCCAATTCGCCGACTGCCGCGAGGCGCGCCGCACGGACCGTCTCTTGCCGGCTGCGCTGCAAACGTTCGATCGCCAGGCGAATGCGTTCGGCCACCTGCCGCACCTGTTCTTGCAACCGGGGAAGATCGCCGGCGGCGCCGACCGGGTCGATCTCGACGCGCCCGATCTCTTGGTCCAACTCGCCGCGTGCGTCGCTGAGTGTCACACTGATGCGCGTCAGGTGACGATGCAGCCCGCGGGCGGCCAGGTATCCCAGCGCGATACCCAGCGCCGGCCCGACCACGATCACGACCAACCGGATGGCGCTGATCTGCTGATCGAGCGCGACACGCTCCTGCATCGCCTCAATGGTCAGTGCATGCTCGAGCCGCACGAACGTTCGACAGGCGTCGCTTAGCTCGGCTGCCGCCGGCGTTACCGCGACCGGTAACGCCGCATCGGCGCTGGGGGATTCGACCAGCGCTACGAGCCGCTCGAAGCTGGACTGGATCGCGGCAGTGGCTTCGAGTTCGCGCGGCGCCAGCGAGGCGGCATCGAGCTCAGCGAGCGCTCGCCGGCATTCGGCCAACGACGAGGCAACGGCGGGACCCTCGGTCTTGCCGGCCACGACCACCGACTGCTCGATCCGCCAATTCGCCTGCTGAATGCTCAGCGCCGCGCCGATGCGGGCGACCGAATTGGTCAGAGCCCGTGCCTGCCGCCGCGACTGCCAACCGAGGTAGTACGTGGTGCTGATATTGAGGCCGATCCACAGCACGCTCACCACCACAATCGGTGCGATCACGCGCCGCCACATTCGCGTTGTTCTCCACGGGGACATCGGTTGAACCAGTCTCAAATTATACTTAGTGGACGTTGCCTATCCCGTGCCTGGTGAACAGAACTTGTCCAGCGCTGGCCAGTCGCTGTCCCGGCCAGAGGCAATCGCTGTCGAACTAGCCCGCATTTCTGCGGTTTTCCTGCAGAACCGGTGGCCGAACCAGTGGCATTGTTGTTGCTCCTGGTTCCTGCATGAAAAAATTGCGCCTACCGATCGCAGTCATATGGATCGCCGCTGCGGCATCGCTTGCTGGCGCTGCCGAGCCGCCACAGCAAATTGATTGGAATGCGCGGCCTGCCAAACCCACAAATCGACGGTATTCGCGGCAATCAAGTGCTGCGGCACGCCCGGCGCCAGCCGCAAAGATCGTCGTTTTCGGTGCCGGTGACCCTAGCGCCCGCTTTCGTTCCGAAAGCTACGGCCAGGAGGCAATCGCCGGCGCCCCGCGGCCCAATAGTTTCGAGCGCGGCGGACTTCCCGGCAGTTATGGCCGTTTTATGGAAGGAACCTACGGCCAAGGTGGCGTCGCAACGCGCGGGGTATCGGTCGGCGGAATCGGCCGAGGCGGTATCCCGGGCAGTTACAGCCGGTTCCAGGAGGGGAGCTACGGCCAAGGCAGCGTCGCGGCTTCGCGTGGATATCGAGCCCCGCATGGTGGTGAAGGGATTCCAGGAAGCTATGATTCTAGTGACGAAGGAAGCTACGGACACGGCGCAGTGTCAACTGGTGCAAGATAGCGTCGACCGGAGCGAGATAGCGTCACGAGAATACGATGAAGCAACGATACTGGTGGCTCGCAGTGTTGTTGGCGGCCGTCGTCGGCCTTGCCGGGCTGTACTATTTTCAATTCACCGGCGCGCACTTGCGCGCACAGCCGGTCGCCGAAGACCGCTTGGCGCGCGCGAACGATGGCGAAGAATCGGGCGACATGCGTTTGCGCGTCGACGTGGTCACGCCGGAAAAAGGAGGCCTGCCGCGAACAACCACCCAGCCTGGCTCGGTGCATGTGTTCGAGGCGGCCGAGTTGTTCGCCAAAGTGTCGGGCTATCTGAAAGAGCAGCATGTCGATATCGGCGATCGCGTGAAGCAAGGCGAGGTGCTGGCGACGCTCGACGTGCCGGAACTGGTCGAGGCACAGTCGCGCGCCGCTGCCGAGGTCGACCAGGCCCGTGCTCAGGTGAGCCAGGCCGAGGCGCAGATCCGCGCAGCACAGGCCGATTTCGAGGCCGCACAAGCCACGGTCACGCAGACCAGGGCCGAGATGGGGCGATCCCAAGCCTACGCCGTATTCCGTGAGAAGCAGTACGAGCGCGTCAAGCACCTGTTCGATCTGAAGAGTATCGACGAGCGCCTGGTCGACGAGAAAGACGATGAGCGTCAAGCCGCCCATGCCGCCGAGCTGGCCGCTCAGGCGGCGATCGTCACTTCGCAAGCGCAACAGGTCTCGGCCGGGGCCAAAATCGAGCGGGCTAAGGCCGACCTGGTCGATGCACAGGCCAAGGTGCGTGTTGCCGAGGCGGCCTTACGGCAGGCCACCGTCCTGGTCGACTACACGCAGATCGTCTCGCCCTACGACGGCGTGATCACCAAGCGGACGTTCCATCGCGGCGACTTCATCCGCGCTCCGCAGGAAGGTGGGTCGCAGGCGCTGCTCGTCGTCCAGCGCACCGACGTGCTCCGCGTGGTGGTGCAGGTACCCGATACCGACGTGCCCTACGTTAATCCCGGCGACCGGGCGATCATCAAGATCGACGCCCTGCCGGGAATAAAGTTTGAAGGCAAGGTATCGCGCACGGCCGACTCCGAAGATCCGCTCACGCGCAGCATGCGCACCGAAATCGACCTGCCGAATCCCAAGAACTTGCTTCGCTCGGGAATGTACGGGCAGGTGACGATCGAACTCGAGCCGGGCAGCGGCGCAGCGATGACCATTCCGTCGGAGTGCCTGGTCGGCAAAGTCGCCGCCGGCACGGGGGCGGTGTTTGTCGCGCGCGACGGTCGCGCGGTGCGCACGCAGGTCGCCGTGGGCAAGGACAACGGCATCCGAGTTGAGGTTCTGAATGGCCTGTCGCCGACAGACCAGGTGATTGTGAGCTCGCAAGGAGCGCTCACCGACGGGATGCCGGTCGCAGTCGGTCCGGCGACGCCGGCGGAGGCCGTCGCCAGATGAATGGCCTGATCCGCGCCTCGCTGCGCAATCCGTACGCCGTGACGGTCATGGCTCTTAGCCTGATCGTCCTGGGCGTGCTGGCCGTGAGACAAATTCCGATCGACATCCTGCCGGTGTTCAAAAGCCCCGCGGTGCAGACGCTCACGTTCTACTCCGGCATGCCGGCCGAGGGGATGGAAAAGGACATCACCAACCGCATGGAGCGCTGGACCGGGCAGGCCAACGGCACGGCACGGCTGGAGTCACGCTCGATCGTCGGCGCGAGCATTGTCCGCAGCTACTTTCACGGCGACGTCGATCCGAACGGGGCGCTGACGCAGGTCAACTCGCTCGCCCTGGCCGCGGTGCCGAACCTGCCGCCCGGCACCCTGCCGCCGGTCGTGCTGCCGTTCGATCCAACGAGCAGCACGCCGATCGCCATCGTTGCCCTCGACAGCCAGACGCAGAACGAATCGACCTTGTACGACGTCGGCCGCTACGAAGTGCGGAACATGATCATGGCCAGCCCCGGTGCCGTGTCGCCGGTGGTGTACGGCGGGAAGGTGCGCGCGGTGATGTTGTACGTCGACCGCATCAAGGCCCAGGCCCGCGGCCTGTCGCCGGTCGACGTGATGAAGGCGATGGACAACTACAACGTCTTCCTTCCCACCGGCGACATCAAGATGGGCGATCTCGACTACGCGATCGACTCGAACTCGATGTACGACCTGGTGGGCAAGATGGGTGGCATCCCACTGCGTGCCGAAAGTGGCAACTCGGCCTACCTGCGCGATGTGGCCACGCCGACCGACGCCGCGTTCATCCAGACGAATGTCGTCCGCGTGAACGGGCGGCGCGAAGTGTACGTGCCGGTCTTCCGGCAACTGGGCGCGAGCACCCTCAGCGTGGTCGACGGCCTGCGCAAATCGCTCCCCGACATGACGGCCAAGCTCACGCGTCCAAATATCGACCTGAAACTGGTCATGGATCAGTCGGTGTACGTGCGGCAATCGATCTGGGCGCTGGTGCAGGAAGGATTGCTGGGGGCGATTCTCTGCTCGCTGGTGATCCTGCTGTTTTTGGGACAATGGCGGATGACGATGATCGCCATCCTCACGCTCCCCTTGAGCGTGCTGGCGGCAGTCGTTTGCCTGCTGGCCACGGGCGAGACGGTGAACGTGATGACGCTGGCCGGTCTGGCGCTGGCCATTGGTCCGATGGTCGACAGCGCGATCATCTGCCTCGAGAACACGCACCGGCACCTGGCCATGGGCGTCGAGCCGACCGAAGCGGCGTACCTAGGCGCTAGCGAAGTGGCGATGCCCGAGTTGGTGAGCACGCTGTGCACGTTCCTTGTGCTGGCCCCCTTGGCATTGATGCCCGGGATGGGGCAGTTCCTATTCCGCCCGATGGCCTTGGCCGTGGCTTTCGCCATGATTGCCGCCTACCTGCTCTCGCGGACGTTGGTTCCCAGCTACAGCGCGCTGCTGCTGAAGCAGCATGCACACGATGAGCACGGTCACGCGCCGCCGCCGCGCAACCCGATCGCCCGGGCGTTCGCGCGCTGGGAAGCGATGCTCGACCGGATGTTCGCTTACTACGCCCGCTTGCTCGACGTGGTGCTGCGTTGGCGCGTAGTGACCATCGTCGTGGGGGCGAGCCTACTGGTCGTGACGCTGGTAGTCTTCACGGCGCCGCTGCGAAAGGAGTTCTTCCCAGAAGTCGACGCCGGGGCGTTCGAGATCAGCATGCGCGCCCCCAGCGGCACGCGCATCGAGAAGACCGAACAGCTCGTGAGCGAAGTCGAGCAGTTCGTGCGCGACCATATCGACGAGCACGATTTCGAGCTGCTGATCTCCGAGATCGGCTGCACGAGCGACTGGTCGGCCGCCTACACGCAGAATGCCGGACCGATGGACGCGCTATTGAAGGTGCAGCTCAAGCCGCACCGCCATCATTCGGCACAAGAATATGCCGAACACCTCCGCGAGGGGCTGGCCGGCGACGACCGCTTCCGCGTGCTCGAATTCTCGTTCGACACCGGCGGCATGATTCGCGGCGCGCTGAACGAAGGCAAATCGACGCCGCTGAACATTCGCGTGCAGGGCAAAAAGCTCGAGGAAACCCACAACCTGGCCGAGCTGATCAAGCGCGAAGCGATCCAGGTGCCCGGCGTGGTCGACGCCCGCGTCGTGCAGCGGATGAACTATCCCGAGTTCGTGATCAACGTCGACCGTGCCAAGGCTGCCGACTTGGGGCTGACGCAAGAAGACGTGATGCGCAACGTGATTGCCGCCTCGAACTCGAGCATCTCGTTCAACAAGCACAACTTCTGGATCGACCCGGTCAGCCACAATCAGTACTTCGTTGGCGTGCAGTATCCCGAAGGAGAGATCAAGAACGTCGATCAACTGCTCGACATTCCGATCACCAGCCCGCAGCAGCCGTATCCCGTGCCGCTTCGGTCCGTGGTGTCGATGGTCCGCACCACCGTGCCGACCGAGATCACGCACGTGAACATTTTGCCGGCGATCGACCTGACGATGGGCATCCAGGGTCGTGACCTGGGACACGTGGCCAACGACGTCGCACAGGTGCTCGATCGCTTCGGCCGCAACAACGGCGACGGCTCGTGGGCGCCGTACGACCCGAACTCGCCAGAGCACAAGACGATGCGCGGCACCAAGGTGACGCTCTCCGGCGAATACGCCCGCATGCAAGACACGTTCCGCAATCTTGCCGTCGGTCTGATGCTGGCCACGCTGCTGATGTACTTCCTGATGGTGGCGCTCGATAAGTCGTGGGTCGTGCCGCTGACGGTGATGCTCGTGGTGCCGCTGTGCCTGGTGGGCGTGATCCCGATGCTGTTCTTCACCGGCACGGCACTCGACGTGCAATCGTTGCTGGGGATCATTTTCATTGTCGGCATCAAGGTGGCCAACACGGTGCTGATGACCGATTACGCCCAGGAACTGCGCCGGCATGAAGGGCTGACTCCGACGCAGGCCATCCGCAAGGCGGCGAGCATCCGCGTGCGCCCGGTGACGATGACCGCCCTCGCAGCGTTTTTCGCCATGATTCCGGCAGCCTTGGCGATCGAACGCGGCAGCGAGGCCAACGCGCCGTTGGCCCGGGCGATCCTCGGCGGGCTGCTGGCCGGCGAACCGGCCACGCTCTTCGTGCTTCCGGCACTGTATTCGCTGCTGGTCCGGGACAAAGCAACGCCACAAGGGACAGAAACCACAGATGCACACGGATAAACACAGATAGCTGCGGCTCATCCGTGTCGATCTGTGTTCATCTGTGGTTCAACACTAGCCGATGAGCACCAACCCGCCACAATTGCCGGTCACGGTTGCCATTAGCGGGGCGGCAGGTCGGGTTGGCTATTCGCTGCTATTTCGCATCGCCTACGGCGCAATGTTCGGCACCGATCAGTCAGTTGCCCTACGGCTGCTCGAGCACGCGTCGAAAATGTCGCGGCTGCAGGCGATCGCGCTCGAGCTGAAGGATTGCACCTATCCATTGCTCGATTCGGTCACGGTCAGCGACGATCCGCACGAGGCATTTGCCGGCGCCGATTGGATCCTGCTCGTGGCTGGCAGTCCGCGCGACATCCCGTCGCCGGCGCGACACGAACTGCTCAAGCGCAACGGTGCGATCTACGTCGAACATGGCCGGATGATCAACGCGGCCGCCCCGGCGGCGCGCATCGTAGTGATCGGTGCGCCTTGCAACGCCAACTGCATGATCGCCATGGCCCATGCAGCCGACGTGCCCCGCGAGCACTGGATTGCAATGAACCGGCTCGACGCGATGCGGGCCGCGGCGTTCATCGCCGAGAAGGCCGCCGTGCCGGTGGCGCAGGTGAACCGCGTAACGATCTGGGGGAACCACGGCGAGCAGGTGTATGCCGATGCGCACAATGCGTTCATCGGCGACACGCCCGCCTGGCAAGTGATCCGCGACCCGGCCTGGATGCAAGAAGCCTTGCAGGCCCACGTGCGCGGCCGCAGCGCCGAGATCTTCAGGCTGCACAGCGCTTCGCCGGCTGCCACGGCTGCCCAGGCGATTCTTGGCACGGTCCGTTCGCTGAGCACGCCGACGCCGCCGGGCCACTACTTCAGCGCCGCAGTGGCCAGCGACGGCAGCTACGGGGTGCCGAAAGGATTGGTGTTCGGCTTTCCGCTGCGCACCGACGACGGCCACATGTGGTCGATCGCCCAGGAACTGTACCTCGACGAGTTTGCCGAGTCGCAGATCGCCGCGAACATCGAACAGATCGAGCAGGAAGCGGTGCTGGCCGAACGCTGGTTCGGCTGAACCGTGCGACCAAAACCTCAGCTGGTCGCGATTCGTTTCATTTTACACAGATACCTGTGGGGACTTTTTCGTTGCAAAGCCTACCTGTGGGCGTTGTAGCACTAAAACGGAAGGACGATACGCGGCCACTGCGCCGCAAATTTTAAGTTGCCGCCCCGGCACTCGTGAGTGAAAATCGAGAAAGCGCCTCTTGGATGCGCCAAGGCTCGATGGGAGCCTTGCCCCTCTTGTCATTGGTCACCAGTTTGGTCGGCGGATCGTGAAGCATCGTCGTTCATTGGCGCGCAGAGCACTCCGACGGTGCATGGCTATCGTCCGCTTGCCGTGGCTGGTGCTCTGGCACCATCTGTCGCTGGTCGACGATGCGATCGACGTGGTGCATCATCGACGGCAACGCTGGTGGCAGCGATGGCTCTCGGCGGCGGCGGCTACCGCAAGGCGCGGCTGGCATCTGGCCTTGGTGCCATGGTCGATCACGACCCGGCTACTGTGGGAGTTGCTCGATGCGACGGGAGTCGTTCGCGACGACCTGAGCGCGGCTCGCGCCCGGAGCCGCGGCTTGCTCAAGCATGGCGTGCCGATCCTGATTGCCGCGCTGGGTTTGTGCGCGGTTTGCGTATTTGTATTGCATCGCGACAGTCAGCAGGTGGCTCAGGCCTACACCAAGTCGGCCGAAGCCGCCTGGCAGCAACACGACTTCGCCACGGCGGCTCGTCTCTACTCGCGATTGGCCGAGCTGCGTCCCGAGACAGTCGAACACCGGTATCGACGCGCGCTTGCCGAGTACGAAGCCGGCAACGTTGCCGTGGGCGAAGCGCTGATGGCCGCGATCGCGCCGCAGCGTGCGACGGGTTATCTGCCGGGCCATCTCTGGGCGGCGCGGCAGTTGTTGGCCGAACCGCAAACTTCGCCCGAGCAAACTGAGCTGGCCCGTCGGCATCTGCAGCGTGTGCTGCTAGGCGATCCGACGAACGGCGAAGCCAACCTGTTGATGGCGAAAATGCTGCTGGCTTCCGGCCAGCAAGCTGAGGCCGAACCCTATTTGCAGCGCAGTGTTGGCATCGCTCCGGCGTGGCACTTGCTACTGGCCGAAATCGGGCTGATGAAGAACAATCCCCAGGCTGCGCGAGAGCAAGCCGGGCGGGCTCGCGATTATTTCGCGCGGCAGCTTGACGCAGCCCCGCGCGATATTACGGCACGAGAGTCGCTAGCCAAGGCCTACGTGCTACTCGGGGGAAACGAGGCGGCGATTGACGTGCTGCGGCAAGGGATCGCCCAACACTCGAGCGCCGAGCTGCGCGGCACGTTGAGCCAGGCACTGGTTGCCCGGGCGATCGAGCTGAAAGCCCACGACGACACGGCCGAGCAACGTTTTGAATTATTGCGCGAGGCACTCGAGCTTGATCCATCGAGCACCGCGGCGACGATCGAACTGGTCGCCGTACGCAAGGCCTCCGCAGCGGTACGCGAGCGGGCCAACGAATTGCTCTCGCGGATCACGCCCGAATCCGCCGGAGGCGCGACGGCGCTGGCTTACCTGGCGCTGGGCAATGCCGCCTGGAAGGAACGGGATTACGAGCGGGCGCGGCAGTCGTTCGAGGAAGCGCATCGCCGGGCGCCTGACGATGTCGCGATCACCAACAACCTGGCGTGGAGCTTGTCGCAAGCCGAGCCGCGCGATCTGCCCCGCGCCCGGCAGCTTTGCGACGACGCCCTGGCGCGGACGCCGGGACATGCCAGCCTGCTCGATACGCGCGCCCGGGTGTCGATGCAACTAGGGCAGTGGCGGGAAGCGAGCATCGACTGGGAAGTGCTCTCGTTCCTGCGCCCCGACGACGCCGAGCTGCGCCGCCAGCTTCGCGAGTGCCGACAGCGAATGGCACAGCTTTCAGCCGTCGAGCTGCTGGACGATTAGGCCCGGTGGTCCGGTCCCGATTGGCTCGCCGAGCGGCTCGGCCCGCGCGGCGGTTTTGCGCCGTCGCCAGCGGCAGCTCCCCAGTGCTCCGCATGCCACGAGCGAAAGCAGCAAGGTGCCGGGCTCGGGTGCGGGCTGCACGGTGATGGTGCCGATATCGAGCACCGACAGATTATTGGTCGGCGTGTTGGCGAACTGAGTGATGTTGTTGTCCTGGTCGGCCCAGTAGGTCCAGTCGCCGTTGCTCTTGTTGTATACCTGCAAGTCGAACACGCCCGAGGCGTTGCTGCTGGCGGTGAACTGGACCTCGAACATCCCGGCCCCCGGCGAGCCGGGAACGCTGTTCTGGCCGCTCAGGTTGACCGAATCGATCAACAAGTCGCTCGACGACATCATGCCCACCAGGCCGGTCTGGGTCGCGGGCTGGCTGGCCGGATACGGCGACGAGATGACTTCGTTCGATGGGTAAGCGACCGTCGCCGCGTCGATCGTGATCGTGCCGGTGGCCCCGGCCTCGGGCACGACGTGCAACACCACGCTCCATCCCGACAGTTGCCGAGGATCGCTGGTGTTGGTGTTGATGATCGGCACCGTCAGATAGTTGGAAACGGTGGGCTGGCTCCCCAGGTTCCAGGTGAGCGTCAGCCCGGTGCCGACGTCCATCAGATCGGCTTGGGCCGACGAGCCGACCAGCAACATCCACGCGGCCAGCGCAGCCGACATCCCCCGGCCGACGATGTTCGACCGGCCGCGCGCCAGATTCAAGGATGGTACGAACGGGCTTGCCATCGGTAGTCGTTCCGTTACGAATGCGAATTTAAAGAATATAGCCCCACAGGGTGGTGGTGCCAGTAATTTGCGGCGACTTCGGCAACCTCGTTGGCCGACTCGCGGCTTCTTTCGTCCCACGCCGAGATGGCTATGTCGACCAATCGGGCACGGCCGGGGAGCCAGTGCTGCACGGCGGTCGCGGATGTCTGCAGACTACTGGCCACCGGGCTCGTCGCCGGGGCATTGGGGCTCACCACCGAGCCAAAGCCTTTTTCAGGCAAGGAGTTCGGCGTTGGCGATCGCAGCGAGACGGTCCATGCTGCTGCTGTCGCCATGTTTGACGCCACAGGGCCAGGTACGTCGGTGGCCGACGGTTCCGGAGCCTCGTTGGTCATCGCCGGCGCGCTGAGGGAAACCGGCATATCGGTGGCACTGTCCAGCACCAGGGCCGGCGTCACCTCCTGCACGGCACTCAGCACGGCGATCTGTTCATCGTCGGTCGCCTGCTGCTGAGGCGAAGCGACCGGATCGTCCAGCGAATCGACCGCGGTGCCCGAGAGAGGGACGATCTCCCGTGCCTCGGTCACGACGATTGTCCCTCGGCCGTCGACATCCTGCCGGTAGTTGTAGCCGGCGTCGGCGGTCGACAGGCCGGCGCTGGCAACCAGGGCGCGTGCTTCGGTGGGCGTAACGGTCTGCTGATTGGCCGTATCTCCCGGCAGAATGAAGAACTCTTGGTTGTAGTCGCTGCCTGCCGTGCCCGAATTGGTGCCGTCGAGTTCATCGCCCAACTTGTCGGTAACCGAATCAGCCGCCAGGTTCACCAGATCGCGGTTGTATTGCAGTGGCGCACCGAACGTCCACGTGGCAACGTGCGTGCTGCTGTCGTAGCTGAAGCCGTTGATGTTCGGCAGGCTCGGCAGTCCGAGATCGGCCGAGCCGAGGAGCGTGAGGCTGTTCTGCGTGACATTGACATCCTTGCTGAACAGCACGTTGATCGTATCGACGTTCAGCCAGGACAAGGTGTCGGTCGCATTGCCGGTTGAGCCCAGGGCAAAGCCCAAATCGGCCACACTCGAATTGCCCAGGCCAATGGAATCGAGGTAATCGAGATACGACAGATCCCAGGCACTGCCGGACACAGCCACTTCGAGCACCGCAGGCGGGGGCGGCGAACTATTCGGCAGCGTGATCGAAAAGAGCGACCCATTGCCACCCACGCCTTCATAATAGGTCGTGCCAATGAGCACCGATCCAGCGAGAGCCAAACCAGTGTAAGACGCAGATCCGTCGACGCTCGCATCAAAAGAGTGCAGAGTCTCGAATCCACTGCCGTCGGTATTCATGGAGAATACCGTTCCATCATCGTCGAAGCCGCCGAATGTCGTGGTACCGTAAATCGTCGAGCCGACCAGCGTCAGCGAGGAGGACGGCTCTTCGCCGTCGTCGCCGCTAAAGGAGTGCAGGATCTGATAGTCGCTCCCGTCGTCCTGAATCGAGAAAACGGCCCCGCCGTAGCCGGGATAGCCGCCGTTCACCGTTGTTCCGTAAAGAGTGGTGCCTTGCGCTGTCAATCCGGCATAAGGAGTGTCGCCGTCTTCCTCGCTGAACGTATAGAGCACCTGATAACCCGTACCATCGGTGTTGATGGCGAAGATCGTGCCTTGGTCTGAGTACAGCGCGTTTCGTTGGGTAACACCGTAGAGTGTATCACCGATGGCGACGAGGCGCCCTACGGGGGCCGCGCCGTCGGCGCCGCCACTAAAAGCATGGAGTACCTGGAAATCCGAGCCGTCGAGATTAAGTGAAAAGATCGTTCCCAGATTATCGGTTCCGCCGAACTCCGCGAGTCCAAACAGCGCTGACCCGACCAAGGTCAAGCCGCCGGTCACATACGATCCCTGAGACGCTGAGAAAGCATGAAGGACCTGGAAGTCCGTTCCGTCCATATTGATCGAATAGACAATGTAATCGAAGTTACTGTTATCGTAACCAACGCCATAGAACGTTGAGCCGACTGCCAGGACGCTGCCTGAGAGCGAAACGTCGCCGTTAAACGACGAGATCACCTGGAAGTCGGTCCCATCGGCATTCATCGAATACAATTCTTTACCCGTCGTTCCATACACCGTCGAACCGATCGCGGTCAAATCGGACGTTGAGCCACCGCCATCGCTGTCGGTGAAGGCATAGAGCACCTGATAAGGCTGTCCGACGGAAATCGTGCCGGTGGCATAAGTCAAAACGGCGGATGCATCGTCATCGGTGAGAACCGCGTAGATGTGATAGACACCGACTGGCAGTCCGTTGGTATCCCAGGTGTAACTGCCTATTCCCGCGGCGAGTCCACTCGCGATAGGAGTTCCTTGGAAGCCGTTGCCCTGCCTATCGTAAAACAGCGCGACCTGCGCGCCAGGATTCGCGTCGATCGCCTGATAATCTACGACGACCTTTCCGCCTGAGACGGCTGTCGTCGGAGATGTGATCGTGACGGCGCCCTGGTCGAGCGGTGCATAAGCATAGAATTGGGGCGAGTCCAAGGAATCATCGAGCAAAACGAACTGCCACGTGCCGCTTTGCAGCGTATTCACCGCAAGCGTCATGGAATCCGCTCCTGAAAGCTCCGGCACCAGGTCGACGATTCCATCGCCCAGGTCAGCGTTCGTATAGATCGTGCCGTCGGGTGCAATCAGCTGAAATGGCACTGTCGAATCATCATCTGCCTGCGCCGCCATGGATGGCAGCGCGATATCCCCGCCAGAGCCGACAGTCCACGAAGCCGCCAGCACGACGGTCTTTTTGCTGGCGTCAACGTTAATCGAGACGGCCGGGTGGGTTAGTTGATTGAGCAGGGTCGTGTCGATGCCCGACACGTCGACAAGCGTGACGTTTCCAGCCAGCGTAATTTTCGCACCGATGGTCCTCGTCTTTAGGAAGCCCGTGTAGGTGAACGACGCCGCGAAATAGCTATCTGCGGGATCATTGTCCGACGAAATGGAAGCGACAATCGTCGCCGAAGCCGTGATGTGTCCAAGGCCCCACAGGCCACCAGCGGTGAACGTGCCCGTCCCGTAACCGGCCAAAGCGCCGTTGGAAGAGGCAATCAATTCGCCGTCGAACGTCAGATGGCCTTTGAAGCCGACGAACGTCACCGAAGTCAGCCCAAAAACTCCGGTGACGAAGTTGGCGTCGAACGTGGCCGAGCCGCTGGCAATTGGATTGTCAGGATCTGGGCCAACGAGCACCGATGCCTTGCCGTTGATGTCATCAATATGCCCATTCTTCGTGTCTATCTCTACGGTAGCAGTGAACGTTGCCCAGATGTCGCCAGCCCAACTCACTCCAATCGTACCGGTCAGCGACAGATCATCGGGATCATCCGGCGCAAGATGGTCGATGGTCCCGCCAATCTGCTCGATGAACAACCCTGGCGGCTCCAGCGCGATTCCCAGACCTCCGCCGATCGACAAGTTGCCCGCCGTGATGCCGATGGAATCCAGGTGCCCGTCCTTGAATCCGATTTCCCCGTCAACCGGTGTCCCGTCGGCGAGGAGCGAGAATTTACCGCTTATGTCCCCCTTGACCGTGTCAATTTCGATGCTGACGCTTTCAATGGAAAACCAATGATCGAACAGGAAGTCACTGTATTGCGGCTTGTAGGTCAGGCTCCCCACAACTTCCAGCGCCGGGTCTCGCCCCGCTTCGTAGTCGATGTAATTATCTCCAGCCAGGTCTACATTAAGGCTGATCGTATCCAGCCCATCTTTCATTTGAATCGTAAAATCGCCGTGGATCGTCAGCTCTTCGTTGTACGACTTATAGTCGAACGACATATCCTCGGCCGACACCTGGAGCAGATCATCGATTTCAAAATCGATGTCGGGCAGTTCGATATCGCCAGTGTCGAGCCCAACGCCGGCCGTTCCCAGGATGAACAACCCACTGGTGTCAACCGTGATGACAATCCCGCCCAAGAGGCTGGGGAGCGTAAAGGTGCCGGTCAGAGCGACGTACGAATCGGCCGACGCGCCATCGGCGCCGGCGACGAACGAGAAACTGGTGAATGTCGTGGTGAGCCCCGCGATGGTCATCGCGGGAGTGACCGAAAGCGATGAGGTGGTCGCGGAATGAACACCCAACTTGAACGAACCGGTGGCAACCTGTTTGCCGCTTGCCAGCGAGACAATGCTGCCGTTGGCAACAATATACGCCCCCTCGAGCGCTACCGTTCCATTGTCCACTTCGAGCAGCGGCGTAAACGTCTCGCAACCTTGCGGAATTAGTCCGATCTGAACCGGACCACTCGAAGTGTAATATCCTGTCGACGAGTTGTAGGTGAACGTGCCGCTCAGCTCTAACGCACCGTCGTCGATGTTCGTCGAGCTTGGCGAGATGGCGTACAGCGCTCCGCCGCCCAGGCCATACAAGCTACTTCCGCTGCTCAAGAGCGACGTGATGCCGTTGACGCCGAGGTCGAAGACCGGCGTGTAGCTGCCGCCGTCGGCGGCGAGCGTGACCAACTCGGTGCCGAGCATGGCATAAACGGTCGAGTTGGCGGTGACGATGCTCGTGAAGCGCTGTTGCAGGGTGCTGAAGCCGCCGCCGCCGGTATCGATAGAGAAGTTCGTCGAGCCGTTGACGGTGCCATAAAGGCGGGAGCCGCCGCCTCCGGTCAATACAGGTGAGCTGTAACCATAAATCGCATTTGTTATCTCCGAGTCGTATGTGAACGACGCAACAAGCCCGAGCCCACCGCCAGCGCCGATCGAAAAGATGGTGCCAGCACCCCCGTCCCCACCCGAACTTGTGGAGCCGTATAAGGTAGAGCCGACTAAAATCAGGCCGCCGCTTGGGTCCGCACCATCGCCCGTTGGAACCGGGGGGTCGTCGTAAGAATCGTAATAGTAGCCAAACGCCAACGGGGTAAACGAATGCACAGCCTGGTACCCGCTGCCGTCGGCGTTGACGGAATAGATGGTTCCGGCGTTTTCGTACACTAAATCATAGAGCCCTGTCTGATTGTTGTACGTATAGTAAGAAGCGTTTCCGCCCCCCGTCGTGACGCCATACAGTGTCGACCCGAGGAGCGCAAGTCCGCCAATCGGATCGGCTCCGTCACCCGCGGTATCACCTGCGAACGAATGACGAATCGTGAAATTGCTGCCATCGGTGCCGATCGAAAAGATCATTCCGTAGCCATACACACCGCCTGTCGACGTGACGCCGACGATCGTCGAGCCTGAGACGGATAAGGACTCGATGTGCTCAAAGGCGGGATCTGAGAAGGCGTAGAGGACGCTGTAGTCTCCGCCGTCGGCATCCATCGAGATTAGCGCGCCGTCGCCGTATTTCCCCCCAAAGCTGATGCCGTAAGAGCCCGATCCACCGGGCGTCAGATAATCTATGCCTGAGGCCGTGGGAAATGAAACAATGGAATGGTAATTCGTGCCGTCGGCATTCACGGCGAAGACATTGCCGTCGCTTCCGAAATAGGGTCCGGCGGTGACGCCGTAGATCGTCGTACCGGAGACGGCAAATCCGGCTTCGGGGTAGGCAGCACTTCCGCCGGTTGCCGAGAACGACTGTAACACCTGATAGTTGCTTCCATTGGTCTGCACCGAAAACATCAAACCGGTGCCGCTTTCATACGGATCGCTGAATACGCCGACGAGAGATTGCCCAACAGCCGTCAGCTCGCCGTCGTAGAATCCAGAACCAGCGGTCGGCAACGAGGTGAGAACCTGAAAACCGCTGCCGTCTTCATTGACGGAATACAACAACACGCTGCCGTCGTAGTTGGGACCATCGGCCAGCCCGTAGAAGGTCGTTCCGACAAGCACGAGACCGCCGATGGGATCCGCCTCGCCGTAGAAATCCGCTCGCCATTCAAAGTCGGAACCATCGGCATTGATCGAGTAAAACCCGTCATCGGTCGTCCCGTAAAGCGTCGAGCCGATTGCTACCAGGTTTCCGTTGGCTTCTTCGTACTCATAGAACGATGACAGGATGTCGTAACCAGTCCCGTCGTCGTTGATCGAGAAAATGATCCCGCTATTGTTCTCGCCGCCGTAAGAGGTCACGCCGACGAGCAACGAGCCGACGGCGGTCAAGCGTCCGGCGGGGTTTGCTCCGTCCGAGGCGACGTCGCCCATGAACGAGTGCAACACACGAAAATTCGTGCCGTCGGTTTGGAGCGAGAACAGCGTGCCATCGTCGAAAGCACCGCCGTCGCTCGTAACGCCATACAACGTCGAACCGACAAGCGTCAGGCCTCCCACGGGATAGCTGCCTTCGTCGTCCGAGAATCCGTGCAGCACTTGGTAGCCGCTACCGTCCGTCTTCACCGAGAAGATGCCCTGGCCGGTTTCCCCGTAGAGCGTCGAACCGACGAGCGTTAAGTCGCCAATGGGGTCGGCCAGTTGAACGCCAGAAACACTGCTCAACTGAGTCGCGACGCCCGAAAGCATCCGGCGGTCTTCGAGCCGCTCGAGACCGAGACGAATAGCAGGGGTGGGCTTTCTCGCGGCGGGCTGCTTCTTGCGACGAGACCGGACCGAACCACAGCCCGAAAGACCACGCATCGTGGATACCCCCTTATGCGCCCGATGCCCCGGCTTCCCTCCTGCCCTATTTATGTCCACGCCCTTTCAAACAACTTGCCCCAGGCGCGATTCCGTACTTCGGGCGGATCAATCGCCTCTCAAGAAAGGAAGTATACGTGTAACGACGAGCATCGCGCGAGTCAAGCGGCTTCCTGGTGTCCTCGGGACACAAAAGATTTCGCACATCCCGTCGGTGCCGAAGCGGCCAACATCTCCCCCAAGCTGCGACCTGCGGCGATGGGCGAGCAACGAAACTGCTTGCTCGGCGGCATGAAACTGATAGGCTGCGATTCATGCGCTGGCGCCTGCTCATTTTCCTTGCCGCAGTGACGATTGTGGGGAATCTCACAAGCCGCGGCGGCGCACAAACTTCCGCGCGGCAAAGCAGCCCGCTGAGCACCGCGACCGGCACCGGCGACGACAAGCGGGCCGCCGACCAGCGCCGCGTGCTGGTGCGGTTGCCCGCCGACTCGATCCTCGCCGGCCGCGGCGACGCCACGGCTCCGGTGGTGGCCCGGCTGCATCACGAAGCTGATGGCCGCGTGCTCGTCATCCTTCCCAGCGGCGAGCTGATCGACCTGCCGGCCAACGAAGCCACCCCGACCGATCGCCCCTTTGTACCCGCCACGAAGGACGAACTAGCCTCGGCGCTGACGGCAGGCAAGTTCAAGGACTTCAAGACCAAGCAAACGAAGCGCTTCCTGTACGTCTACAGCTCAAGCGACCTGTTCTACCAGGGAACCAGCCGCATTCTGGAGACGATGTATCCCGGCGTGCTCACGTACTGCAAGAAGCAGAAGCTCGACGCCCACGAGGCGGAGCTGCCGTTGGTGATCGTCATGTTCCGCACCAAGTCGCAGTTCGACCGGTTCCGCAAAATGCCCGACGGCGTGGTGGCCTATTACGACGGGCTGACCAACGCGGTTTACATGTACGAGATGTCGCAGTTGGCGGCGATCTCGGCCGACATCGCGCTGAAGCAAGCGGTGTCGACCGTGGCGCACGAAGGGGTCCACCAGATTCTGATGAATATCGGCGTGCAGCAGCGGTTGTCGCGATGGCCGATGTGGATCAGCGAGGGGCTGCCCGAGTTCTTCGCCCCGACCGACATCACCCGCGACGTGCGCTGGAAAGGGGTCGCGATGGTCAACGACCTCCGTATGGCCGAGCTGGAGCATTACATCAAGACGGGCGGTGCGAAGATCGAGCCGGGCGAGACGATGCGGACGACTGCCATCGCGCAGAACCTCACCAGCACCGGCTACGCCAGCGCCTGGGCGCTGACGCACTTCCTGGCGCAGAAGCGGCCGGCCGACTTCCCCGAATTCTTGCAAGAAGTGAGCCGCCGCGAACCGCTCGTCGAGTACAAGCCTGACGACGACCTGCAGTTATTCAGTAAGCACTTCGGCACCGATTACGCGACGCTCGAGGCCTTGGAGCTCAAGCATCTCAAGGGCCTGCCCTACGTGAACCCGCTGACGGTGCGCGGTTTGAAGCTCGGCAAATAGTCGTATCGGGCGTTTGACGCGGCGGGTTGTCTGGGCGAACATGCTTTGTCATGTCCGACCTACCCGAAGAGCAACTTCCAGCCGCCGTCACCAATCCGCTGCGTTGGTTTCCCGAATTCTGGATGATGGGGCAGCGTCGGCTGCGCTCGCAGGCGCGCCTGCTGGGGCTGGCGCTGGTCGTGGGCGTGGTGGCCGGCGTGGGCGCGATCGTCTTTTTCGTGGGCATGGATTGGGTGTTCCACGAAACGCTCGAAGCTTGGGCTGGGTATCGTCCGCATCATCCGGGCGGCGAGCCCCCGCTGTTCGTCGCACACGATGAACACCCCCTGCGCCCCTGGTTGCTGGCGGTGATTCCTGCGTTGGGCGGGCTGCTCAGCGGATTGCTGGTCTACACCGTTGCGCCCGAGGCTGAAGGGCACGGCACCGACGCGGCCATTGCCGCCTACCACCTTCATCACGGCGTGATTCGTCCGCGCGTGCCGATCGTCAAGATCATCGCCAGCGCCATCACCATCGGCACCGGCGGCTCGGGTGGCCGCGAAGGGCCGATCGCGCAATCGGGCGCCGGCTTCGGCTCGTTCGTCGGCGGTCTGCTGAGGCTGCGCCCTGCCGATCGGCGCGTGCTGATGGCCGCCGGCATGGGGGCCGGCGTGGCGGCGATTTTTCGCGCTCCATTGGCCGGGGCGCTATTCGCCGCCGAAGTGCTGTATCGCTCGCCCGACTTCGAAAGCGAGGTCATCATTCCCGCCGGCCTGGCGAGCGTCACCGCCTTCTGTACCTTCGCGGCGGCGTTCGGCAGCCAGCCGTTGTTCACCATTCCCGACGAGATCATGGCCGCGCTGAAGTTCGGCAGCCCGATCGAGCTGTTGCCTTACCTGGCCTTGGCCATGTGGAGCGCCGTGCTGGCGATGCTTTACACGCGCGTGTTCTATGGAACGACACAGGCCTTTCGCAGCCTCCCGATCATTCCTCATCTAAGGCCGATGCTCGGGGCAGCCGTCACCGGGCTGATCGGCGTCGCGCTCTACTACGCGCTTGGCCACGAGCAGCGCGCCCTGGCGGTGATGTCGTCGGGCTACGGCATTCTGCAAGATGCCATGGTGCTGACCGGGCCGGGCGAAGACAGCATGAAACTTGCCTTGCTGCTGTTGATCGTCGCGGCCGGCAAGCTGCTCACCACCAGCCTGACCATTGGCAGCGGCGGCTCGGGTGGTGTGTTCGGGCCGTCGATGGTCATCGGCGGCTGCGGCGGCGGAGCGCTGGGCGTCGTGCTGCATCGCGTCGCGCCGGACATCGTGCCGCACCCCGCCTGCTTCGTGTTCGTCGGCATGGCTGGGTTCTTCAGTGCCGCCGCCAAGACGCCGTTCTCGACGCTGGTGTTCGTCAGCGAGATGACCGGCAACTACAACCTGCTGCTGCCGACATTGTGGGTCTGTACGATTTCGTTTCTGCTGGCCGACGAGCAGTCGATCTTCAGCTCGCAGGTCGACAAGCGCTCGAACTCTCCGGCCCACCGCGGCGATTACGTCCGCGACGTGCTTGTGGGCATGACGGTCGGTCAGCACCTGCACCCGCGCGAATCGCTGCCGTTGGTCGCGCCCGGCGATCCGGTGGCCAAGGTGCTCGCGGCGCTCGATGGCACACGCTATCAGTTGCTCCCGGTGGTCGATCGCGACGGCAACCTAACCGGCATGCTCCCGGTCGACGAACTTCAGGCCGCGGCCTTCTCGCCCAATGCCTTGGCGCTGCTGGTGGCAGCCGACCTGATGCGCACCGACCTCGTGCCACTGCGCCCCACCGATTCGCTCGATCTGGCTTTGGAGCAGTTCGTCGAGGACGACGTGCTGGCGCTGCCGGTGGTCGACGGTGGCGACGCCAAGCGCCTGCTGGGGATCGTCGAGCGTTCCGACATCTCACGGGCCTACCTGCGCCAAGTCCACGGCCCCGCCGCTTAGCGTCGTCTCGCTTAGCGGTCGCGTCCAAGCGGTCATCTCGCTCCCGAAGACGGCCCGAGCCGGCCGTGCTGGCACCCTGGCGCCAGCGAAAACTTCGCCTTCTCGGCCAGCCGCGATATTGGTATCGTTCGGCCCCTTCCGGTTCACTCTTTCCGCGCGCACGCAGGAATCCATTATGCCGATGCTCGATCTGGCCGCGTTCCGGGCAGCTCCGCTCGTCACCAATCCTTTTCCGCATCTGGTGTTGCCACGATTTATCCGCCCCGAGGCGTTCGGCGGGCTGCTGGCCGATTATCCCCAGCTCGATAAGACCGGCAGCTTTCCGGTCGACTCCGTGGCGTATGGGCCGCAGTTCAACAAGCTGATCGAAGAGCTCAACGGTCCGGAGATGTGCGAGGCGTTCGAGAAGAAGTTCGGCCTCGAGCTTGCCGACCGGCCGACGGTGATGACCGTCCGCGGACGCTGCTGCGAAAAAGACGGCCGCATCCACACCGACACTGAAAGCAAGATCATCACGGTCCTCATCTACATGAACCCGCGCTGGGAGCAAGGTGGCGGCCGGCTCCGCCTGCTCCGCTCGGCAACCGATCTGGAACAGGTGCTGGTCGAGGTGCCGCCGGAGGAAGGAACGCTGGTGGCCTTTCGTCGCACCGATAACTCGTACCACGGCCACAAGCAGTTCGTCGGCGAGCGCCGCGTGATTCAGTTCAACTGGGTCACCACGCAATCGAGCATGCGCTGGCACGTGTTCCGCCATCGCTTGTCGGCGGCGGCGAAGCAATTCAACCCCTTCGCTTGAGTTGCGGATGCCGAGTTCACCGTCACCCGACGGAACACAAACGACGCGGGGCACGCCCCGGCCGCGAGGCCGGCTCGCCGGCACCTCGTTGCGCGACGCGGACTTTCGCCGCATCCTGCTCATCAAGCCCTCGGCGCTCGGCGACGTGATCCACGCCCTGCCGGTGCTCGACCGCCTGCGCGCCAGGTTCCCCGAAGCGACGATCGACTGGTTCATCACGCCCGAGAATGCCGAGCTGGTGCGGCATCACCCGGCATTGTCGAACGTCGTGATGTTCGATCGCAAGGTGCTGGCCAACTTCGGCCGCAGCGTCTCGGCAACGCTGGGAATGTTCCGGCTGCTGTGGTCGCTGCGCCGCCGCCGCTACGACCTGGTCATCGACCTGCACGGGCAGCTTCGTTCGGCGCTGTTCTGCTTTGCGACCCGCTCGAAGACTCGCATCGGCTTCAACCGCACTCGTGAAGGTGCCTGGCTGGTCTACACGCACCGCGTCGACATGCCGACAATGGAAGCCCACGCGGTCGACCGTTATTTGTGGATTTCCGAGTTGCTCGGCCTCGAGCCGGCGGCCCCCTCGTTCACCATCCGCGTGCCACCCCAAGCCACCGCCCGGGTCGATGCCTTGCTCAAGGCCGCCGGTGCCGATGCTCGGCCTCTGGCGGTGATTGTGCCCGGCACCGTCTGGGAGACGAAACACTGGAGCGCCGAGGGCTTTGCCGGCGTAGCGCGCGAGCTACTGGCTCGAGGCATGCAGCTGGTCCTGGCCGGCGCGCCGCAAGACCGTCCCCGCTGCCGCGCCGTGGCCGCCGCCGCGCCGGGAGTTTACGACCTGTGCGGAAAAACGAACCTGCCCGAGTTGGCAAGCCTGATCGACCGCTCAGCCGTTTGCGTCACCAACGATTCCGGCTCGATGCATCTGGCCGTCGCGATGGACCGCCCGGTCGTCAGCGTCTTCGGTCCGACGAACCCGGTGCGCACCGGCCCCTATGGCCGCCCCGAAGCGGTCGTGCAGGCCGGCGTCGAGTGCGCCCCGTGCTACTTCAAGAAACTGACCCAGTGCCCGCACGATCATCGCTGCATGCACGAAGTCACACCGGCCCTGGTGCTCGCGCGTATCGACAGCCTTCTCGCCACGGCCCGGGCCGCTTAGCTGCCGCGTTCGCGCGAGGCGTTCAGGTGTCAATCCGCCCGAGTCGTGCCAGGGGACGACAGATTTCGCAGGACTGCCACGGCGATGCGGATTCGATCGTACGGCACCGCTCCTTCCAGGGCGTCGAACAACGGCTTCAGACGACCGCTCTTGGCGACGACCGCAGCCGTGCGGACTCGCTCGAACATCGCTCGATCAAGCCATGGTTCCGGATCGCCGATCTTCTGTCGCTCGATGTATTCAACCAGGTAGCCGACCACCGTCGACGGCGCGCGATCAAGCGCCCCGCACACGTCGTCCAGCGATACCTTCTGTGTGAACAATTCCCACGCCCGCAGCTTGGAGGCGGTCGCTGGTCGCTCATCGATCGCCTCCACAATGCGGGGCGCCGCGGCGGCAGGACTCACGTCCAGCGCCACGTCGCAGCGTCGGCAATACTCGACAATCGCGCCGACGAACTCCTCGCCGTAGCGTGCGCACTTCGCCTGCCCGACGCCGTGTACCGCGAGCATCGCCTCCGGGGTCGACGGTCGCCGCCGGGCCAGGTCGCGCAGCGTGACGTCGCTGAACACCACGAACGGCGGCAGGCCTTGCTCCTCGGCCTTGCGGCGGCGCAGTAAGCGCAGCTCCTCGAACAATTCGCGATCGACCCCTTCCCACGATTCGATCGCCGTGCGCGCCTCGCGTCGCGGCCGACCGGCCGGCTTCAGCAGCCGCGGCACCACTTCGCCGCGCAGCACCTGCCATCCGGCGGGCGTGAGCTTGAGCACCGTGTACTCGCCCACCTTTTGCAAGTAGTCCTGCGCCGCAAGCTGTTCGATCCATCCACGGATGTGCCGGCGGTCGTGTTCCGCGAGCAAGCCATACGTGCTGAGCTGATCGTGCCCCAGTTCCATGATCCGCTGGTCGCGCGAACCCGAGAGCACCAACCCCACATAGCCAGCGCCGTAGTTCTCTTGCAACCGCGCGACACACGACAGAATCTTTTGCGCCAGTACCAACGGCTCGGCAACATACTCGACGTCGGCCAGGCAAACATCGCACGCTCCACACGCCCCGTCGGCTAGGTCTTGCCCGAAATACCTGGCGATCGTCCGATGCCGGCAGTCGGTCGTGCTGCAATAGCGTTCCATGCCGGCCAGCAGCGCGATCGATGCCTCGAGCGCCTCTTGCGGAAGGCCTTGTTGCAGCTTCCGCCACGTCAAGAAGTCGGCCGCCGAGTAGAACATGCAGCATTCCGCTTCGAGGCCGTCGCGGCCAGCCCGACCGCTCTCTTGCTGGTAATTCTCGAGCGACTTCGGCGCGGCAGCGTGGATCACGTAACGCACGTTCGACTTGTCGATCCCCATGCCGAACGCCACGGTGGCCACGACAATCTTCACCGCTTCGTTGGCGAACGCCTCTTGGCTCGCGTGCCGAGCCGCCTCGTCCATCCCGGCATGATACGCCGCCGCCGAATGTCCCGCGGCTGTCAGCTTCGCGCAGAGCGCGTCGACGTCGGCGCGGCGGATGCAATACACGATCCCCGATTCATCGCGGTGGCGGTCGATCACCTCGCAAATCTGCTGAAAGCCGTCGACCCGCGGCGACGCACGATACACTAGGTTCGGCCGATCGAACGATCCGACGAGCGTTTCGGGATTGTTGAGCCGCAGTTCGCGCACGATCTCGCTACGCACTTGGGCCGTGGCAGTTGCCGTGTAGGCATGGATCGCCGCGTGCGGAAACGACTCTTTCAGCACGCTGAGCATGCGGTACTCGGGCCGAAAATCGTGCCCCCACTGGCTAATGCAGTGGGCTTCGTCGATTGCGAAGAACGACACCTGCAACTGCTGCAAGAAGTGCAGCATCCGCTCGCTCATCAGCCGCTCGGGCGACAGGTACAGCAACTTCACTCGCTCGCCGCGCAGTTCGTCGGCCACGCGCCGTCGCTCGTCCGCCGAAAGCGTGCTGTTCACCAACGCCGCCAGCACACCACGATCAACCAGTGCATCGACCTGGTCCTTCATCAACGAGATCAGCGGCGACACGACCACCGCCACTCCCGGAAGGCAGAGCGCCGGCGCCTGAAAGCACAGCGACTTGCCGCCGCCGGTTGGCAGCACCACCAGCGAATCGCGCCCCGCCACGACCGCCTGCATCGCCTCGGCCTGCAAGGGGCGCAGCTCGTCGTATCCCCAGAACTTGCGCACCACCTCGCTGCACGATTCCATGCGTCGCCGTCCTCAATCGATCTGCCGGGCCAGCGATTCCTCGAACGCCTCCAGCCGCACGATCTTCACCACCTGGCTGACACCGTCGTTGCTCGCGGGCTTGCCCTGCTTCCAGCGGCTGGCGCAGATGCTCTTCATCACGCGCGGCACCAAGAGCGTGTCGAAGCAGTCGCCGTGCTCGACCGCCACCCAGCGGCGGTTGCCGCCGTCGGTGCGATTCTGATCGATCACCCCTTGCACGGTGCTCCCCGAGCCGGCGAAGAAATCGAGCACGACGTCGCGGCCGTTCGGCTCGGTCGCGATCTGCACGATCCGCCGCGCCAACAGCGATGGCTTGGGATACGACACGCGCGGCGCGCCGCCGAACATCGCCCGCAGCTCAGCCGCGGCCGAGGCGTTATCGCCGGCCAGCGTGCGCGAGAACAGTGTTGTCGGCACCAGGCCATCCTGCACGTCGGCCAGGTAGCGTTTCACCATCGGATACGCGCTGCCGTTGCCCCACACCACCTCGCCGGCAGCCGCCTTGCCGGCGAACGTCGCCTCGCTGAACCGCCAGTATCTTCCCGTCGGCGGCGCGAGCGCGACGCCATTCGGTTTTTCGATGGCATACTCGGCGGCGTAGGGCTTGTTGGCGTACACCGGGTCGACCTTCCAAGGGCCGCGTGGATCGGCGTCGGGATTAGCGTAGGCGCTGGTGTCGTCGCGCGGCAGCAGTTGCCGTCGCCAGCGCCGTTTGTCGCGGGCAAACGCCACGATGTAATCGTGCGATACCGAGAAGTGCCGGGCAGAGTTCTTGCGCGTGTGTACCTTCTCCCAAACAATCGTCGCCAAGAAGTTCTCTTCGCCGAACAACTCGTCCAAGAGCAGCCGCAACCGGGCCTGCTCGTGATCATCGAGGACCACGAACATTGCCGCGCCGGGAGCCATCAACTCGCGCGCCGCGGCAAGCCGATCGCGCATCATCGTCTGCCAAGCCGCGTGCTCGAACCGGTCCGCATACGTCCAGACACCGCTGCCGGTGTTGTACGGCGGGTCGGTGAACACGCATTTCACTTCGCTAAGCGGTTGTGAGCGCAACCATCGCAAGGCGGCGGCATTCTCGCCGTGGATTAGGATGCCGTCGACTTGTTCGTCGACCTTATCCAGCGTCCGTAACAATCGCCGGCGAAACGAGGCATCGAAATACCGCGTGTCGAGCACCAGATGCGGATGCTCGGCGAGGAACGCCGGCTGTACCGCTTCGTCGGCATCGATCGCAAACAACTCTCGCCAAGTGGCGACCTGCGCCGCGCAGCGGCAAATCTCGGCGTGGAACTTCTTGGGCACGCGGTCGATCGTCATCGCGTAATCAGTCGAGTGCACCGTGGCATCTTTTCGCCACGCCTCAGCCAGTTGCCGCTGCTGCTGTGCAAAGGGAGCGATCAACTGTCGGCCCAGATCGCGTATCTCAGCAACCAACGCCAAACGCTCGGGCGTGATCGCTTCCAGCGCGTCGACCGGCAGCAGTCGCGTCTGCAACAGGTGATCGAGCTCGCTCAACCATTTTTGCTCGGGATCGTCGTAGATCGGCAACAGCCGCTCGTGCGGCTGTCGCTTCGTGGGCTTCCGGCGACCGTATCGCGGCAGCCGTGCGGTGACGTGCAGATGATCGGGCTCGCCGGGTAAGTTAGCAATCCATTCGGCAAGCAGATCGTAGCCAGTGGGGCAGACATTCTTGTCTGCCATAGGCGACGCGACTGCCTCGCCGCGCCATGGCCCAAAATCGCAGTCCATGCGAGCGCCGATCCGCTCGACCAGCAGCTGCCACAATCGTTCGCCGCGATCCTTCATGGCCGCCAGTTTAACGAAGAAAGGGAGATGTGGGGATGAAACGCGATGAGGGGATGATCGGAAGGGACGTATCGCTACAATCACCTACACTCCGATCCCCACATCTCCCTTATCCCCACCTCTCCCTTTCCGCATATGACCGCTCAACCGTTGAAAGACAAAGTGGCGTTGGTCACCGGCGCCGGTCGCGGCATCGGCGCGGCAGCGGCTCGCGCCTTGGCCGCGGCCGGGGCCAAGGTTGTTGTGAACGACCTGCACCAAGGGACGGCCGCGCAAGTCGCTGCCGAGATCGTCCGCGGCGGCGGCGAGGCGATCGCCTTTGCGACCGACGTAAGCGATCGTGCCGCGGTCGAGGCAATGGTCGCCGAGGCGGTGCGGCAGTTCGGTCGGCTCGACGTGGTCGTGTGTAACGCGGTCTACAGTAAGCGCGAACCGTTTTACGAGGCTAACCTGGCCGAGTTCGAGCGGACCGTGAACGTGAGCATGTGGGGCGCGTTCCACGCGCTGCGCGCCGCGGTGCGGCAGATGATCGCTCAGGGCTCGGGCGGCTCGGCCGTCATCGTCAGCTCGCCCCATGCCGTGGTTCCGGTCCCCTTGTCGATGGCCTACAATATGGCCAAGGCGGCAATCGACCAGATGGCGCGCACCGCGGCAATCGAATTGGCCGAGCATCGCATCCGCGTGAACATCGTGCATCCCGGCTGGACCGACACGCCGGGCGAACGAAGATTCGCCACCGACGAGACGATCCGCGCCGCCGCCCCAAAGCTACCCTGGAAACGACTGGCGGATCCGGCTGAGATTGGCCGCGGCATCGTGTTCCTCTGCGACCCGGCCAGCGACTACATCACTGGTTCGACGCTGAAGATCGACGGCGGCATCACGCTGCCCTGGTGGGCGAGCCGCGGCTCCGGCGTGCCGGAGTAGGTTGCTGCCGACGCTCCAAAAATGGTCGATTCATCGAGAGCTGGTCTGCACAGCCCTGCGGACGCTATGCTAGCAATCGGGGTCTGTTGCAGGACCGATGCAGGAGGACTGCAAAGTCGGATCAGGCGAGTTTGAGGAGTTGCAGGCCGAGGGTGGGGTTCCAGGCGATGTAGTCGGCGCGGGCGCGCAGCGGCTTATCCGGCGGGTAGCAGCAGCGCAGGACCGTCACGGCCGCGCTGT
>DATAXP010000083.1:0-122442 GCA_036272935.1 Pirellulales bacterium | reverse complement strand
CTTCCGATCCGCATCCATGCCAACCTCCTCCCGACCACTTAGGCCGCTCGCCGCATTCCTTGCGGCGATTCAGCAGCTCATGTTGCCCGAAGTTACCAGAAAGCATGGCCTTAGGACCATTTTTTGATGCGCCGGCCCTGGGATGAAGTGCAGCTTGAAGCGCGGGTGGCGTGCCAGCCAGCGCTCGACGTTCGGATGCTTGTGCGTGGCGTAGTTGTCGAGGATCGTGCGTCATCGTGCCGGCGCGGCCGGGATAGATCGGCAGGCTCTTTTGCGTGCGATCGAGCGCCTGGATCGACGACTTCTCATCGACGCACAGCACCAGGGTGCTCCGGCGGTCGAGATACAAGCCCACCACATCGACCACCTTTTCGGCGAACTGCGGATCGTTGCTGACCTTGAAGTGTTTGACCAGGTGCGGCTTGAGGCCATGCGCCTGCCGTGTGGATTGCGGCGTTGCTTACGAGGCCGTGCCATCGTGCGCTGTTCCTGAAACTTGACCCGTGTTCATCGAGGAAAGATATTGGACGGTGCGTTGGCCGCCCGCGCCCTCCGGAACCAGCCGCCGCGACTTAACGTTATGCACGAATTAACGCGCCAAGTACTACGCAGATTTGCTGCACTCATCTTTGCCGAGCTAAGCCTTTTCCTAGTAATATGCCACGTTTTTGCCGATGATTCAGCGGAAAGCGCGCATAGTCCCAACATCGTCATTATCCTTGCCGATGACCTCGGCTATGGCGACGTCGGTTGCTATGGCCAAGCGCGGATCAAGACGCCGGCGATCGATCGTCTGGCCGCCGAAGGGATGCGGTTCACCAGCGCGTACGCCGGCTGCACGGTCTGTGCGCCGTCGCGGTGTACGCTGCTTACGGGTCGTCACACGGGGCATGCCTCGGTTCGGGCCAATGGCAAAACGACGTTGCTCGATGAACCGACGATCGCGTCGGTCCTCAAACAGGCAGGCTACGCGACCGGCGTTGTCGGCAAATGGGGCATGAGCTTGCCCGACGATCCCGGCCCGCCGAGCAAGCACGGATTCGACTATTTCTTTGGTTACATGACGCACGTCGATGCCCACAATTACTATCCCGAATACTTGTGGGAAAACGATCGTCAGGTGCCGCTGCCCGGCAACGTGGTGCGCAATGGAGTGGCGATCGAACACGCCACCTATGCCCCGGACCTAATCACCGCCAAGGCGCTTGAGTTTCTCGATCGTCATCAGGCCGAACCGTTCCTGCTTTATTTATGCTTCAATCTGCCGCACGCGAACAACGAGGCAGGACGCGGTGGCGGCAACGGCATGGAGATTCCCAGCGACGCCCCCTATTCGCACGAAGATTGGCCGCAGCCGCAGAAGAACCACGCGGCAATGATCACTCGGCTCGATAGCGACGTAGGAAAGGTGCTCGCCCGGCTCAAGGCATTGGGCCTTGATGAAACAACCGTGGTGTTCTTCTCCAGCGACAACGGTCCGCACAAGGAAGGAGGCGCCGATCCGGCGTTCTTCTCGAGCGCCGGGCCGCTGTCGGGCTACAAGCGTTCGATGACCGAAGGGGGCATTCGCGTGCCGATGATCGTGCGCTGGCCTGACAAAATTCCCGCCGCTCAAACCAGCGATCTGCCGTGGGCCTTCTGGGACGCGCTGCCGACGGTTGCCGAGTTGTGCCACGTTCCGGCGCCGAGCGACATCGACGGCCTGTCGATCGTGCCGACACTGCTCGGCAGCGAAGCGGCGGGCCGAGAGCAGCCGCAGCACGAGTATCTGTACTGGGAGTTTCACGAAAAAGGATTCCACCAGGCGATCCGCTTCGGACGGTGGAAGGCGATTCGCGAAGGGCTCGATGGCCCGATCGCCTTCTACGATTTGCGCGAAGATTTAGGCGAAACGAACAACCTGGCCAAGTCGCATCCAAAAATCGTCGCCCGAGCCGCGGCTCTGTTGGCCGCTGCCCGCACCGAGAGCGAACGCTTTCCCATCACCACAGCCAGACCCCAGGCCAAGCGGCCCAACAAGGACCACTGACTGCCGCATGGCTGCGCATCATCACGGCCACCAACACGGTCGGACCGGTCGCGACAAGCTCCGGCTGCGCATCACGCTGGTGCTGGTGTTGGCTTACATGGTTGCTGAGGTGATCGGCGGCCTAGCGTCGGATTCGTTGGCGCTCATGGCCGATGCGGGGCACATGTTCGCCGATGTCGGTTCCTTGGCCTTGAGTCTCGCGGCGCTGTGGATTGCCGAGCGCCCGCCGACGCCGCAGCGTACGTTCGGCTACTACCGTGCGGAGATTCTCGCGGCGCTAGCCAACGGCGCGCTGCTGGTGGCAGTGTCGATCTTCATTCTCGTCGAGGCAGTCGAGCGGTTCGAGCAGCCGCATGCGATTCGCGGCGGGCTGATGTTGGTCGTTGCATCCGGCGGACTGGCGGTCAACCTTGTCGCGTTGTTCATCTTGCACGGCGGCTCCGAGCAAAGCCTGAACATGCGCGGCGCCTGGTTGCACGTGCTGGCCGATGCGCTGGGCAGCGCCGGGGCGATGCTCGCCGGTGTGCTGATCTGGGCGTTCAGCTGGTATTGGGTCGACGCGGCGATTTCGATCGTGATCGGCGTGCTGATCGTCGCCAGTGCCTGGGGGCTGGTGCAGGAATCGGTTTCGATCCTGATGGAAGGCGCCCCGGCGGGGATCGACGTCGACGAGGTGCGCGACGCGATCAAGGCCCTTCCCGGCGTGATTTCAGTTCACGACCTGCACATCTGGACCATCACTAGCGGCGTACACGCGCTGGCTGCGCACGTGGTGGCCGACCGTGCGCCGCCGTACCGTGAGCTGCTCGATAGTTTGCGCCGCACTCTTCACGACCGCTTCGGCTTCGACCACCTCACGGTGCAGATCGAACCGCAGGATTGGGACGCGGAATGCCGCGATAGTTAGCCGCGTTACTTGTAACGCGCGTCGCAAGCGACGCGGCTAACTAGTCATCGTCGAACAATCGGCTGACCGATTCGTTGCGATGGATGCGCTTGATCGCCTCGCCCAACAGCGGGGCGACGCTGAGCACGGTGATCTTGTCGAGCCTGCGCTCGCGCGGCAGCGGAATGGTGTCGGTGACGACGAGACCCTTGATCGGTGCGGCGGCGAGGTTCTCGATCGCCTTGCCGCACAGCACGCCGTGCGTCGCGCCGACGTAGATTTCGCGGGCACCGGCCTCATGCAGCTTCGACGCGGCGCCGCAGATACTGCCAGCCGTGCTGATCATGTCGTCGAACATCAGTGCGATCTTTCCCTGGACACTCGCGCCGATGATGTTTTCCTGGCGGGTCTTCTCGGCGCTGCTACGGCGCTTGTCGACGATCGCCAACCGGGCGTTCAATCGCTTGGCGTGCCCCAGCGCTCGCTTGATGCTCCCTTCGTCGGGGCTGACCACGATGATATCGTCCTCGTCGAGGCGCATCTGCTTGAAGTAATCGTTGAGCACCGGCGCGCCGTAGAGATGATCGACCGGCACGTCGAAGAACCCCTGGATTTGCGGGGCATGCAGGTCCATCGTGAGCACACGATCAGCCCCCGCACGCACAATGAGGTTGGCGACAAGCTTCGCGGTGATCGGCACGCGTCCTTCGTCCTTGCGGTCCTGCCGGGCATAGCCGTAGTACGGCATCACGGCGGTCACGCGCTCGGCGCTGGCCCGCTTGCAGCTCTCGATCATAATCAAGAGCTCCATCAGGTTCTCGTTCACCGGCGGACAGGTGGGCTGCACCAGGAACACGTCGCGGCCGCGCACATCCTCGTCGACCTTGCACGAGATTTCGCCGTCGGGAAAGTTGCCGATCGAGATCGCGCCATTCGGCAAACCCAGGTAGTCGCAGATGCGGCGCGAGAGCTGTGCGTTCGCCCGGCCGCTGAAGATCTTTAAGTCGTTCATGGATTCCGATGCTGGCTTGGTGCGCTCGCGGCCCGGCTGGTGTGCATCGCCTCTTCGACGACGGCGAGCTCCTCGGGCGTGTTGATGCTCAAGGTTTCCATCGGCTTCAGCACGGTGATCGCCGCGACGGGACGGCCGGCGCGATGCAAGATTCCCGGGCAATCGGTCAAATAGTACTCGCCCTGCGCGTTCTCGGCACGCAGACGCTCTAGCGCCATGAGCAAATCGCGGCAATTGAAGACGTAGGTGCTCATGTTCACTTCGGTGATCTTGCGCTGCTCGGACGTGGCATCCTTCTCTTCGACGATTGCGTTGAACGAACCGTCGGCGCCGCGCACGATGCGCCCCAGCCCGCGGGGATTTTCCTTCCGGGCGGTGCCCAACAGGCAGGCCGGACGGGTGCGGCGGAACTCGTCGAGCAGCTCGGCGACCGAATCGCGCTGGAGCATCGGCGAATCCCCGGCGACGATCAGCACCGGTTCGCTGGTCGCCTGGTCGCAGCGCTCCGCCAGGGCTTCGCGGCACATCATCACGGCATGCCCGGTGCCAAGCTGTTGGGTCTGCTCGACGAATGTCACATTCCGGCGATCGGCCAGCCGTTGGCGAACCAGGTCGCTGCGGTAGCCGACGACCGCCAGAATTCTATCGAACCCCGCGGCCTCGAGCGTGTCTAACACATATTCGATCATTGGCCGCGCGCAGACCGGCACTAGCACCTTGGGCAAATCGGACTTCATCCGCGTGCCTTTGCCCGCCGCCAACACGATCGCCGTCTGCCTGGTCATCCGTCGATTCTTTCTCCGCACCATTCAACATGGCCGCGTGGACGCGGCCGCTAAGCACCGGCGGCCTCGCCGGCCCACCGAACCCCTAGCATAGCGTCCAGGGCATTTCTACAATATGAGGTTCTTGTCGCCGCAGAATTCACCACTGGAACATCGTGGAACACGACGGATGCCTGGCACGGTGCCTGAAGGCCAGAAGGCCGCTCGACCGCTGAAGACGGAAACCGCCATCCGCAAGGCCGACGTGCTGATCGAGGCCATGGAGTGGATCCGCAAGTTCCGCGACAAGGTGACGGTCATCAAGCTCGGCGGCAGCGTGCTGGAGAATGAAGACGCCCTGCGGCACCTGCTGTTGGACATTATCTTCATGGAAACCGTTGGCATGCGCCCGGTGGTCGTGCACGGCGGCGGGGCGAAGATTAACCAGGCAATGGCTGCCGCGGGACTGGAGCCGCGATTCATCCAGGGGCGCCGCTATACCGACGCGGCGACGCGCGACATCGTCGAGCGCGTGCTGGCCTACGAAACCAACGAGTTCATTGCCACCCGAATCGAAGAGCTCGGGGGCCGCTCGGCGCCGTTGAACTTTCACCGCATCCTCAACGTGTTGCACGGCGAGCGCCTTTCGCTGCCGGCCACCAACGGCGAGCCAATCGACCTGGGCTACGTGGGGCACGTGACCCGCGTCGAGCGCACGGTGATCGAGAACTTCTGCTACGCCGGCGTCGTGCCGGTCATTCCGTCGATGTGCATCGACGACCGTGGCCAAAAGCTGAACGTCAATGCCGACACGGCGGCGATGGAAGTGGCCGTGGCCTTGGGGGCCGAGAAGCTGGTGTTCCTCAGCGACGTGAACGGCGTGCGCCGCGACAAGGAAGACGCCGAATCGCTGCTGCAATCGCTCACCGTCGACGAGGCCCGCGAGCTGATCAACAGCGGCGCGGTCGACGCGGGAATGATCCCCAAAATCGAAGCCTGCGTCGAACCGGTCGAACGCGGAGTGCGCAAAGTGCACATCATCGACGGCCGGCAGCGGCACTCGCTGCTGCTCGAAATCTACACCAGCCGCGGCGTCGGCACGGAGATTGTCAAAAGCAAATGAGCACGATCGACACGCTCAGCTCCACCGAAACGATCGAGCTGTTCAAGCGCTACGTTGTCCCGAACTACAACCGCTATCCCGTGTCGCTGGTACGCGGCGAAGGATCGTACGTCTGGGACAGCGAAGGAAACCGTTATCTCGACCTGTTCCCAGGCTGGGGCTGCAATCTGCTGGGGCACTGTCCCGAGCCGGTGGTGCGGGCCGTGCAAGAACAAGTCGCCACGCTGATCCACGTTCCCAACACCTGGCACACCGAGGTGCAAGGCCTGTGGGCCAAGGCGCTCAGCGATCGCAGCTTCGGCGGGCAGGCGTTCTTCTGTAACTCCGGCGCGGAAGCGAACGAGGCGGCAATCAAGCTCGCGCGGCTGCACGCCCAAGGTCGGCGCTACAAGATCATCACCTTCGAAGGCGGCTTCCACGGTCGCACGATGGGAGCGATCACCGCCACGGCCCAGCCCAAGTATCACGAAGGGCTCGGCCCGCTGATGGCCGGTTTCAGCTACGCGCCGTTCGGCGATCTGGAGGCGGTCGCACGACTGATCGACGATGAGACGTGCGCAATCCTCGTCGAGCCAATCCAAGGCGAGGGAGGCGTGAATCTGCCCCCTGCCGAGTTCCTGCCAGGCCTGCGCCGATTGGCCAACGAGCACAACTTGCTGCTGATGTTCGACGAGGTGCAGACCGGCTGCGGTCGCACCGGGCACTGGTTCGCCTACCAGCATTACGACGTGACGCCCGACGTAATGACGCTGGCCAAGGCGGTATGCGGAGGGATTGCCGGCGGGGCGATGCTCACCACGGCGGCCATCGCCCCCAGCCTGCGGCCGGGCATGCACGCCGCGACGTTCGGCGGCAACCCAATCGCCGCCCGGGCCGGCATCGCGACGCTCGAGATGATCGAGCGCGACAACCTGCTCGAGCATGGCCGCCGGATCGGCGAGCTGTTCCGCCAGCGATTCGTCGAGCTGCAAGGTCGCTGCGATCTGATTCGTGAAGTGCGCGTGCTGGGCGTGATGGTTGGCATCGAGCTTTCGATCGACGCGGCGCCCATCGTTCGCGCCTGCCTCGACGAGCGCGTGCTGATCAACGCCACGCATGGCACGGTGGTGAGGCTCCTGCCGGCACTCAACCTTTCGGAAGAACAGGCTCACGAAGGCTGCGACGTGATCGCCGCCGCCTTGAAAGCCCAGAGCTAGCCCCGGCGAGCCGCGCGATGCGACACCTTCTCAGCCTGGCCGATTTGTCGAGCGGCGAAGTCGAGCGGATCTTCGCGATCACCGAAGACCTGAAAAGCAAGTACGAACAGGGACTGCGTGAGCCGCTGTTGCCTGGCCGAGTGCTGGCCCTGCTGTTCGAGAAGCCCAGCCTACGGACGCGCGTGAGTTTCGAGGCGGGAATTAGCCACCTCGGCGGATCGAGCTTGTTCCTGGGCGAGGATGTCGGCTGGGGCTCGCGCGAATCGATCGGCGACTTCGCCCGGGTGCTCGGCGAGTACGTTGACGCCATTGTGGTGCGGACGCGCGAGCACAGCAAAGCCGCGGAGATGGCCCGATTCAGCCCCTGCTCGGTGATCAACGGCCTGACCGACCACGAACATCCCTGCCAGGCATTGGCCGACCTGTACACGCTGCGCGAGTTGATCGGCCCACTGGAAGGGCAGACGCTTGCCTACGTTGGCGACGCGAACAACGTCGCTCGCAGCCTGGCCCTCGGCTGCGGCAAGATGGAGATGCGATTCGCCTTCGCCGGTCCCGAGGGGTACCATTTCGACAAGGAGTTTCTTGCCAGCCTGAAGCGCGACGTGCCGGAGCTGGAAATGACGGTGTCGACCGACCCGCGCAAGGCGCTCAAGCACGCGGCGGCGGTGTACACCGACGTCTGGACGAGCATGGGGCAGGAAGCTGAGTCTGAAACTCGCCGCGGTGCGTTTGCCCACTACCAGGTGAATGGCAAATTGATGGCCGCCGCTCCCAAGGGGACGTACTTCCTGCACTGCCTGCCGGCCCATCGCGGTGAAGAAGTGACCGACGATGTGATCGACGGCCCGAACAGCATCGTTGTTCAGCAGGCCGCGAACCGTCTGCACGTGCAGAAGGGCATCCTGGCGTGGTTGCTGGGTGCCCAAGGGTAGTCGGCAGAGGGCAGTAGGCAGAGGGCAGTAGGCAGAGGGAAGACGAGCAGCTATCGTTGCACTGCGATCTGCCCTCTGCCTACTGCCCTCAACTCGCTATGCCACGGCACGACGGCCGCACGGCCGACGAACTTCGCCCGCTGAAGATCAAGCGCCGCTACACGCGCTCGGTACCTGGCAGCGTGTTGATTCAAGCCGGGCGCACCACCGTACTGTGCACGGCGAGCATCGAAGCGCAGGTGCCGCCGTGGCTCAAGGGACAGGGGCGCGGCTGGGTGACGGCCGAGTACAGCATGTTGCCCGGCAGCACCAGCCCGCGAAAGGCGCGTGAACGCGGTGCGAAAATCGACGGCCGCACCACCGAGATCCAGCGGCTGATCGGCCGCAGCCTGCGCGCGGTGGTCGACCTGGAAGCGCTCGGCGAACGGATGATCACGGTCGATTGCGATGTGCTCGAAGCCGACGGCGGCACCCGCACCGCGAGCATCACCGGCGCGTTCATTGCCTTGGCCGATGCGGTACACTCGCTGGCGACGCTCCCCATTCCGGGTCGCAGGCCGCTTACCGACAACGTGGCGGCTGTGAGCGTCGGCATCGTCGCGGGCCACCCGGTGCTCGATCTGGATTATGCCGAGGACGTGGATGCCGCGGTCGATATGAACGTGGTGCTTACCGGCTCCGGCCGGTTCGTCGAAGTACAAGGGACTGGCGAGAAGGCCACGTTCGACGACGCCCAGTTGGCGGCCCTGCTCAAGCTCGCCCGCAAGGGGATCGCGACACTCGCGGCTTCCCAAAAAGCCGCCTTGGGTAAGCAGTGGCCGTTCTAGCACGGCGCTGCAAAACGGTCGTTGTGTCGTTGATCGGGGTCCGTCCCGGGCATTTTTTCCGGTTCGCTGCGGATCGAATACAAGGCCTGCAGCAATAGCGCCTTGAGCAGCCGCTCCGGAGGCACGCTCGGCCGACCCGTCCGCGCATAGGCCGTCTCGAACCGCTCCTGCAAGCTGTGCAGATGCCGGTCCACCATCCGCTTCAGCGACCGCAGCGGATGATCCGCCCGCACCCGTGCCTCGACGTCGATCGTGAAAAACATCTTGCCCTGGTTGTCTCGCTTGCCGCGCATCGCGATCATCCTTCATCACGAGGAACAGAACGCTCACCGCGCAAACGCTGTAGCATCCCCGTCCAGCGAGTTTTGCAGCGTCCTGCTAGAACTCGCGCGGCACCGCAGAAGCCGCGCTGTCGGCCGGAGCGACCGGTGCTCCGGCAAACATCGTCAGGAGTGCCACGGCGGCGCCATCGCTCGGCAGCAGCTCGACGGCGCGGCGCAAATGCTCGATGCCCGCGGGCACCTGACCCAAAAACACTGCGTGATAACCCAGCAGCAACTGAGCTGCTTCGTCGCGCGGATGGTCGATCACCCAGCGTTCAAGCGCCACGAGATGATCGGTGTAGCGCGTCGCCTGGTAATACTCGCGATACCGATCAAGGATTGCTCCCCACTGCGACTGCGGCAGCACCGCGGTCGCCCGCCGTAACGCGTCGGCGGCGTCGGTGTATCGCTCGAGTGCGAAGCACGCGTGCATCTCGACGAGGTACGCCAGACCTTGCTGGGCGTCGGCGGTCGTCGCTTCGTCGGCCCAACGCGCCGCGGCAGCGTACTGTCCGGATCGCAGCGTTTCAATCGCCGCATCGAGCATGTCGCCGACCGACATGTCGCGGCTCGCAGCGACCGATGCTGTCGGCGCGGCAGCAGGAGCTAATGCAGCGGGAGCCAAGGGCGTCGGCAGTGGCGGAAGCCCGGCGACGCTGGCTGGCTGGCCGATCTTTGCGATCGTGCCTGGCATCGCGCCCGGCCCGATCAGCGGAGATTGCGAGCTGTCGGTGCGCTCGGGCCAATCGTACGTCGGCTGGTACACGTATCCGTTGAGCCCGGTGGGAGTGATCGTGTGCCCGCTCGGCTGCGGCGCGGTGATCGCCGCGCGTGCGAAACCTCCGAGCAGATCGTACGGGCCGAACGGATTGGGCATCACCGGTCGATACGGTGAGAATCCGGTCGGGGGCAACTCATTCCGTAACGAAGGAGATTGTGCTTCAGCGTTCGCCGCGAGCGACGCCAAAAGCACCGGCACCACCGCAAACCAGCCGTCACTTCTCATCGCGGTGTCTCCATCGAGGCAGAGTCACCCCCGAGCGCCATACTAAAACGGCTTTCCCAGGGTCGTCAAGCATGTTAGCGATCGCTTAGGAGATTTGCGGCTCTTGCCTAATTGCGCATCGATTGAGGCGAAGGTCATCGCTTCGCCGCCAACCAGACGATTTTGTAATCTTCGCGCAAACCATTACGACATTATGTCATTGTAGCGCCAGGGAGCTGTCCCGGCTCGCTAACACACTGCCGCGATAGCGTTATGGCGCAATCATTGCTTGCGCCGCCGTTCGCCAGCGTGCGCGTGCGCGTTGGATAGGCGATTGTTCTGCGCATCGTGCTTTCGGTGCGCGAGTTTTCCGCAGGCGGGTCTTGCCGGAATGGTAGCAAGGCGGATGCATCCCTTCCCTGAGCTTTCCATCCCATCTCGCACCTGTGCGGTTCAAGAACCTTAATGTGAGGGCTCTTCAATGATGCGAACTCGATGGTGTTGGCTAGCTGTGGCGAGTTTGGTGTTCGGTTGTTTGGCGGTATCGGCGCTCCAGGCGCAGGAAAAAGACGCGCCAGCAAAAGAGGAGCCGGCGGCAGCCGATGCTGCGGCGGCACCTGCACCGGTGCCCCCGTACTTCACCGGTTCCGATCCAGAAGGAAAGAAGTGGCCCGATCCGACCGGCGGGAATGCCGGCTATTGGACCACGCCGTCGGCCGGTCCGGTCGGCGACGGTGACCCGGCCGGTCAAACCGTTGCCGGCCTGTACGACCGCGTCGCCCACAACCTGTTCTCGATCAACATGGTGTGGACGCTCATCGCCGGCTTCCTGGTGATGTTCATGCAGGCGGGCTTCGCGATGGTCGAAGCGGGTTTGTGCCGCGCCAAGAACGCGGCCCACACGATGGCCATGAACATGATGATTTATCCCCTCGGATGCCTGGCATTCTGGGTGTATGGCTTTGCCTTCGGCTGGGGCAACTGGTTCAACGGCCCGGTGCCGCCAGGCTGGTACGCCTCGCTCGGGCCAGGCTTGTCGGCGATGAACGCCGGCGTCGGCATCGAGAATACCGACCCGACCAATCCAAGCCTGTTCAAGTACGGCCTGTTGGGCACCAAGGGCTTCTTCCTGCACGGTGTCGACGATGTGAGCGTGATGGCGTTGTTCTTCTTCATGATGGTGTTCATGGACACCACCGCCACAATCCCGACCGGCACGATGGCCGAGCGCTGGAGTTGGAAGAACTTCTGTCTTTACGGAATATGGGTAGCGGCGCCGTACTGTATTTTTGCCAACTGGGTGTGGGGCGGCGGCTGGCTGGCGCAGTCGGGACTCAACTGGAATCTAGGCCACGGTGCCGTCGACTTCGCCGGTTCCGGCGTGGTGCATGCCATGGGTGGTGCGATCGCACTGGCCGGCGGCATTGTCATCGGTCCGCGCATCGGCAAGTACGTCAACGGCAAGCCGCAGGCGATCCCTGGTCACAACATCCCGATGGTCATCGCCGGAACGTTCATCCTGGCCTTCGGCTGGTTCGGCTTCAATCCAGGCTCGACGCTCTCGGGCACCGATCTGCGGATCAGCGTGTGTGTGGTCAACACCATGCTGGCCAGCGTCACCGGCGCGCTGGGGTGCATGGTGTTCATGATGCTCAAGGGGATGAAACCTGATCCGTCGATGATGTGCAACGGCATGCTCGCCGGCCTGGTGGCGATCACCGCCCCCTGCGCGTTCGTCGATAGTTGGGCTGCCGCCTTGATCGGCGCGATCGCCGGCGTGGTGGTCGTGCTGAGCGTCTTCTTCTGGGACAAGATGGGGGTCGACGATCCGGTCGGTGCCATCTCGGTCCATGGCGTCAACGGCATCTGGGGCGTGATCTCGTTGGGCATCTTCGCCAACGGCAAGTACGGTGCCGGCTGGAACGGCGTGATCCGCGAAGAGATGGTGACCAAATACGGCGCCGACGGCGTGCGCGGCGCCTTGTTCGGCGATATGACGCAGCTCTGGGCCCAGTGCCTCGATGCGATCGTCGTGGCGGTGTTTGGTTTCGTGATGGCCTACGTCTGGTTCAAGGTCAGCAACCTGATCACCCCGCTGCGCGTCAGTGCCGAGGTCGAAACCGAAGGGCTCGATATTCCCGAAATGGGAACGCTGGGCTATCCGGACTTCGCCCTCACCGGCCACAACGCCGACGCCTGAGAATTGGCTTCGCCAACAGAAGCTTTCTGGCTTCCGCCTGGCCAGAAATGCCCCGCAGGCCTGGATGAGCTTTGCTCATCCAGGCCGGGGTTTTTTCTGAGGGTGGCATGGCGATCCTGGGCAATGCGTCGCCGCGCGGCGCTTTACACGCCGCCGCAACCTCGCCAAAATAATCGCTGACTTCGCGGCCTCGGCATCGCTGCCCAGAGGCCGCTTTTTTTTGTGCCTTTTGATACAGGTGGTCGCGATGGACGTGATTCCCATGAGCCGCAGCGGTTACGACAAGCTGACGGCTGAACTGAAGCAGATGGAAGACGTGGAGATGCCCAAGATCGCCGAGCGGATTGCTGAAGCCCGCGGCGAAGGGGATCTCAAGGAAAATGCCGAGTATCACGGGGCACGCGAGTCGCAAGGCATGCTGCAAGCCAAGATCAACCTGCTGCGCGACAAGCTCAGCAGGGCCCGCATCATGGACACCGCCACGCTGCCGAAAGATGAAGTGGTATTCGGCTCGACGGTGGTGGTGCGGGACCTCGATTTCGGCGACGAAGAGCAGTTCACCCTGGTTGGCGCCGGCGACGAGGATTACGACGCGGGAAAGATTCTGATTACCAGCCCGCTGGCCCAAGGCCTAGTGGGCAAAAAGGTCGGCCACCGCGTCGAGATTCCGGTCCCCAAGGGGACGATGCGCTTCGAGATTCTTGAGATTCGCTTCGACGAGTAGCGGCAAGGCAACGGGCGACAGACTACGGGCGACAGACTACGGGCTAGGGGGTTGCCGTTGGAACGCCGCCGTAGCCCCTAGTCCGTCAGCTACGCTGTCCTTGATTCCCGCGCCCTGATCGCCGAGAATGCCGGTCGCATCGTGAGGGGAAAAAGTCTCTCGTCTTCTGCGGGGTTTCTGCGCCGATGTTCGATGCTGTCGAAAGCCTCAAGCGCCAGTACACCGATAAATACGTCGTCGTCGATGAAAGCCGCCCGGAGTTGGCGCGGTTTCACGGTCAAACCGGCCAGGTGAAGACCGTGAACATGAGCGGTCGCGCGCTCGTGGAGTTCGACGCTTACAACAACATCGGCTGGTACGACATCGATCCCACGTGGCTGCGCGTCGTCGAGGCTCCGCTTCCCAAGCCGGCCGAGGCTGAAAAGAAGCCGGAGAAGAAGGCGCCCGAGAAGACCAAGCCGAACCCCGAACCCGCGGCGCCTGAAAACAAATCGCCCGACGAGGCGGCCCGCGCTGCCGGCGCCGGCAAGAAATCGACCGCCGACGTTCTTGCCGCCGCTCGCGCCAAGATACCGGCGCCACCGGCCGCCGCTTCACCGAAGCCTTCCACGGCTGATATTCTCGCCGCCGCACGTGCGAAGAGCGCCGGGGGTGCTGCACCCGCCGCCGCGCCGCCGAAGCCCAAGGCACCGCCGCCGCCACCTCCGCCCCCCGAGCCGGAACCAGAACCCGAGCCGGTTGTCGCCGCGGAACCTGAACCGGAGCCCGTGCCGCCTCCCGCGCCACAGGCTGCACCCGCGAAGGCGGCCGGCGGACCGGTGCCGACAACCACCGCCGAGAAAATCGCCTGGTGCCGCGAGCACGATAAGAAATAACTGCACCCGTTGCTTACGAAAGGTTGGGTGGGGCCGTGATTCTTGGCAAGTTGTGGAAGACGCTCGGAGCGCAGATCAACAAGGTGGCCAATTTCTTTTGGACCGCCGATCCGATCGCGCAGATGCAGTACGAGTACGACCTGGCAGTGAACCAACTCAAGGAAGGTCGCGAGGGGCTCGAGCAATATCGCGCCTTGGTCGAGCGCGTCGGCCGGCAAGTCGCCAACTCGCGTGCCCACGTTCAATCGCTCGAAGCCAAGGTGAAGGCCTACCTGCAAGCCGGCGATCGCGACACGGCGGCAAGGTTCGCCCTCGAACTGCAAAAGGCCAAGCAAGAGCTGGCCGAGAACGAAGGGCAGCTTAAGCTGCACGAAGAGTCGTACAACAATAACGTCACCAAGATCAAGCACGCCACCGGCAAGCTGTCGAAGGTCCGCGACAAGATCGCCAAGTACGACGCCGAGTTGAAGATGAGCCGGGCCGAGGCCGAGATGGCCAAGCTCGCGACCGATTTCAACTTCGACGTGACGACCGACTTCGGCCAGATCGAAGAGGTGATCCAGGATAAGATCGGCCTCAACCGGGCGAAAGTCCGCGTCGCTGCCGACCTGTCGGGCGAAGGGATCGCCGACATCAAGGCTGAGCAGGCCATGGAAAAGGCGATGGGCGACCAGGCACTGCGCGACTTCGAAATCTCGTCCGGGCTGGTGACGCCCGAAACCTCGCCGGCGGCGCAAACGGCCAAAGAGCTCGGCCCGGTCACCGAGAAGCAAAAGGCCAAGGCGTAAGTCGATCCTCACGATGGAATCGCACGCCGCGAATTTGCCCGAGTGGTACCCGCCTTGGGCGCGGCAACTTGCCGAGCTGTATTTCTCGGGCACCACCTGCATGTTCCTGCTGCACGGCAACGTGCACGACCTGATCCGCTCCCCCGATGGCGACGGCGCCACGTACTCGAACCTGCCCGAGTTCCTGGCCACGCAGGTGTTCGGCTCGTGGGACATTGTCCTGGCGCACGACGCTGCCAAGGGACTACGCCCGCTGGCTGGCAGCAACGCGGCGCGGTTGCAGTCGATGGTGAAGTACCTGTCCGCGCGCCTCGGCGAGGTGGGCACCTGGCCGCGCGAACCCGATCGCGTGCTCGCAGCGATCGATCAGCTCGTCGAGCGGAATCTGCTCGAAGAAAAGCCCGAGCAGCGCAAACGGATTGCCGTGGTCTTCGAGTACGCGCAGTACCTCGCCCCCGCCGGTGACTTGGCAACGGTGGCTCGCAGCGATGCCGGCCGGCTGGTGCGATTGCTCACCTGGGCGCAAAACCCGTACATCAAGCGGCTCAACATCGCCTTCTGCCTTGTGGCCGAGAAGCTGACGGAGTTGAACGACCGGCTGGTGCGCGATCCGCACGTCGGCACGATTGCGGTGCCGATGCCCGACACCGCCGAGCGCGAACGTTTCGCCCAGTGGCTCGTCGACGAGAACGCCGCCGCGGCGACGGTCAATTCGCGTGAGATCGCCGAGACTTCGAGCGGCCTGGGACTGGTGAGCCTGCAAGTCCTACTCTCGCAGCGCGGCGCAGCGAACGACGATCGCCGCCGCCTGGGCGAAGTGAAAAAATCGCTGATCGAGCGCCAATGCCTAGGGCTCGTCGAGTTCGTCGAGCCGCGCGTGAAGCTCGACCTGGTCGTTGGCCACGGCGCTGCGATCGAGCAACTGAAACAGGACGCCGATTGGATTTTACGCGGCAAGCTCGACACCGCGCCGATGGGCTACCTGATTTGCGGCCCCGTGGGCACTGGCAAGACGTTCCTGGCCGAGTGCTACGCCGGCGAGATCGGCATCCCCTGCGTGAAGCTGCGGAACTTCCGCTCCAAGTATGTCGGCGAGACGGAAGGGAACCTGGAACAGGTGCTCACCGTGCTGCGCTCGCTGGGGCCGGTGGTGGTGATCATCGACGAGGCCGACGCGGCGCTCGGCGATCGCACGGCCGAAGGGGACTCGGGCACTTCGAGCCGGATGTTCTCGATGATCGCCGCGCAGATGGGCGACACGGCGTATCGCGGCCGAATCATCTGGATGCTGCTCACCAGCCGCCCCGATCGGTTGCCGATCGATTTGAAACGTCAAGGGCGCGCCGAGGTGCACATTCCGCTGTTTTATCCGCACGATGCCGACGAGATTGCTGCCATGCTGCGTGCCATGGCGCGCAAAAACAAAATCTCGCTGCCGGACAACGAGTTAGCGAAGATTTCGCCCGATCGCAACCTCAGCGGCGCCGATCTGGAAAGCATCGTGCTCGCAGGCCGTCGTGCGGCATTGGCCGAAAAACGTGATAAGCTAACGGCCGGGGATATCGAGCGAGCGGCCGACGAATTCATCCCGTCGGCCCAGGGGCTGGAAAAAGAAATGCAAGAGATCGCGGCTGTGCTCGAGTGCACGCAACGCAAGTTTCTCACGCCGGCATGGCGCCAGCGCGTGGCGCAGCCGGCCGGGCGCACCGAGCTGCAAGAGCGCATGGCCGCAATCCGGCAATTGTTGGAGAAGAGCTGAGTTGTCCGTAGGGTGCCGTCAAGCGCAGCGCGACGCACCGAGACCGCGAGTGGTGCGTCTCGCTGTGCTCGACACACCCTACCAGTGATTTAGAGGAGTCCGCATGGCAATCAACGCAGGCAACAGCTCAAGCTGGTTCGACACCGCCACCAACAAGCCGGTGATCGATGAGCAAGCCCGGCGGCTCGAATCGTTCGTCGCGGCGATGGCCGACGGACGCATCGAAGCCTCGGAGCTGCAAGCCCAGGAGCAACGGCTCGTTGCCTTGATGCGCGAGATCGAGCCGCAGCTGTCACCGGAGCTGCACGAGCGCGTGACGCAACTGCTCTGCGAGCTGACCAGCTACGACGTCATGCAAGTCCTGCACACGTTCCAGGAAGCACGACCAAAGACCGCGTTCCGCGGCTAACGAACACAACCACATCGAGCGCGGCAACATTTTTTCGAGGGCGGCAACAACATGGCCGGTCAACCCAAAGCACCGTTCTACATCGCATTGTTCCTGGTCGTCGGCGGCCTGGTGGCGCTGGCGGCGTACAAGGCCGACTTGATCGCGCCCAAGGCGCCCGTCGCGGGCGGCAAGGGGGACGAGCCGATCCAACTGCCGCAGCACGTCGAGGAACCGAGCAGCGAAGGAATCACCACGGTCAAGGAATACAAGTTCAAGCCGGCCGAGCGGCTGCCGGACGTCAAAGGGATCAGCGGCTACAAGCTCGAACACAACACGGTGCGGTTCGCGCTCAACGTGTGGGCCGGTTGGGGACCGATCATCCTGGCCAACGAAGGCTTCAAGGCCGGCAAAACGTGGAAGGCGGCCGACGGCAGCGAGTTTAAGGTCGACCTGGTGCTGATCGACAATCCCGTCGCAATGCGCGACGCCTACGCCACCGGCGACATCCAGATCGGCTGGGGCACGCTCGACATGATCCCGCTGTTCATGCAAGGGTTCGTTGACGATGCGGGCAAGCCGCGCGACTCACGGATCATGCCGCGCATCTATCAGCAGGTCGACTGGTCGAACGGCGGCGACGGCATCGTGGTCCGCGAGGGGATCAAGACCGTCGCCGACCTCCGCGGCAAGCAACTGGTGCTCAGCGCCAACTCGCCGTCGCATTACTTCGCGCTCAACATGCTCGTCTCTGGCGGCGTGCAGCCCAGCGAAGTGAACATGATCTTCACTGAGGACGCGTTCCAGGCCGCCGCCGCGTTCAACGCCCGAAAGGATATCTCGGGCGTCGTGAGCTGGTCCCCCGACATCTACAACCTGGAAAAGGTGAAGGGGAACCGCATGTTGGTGAACACGCAGACGGCGAACAAGCTGATCGCCGACGTGTGGTTCGCCCGAGCCGATTTCTCGAAAGATCATCCCGAAATCATCGACGCCCTGGTGCGCGGCATCTTCGACGGCATGGCTGACCTCAAGGACCAGAAGAAAAAGCAGCACTGCGCCGAGTTGATGGCCACCGGCTACAACATCCCGGCCAGCGACACGATCAACATGTTCAACGACGCCCACAACACCAACTGGGCCGAGAACTACCAGTTCTTCCTGAACCAGAACAACCCGACGAATTTCGAGCGTGTCTGGAACCAGGCTTATTACCTGTATCGCCGCATCGGCAGCATCACGCACCAGCCGGTGCCGTTCGACCAGGTGATGGACTTCTCGATGATCGAGAAGCTCGGCCAGGACAAGAAATACTCGTCGCAGAAAGACGAGTACCGCATCCAGCTCGCCCCCAAGACCGTCAAGGAGATCACCGCCGAGCAGGACGAGATTCTCACCAACACGATCATCATCCATTTTTATCCCAACAGTTGGGACCTGCACAAAATGGTCACGAAGACCCAAGACGGCAAAACGATCGACGAGCTGTACGATCCGCAGGTCGACGCGGTGCTCGAAGACATCGCCAAGATGGTCGGCCAGTTCGGTGCCGCCCACGTGATCATCGAAGGCCACACCGACAGCTCGATGCGCGGCCGAGTGCCCGACACGCTGGTGAAAGAGCTGTCGCAGAACCGCGCCAACGCGGTGAAAGAGGCGCTGGTGAGCAAGTACAAGCTCGATCCCAACCAGTTCACCGCCGTGGGCATGGGCTGGGACGTGCCCGCCGACCCGAACGACCCCGACAACCACGCCCGCAACCGCCGCGTCGAGATCAAAGTGTACTCGGCGGAGAAAGGGTGAACGTTCCACCTGCCCTTCTCCCACCGGGAGAAGGTGGCCGAAGGCCGGATGAGGGAGCGGCGGCACGGATGCCGAGTACCCGCTTCACCCTCACCCGCCGCGCCGCGGCGGCGACCACCCTCTCCCAAAGGGAGAGGGGTTGTTAATTCCTCCGCCGTCACGAGCGAGTGATCGCCATGTCTCAACAACCAACCAACTCCGACTCGTTCCTCCTCCGGCGCTGGCGGAGGTTCTGGTCGTTGCGCCGCGAGCCGACTACGGCCGAGGCGGTTGCGTGGGGGGCGGTCTGCCTGGGCGCCTGCTGGCTCCTGTGGTGGTTCGTCACCTGGGCACCGCCCGATGAGCCGGAACAGCGTATCGTTGGTTACGCGCAGTTGCCCAGCCCCAGCGAAACGTTCGAGAAATTCCACCAGCTTTGGTTCGACCAGGCGCTCACGCGCAACGCGGCGGCCAGCCTGCGGCGCGTGGCGCTCGGCTTCGGCCTGGCGACGATCGTCGGCCTGCCCGTCGGCGTTCTGTGCGGCTGCCTGGCGTCGTTCCGGGCGTTCTTCGCCCCGATCATGCTCTTCGGCCGTTACGTGCCGGTCGCGGCGCTCATCCCGCTCACCTTCTCGCTGTTCGGCATCGGCGAGTTGCAGAAGGTGATGTTCATTTTCATCGCCTGTGTGGCGTTCATCGTCTCCGATACCGCCCGAGCGGTGGCTGACGTCGGCCAGCAATACGTCGACACCGCACTCACGCTCGGCGCCAGCCGCCGGCAGGTGGTGATGAAGGTGCTCGTGCCACTGGCAATGCCCGACGTGTTCAACTCGCTGCGGCTACTGTTCGGCCTCGCGTTCGGCTACATCATGCTGGCCGAAGTGGTAAAGCTCGGCGGCGAATCGGGCGGCCTGGGGGACATCATCATCACCTCGCAGCGCCGCGGCCTGCGCGAGCCGATCTATCTGGTGCTGCTGATCATTCCCCTGGTGGCGTTCGCCATCGATCGCGTGCTGTTTTGGGTGCAGAAAGAATTGTTCCCGCACCGCTACGGTGGCGCGGGAGTGCTGCGCCTCGGCGCCCGCGGCGCTAGCCACCTGATTGAGGACGCGACAAGCATCTTTCTCCGCCGCACCCGTGCTCCCGAAGGCTTTTTGCCCGAGAAGCCCGCTCGGCAGGAGCCGGTATCGTGAGCGAGGCGCCGACTACCGCCGTTGCGACGGAACCCGCGGCTCAGCCGATCGGCATGGGCGAGGTGCTCGACCATGTGCGCCGCCCTGCCGAGATCGCCCGGCCGCACGTCGTCGAGTTCCGCCACGTCACTAAGACCTACAACCCCGGCAGCAGCAACGCCTACACCGCCATCCACGACGTGACGTTTGTCGTCGAGGACCTGGTCGGCAAGGGGGAGTTCATCTGCGTGCTCGGCCCCAGCGGCTGCGGCAAGAGCACCATCCTACGGCTCATTGCCGCCTTAGAGCCGCAGCATCCGGCCACCAGCGGCGAAGTGCTGGTGCTCGGCTCTCCGGTCACCGCGCCCGGGGCCGATCGCGGCATGGTGTTCCAGGACTACACCAGCTTCGACAACCGCAGCGTGCTGGAGAACATCACCTTCGGCCTCGAGTGCATGGGCGTCGCTCGGCGCGAGCGCGACGAGCTGGGCCGGCACTGGATGCAGCACGTCGGGCTGAACGTCGACACCGACGCCGAGAAGTTTCCGCACGAGCTGTCCGGCGGCATGCGGCAGCGCGTCGCGATCGCCAGGACGCTGGCCCTGCGGCCGCGGATCATCCTGATGGACGAGCCATTCGGCGCGCTCGATCCACAAACGCGCTCGAACATGCAAGACCTGCTGGTGCGCCTGTGGCGCGAGGTCGAAGCCACGGTGTTCTTCATCACGCACAGCATTGAGGAGGCGGTGTTCCTCGGCGACCGCATTTATGTGATGACCGCTGCACCAGGGACGATCGTCCGCGAGATCAAGGTCGAGCCGCCAGCGTATCCGGCCGCCGAGATTCATCGCGATCCGCGCTTCCAGCAGACCGTCGGCTACATCCGCGATCTAATCACCGAACTGGAAGCCGGTCGCCAGCGGCCGGTAAAATGACGTAAAATTGGCGTCGGTCGATCCATCGGTATGCGAGGCTTTGCGGTGTCGTTCGGCAAGTATCTCCAGGCGGCCTTTGTGAATCGCTGGAACCTGCTGGCGTTCCTCGGCGGCATGGGGTTCGCCGCGCTCAGCCCGCTGCCCGAGGCGCTGGCCGCGCTAGTGATGGCCGGCGAAGTGGCATACGTCGGCCTGCTGGCCGGTCATCCCAAGTTCCAGGCCTACGTCAACGCCCGCGCCTCGGCCGCGGCGAGCAGCAACGAATCGCAGGCAGCCGACGCGGCGCTTGCGCGCATCCTCAACGCCTTGCCGAAGCCGGCACTTCAGCGGTTCCAATCGCTGCGCAATCGCTGCATCGAGCTGCGGCAACTCGCGAGCCAGATCAAAAGCCCCGGCAACGAGACGCCGTCGCTGCCGCTCGAAGGTTTCCAGATCGCGGGGCTCGACAGGCTGTTGTGGATCTATCTGCGGCTGCTGTTCACGCACTACACCCTCGAACAGTTCCTGGAGCGGACCGATCAGAAGCAGCTCGAGCGATCGATTAAGTCGTTCGAAGATCAACTCGCCCGGCTCGCTCAGCAGCCCGATGGCCCGGCGCGCGATCGGGCCCGCAAAACTCTCGAAGACAGCTTGCAGACCTCGCGGCAACGGCTCGAAAACCTCGCCAAGGCCCGCGAGAATTACAACCTGCTGGCCCTGGAAATCCAACGCCTGGAAAACAAGATCCAGTCGCTTGGCGAACTGGCGATCAATCGCCAAGAACCGGATTATGTGTCGGGGCAGATCGACCAGGTGGCAAGTTCGATGGCCGACACCGAGCGCACCATGAAGGAACTATCGTTCGCCACCGGCCTCGACACGGTGGACGAAGCGGTGCCCTCGCTGGTCTCGCGCCCCGCGGTGGTGCTGACGAAATAGCCACTTCAAAACGCGTACCGCACCTCGACGCGCCGGTGCATGAGCGGCGGAATCGGCAGCGGTTCTACGGGAGCTCGAGCTGCGGCGACACAGTTCTCCCAGCGCGGAATCTCGCCGGTGCGATAAAAGCCCTCGACGTAGCGCCAATCGGTTTCGACAAAATCGGCTAACCAGGCATCGAGATCGCCTATTCCCGCTTCGCGCATTAGGCTCAGCGCGAACCGGGCCGCTTGGTACTCGTAGTCGTGCAGCACCTGCATGAAATTGTCGTGATCGGTCGTAGTTTGCAGCGCGGTGAGCTGCGCGGCGAGGCTCGGGGCGACCCATTGCACCGAGTGGCCGAACAAGTGCACCAGCACGAAGCATTGCATCTCGAACGGCACATCGGGATCGATCACGATCCGTAGCCCGTCGAAAATGCCGGTCCGCGGCGGCTCCAGGTCGGCCAACTCGATCACAAACCCGTGCTTGACGATCCGCGACGTGGCTCGCAGCCACAGCGCAACCAGCCGCTCCAGCGGCACGCTCCCTACGCTCGCCGCGCGGCGATGGCCGACCAGCTCATGCCCGGGCAAGATACGCTTCTCGATTTGCTCCATGAATTGCTCCTCTGGGTGCCGTTTTCTAGCTGGCATTCCTTCGCGGCACAAGTAAGGTACGGGGTGCCATGACGAACCACGGTACTCGAATGACGCATTCGCTGCGCACCGCGTGGCTGGCCGTCGCGCTGCTATGGCCGGTGGCGCTGCTGAATTATCTCGACCGGCAGATGCTTGCCGCGATGAAGTACTCGGTGATGCAGGACATCCCGAGCATCGGCCTCGAGGCCAATTGGGGCTACATGCTCGGCCAGTTCAAGTGGGTGTACGCCGCGATGAGCCCCATCGGCGGCTACATTGCCGACCGCTTCAGTCGGCGGTACGTCATTTGCGCCAGTCTGTTCGTGTGGTCAGCCATCACCTGGGCCACCGGCCGCGTGACGAGCTACGAAACCTTGCTCTGGACGCGCACCCTGATGGGGATCAGCGAAGCATTTTACATCCCGGCCGCGCTGGCCTTGATCGCCGACTATCACACCGGCGATACGCGCTCGCGCGCGGTTGGCGTTCACCAAACGGCCATTTACGCCGGCATTATCATCGGCGGCTTCAGCGGCTACGTGGCCGAGGATCCCGATTTCGGTTGGCGATTCGCGTTCGATCTGACTGGCATCGTTGGGGTGTGCTACGCCTTGCCGCTGCTGGTGCTGCTACGCGATCCACCCGCCTTGGCGATCGAAAGTGCCGCCGAGCCCGAAGGGCACGTCTCGATTCGTACGGCTGCGCGCGATCTGTTCGGCAACCGTTCGTTCCTGCTACTGGTGGCGTGTTTCACGCTGCCGGCGCAGGCGGGGTGGATCGTCAAGGATTGGATGCCCGCCATCCTCAAGGACAAGTTCCACATCGGCCAGGGGCATGCCGGCGTGTCGGCCACGTTGTACGTGAACCTGGCATCGCTCGTCGGAGCGTTCGTTGGCGGCTGGCTGGCTGATCGGCTGATGCACCGCACGGTGCGCGGCCGCATCTACATCAGCGCCATCGGTATGAGCCTGTTGATTCCCGCCTTGTTCGGCGTCGGCGACGCACCGACGCTAGGAGTGGCGATTGCGTTCCTGGTGCTGTTCGGCATCGGCTGGGGCTTCTTCGACACGAACAACATGCCGATCCTCTCGCAGATCGCGCGTTCCGACTTGCGGGCCACCGGCTATGGCATCATGAACATGGTGAGCACCAGCACCGGCGGCTTCGCCGATTGGGGCTTCGGCGTGTTGCGCGACCGCGAAGTGCCGTTGAACTTGATCTTTGGCATGTTTGCAGCCGCGGCGTTCGTATCGGTCGGGTTGATGCTGTTGATCCGTCCACAGGTCGCAACCAGCACGGGGACATGATGCGCATCGATTCTCATCAGCATTTCTGGAAATTTAGCGCCGACGAATACGGCTGGATGAAGCCCGACTGGCCGATCCGGCGCGATTACTTGCCGACCGACCTGCGTCCGGAGCTGCAAGCTTGCGGGCTCGACGGCTGCGTGGCGGTGCAGGCCCGGCAGACGCTCGAAGAGACGCGCTGGCTGCTCGAGTTGGCCGATCACTTTGGTACCGTCAAGGGCGTGGTCGGCTGGGTCGAGTTGTGTTCGCAAAGTACCCAAGAGCAGCTTGCGAAGTTTGCCGGCAACCCGAAGCTCGTCGGCGTGCGACACGTGGTGCAGGACGAACCCGACGACGCCTTCATGCGCCGCGCCGATTTCCGCCGTGGCATCGGCAAGCTGCGGCAATTCAAGCTGACGTACGACATCCTGATCTTCCCTCGGCAACTACCCGCGGCGATCGCGCTGGTGCAGGAGTTCCCCGATCAGCCGTTCGTGCTCGATCACCTGGCGAAGCCAGGGATCAAGGACGGCACGCTCTCGCCGTGGCGCGAACAGTTCTTCGAGTTGGCCAAAAGCCCGAACGTGATGTGTAAGGTTTCGGGCATGGTGACCGAAGCGAAGTGGAACGCTTGGAAGGCCGACGACTTTCAGCCGTACCTCGATGCGGCGTTCGAGGCATTCGGCCCCGATCGCTTGATGTTCGGCAGCGATTGGCCCGTGGCCCTGCTGGCCGCTCGTTATGCCGGCGTGTATGCTCTCGTGCACGATTACGTGGCGAAGCATCATCCCGCCGCAGAGGCAAAGATTTTCGGCCTCAACGCCACCCGTTTCTACCGGCTGTCGGATACCTAACGCCCATGCAAACTCGCCGGCTTGGCAAGACTGATCTCGATCTTCCCATTCTCAGCTTTGGCGCTTCGAGCCTGGGGCAGGAGTTTCGTAGCGTCTCGATCGACGAAGCCTTGAAGAGCGTACACGTCGCGCTCGATTGCGGACTGAACTTCATCGACACCTCGCCGTTCTACGGCCGCGGCATGAGCGAGGTGCTGCTAGGAATCGCCTTGCGCGATGTGTCCCGCGCTCGGTACCTACTGTGCACGAAGCTGGGCCGCTACGACCTGGAGCACTTCGATTTCTCGGCCAAGCGCGTCGCCGAAAGCGTCGACGTGTCGCTGCACCGGCTCGGGACCGATCACTTGGACATTCTGCTCTGCCACGATATCGAGTTCGTGCCGATGCAGCAGATCGTCGATGAAACGATTCCCGCGCTGCGGCGTGTGCAACAGCAAGGTAAGGTGCGCTACATCGGTTTCAGCGGCTATCCGCAGAAGGTTTTTCACTTTGTCTGCGATCAGACCGCCGTCGATTGCGTGCTCAGCTACAACCAGTACACGTTGCAGAACACTCGCTTCGCCGACGAGACCGTGCCGTATTTGAAATCGCGTGGCGTGGGGGCGATGAATGCCGGCCCGTTCAGCGCTCGGCTGCTGACGAACGCTCCGTTGCCGAAGTGGCTCAAGGAGCCGGAAGCGGTGAAGGAAGCGGCCCGCAAGGCGGCGGCACACTGCGCCAACCGAGGCGTCGACATCGCGCAGCTTGCCGTGCAATTCTCGATCGCCCATCCCGACATTACGACGACGATCGCCGGCAGCGCCAATCCCGAGAACATTCGCCGTTGGGCTCGCTGGGCCGTTGAGCCGCTCGACACGATACTGCTGGCCGAGGTGCAGGCGATCTTCGCCCCGGTCCAAAACCTCGGCCATACCGAGGGGCTGCCCGAAAACAACTGACGAGACCGCGGCGCGGCGCAAGGTATACTGGAAAGATGTACCTGCGTGGCGCTACGATCGCTTTCTGCTTGGGAATAGTCGCTCTTGCCTCGTCGGCGGCGGAGCGAATCGACGCCACCGCGCCGCAGGCCGGGCGATGGCCCTTCACGCCGGCGGTGAGGCCCGCGGTGCCGCGAGCCGCCGATGGCGCCGAATCGGTCAATCCGATTGATGCGTTCGCGGTGGCCGAGCTGCGGCGACACGGTCTGGAACCGAGCGCGCCCGCCGAGCGGCTCGCCTTGCTGCGGCGCGTCACATTCGACCTCACCGGTCTGCCGCCGACGGTCGAGGACCAACAATCGTTTCTCGCCGACGCCTCGACTGATGCCTACGAGCGCGTGGTCGATCGGCTGCTTGCCTCGCCGCACTACGGCGAGCGGATGGCCCAGCAGTGGCTCGACCTGGCGCGCTACGCCGAGAGCGACGGCTTCAACGAGGATCGTGCCCGCCCGGGGGCGTATCACTACCGCGACTACTGCATCCGGGCGTTCAACCACGATCTGCCATTCGACCGCTTCGTGCGGCAGCAACTCGCCGGCGATGAGCTGGAACCCGACAATCTCGATGCCCAGATTGCCACCGGCTTCTGCCGTCTCGGCGGCGAGGAGACGAACGCTGTCGATCTGCGCTCGCGGCGGCAAGAGATCATCGACGACACGGTGAGCGTCGTCGGCCAGGCACTGCTGGGACTCACCGTGCAGTGCGCACGCTGCCACGACCACAAGTTCGACGACATTCCGCAGGCCGATTACTACCGCCTGGTAGCATTCTTTCAGCCGATGCTGCAATCGAGCGTCGCGGTCGCCGCGCCTGAGCAAATCGCGAAGCATGCCCAGCAGCAGCGGGCTTGGGAAGAGGCGACGGCGAGCATCCGTGCCGAGATCGACGCGGTTTTTGCGCCAGAACGCAGCAAGCGCATTGTCGAAGGCCGGGCGATGCTGGGCCCGGACGTGTGCCGAGCGCTCGACACTCCCGAGGCCGAGCGGACACCTGAGCAGCGGCAGCTTGCGTATCAAGGGAACATCTTTTTGGAATGGAAAGGGCGCGAGACGAGCATCAAGCTGCCCGGCGACGAGGAAACGCGCTACGGCAGACTGCTCGACCGGCTTGCCGAATTCGATGCCATCAAGCCGGAGCCGCTGCCCACGGCCGACACGGTGGTCGATGCGGGGCGCGTGTCGCCTCCGACGCACCGGCTGGCCGTCGGCAACGCCCATCAGCCGCTGGAAGAGGTGCAAGCGGGCTTTCCGTCGCTGCTGAGTCACGACATTCCACGGATTCCACCACTGGCGGGTTCGACGGGCCGCCGATCGGTACTGGCGGCGTGGATCACCGAGGCCAAGCACCCGCTCACGCCGCGGGTGATCGTCAATCGCGTCTGGCAGTGGCACTTCGGCACGGGATTGGTCGCCACGAGTAGCGACTTCGGCAGTTCCGGTTCGCCGCCGACGCATCGTGAACTGCTCGATTGGCTGGCCAGTGACTTCGTCGAGCACGGCTGGAGCTTGAAGCGGCTGCACCGGATGATCGTCAGCTCGGCCACGTATCGGCAAACTTCGCTCGTCGGTGCAACAAGCGCGGCGGCGCTGGCGGCCGATCCGCAGAATCGGCTGCTGTGGCACGGTCCGCGACGACGACTGGACGGCGAGCAGATGCGCGACGCGATGCTGCAAATCTCGGGCACCTTGAATCCGCGCATGTTCGGCCCCAGCGCCCATCCCGCGTTGCCAGCGGGGGTGACCGACCCAGGCTGGAATCCTGATGCCGACGAGCAGGAGCAGCGCCGGAGGTCGATTTACGTGTTCGTGAAGCGCAACACGCGCTACCCGATGTTCGAAGCGTTCGATGCGCCCGATCGGCAGGAGAGTTGCCCGCGCCGGGTCGAGACGACCACTGCGGGGCAAGCACTGGCGATGCTCAACGGGCCAGTGGCGGTCACCTGTGCCGCCGAGTGGGCGACGCGGCTGAACGAGCTGCGCAATATCGACACCATCGTTCGGCAAGCGTACCGCGAGGCGCTGGCGCGCGAACCGTCGGACGAAGAAGTTGCCGCGGGGCGTGCGTTCATCGAGCGGATGCAGACGCTCGACGGCGAGCGACGCGCGGCGATCGTCGACTTTTGCCAGGCGTTGTTCAACACTAGCGAATTCTTGTACGTCGATTGACATGCACCGCACCGGCTACTTTTACCCACAGACACGCCGCGACTTCCTGCGTCGAGCAGGTGGCGGCTTCGGCGCGCTGGCGCTAGCAGCGATGGGAGACACGTCGCGGGGCGAGGCGACCGCGCATTTCGCCCCGCGTGCCAAGAGCGTGATTTGGTGCTTCATCGACGGCGGGCCGAGCCATCTCGATCTGTTCGATCCGAAGCCGGCGTTGAACAAACTGGCCGGGGCGCCGCTGCCGGAGAGTTTTCTGCGCCCGGTGACGGCAATGGGAGTGACGGCCGACACTCCGCTGCTTGCCTCTTCGCGAAAATTCAAGCAACACGGCTCTAGCGGTCTGTGGGCCAGCGACTGGCTCCCCGAAATCGCCACCTGTGCCGACGACCTGGCAGTGGTGCGCAGTTGCACGGCCGACGGACTGAACCATGTGCGTAGCGTGTTGCAGATGAACACCGGCAGCTTGCTGGCCGGGCGGCCCAGCCTCGGTTCGTGGGCGCTGTACGGCCTGGGAAGCGAATGCGATAACCTGCCGGGATTCGTGGTGATGGCCGACGGACAGGCCGATCCGCCCGGAAACTATCACAACTGGAGCAGCGGCCCGCTGCCGGGCTCGTTCCAGGGGACACGGTTGCGTGCCGGTCGTTCGCCGATGCTGCACCTTGCGCCGCCGCCGGGAGTGTCGAACTCACGGCAGCAGGCGAGGCTGGAGTTCATCCGGCAGTTCGATACGATGCATCGCCACGGCCGCGAAGAGGACGATCGACTCGAAGCGCATATCGCCGCCTACGAGTTGGCCTTCCGCATGCAGTCGGCAGCTCCCGAGGCGGTCGACATCGAAGGCGAAACGCAGGAGACTCGCGACCTGTACGGCATCGACGACCACGAAACGGCCGTCAACGCCCGCAACTGCTTGCGCGCCCGGCGGCTCGTCGAGCGCGGTGTGCGCTTCGTGCAGTTGTATTTCGGCTCGGGGAGCAAGTGGGACGCGCACAAGGACCTAGAAGCGAACCACACTCGGTACTGTCGTGAAAGTGACCGGCCGATCGCGGGGCTGCTGAAAGATTTGAAGCGGCGGGGCCTGTTGGATTCGACGCTTGTGGTTTGGGGTGGCGAGTTCGGGCGCACGCCGATGAGCGAAAGCGGCAACGGCCGCGATCACAATCCCTACGGCTTCACCATGTGGCTGGCTGGCGGCGGCGTGCGCGGCGGCACCACCTTCGGCGCGACCGACGAGGTGGGGCTGTACGCCGTCGAGAACAAGGTGCACGTGCGCGACGTGCATGCAACGATCCTGCACCTGCTGGGACTCGACCACGAGCGGCTCACGTACAACAATCATGGTCGCGAAGAACGCCTGACCGACGTGGCGGGTAATGTGATTCGCGGAATCATCAGCTGATCTTGTTGACGGCCTTCTCCCTCTGGGAGAAGGTGGCCGAAGGCCGGATGAGGGCGAAGCGGGATCGACGACGGATTCCGCCTCACCCTCACCCGGCCGTCGCAGCGGCGGCCACCCTCTCCCGAAGGGAGAGGGGTGTCGTGAATTCACCCCTAGAGAATCAGTCACGATGCGGCATCTGCGTTTATCGGCGTGCATCTGCGGTTTCTTTGTCGCCGCGGCCGCGCAAGCCGGGATGATCGACACCGTCGCCGGCACGGGCAACGCCGGGAACAACGGCTCGAGCGGCGTGGCGACCGAGATCAACATCGATCAGCCGTTCGGCGTCGAGATCGGCCGCGACGGTGCGCTGTACGTCACCGAGGTCGGCCAGCACCGGGTGCGGCGCGTCGATCTGAGCTCTGACGAATTGACGACCGTTGCCGGCTCGGGGATCAAGGGCTACGCCGGTGATGGTGGCCCGGCGACCGAAGCGCAATTGAACGAGCCGTACGAAGTGCGGTTCGACTCTCGCGGCAACATGCTGTTCGTCGAGATGAAGAATAACGTCGTGCGGCGTGTCGACCGCGCGACCGGTCGCATTGCGACGATCGCCGGCACCGGCAAGGCGGGTTACTCGGGCGATGGCGGTCCCGCGACGCACGCGGCGCTCAGCAGTCCGCACAGCATCGCGCTCGACACGGCCGACAACGTGTACATCGCCGACATCGCCAACCACCGCGTCCGCCGCGTCGATGCGAAGACCGGCGTCATCGATTCGATCGCCGGCAACGGTGAAAAGAAACTCCCGCAACCGGGCCCGGCACGCAATCGGCCGATGTTCGGCCCCCGGGCGCTGTGCATCGACCAGGGCACGCTCTGGATCGCGCTGCGCGAAGGGAACAGCGTGTGGAAAATGAACCTCGCCGATGGCCGGCTGGCCCATGTCGCCGGGACTGGCAAGAAAGGTTTCAGCGGCGACGGCGGTCCCGCGGCGCAAGCAACGTTCGACGGGCCGAAGGGGATCGCGCTCGACCCACGCGGCAACGTGTTCGTGGTCGATACCGAGAACCAGGTGATCCGCAAAATCGATCCGCGCGGCGGCACGATCGTAACGGTGGCTGGCATAGGTCCGCAGGCAGGCGGCTACGGCGGCGACGGTGGACCGGCCACAAAGGCGAAGATGGATCGCCCACACGGCATCGGCATCGGACCCGACGGAACGCTATACATCGGCGACACGAACAACCACCGCGTGCGGCGCGTCCGGCCGTGAACTGATCGTTCACGACCAATCGATTTCGTACACGCGGTGGCCGCTGGGGCGCAGGCCCAGGCGTTCGTAGGTCGCCAGGGCTGCGGCGTTGTGCTCTGCGACGTACAGGCGCAGGCCGCGCGCCTCGGCATCGCCGCGCGCCAACCGCTCGACGTGCTCGAACAGCGCGCGGAACACTCCTTGTCCCCGCGCGTCGCCCCGCACGTACACGCTTTGGATCCACCACAGCACGCCATCGCGCCAATCGGTCAGCTCGTAGGTGATCATCGTCTGGCCGACGAGTTGCCCGCCCCGCTCGGCGACGAAGTAGCGGCACATGTCGTGACGTTCCAGCGCTCGTCGCACGCCACGCTCGAGCACGGCAGCGTCGAGCCGTTTGCCCTCGGTTTCTTCAGCCAGCAGGCGGTTGAACTCGACGATCGTCGGCATGTCGTCGGTCGCCGCATCGCGAATCGTGAGCATCGTAGGTTGCCTCGGAGAGTGATGGCGGCTATCTTAACGCATGCGTCCCGCCTGATCGGTTCGTCCCCGCCTGCTGTCCACGCTTGGGAGGCCTTCCCATGCCCTGCCGCGATCGGTTCTGGCCCGAGCATGTTCGTGTGCCACGTCGCCAAGCGGTGCAAGCCGGCGCACTCGGGCTGCTGGGTTTGGGCGCCAATCACGTCGATGCACTGCGGGCGCTGGCCGGCGACAAGGCACCGCCGGCGCGGGCCAAGGCGGTCATCTACATCTTTCTATCCGGCGGCCTGTCGCAGCTCGACAGCTTCGATCTGAAGCCCGACGCTCCCGACGCGGTGCGCGGCGAGTTCAACCCAATCGCCACCGCGACGCCGGGCATCCAGATTTGCGAACACCTGCCGATGCTCGCCGAACGCAGCAACAAGTGGGCGCTGGCGCGCTCGATGGCCCATCGCGAGCCGGAGCACTCGGCCGGGCACATGCTCATGCTCAGCGGCCGCAACACACTGCCGCCGCGGTTCTCTCCTGCTAAGCCGCAAGCGACTGATTGGCCGAGTATCGCCGCGGTGGCCGGCGCCCTCACCAAGCCGCGCAACAACCTGCCGCCGGCGGTCGTGCTTCCCGAGGTGCTGATCCATCGCACGGGCCGCACGGTGCCGGGCCAGTTCGCCGGCGAGATGGGCCCGAGCCGCGACCCGATGTTCCTGGGTATGTCGCCGTACAACGCCGCCTCCTACGGCGCGTGGCCGCAATACGGCTTCCATCATCAGCGCGATGCCGAGACTCCGAAAGACTTCGTGTTCCAGGCGCCGAACCTCACGTTGGCCTCGGGCGTGAGCGTCGAGCGTTTCCGGGATCGCATCAATCTGCTCGCCTCGATCGGTCAGCAGCGCGAACAGCTCGAACAGTTGGCCGAAGAAGAGAACTTCGATCGCCACCGTCAGCGCGCCGTCTCGCTGTTGACCGATCGCAAGACGCAGAAGGCGTTCAGCATCGACGCGGCCGATCCCACGCTGCGCGAGCGATACGGCGAGAACACGTTCGGCTGGTCGCTGCTCGTCGCCCGGCAGCTGGTCGAGGCGGGGGTGAACCTGGTGCAGGTGAACCTCGGCAACAACGAAACCTGGGACACGCACGGCAACGCGTTCCCGCACTTGAAGAACTACTTGTTGCCGCCGACCGACCGCGCCGTTGCGGCACTGCTCGACGACCTGGACGAGCGCGGCCTGCTGGAGTCGACGCTGGTCGTGATGGCCGGCGAGATGGGGCGCACGCCGAAGATTTCGAAGCTGGCGAAAGTGTACAAGGCGCCCGGCCGCGACCACTGGGGTACGCAGAGCGTGTGGCTTGCCGGCGGCGGCGTGCGGGGCGGACAAGTGATCGGCTCGACCGACAAGATCGGCGCCTTTCCGGCATCGAGTCCGCAAACGCCCGAAAACCTTGGGGCGAGCATCTACCAGGCGCTCGGCATCCCGCGCAGCCTCGCGTGGCACGACCACACCGGCCGGCCGCACTTCGTCTACCACGGCGAGCCAATTGCGGGGCTCGCTTAGCGATCGGCGTTGCGGCGGTTTTAAACACAAAGGCACCAAGAACACGAAGGTAAGAAGTCTTCGTGTCCTTCGTGTCTCAGTGGTTTCACGGCAGCCCTCCGCGCCTCTGCCTTCCGTTTCGTATTTTCAGCCCTTCGTGCTTTCGTGATCTTTCGTCGCTCCGGCCGAATTTCAGCCCTCTGTCGCACGGCGTAAAAAGATTCCTCTCGATGCCCCCCCTTTTGGCATGCACATCGGCTACAATCGTGGGGCAGATTTTGTCCCACCAGGGTCAGTCGGCAGCCCGTGCAATGGCGATATCGGTCGAGCAGTTTTCGAGGCAGGTCGTCGAGACGCAGTTGGTCGATGAGACCAATCTGAAAGAAGCTGTCGATGCGCTGTCGGCCGCCGAGCGCGAAAGCACCGATGCCCTCGTCGCGCGGCTCATCGCCGCCGGCCGGCTCACCAAGTTCCAGGCCACGCAGGTCTTGGCCGGCAAGGCGCGGGCGCTGGTGCTGGGCGAGTACGTGATCCAAAGCCAGCTCGGCGCCGGCGGCATGGGAGCGGTGTATCGCGCCGTGCACCGCCGCATGCAGCGGCTCGTGGCCTTGAAGGTGATCGGCGCCGCGGCACTCAAGGATGCCACCGCCGTCAAGCGCTTCCAGCGCGAGGTGGTGGCCGCCGCTCGGCTGTCGCATCCGAACATCGTCACCGCGCACGATGCCAGCCAGGCCGGTGCGGTGCATTACCTGGTGATGGAGTACGTCGAGGGGCAGGACCTGTCGAACATGGTCAAGACTCAGGGCCCGCTGCCGGTGGAGCGCGCGATCGGCTACATCCGCCAAGCGGCTGCCGGTTTAGCCTATGCGCACTCGAAAGGTGTGATTCATCGCGACATCAAGCCGGCCAACTTGTTGGTTGACAACGCCGGCGTGGTGAAGATTCTAGACATGGGGCTGGCGCGGTTCGAAGGGGCCGGCGAGGCACTGACCGCCACCGAGGCCGTGATGGGCACGGTTGATTACATGAGTCCTGAGCAAGCGACCGACACGCACAGTGCCGATGCCCGCAGCGACATTTACAGCCTTGGCTGCTCGCTGTGGTACCTGCTCACCGGTCGGCGCACGTACGACGGCGATTCGCTGGTGATGCGCATCATGCGGCATCGCGAGGCGCCGCTTCCGTCGCTCGTCGAGGCACGTCCCGAGGTTTCCGAGTCCCTCAACCAGGTTTTTCAACGTATGGTCGCGAAGAAGCCCGAGGATCGCCTGCAAACCATGGACGAAGTGGTCGCCGCACTCGATGGCTGCCTGGCGGGCAGCAGCACCAACATTCGCATGGGCGAAGGGAGCTCGACGGCGGTGCTCGATCGGCCGCTGGGCAAGACGGTCGACGAGGGTTTGTCGGAAATGATGCAGTACCAGTTGCAGCGCGCACTCGACTTCCCCGGCGAGACGATCGACCTGAAGCTGCGCGGCGACTCCACACAATCGCGCCTGCGAATCAACACCAGCGGTGGCGGCCGCCCGCCACGCAACACCGGCAAGTGGCTGGCCGCGGCCGGCGCGGCGGGATTTCTGATCGTGCTGTTTGGCATCTGGATCGTCGTGCGCGATCGTGAAGGCAACGAGATTGTCCGCGTGGAAGCAAGCAAGGGCACGAAGGTGGTGCCTCCGCCCGGCGGCACGATCGAAGTGGTGAACGAGCCGGACGGAAAAGAAGGCGGAAAGGCGAAGGGGGCCGCTGCCGCTGCATCACCCTCACCCCAGCCCTCTCCCGTCAAGGGAGAGGGGGCCGGAAACCTCCTCACCTCGCCCGACTTCGCCTGGAGCGAGCCGGAAAAAGTCGTCGGGCCGATCCTCAATAGCCCCTGCCTCTCGGGCGATGGCTTGACGGTGGTGGCGGTTGGGTACGCCGCGGCGAAAAACGAAAGTGGCGCTAACCATAACGATCTGTGGATTCGCGACCGAAAATCGCTCGAAGAGCCGTTCGGCAAGGGCGTGAGCCTCGGCCCCGAAGTCAACTCCGATGCCGAAGAGACGCATCCTTGGCTCTCGGCCGACGGGCTGACGTTGCTGTTTTCCACGAATCGCGCGGCCGGACGATCCGACCTTTGGCAAGCGACACGCAAATCGCGCAGCGAACCATTCGGCCCGGCGGCGTCGCTGGGAGAGCCGGTCAATTCCACCACGGGCGGCAGATACGGCGGGGCGCTCTCGGCCGACGGGCTCGTGCTCATCTTCGGGAGCAGCAACAAGGGGTCCCTTGGCGGGCAAGATTTATGGCAGAGCCGGCGCAAAGACCGGCAATCTCCGTTCAGCGAACCGGAGCATCTTGGACCCGCGGTCAACAGCAGCCTGGAAGAACATCGTCCCTGGCTGTCGAGCGACGGCCGCGTGCTGCTCTTCGACACATCCGAAAACGCACCACCGGACGAAACCGGAAAGCGAAAGCGCGTCGCCGGCTCGGGCACGCTTTGGATGGCCAGTCGCCCGAGCGTTGATGCGCCGTTCGGCGCGCGGCAGAAGCTTCCTGCACCCATCAACGCCATCGACTCTGACAACACTTTCCCGAGCGCCACGGCCGACGGCAAGCTGCTGTTCTTCACCTCGAAGCGCGATGACGTCACCAGCGACTACGCCGCCCTGTGGATGTCGCGCCGCGTGCCGCAGGGAAGCGGGCAGCCGGCAGAGGGCAGCGGGCAGTTGGCGGCATCCAGTCTGCAATCCCCAGCCGCCCGCCCCCAGTCGCCAGCCCCTTCCGCCGCCGCCAATTACGAGCTCGATTTGTCGACCGTGGTCGACGATAAGACGCTCGCGCACGTCGAATTGCCGGCACGGCCGATGAACGCTTCGGTCACGGTGGAAATGTTCGCCCGGCCGCGCAGCCGGGAGAAGATGAACCGCAACCTATTTTACGTCCATCGAGGTGTGTCGCTCCGCTCGTATGACGACCGCTGGGTCTGGATCGTTAGCATGAACGACACCGCAAAGTTTAGTCCCGTCGCCGTCGGCCAGCGCGTCCATCTCGCCGGCGTGTTGGATGCGAACACCAAGGCGCTGCGGCTCTACGTCGATGGCAAGCTTGTCGACAGCGTAACATCCAGCGCGGCGCTACCAGCGACGGAGATTAAAAGCCAGCTAGGGACACACGTTCCGAGTGAAACCTTCGCCCGCTACGACGGCACGATCGACGAAGTACGGATCAGCGACGGCGTGCGCTACACGAAAGACTTCACGCCGCAAGAGCGCCTCGAACCCGACGCGCAGACCTGGGCTCTGTACCACTGCGACGAAAACGGCGGCGACAAGCTCGTCGATGCCAGCGGCAAGGGGCACCACGGCACGATCGTCGGCGCGACCTGGACGTTAGCCCCCGGCGATAGCCGCCCGGCGGCGTACGCCGGGGGTCGCGCGGCCCAAACCCCCGGCGACTCGCCGGGGGCTAATGTGGCATCTCCCGCCGACCTCCTCACCTCGCCCGATTACACCTGGAGCGAGCCGGAGAAAGTCGCGTCGGGCAACGGCTCGTGCATCTCCGGCGACGGGCTGACGCTCGTCATCGCTTCCGGCGATTCCACGACCGCCAAGGGGAGCCTCGGCTTCAACGACCTTTGGCTGCTCGAGCGCAGCAGCCTCGACAAGCCGTTCGGCAAGCCGGTGAACTTAGGCGCCAACGTCAACTCCACGGAGCAGGACAGCCATCCCTGGCTTTCGGCCGACGGCCTGACGGTGCTGTTCAGCTCGAGTCGGGCCGGCGGCCTGGGCGGCAATAGCGACCTGTACCTGGCCACGCGCAAGTCGCGCAGCGAGCCGTTCGGGCCCGCGGTATCGCTGGGCGAACCGGTGAACTCGAAAGCATCGGAGCATTCGGGAGCCCTTTCGGCCAACGGGCTGGCCATCATCTTCGCAAGCGATCGAGGTACCAAGAATTCGGACCTGTGGCAAAGCCGGCGCAAGGATTTGCGATCGCCGTTCGGCGAGCCGAAGCGCTTGAACAAGGGAGATAACGATCACTACGACGAGCGTCCCTGGCTATCGACCGACGGACGCGCGCTGATGTTCACCACCTTCGAGGCGGAGCACGATAAATCAAAGAAGAGAGTGCACGTCGAGGGATCGGGCGTGGTGCGGATGCAAACTCGGCCAACCGCCGACGCCGCGTTTGGACCCTGGCAAAACATCCCGCCCCCGATCAACATTCCCGGTTCCGAAAGTTTCTTTGCCAGCGCCACGGCCGACGGCAAGCTGCTGTTCTTCAACTCCACGCGCGACGGCGGTCCGTACGCCATTTGGATGAGCCGCCGCGTGCCGATCGGTAGCGCGAATAACGCCCTTCTCCCTTCGGGAGAAGGTGGCCGAAGGCCGGATGGGGGTGCTGTTGCCGGCGCCGCGAGCCCTCACCCCAACCCTCTCCCAAAGGGAGAGGGGGCCGGAAAGGCGTCGCCGTTCGACTCGTTAAAGCGATCCAACATTCCCGCCGATCAATTGAAGCGCGCCGGCATGGGCGACCCGGCCAAGGCGCCGGCCGACATCGTCGCGATTGTCGGAGCGACCAAAGAGAATCCCTGGACGAGCGCGACTTCCCGAGTGGCGATCAATCCCGTCGGCCGAAATTTCGCGTTGTCCGTTGGCTCGGCAAAGGGTGTGACGTTTTGGCAAAAAGAGTCTGGCAAACTGGGCATCCCGATTGCCGACCTGCCCGATCGCGTCAATCGTCTGGCATTCAGCCCCTACGGCAAACTGCTGGCAGCAGGACTCTCGGGGGACGCCAAGACGATCTTGGTCTTCGATGTGACCGATGCGGGGAAGAAAGAGAAGTTCACGCTCACCGGCCACACCGCGGGCGTCTGGGCGCTCGCCTTCAGTCCCGATGGCAAAACGCTAGTCTCGGGCGCAGCCTACGGAACCGCCGACACCACCGTGCGGCTGTGGGACACGGCCACCGGCAAGCAGCGGCTGCTCATCACGCGCAAGGATGCGGTTCTGGCCGTTGCGTTCAGCCCCGACGGCAAAACGCTGGCCACCGACTCGGGCGAAACTGACAGGACGATCCGCTTCTACGATCCGGCGACCGGCGTCGAGACCGGCACACCGATCGACACGCGCGGTCCGCAAACGGCGATGGTCTACAGCCCCGACGGCCGAACGCTCGCCGCCGGCAGCTCGGCAGGGACGGTTCAACTGTACGACGTCGCAACCGGCAAGCTAAAAATCGGCGGCGTGAAGATCGGCGACCTCAAATGCCTCTCGATGGCCTATCGCCCCGACGGGCGCTTGATCGCCATCGCGTGCAACGATGGCGCGGTCCGGTTCTTGGATGCCAGCAGTTTGTCGGAGATCAAGACGCTGCAACTCGGCCCGCCCGACGGCTTGATCGACGAGCTGGCCTTCGACGGGACCGGCCGCTACCTGCTCACCGCCAACGGCAACCAGACGGCGTACGTGTTGCGGCTGGAAGGAAGCGGGCGACTGGAGGCTGGAGGCGAGAGGCGGGCCACGGCGGGCTCTTCCCCAGCTCCTAGCCCCCAGCCCCTAGTCCCCGCAAAAATCACCACGCCGCGCGAACTGGCCGAGTGGGTCATCGGCATGGGGGGCTTCGTGACCATCGGCGATGCAAAACGGATTCGCCGTATCGACGATTTGCCCGAGAAGATCGTCGCTGTGCTCGCCGTCGGCCTTCCGGAATCGCCGGCCGTCGACGACGCGCTCGTGGCCCAAATGGTCACTTGGCCGCTGCTGCCGGCAAACGTGGTTGTCACGGGCGCCGAGATCACGGATGCCGCGGTGCGGACGTTGGCCGGCAGGTTCCAAGGGATGCAAGCTCTCAGCGCAAGCGAAACGTCGATAACGGGCGAAGGGTTCGACGCGTTCAAGGGGAAGGCGATCGGCTACCTGAACCTGAGCGGTTGCCGGCTCTCGGCGAAAGGCTTCGCCGCCATCTGCGATCTGAAGACGATCAACAAGCTACTCCTCGGCGGCTGCCCATTAAAGGCCGACGACTTGGCTGATCTATCGCGGCACACCGAGCTTGTCGAGCTTCATCTCGACTATTCGAAGATCACCGACGCAGGCCTGCGGCACCTTGAGCCGCTCACGGCCTTAACTACGCTGACGCTCACGGGTACGCAGGTCAGCGCCGCCGGCGTGGCGAAGCTGCAAAAAGCGCTGCCCAAGTGCAAGATCGAATGGGGCGAAGCGGCGAAGTGAACCACGAAGGCACCAAGAACTCGAAGCTAAGACTCTTTGTATCCTTCGTGTCTTGGTGGTTCCATGAAAGCGCTGCTGCCGCCGGCCTTCTTCGCTTTCAATCTTTCGTGCTTTCGTGATCTGCCGCAGCTTGGGGCGTTTGCCGGTTGAACACTTCCGGATCGAACGGATCGACAGCGGGAGTTCCGCTTGGCGGCGATCTGCCGGCTGATGGTGGCGCGGCGCGGGCGCCGGGAAGCGTTTGCAGCAGCGGATCGGCGCGGCGATCGACGTTGGCAGCTTGCGGCGGAGCCACATCGGCCGTCGGGGCGACCCGCGCCACGCGGTACACCCAGTAGGCCAGTTGCCGGTACGCCAGGGCATCGGTGTTCTTGAACACCGCAGTTCGAGCGCCGCCATGCTCGCGCACGGCCATCAGCAGCAGGGCGCTGGCCGACGGCTGCGCGCGACTGGTCTGTGCGAGCGTGGCGTGCAGGTTGCGCTGCGTGAGCCGGCGGCTGGGCAGGCGGCCCAGCGGGATGCGCAGCAGGCTGTAGTGCGTCGCCGGGTCGGAGCCATGGCATCCCGACCCGGTGCAGTTGTTCAACAGCAACGGCTGAATGGTGTGCGTGAAGGTTTCGACCGTCCCCTCGGGCATGCCACGCACCATGCGATCGAGCTCGTCATTCGACAAGCTGGTTGGCTGGGTCGTCTCGCCCGCCGGCGGCGCGTCGCGCTCGCTCATTGCCAGGTGCATGCGGCGTTCGAGCACGGGAATCTTCGGATGGTCAGGCTCCTTTTCGAGCGCGTCGGCCAGCTCGCGCGCCGCGTGACCGAACAGCCGCTGCGCAATGCACCACTGGGCAAGTTCCAGGTGATCGTTGGCGTCGCCGAGAACGAGCGCCGCCCGCTTCCGCTGGTAACCGTCTTCGAGCGACAGGCAGAACAGCTCGACTTCGGACGTCTTCAGCCGGATTTCGCCGGTTGCCAACGCCACGTAGTAGTGGTCGCCGCTGTGCGTGATGCGGCCGCGCAGGATTTGCCCGTTGGTGAGCAGCAGGATTCCTTCCTGCGGCGCGGCCTGGAACGGCTCGGCACCACAGGAAATCGCCAACAGCGCGGCGACGAGCGGCAGTGCGATGATGGCGGACGATGGGCGCATCGGCGCGAACGGTAGGAAAAACACGCCGCGCGGTCAAGGCGAACCGCTGATTGAGTGGTTGGCCAGTTGAACATGGCTGGTTTAGCCGGAGCGCTTGTTCAGAACGCCGTGGCGTTGCCGAATATCGTAGCCCCGAGCGCGAGCGAGGGTTCTGTGGGTGGGCCATGAGTTCGGCACGAAATCGCATTGTATCCACAACACCCCTCGCTCGCGCTCGGGGCTAGCAACGCTATACGGCCATAAGAAGCGCTCTAAGCACTCACCATCGACGTTCATGAGGGCGGTAGCACGCATCGGGCGCTGGCGATATGCTGTCAGGAAGGGGGCACTTTTCACTTGCGATTTCCTGCCGGCGGCCCATGTCCATGTCGATGAAGGCGATTCCGCCTGCCTTGGAGACCTTGTTCGGCGAGGTCGTGGTGCTCGACCTGGAGAGCCGGTTTGTCTGCGTCGGCACGTTGATGGAGCGCCAAGGGGAGTACCTGCTGCTATCGGAGGCCGACGTACACGACCTGCGCGACACGCCGAGCACGCGCGACCAGTACGTGCTGCACTGCCGCCGCGATGGCATGACGGCCAATCGGCAATGGGCGTGGATCAGGGCCGACGAGGTGATCGGCATGTCGCGCCTCTCGGACGTAGTTGTGGACTGACGCATGAACCAGCCGCCGCCGGCCGACGCCTCCGTCGCGAGCCACGAGCGCCGCGAGGTACAATACTTCGGCCACGTGCAAGGGGTCGGCTTCCGCTATACCGCGCGCGCCGTTGCCCAGCGGTTCAATGTGACGGGCTTTGTGTGCAACCTGCCCGACGGTAGCGTGCGGCTAGTCGCCGAGGGGCGGCGCGATGAGTTGGATCGATTCCTGGGCGCGGTGCGCGATGAAATGGGGCGATACATTAAAACGGTCGACGTGCAAACTTCCGCAGCGACCGGCGGGTTCGACGGGTTTTCCATCCGCATGTAAACGCCAGCCGCCAGGAAACGCTCAACGTGCCAGTATTCTCCCTCAATTCCGCTTGCCTCTTCGCGGACGTGCCCGTGTGGGTGCGTCCGCTAGGGCTTGTCGCGGCCGGCGCCATCGCGGCACTGGTGCTGCTGGCGGCGATCGTCGGCGCGCTGCGCCTGGTCATGCCCAAGACGGCGGCCATCGCCCGCACCACGGCGAAAGAGGCGCTGGCTGAGCCGCTGTTCTGGGTTGAACTGGTGCTGGGCAGCTTGCTGCTGGTGGTGCTGGCGTTCATCCCCTACAACACCTTTGGCGACGACGTGAAGGTGATGAAGGACGCGGGGCTGACGCTCATCCTGGTGGCCGCCATCTTGCTGTCGGTGTGGACGGCAAGCGTCTCGGTGGCCGACGAGCTCGAGGGACGCACCGCCTTGACGGTGCTATCGAAGCCGGTGACGCGGCGGCAATTTTTGCTCGGCAAGTTTTTGGGCGTGCTCGTGCCGACGCTGCTGCTATTCATAGGGCTGGGAACGGTGTTCCTGACGATGGTGAGCTTCAAGGTGACGTTCGATGCGCGCGAGGCGGCCATCACTGCCGACATCGGCCGCTACTGCCGGCAGGAGATGCTGCAAGTCGCGCCGGGGCTGGTGCTGGCGTATCTCGAAACGATCGTGTTCAGCGCGATCAGCGTGGCGGTGGCGACGCGCCTGCCGTTGGTGCCGAACCTGATCATCTGCGCCGCGATCTACGTGGTCGGCCACCTGGTGCCGCTGTTCGTGCAAACCTCCGCCGGTGAGCAGCCAATCGTGGCATTCGTCGGACAGGTGTTCGCCACGGTGCTGCCGGTGCTCGACCACTTTACGATCCAGGCCGCCGTGGCCACGGGACGCGAGATTCCTTGGGAATATATCGGCTGGGCCGCAGCCTATGCGGCTGTGTACAGCACGATCGTGCTGATGCTGGGCCTGCTGATGTTCGAAGACCGCGACCTGGCGTGATCGACGGGCATCGGGCTACGGGCTTCAGGCTACAGGAAGTAAGGGGCACCCCGCAGGCCGTAGCCTGTTCCCCCGCCCTCAGCTTGCCTCTCGGCGGCGCAGGGCCGGGCGCACCGGCCGAGCCATCCAGTGCGGCGACGGAATGACCGAGCGCCCGGGTATCGCCTCGGGGCCGATGCGCCCCTCGGCGTTGCCGTCCCAGGTGTGCCGGGCAATGCTGTCGAGGATTTGTTCGGCCACCGCGATCGCCTCGCCGGCCGCCTGTCCCGAGACGCGCGGCTGCCGGCCGTGGTGGATGCTCTCGGCGAAATCGTTCAACTCGGCCGTGATCGCGTCGACCGGCTCGCACTCGATGCGTTCGGCCGGCAGATGCTCCGCCAGCAGACGGTCCTTGAGCGCGAGTTTTTCGTCGGTCGACAGCGTTTCGATTTTCAGTTCGCGTCGCAGCAGCGCTTCGCTGGGATGGATGACCGTCGAGGTGCGCGTCGAGAAATCGACGCTCGCAAACGCCGCCTGCGACCAAAGCTGCATCGTGCGCGACATGCTGTGGCTGACGCGCGCGGCGCTGAAGTCGGCAATGCATCCGCTCTCGAACGTCACGCGGGCCTGGGCCAGGTCCTCGTGCGGCCCGAACACCGCCAGCCCCAGTGCCTCGACCGAGCGCACCGGCGATTGAACCAGCGACAGCACCAGGTCGATGTCGTGAATCATCAAATCGAGCACGACGCCGACGTCGGTCGAGCGGAACGTGTATCCGCCACGACGCACGGCGGTGATGTACTTGGGATCGCGCACGTGCGGGAGCGTGGCCGACCAGGCCGGGCTAAAACGCTCGACGTGGCCGACTTGCAGCACCACGCGCCGCTCGCGTGCCGCCGCGACCAGGCCGGCCGCGTCGGCTGCCGTGGCGGTCAACGGTTTTTCGACGAGCAGATGAATGCCCTCGGCGAGCAGATCGCCAGCGATCTTGTAGTGCAGCCGGGTCGGCGTGGCGACGACCGCCGCGTCGATCTGGCCGTACAGCGGTTCGTACGAGGCCAGCGCTTGTGTGCCGTGTTGCCCGGCGAGCGCCTCGCGGGCTGCGGGCACCGGATCGACCACCGCCGCCAGCGTGAACTGCGGCAGCGCAGCGGCGATGCGAGCGTGGATCCGTCCGAGGTGCCCTGCACCGATGACTGCCAATCGAATCGGTTTCACGCCGCTCTCCTACGATCGCGGCCGCGGCCGTGGCGTCCTTCCTGCTGCGCCTGCACGAACTCGAGCAATTGCGTGACCTGCGGCACCAACTGATTATTGGCACGCAGGATTTCCCTGGCGTGATCGAGTCCCACCTTGGCGCGGTACAGCAGGCGGTGAGCCTCGACGAGGCTGGCAATCGCCTCGGGCGAAAAGTTGTTCCGCTTCAGCGCCACCAGGTTCACGCAGCGCGGCCGGCTCGGCAGGCCATCGACGAGCATGAACGGCGGCACGTCGTGCAGCACGCGGCTCAGGCCCGAGACGAACGCATAGCCGCCGATGCTTGCGTAATGGTGTACTCCGACGCCGCCGGACAGCGAGGCACAATCGTCGACGCGCACGTGTCCGCCGAGCATTGTATTGTTCGCCATCACGATGTGGTTGCCCACCTTGCAATCGTGGGCTACGTGGCTGCACGCCATCAGGTAGTTGTGGCTGCCGACGAGCGTGACGCCGTCTTCTTTTTCGGTGCCGCGGTTGATGGTGACCGCTTCGCGGAACGTGTTGCCGTCGCCGATGACGACGCGCGTGGCGCTACCGCGGTAGCTGAGGTCTTGCGGCTCGCCGCCGATCACCACGCCGGGATAAAGTTGATTGTCTTGTCCGAGCGTGACGTGCCCCATCAAGGTGACGTTGTTGTGCAGACGGGTGCCGCGGCCGATGCGCACGTGCGGCCCAATGACGCAAAACGGCCCGATCTCGACCTCGTCGTCGATTTCTGCCCGGGGGTCGATGGCGACGTGATCCGCGACGTAACTGGCCATGGGCGATTGCTCCGTCGTTTTCTCCCTCTTCCTTTGGGAGAGGGGAACTGGCTGAAACCGATTTCCCTCTTAGGCGATCCGCCGCTCGTCTCCCCAGTACTCGCTCTGAGCCAGCACGCTGCGCACCAGCTCGGCATTCAAGCGGTGTCCGCTGCGATAGGCCACGAAGTGCCCGATCAGGTCGCAGCCGGCCAGGGCCAGGTCGCCGACCATGTCGAGCGTCTTGTGCCGCACACATTCGTCGCGGAACCGCAGTTCGTTGTCGATCAGACCGCGCGGGCCGAACACCAGTAAATCTTTCGGAGTTGTGCGGGCACCAAGCCCTTGAGCGCGCAGCCAATCGGCCTCGCTCTTGAGCATGAACGTGCGGCTCGCGGCCAGCTCGCGATGGAACGAATCGGGCGTGACCGGCAGCGTGATCGTCTGCCGGCCGATCGGGTTCGCGTCGCCGTAATCGAGAAAGAACTTGATGCTCATGCCGTGGGCCGCCGAGGGACGCGCTTCGACCCAGCTTTCGTGGTCTCCCAGGCGAATCACGTCGCGAACCACCAGCGTGGCCCGACGTGCTTGCTGTTCGAAAATGCCTGCCGCTGTGATCGCATCGACAAACGGGCGGCTCGAACCGTCGACGCCTGGCATCTCGGCGGCATCGACGTACACCTCGCAGTTATCGACGTGCAGCCCAGCCAGGGCCGCCATGATGTGCTCGACCATCTCGACCGAGGCGGCGCCGGCACGGAGCGTGGTGCGCCGCGGGGTCTCGAAGCGATTGGTCACCAGTGCCGGGATGCGCGCGCCGCGCCCCAGATCGCCGCGGACAAACACGATGCCGTGGTCCTCGGGAGCGGGGCGAAACTCCACCCGCACGTCCTGTCCGCTCCAGTAGCCGAAGCCGGCGACGGCTGCGGTGCTGGCCAACGTGCGTTGTCGACGGGGTGTGAACATCAGCCGCGAACGACCATCCGTGGATCGAAGGTACATGCACTCACGCTCAATCTCCGGTGACGGCCCTGGCTTGCTCGGGCTTCTTGTGCGGGCAACACCGCTCTCCGTCTGCCGGACGATCAATCAGCGGACCGTTTATCGGCGGGCAGGAATTCCAGGACGTGCGCTCGGCAGTTGACCCGAGCCGGGCGGGACGGGGGTTCCCGGCGGTGCAGCGGACGTGGGGGGCGGACCCATCCGCTCGTTCAACTTCTTCAGGATGATCGGCGTGATATCGACGCTCGCGCTGTAGTAGATCACCGTCTTGTTCAGGTCCTTGAAGATCTCGTCCGGATCGTTGGTGTCGGCCGGGTCGCCGTTGAAGCGGATCACCAGGTTCACGCCGGCCGAGTCGCAATACGCCTTCACTTCGTCGCACAGCTCGCGGTAGACGCTCAGATACATCTTGGCCTGCTGCTCGACGAAATTGCGCTTCTGGATGTTCACCTTCAGTTGCATGTCGGCGTTGCGCTTGACGATTTCTTCCTCGAGCGCCTTGTACTCGGGGCTGCCGCGCTTGTAGTCCTCGAGTCGCTCCGACAGCTTCTGCAGCGCCTGACGTGCCTCTTGCACTTCTTTCTCGGCCTGCTGGATGTCGCGCTGCAGATCGGCGGTGAGCGCTTGCAGGCGGGTGTGATACTTGAAGATGTAGGCCACGTCGATCACGGCCACGGGACTGGGTTGCCGCATCGACTGCGCGTGGGCCGACGAGACGAGGCCGAGCACGGCCAACACGCTGGCGGCAAGCAGAACGACGACAGAATGCTGTTTCACGATCGAGCGCTCCTTGCTCTAGGCGGCGAGGTCTTCCTTGACCGTCCGGTTTTTGCGGGAAAAGAGCCGACGAGAACCGTCGACAAACAGGAGTGAACACTTATGGGGCAAACGCGTGGGCGGGATTCTGCCGAAAGTTGTGCTCCGGGTAAAGACCAGAAAACAGGAAACGTTGGCGTGCGAGGATTTTCCGGTGCATTCGACGGAAAATGGCCAATGGGAATTGACCCATGGGCTTTTTCGCTCAACCAATGCCCGCTCTCCAGTGACCGAATTTCCATCGCCGAGTCGTCCGCACCTCGCATTGACCTGCCTTGTGGCCGCCCCCTATGATCCGCACGTTCAGGCGAGCGCCGCGGGCGCACAGGACCTTACATTGTCGGTCGTCATTGCTCCCAATTCCGCTCTCGCGCCAAGCCACGCCCCGCTGCGGCGCGTTATTCCGTGGCGCGCGCACCTGGTCGGCATCGCTGGTGCCGGCATGCAGTCGCTGGCGCGCTTGCTGCATCAGCGCGGCTGCCGCGTGACCGGCTCTGATGCTGCCGTGCGCGGACACGATTGGCTTGCCCGGGCCGGTGTGCGCGTCGAGCGCGGTCACGCCGCCGGTCACCTTCCACGGCACGTCGATACCGTGATCTACAGTTCGGCCGTCGATTGTGACGGCCCCGAGTTATTCGAAGCTCGCCGACGTGGCATTCCGCAGCACTGCTATGCCGCGATGCTCGGCCGGCTGATGCAGCAGGCACACGGCGTGGCGATTGCCGGCACGCACGGCAAGAGCACCACGGCGGCGATGACCGCGCGCGTGCTCGAGGTTGCCGGGCTCGACCCCAGCGCGGTGGTCGGCGCCTGCTCGCTCGACGGAGTGCCCGTGGCCCGCGCCGGAGATGGACGGCACCTGGTCGTCGAGGCGTGCGAGTACCGGGCGAATTTCCTGCATTTGACGCCGCAGATCGCAGCCATCCTGAACATCGACGATGATCATTTCGACTGTTTCCGCTCGGCCGACGAGCTCGACGCGGCGTTCGCGCAGTTCGCGCGCCGCATGCCGGCCGAGGGCTTGCTGGTCACCAGCGGCGATTGCACCCGCGCTTTGCGCGCGGCGGCAAAAGCACGTTGCACCGTCGAAACGTTTGGCACCGGAATCGACAATCGCTGGCGGGCCGTTAACTTGCGCACGCTTGGCGGCCGTGCGGCATTCGAGGTGCTTTGCGACGGCAAGCCTTGGGGGGAAGTGCAACTGCGCGTGCTCGGCCGACACCAGGCGCTCAACGCCCTGGCCGCCATCGCCTTGGCCACCGCCGCCGGTGCCCGCCGTGAAGCCATCATCGCGGGGCTCGAAACCTTCGCCGGCCTGCGACGCCGTCTGGAATTGCTGGGCACCCATGCCGGCGTGACCGTGGTCGACGATTACGCGCACCACCCCACCGAAATCACCGCCGCGCTAGCTGCCGTGCGCGAAGCCTTTCCGCAGCGGCCCTTGTGCTGTATCTTCCAGCCCCACCAGTTCTCACGAACCGCCAAGCTATTCCACGCCTTCGCCGACAGCCTGACGGCGGTCGATCGGCTGGCCGTGGCCGATATCTACCGTGCCCGCGAGCCTGAACCGCGGCCGGGGGATGTGTCGGCTCGGGAGCTGGCAGTTTGCATCGCCCGGCGCGGCACGGACGTCTTGCAAGTTCATGCCCCGAACGACATCCTAGAGCAAGTTTACGCCGCCGCTGTCCCGGGGGACGTGATCGTCACCCTGGGCGCGGGCGATCTTGGGAAGGTTGCGCATGGCCTTGTCGACCGGCTTCGAACGCATCGTTCGCCAGGCTGAACCCCTGGCCGAACACACCTGGTTCCGGCTCGGCGGCGCGGCGGAGTTCTTCGCCGAGCCCGAGACCGTCGACGAACTGGCCGAGCTGGCGCGCCGCTGCCGCGACCAGAGCATGCCGATCCGCCTGCTCGGCGGCGGCTCGAATATCCTGGTCCGCGACGAAGGCGTGCGCGGTTTGGTCGTGCGCCTGTCGGGCGATCAGTTCTCGAACATTGAGGTGCAGGGAACGACCCTGCGCGTCGGCGCCGCGGCTAAGCTGGGGCATGCGATCAGCACCGCGGTGGCCGCCGGCCTAGCAGGCATCGAGACGCTCGTCGGCGTGCCCGGCACCATCGGCGGCGCGCTGCACGGCAACGCCGGCGGTCGCGGCGGCGATATCGGTCAGTGGACCAGCCGTGCCACCGTGCTCACGCGCTCCGGCGAACTGATCGAGCGCAGCCGCGAAGACTTGGTTTTCGCCTACCGCCAGAGCAGCCTCGACGAACTGGTCATCCTCAGCGCCGAGTTCGCGCTCGAGCGCGACGATCCCGACGAGCTGACCAAGCGCATGCAGAAACAATGGATCGCCAAGCGCGCGTCGCAGCCGCTAGGCCACCAGAGTGCCGGCTGCATTTTCAAGAACCCCAGCGGCATGAGCGCCGGCATGCTCATCGACCAGGCGGGGCTGAAGGGGGTTCGCGTCGGCGGTGCCGAGGTGAGCGATCGACACGCGAATTTCATCGTCGCCGGCGAGAACTGCACCAGCAAGGATGTGCTGCAACTGATCGAAATGGTTCGAAAACGCGTCGCGGAACGTTTGGGAGTAGAGCTCGAAACGGAGATCGAGATTTGGTAGCAGCAGTTAGCGACTAGCAATGAACGGTGAGCCGGCAGCTAATTGCTAACTGCTAATCGCTTCTCACCCGCCGTCAAGGAGGATGGCTCATGTGGCACAACAAACGTTGGCCGTTATCGGTTGCCGTGCTGGCCGGCGGCGATTCGTCAGAGCGCGCCGTCAGCCTGGCCAGCGGCCGTGAGATTGCCGAGGCGCTGCGGACCGCGTATCACCGCGTCGAGCGAATCGACCCGATGGAAACGCCGATCGAGCGAATTCCTTGGCAGCAGTTCGACGTCTGCTTTCTCGCTCTGCACGGCGGCAGCGGCGAGGATGGGCGCGTGCAACGCCAGCTCGACCAGCTTGGCGTGCCGTACACCGGCAGCGGCCCCGAGGCCTCGCGCCTGGCGATGAGCAAGTCGGCCGCCAAGGAGCGCTTTTTCCAGCGACGCGTGCCGACCCAACCCTACATTCTGTTCCACGCCACCGAGCCGCCGGCTGATGTCGCGGCCCATGTAACTCGGCTCGGCTGGCCGCTGGTCATTAAGCCCGATAGTCAAGGTTCCAGCCTGGGCGTCGGCTTCGCCTCGAACACCAAGGAGCTGGAAGATCGCGTCGCCGAAGGATGCGCGTTCGATCCGTTCCTGTTGGCCGAGCCGTGGATCGACGGCCGCGAGTTCACCGTGGCCGTGCTGGGTCGCGAGCCGCTGCCGGTCCTCGAGATCGCCACGCCGCGCGGCCTGTTCGATTACGAATCGAAGTACCAGCCCAGCAACACCGAGTTCCGTTTCGATACCGGCCTGCCTGCCGAGCAGGTAGTGCGGCTACAAAGCATCGCGGTCTCCGCGGCCGCGGCGCTGGGCACGACGGGACTGGTGCGTGTCGATATCATGCTCGACCGGCAGCAACGCCCGTGGGTGCTCGAAGTGAACACGCTGCCGGGCATGACGCGCATGAGCCTCGCACCTCGGGCGGCTGCCAAAGCAGGGCTCGACCTGGTCGGCCTCTGCGAATGGATGCTGCGCGACTCACTGCCCGTGGCGGAGGCCGCCGCGTGAGCCCCGCCAAACCACGCACCGGCGACGGTGCCTCATCCAACGGTTCGTTGTGGCAGATCGTCGCGACGCATTGGCGCGCGATCGCCGCCGTGGTGCTCGCCGTGGCCGCGATCGGCGCAGGGCGCTGGACGTGGCAGAGCATCTCAACCCGCCTGGCCGCCGACCCGCGCTATCGGCTCGATCCGCAGCAAATCACGATGACACCGAAGCCGGAATGGGTGCGGGCCGACGTGCTGGCCGAAGTGCTGCGCGACGGCAGCCTCGACAACGGCCCGTCGCTGCTTGATCCCCGGCTTGCGCAGCGCGCCGCCAAGGCGTTCGAGATGCACCCCTGGGTGGCGCGGACTTTGGAGGTACGCAAGCTCAGCCCCGCCGGGCTCGACGTACGGCTCGAGTACCGTCGGCCGGCGTGCATGGTCGAAGTGCCCGGCGGGTTGTTCGCCGTCGATGAACATGCCGTCTTGTTGCCGAGCGCCGACTTCGGCGCCGCCGACGCGCAAAAATATCCCCGCCTCTCCGGCATCTCGACCATCACCGAAGGGCCGGTCGGCACACGCTGGGAAGATCCGATAGTGCAAGGCGGAGCCCAAGTCGCCGCGGCTGTGGCCGAGGTGTGGCAGGAGTATCGCTTCGTGCGGATTGTGCCTTCGGCCATGCACGGCACGACCGCCAGCCACGAACCCCAGTTCGAGATTCTCACCCGCCGCGGCACGCGCGTCCGCTGGGGTTACGCACCGTCGGCCGACCTTAGCGGCGAACCTACGGCTGCCGAGAAACTGGCTCGCTTGAAAAAGTACGTGGCCGCACACGGCTCGCTCGACCCAGCCAACGGCGCCGTCGATCTCGACCTGCGCCACGGGGGCGACATCGTTGCCACGCCACGCATGGCCGCGGCCGACGACGATTCGCAAAAGCGCTAACACGTCTATTGATCTTCAGAACGCAAATCGACCCGTGATTTGAGTGGCAATGGCAGCGGTGGGTACTAATTCCCGCGCGGCGCGGCGGGTCAAGCCCCGCGTCGGCCGTCGACTTTGTACCCCACCATGGACCCCGGGGTAACGGGTACAAACTCGCCCCACTTTTGGCGCGCGCCGACTTAGTACCCGATCGCGATAAATTGGTACAAAGTCGATGCTCCGTTTCAATCTGAACCAGCATTGCCGGTGGTCGGTTCGATTTGAAACCTGAAGATCAATCGCCGGCGACCTTGCTCGCCGCGTTTGCCGCCGCGCGTCGTTGCTACATCCGCTCCGCCGCCAGCCAGCCGGTGCTGAACGCCGCCTGGAAGTTGTAGCCGCCGATCCAGCCGTCCAGGTCGAGCACCTCGCCGGCAAAGTACACGTTTGGCACCAGCTTGCTTTGCATCGTGCGCGAATCGATCTCGTCCAGCGACACGCCGCCGGCCGTCACCTCGGCCTTGCCGAAACCGCGCGTACCGTGGACCGGCAGTTGCTGCCGCTTGACCACGTCGACTATCCGCTGGCGCTCCGCTTTGCCTAGTTCGGCGGCTCTTCGATCCAGCGGCAAGTGTACTTGCTCGAACAGCGCTTCGATCAGCCGGCGCGGCAACTCGTCGGCCAGCAACCCCGCCACTTGCTTCTTGCCGGCCGTCGTTGCAGCGTCGCGCAGGCGCGCGTCGAGCTGCTCGGCGCTGGCGGCGGTCCAAAAATCGCACACCAGGCGCAGCCGCGACAGCTCAGCGTGTCCGCTCACCTCGCGACTCACGTCGAGTGCCGTCGGCCCAGTGAGGCCGAAGTGTGCGAACAACAAGCTGCCGCGCCGCTCGACCAACGTCCGCGGCTTCGTCGATCCCTCGGCGGGCAATTCGATGACACTCAATACCATGTCGGGGACCGTCACTCCTTGCAGCTCACGCAGCCACGGCAGCTCGACGACCAGCGGCGTGAGCGCAGGCCGCGGTGTGACGATCGTGTGTCCCAGCTCGACAGCCCAGCGATAGCCATCGCCCCTGGTACCCGAGCGCGGATACGACTGGCCACCGGTCGTGATAAGCACATTGCCGGCATGAATTGTGCGCTGCGGCGTGGTGAGCGTCACGCCGTCGCCGGTTGCCGAGAGCGATGTCAGCGGCTCGCCTAACGCGAGTGTCGCTCCGGAGCGATCGAACCGCCGCAGCAGCGCATCGAGCACGTCGGTCGCGCGGTCGCTGACTGGGAAGATCTTACCGCCGGGCTCGACCTTCGTCCCCACCCCTTCAAGCTCGAACAGCTCGATCAGCTCGCGCGGTCCAAGGGCTGCCAAGGCTGAGTGCAGGAACCGGCCATTGCGGCCGAATGCCTGCATAATCCCGGCGCGATCGCAATCGTGGGTGAGATTGCAGCGCGTGCCGCCCGACATGAGGATCTTCACACCAGGCCGGGGATTCTTCTCCAGCAACAGCGTGCGCTTGCCGCGCTCAGCCAACCGCGCCGCCGCCAATAACCCCGCCGCCCCGGCACCCACAACGACGCAATCGAAATCAAATGAAACCACAGAGGCACAGAGACACAGAGAGGGAGGATCTCAACACTCAATCAATCTGTTTCTCCGTGCCTCTGTGTCTCTGTGTCTCTGTGGTTAGTTCCCTGCCGCATAGATTTCGTTGGCGGCGGCGATGCTTGAGCCGTGCTCGAACTTATACCGCTGCTCGGCGAGCAGTTGTTCAAGTGCCGCCAGCAGCAGCAGCACGTTCTTCGATCGCGAGGTATGTCCCATCAAGCCGATGCGCCAGGCTTTGCCTTTGAACGCACCCAGGCCGCCGCCGATCTCGATGCCGAACCGATCGAGCAATTCCTTGCGCACCCGGGCGTCGTCAACGCCAGTTGGGATCAGCACCGCGTTGAGTTGCGGCAACTCGTGTCCTTCCTGCGTGGCATAGCGAATGCCCAAGGCGGCAAGCCCCGCTTTCAACGCTCGATGATTGAGCTTGTGCCGCGCGAAGGCATTGTCGAGTCCTTCTTCGTGGACGATCCGCAGCGCCTCGTACAGCGCGTAGGTCATGTTGATCGGGGCGGTATGATGATACACCCGCTCGTTGCCCCAATATTTCGCGAGCATCGACACATCGAGATACCAGCTCTGCACCTTGGTTTTGCGCCCCATCACCACGTCCATCGCCCGCGAGCTAAACGACACCGGCGCCAGCCCCGGTGGGCAGCCCAGGCACTTCTGGCTGCCTGAATAGATCGCGTCGATCTGCCACTGGTCGACTTCCACCGGCACCCCCCCCAGGGCTGTCACCGCATCGACCAGCAGCAGCGCGTCGTGCTCATGCACCAGCTTGGCGATCTCTTCCATCGGCTGCCATGCGCCGGTCGATGTCTCAGCCATCACGATGCCGACGACTTTGGGGCGCGAAGAGGCAAGCTGTTTCTTGAGATCATCGGGCGTGAAGACCTCGCCCCAGGGACGCTCGACGCGCGTCACCTTGGCTCCCGCGCGGCCGGCGACGTCGGCCATACGCTCTCCGAACACGCCGTTGACGCAAACGATCATCGAATCGCCTGGCTCGATCAGGTTCACGACCGTGCTTTCCATCCCTGCCGAGCCAGTGGCGCTCACTGCCATCGTCATCGGGTTCTTGGTGCGGAACACGCTGCGCAGCATCTCCTGCATATCGTTCATCAATTGCAGGTAGTATGGGTCGAGGTGCCCCACCGTCGGCGCAGCGAGCGCTTGCAACACGCGCGGATGCACGTCACTGGGGCCCGGACCCATCAGCACACGAACCGGGGGATTTAGCGGCGGAGCAACGGTTGGCGTGCGAGTCATGGGCTTCTACTCCGGTCGTGGTTGCCGCACCAGGGCGCTGATCTGCTTGAACTCGGGTGTGCCGGCCACGCGGCACCATTCGAACAGCGCCGCCTCGGTGGTGGTCAGCGTTGCTCCCGACGATTCCATTCGCCGCAGTGCGGTGTGATGATCGATTTCGTAACGCGCCCCGATTGCATCAACGGCCAAGTACAGGCGGAAGCCGTGGGCGATCAGGTCGAGCGCGGTCTGCTGCACGCAAACATGCGTTTCGATCCCCACGAGCAGCAGCTTCGAGATGCCTTGTTGCTCCCAGGCGTCGAACAACTCGCCGCACTCGCCGCAACTGAACATCATCTTCGGCCGCACGTCGCTCAGCCGCTCGGCCAGCGTCGGCGTGGTGGGGCCAAGTCCTTTGGGGTATTGCTCGGTGGCCGCGGCGGGAACGCCCAGAATCTTGGCGCCGTCGAGCAGTCGGCCGATGTTCCAGATCAAGCGCTCGTGACCTGGCACAAGCGTCACCAGCTTCCCCTGCACGTCGATCACCAACAGCGCGGTATCACCCGTGTTCATCAGTTCGGGACTGCGCGGTAGCGCGGCGGGCTTGTTCATGTGCCGTAGCATAACAAATGTTTAGCCGGCGGGCTTGCCCGCCGCGCGTCGAGCCCCCACAACACGGCGACCGAGTTCGCCGGCTAAACGAATCGATTGGCGTCGATTACAATACGCGGATGATGAAAACACGTTCGACGACGATCCTCACCGTGCGCCATCGCGGCACCGTGGCCATCGGCGGCGATGGGCAAGTCTCGCTGGGCAACTCGATCATGAAGGCCGATGCGGTGAAGATTCGCCGACTGGCCGATGGCAAAGTCATCACCGGGTTCGCCGGTTCGGCTGCCGATGCGTTCGCGCTGCTCGAACGGTTCGAGGCGAAGTTGAAGGATTATCCGGGCAATGTGGTGCGGGCAGCTACCGAGTTGGCCAAGGACTGGCGCACCGACCGCGTGCTGCGTCGGCTCGAGGCGCTGTTGGCCGTAGTCGATGTGCGGCACACGCTGTTGGTAACCGGCAACGGCGATGTGATTCAACCGACCGACGGCGTGCTGGGGATCGGCTCCGGCGGCAACTACGCAGTCGCGGCGGCCCGGGCACTCGTGGCCCATACGCAGCTCTCGGCCAAGGAGATTGTCCGCACCGCGTTGGAGATCGCCGCGGGCATCGACGTTTACACGAACACCAGCATTCATGTCGAGGAGATGCCGTGCGCGACCTGACTCCGCGCCAGATTGTCGCCGAGCTGGATGCGTACATCGTGGGCCAGGCCGACGCCAAGCGTGCCGTGGCCATCGCCATCCGCAATCGCTGGCGGCGGCAGCAGCTGCCCGAGGCGATGCGCGGCGAGGTGTCGCCCAAGAACATCCTGATGATCGGCCCCACGGGGGTGGGCAAGACCGAGATCGCCCGCCGACTGGCCAAGCTCAGCGGGGCGCCGTTCATCAAGGTCGAGGCGACGAAGTACACCGAAGTCGGCTACTACGGCCGCGACGTCGAGAGCATGGTGCGCGAGCTGGTCGAAGCTGCGATCACGCTGGTGCGCGAGCAGGAGCGGCAGCGCGTCGATGCCGAGGCGAGGCAAAAAGCTGAGGAGCGGCTGCTCGACTTGCTTGCCGGAGAAGATGAGTTGGACGCGGAGAGCACCGACGGCGAAGATGCCGAGCAGCGTGCTCGGCGAATCCGCACGCGCGAGAAGATGCGCTCAATGCTCGCCGCAGGAGCGCTCGACGACCGCAAGGTGGAGATCACCGTCGAGCAGCGAGCGGTGCCGGTGATGATGACCGGCATGGGCATGGAGCAGGTCGACATGGACTTGCAGGGGATGCTCGAGCGGATCATGCCCAAGAACACCAGCCGGCGCGAGTTGTCGGTGACCGAGGCGCGGCGCGTACTGTTCGAGCAGGAGGCCGAATCGCTGATCAGCACCGAAAAGGTGAACACGGCCGCCATCGAGCTGGCCGAGAACCACGGCGTGATCTTCATCGACGAGATCGACAAGGTGGTGGCGAGTGAAAACACAAAGGGGGCCGACGTCTCGCGCCAGGGGGTGCAACGCGATCTGCTGCCGATCGTTGAAGGCACGAGCGTGCAGACGCGCTACGGCCACGTGAAGACCGACCATGTGTTGTTCGTCGCCGCCGGGGCGTTCCACCGTGCCCAGCCGAGCGACCTGATGCCCGAGCTGCAGGGCCGCTTTCCGATCCGCGTGGAGCTGAACAACCTGACGAAGGACGACTTCGTGCGGATTCTCACCGAGCCGAAGAGCGCGCTGACCAAGCAGTGCGCGGCCTTGCTAGATACCGAGGGCGTCGCACTGGAATTCACGCCCGAAGGGATCGAGGCCTTGGCCGATTTCGCATTCCGCGTGAATCAGACGACGCAGAACATCGGCGCCCGCCGGCTATACACGATCATGGAGCGGGTGATCGAAGAGTTGAGCTTCGAAGCGCCCGACATGCGTGAGAAACGCGTGGTGATCGACGCAGCCTACGTTGGCGACCGGCTGCGCGAAGTGGTCGCCGACGAGGACTTAAGCCGGTTCATTTTGTAGAAGCGCGGTCAACGCGGCCGGCTAAACCGCAAGCGAGCGGATCGCGTCGACGTACCCTGCGCCATGCGACGATAGCGTGAACCGGCGCGAGGTGAGGCCAGTGATTTCAATCTCGATGTCGAGGCGTTCTTCCGGCAGGCAGCGCGGGAAGCGGTTGGCCCATTCGAGAACCGTCCAGCCGGGACGCGCGAAGTATTCCTCGGGGCCGAGTTCGAGAAACTCGTCTTCGTCGCGCAGGCGATAGAGATCGAAGTGATAGATCGGCCGCGCTGCCGTATATTCCTGCACCAGGACAAACGTCGGACTGGTCACGTCCTCTGGCGACACGCCGGTCGCGGCAGCCAGGGCTTTCACGAACCGTGTCTTGCCGGCCCCCAGCGGACCGTTGAGGCCGATGACTGCCGACGAGGGCAATACCTTGGCCAACGCGCGCGCTAGCTGCTCGGTGGCGGCTTCGTCGGATGCGTCGACGGTCATTTCCATACGGCGGCTTAACCACTAAGACACCAAGGCACGAAGAGCAATGCAAGTTTTCTTCTTTGTGTCCTTCGTGCCTTGATGGTCTTCAATCAATGTTGCCAGCCGCGCGGCGTCAGCAGCGTGCGCGAGCCGGCGGCGTCGATCGACCACAGGCCCGGCCGTTCGACGATGCGGCCGATGCGCGTGACCGGCACGGCTAGCGGCTGCTCGGCGATGATGCGTTCGGCCGATGTGGGCTCGACGGCCAGGATCAGCTCGAAATCTTCGCCATCCGCTAGCGCATGGTCGAGCGGCGAACGGCCGTCAGTCGTCGCCAATTCGCGTGCTGCGGCCGATACCGGCACGGCCGTGAGTTCAAGCTCGGCCCCGACTCTGCTTTCCGTGCAAAGCCGCGATAGATCCAGCGACAGGCCGTCGCTGGTGTCGATGCCGGCGTGCAGCTCGTAGCGCTCATGCAGCAGCAGTGCCTCGTCAATGCGTGGCTCGAAATCGAAGTGGTGGCCGAGGATGCTTCCGCCGAGCGAGCCGGTGACCAGGATGGCATCGCCTGGCCTGGCATCGCGGCGCGTCAGTGGGCCGCGTGAACTCGCTTGGCCGAGCAGCGTGATGCTGATTACCAATGGGCCGTCCCAGGTGTTCGTGTCTCCGCCAGCGAGCGCCACACCGTATCGCTCAGCGAGGGGTGCGAGCCCTTCGAACAACTGCCGGGCGAGTGTCGCCGCGCCATCGCGGGGCAGCGCAACCGCAACGAACGCCGCGATTGGTCGGCCCGCCATCGCGGCGATGTCGCTCAGGTTCACGGCTAGCGCCTTGCGTCCAACGCGGCGTGGATCGACGTCGGCCAGCCGGAAATCGACGCCGTCGGTGAGCATGTCGACCGTAACCAGCGTGCCGGGGCCGGGCGGGAGATCGAGCACCGCGGCGTCGTCGCCAATGCCAACGACGACGCCCGACTGCTGGGATGCCGGCAGTCGCGATCGAAGCCAGGCGATGAATTCCGTTTCCATGCTAAGCCGCAAGCGTTGTGCGACACGATCGAACTACCTGGCCAACTCGCCCACTTGCCGCCGCACGCGATGATAAATGGCGTGCAGGCCGCGCATGCGATTCATTCCCAGCGCCTCGGGGAGTCGAAGCTGTTGGATGAGATCGGCCGGGGCGGCGAGCACCTCGGCTGGCGTGGCGCCGGTGAATGCGTCGATCAGCAGGGCGACGAACCCGCGCGCCGTGGGGCCTTCGGGCGATACATCGGCATAGATCTCCACGCGGCCGTCATTCACTTCGACCCACAGAAACACCGGGGTCATGCACTCGTCGATGCGGTGCTCGGCACGATCGGCCGCCGCATCGCGATCGGCACGCAGGCGCTCGGGCAACGGCAGCTCTCGCCGCGCGAAGTCCAGCAGCATCTGCTGGCGTTCGCGCACGTCGGCCTCGCCAAAATCGTCGATCAGCTCGGCCAGCCGTTGCTGCACGCCGGGTGCGTCGCGATCGGGCATGCGATCAGGCATTGCGTCACGGACCTTTGGCGATCGGCACGCCAACCAGGTTGCCCCACTCGGTCCACGAGCCGTCGTAGTTCTTCACGTGATCGAAGCTCAATAGGTACTTGAGTGCGAACCAGGTGTGACTCGAACGTTCGCCGATGCGGCAGTAGGCGACGATCGTTTCGCTGTCGCGACGTAGGCGGGCCTCGCCGCAATAAAGCTGCTCGAGCTCCTGCGGCGACTTGAACGTGCCGTCGTCGCGCACGGCGCGCGACCAGGGGATGTTCACCGCTCCGGGGATGTGCCCGCCGCGCAGAGCGCCTTCTTGCGGATAGTCGGGCATGTGCAGCATCTGGCCGGTGAACTCGCCCGGCGACCGCACGTCGATCAGCGGCTTTTGGGCCGCCTGGTGTTCGAGCACCTCGTCACGGAATGCGCGGATCGAAAGGTCCGGCTCCTTGGCCTGATACTTCGTCGGCGGATACGGCGGCTCGGGGCCTTTCGCCCAGGGCCGACCGTCGAGTTCCCAGCGCTTGCGCCCGCCGTCCATCACCAGGCAGTTTGCGTGGCCGTAGAGCTTGAACACCCAGAAGGCATAGCAAGCCCACCAATTGCTCTTGTCGCCGTAGAAGACGACCGTCGTATCGTTGGCGATGCCTTTCGAGTTGCATAGTTCCTCGAACGCACGGCGGCCGATGTAGTCGCGGACGACCGAATCCTGCAAGTCGGTGTGCCAATCGATCTTCACGGCACCTTCGATGTGCCCGACGTCGTACAGCAGCACGTCCTCGTCGGATTCGACGATCCGCAGGTTCGGGTCGTGGCGGTGCTCATCGACCCAGGCGGTGGTGACGAGCACGTCGCCTGGCTTGCTGGCAGCGGTCATTGCAAAGAGAACTCGTGGTGCCGTACGCGGAGAAAATATCGTCGTTGAAGACGACATTATACGGCGGCGCACCGGCTACGGGCTACGGGCTTCAGGCTACGGGCGCGGAAGACTGACCGTAATGTTTGCGCCTGTAGCCTAGAGCCCGTTACCCGTAGCCTGCTAAGGCGTGACGCGCGTGGTGTCCCACAAGAACGTGGAGTTCGTGGCCACCGGTAGATACGGCGTCCACTGGCGGCCGGCGACGGTGCTGGTGCGCGCCGTGCGCTGCGGATAGAACGTGAAGCCGGCCGAGAAATCGTAGACGTCGCGGTGCGACGCGCCGGCGTCGTCGGTGTCCCAACTGATGCCCTGGAAGTTGAACGCCACGCGATCGGTGATCGGCACATAGAACGATACACCCATGACGATCTTGCCTTCGCTGTTCTGACCGTTCTCGCGAATGGCGTCGGTCGGACCGCCCCACAACCGCCCTTCGGCGTTGCGCCACCAAAACTTATGACGCCAGAAGAAATTGCCTTGGCTCACGGGCCGGAAGCCGACGGGGCCGCTGGTTGTGTAACCGGTGTAGTGCTCGCGCGTATCGAAGCTGGCGTTAATGCCGAACTCGTTGCGCGCCGTGAAGGCGTAGGCGATTTGCACGCGCCCTTGTCCCAACGTTGGCGACTGCGACAGTGTTCCCAAGTGGTCGGTGATCATCCAGTCGTACACGATGCCGGCGCTGAGCGGGCAGTTGATCGTGGCGCGACGGAAGAACCCGGTGGTCACGAACGTCTGCTGCGAAACGTCGGCGGTGGGAATTTCGCGATTCGGGCTGCCGCTCAGGTTGTAGGCGCCGTAGGTCGCGCCAGCCTGGAAGCCGATGCCGAATTGATCGAGCCACGGCACGGCGGTCGCCGTGTTGATCCCCTGCACGATGCCCTTTTCGGCAATCGCGCCGTCGGGGATGCCACGAAACTGTTCGAAGCCTTGATAGGCCGAGATGTTGATCCGCGGCGAAGGATCGTTGCGCGGCGGGCACCAATCGTCGGGCACGCCGCAGAGTTGGCCGGTGTACTCGACGCCGCGGCCCAGGTAACGTCCCGGCATCCATAGCCTTGGCGTGACATCGCCAACCGGCTCCTCGGCGGGAACCGGACCGGGATTGAGCAACGAGTTGTCGACGGTTGGCAGCGGCGTTGCGTCGGGGCCGAGGTTGTCCATTCCCCAGCCCGAGCTGCCTGGCGGCGCATTGGGGAGTTGCAACGGCGGCAGCGCCGCGACTTCGTCGTAGTTCGCGGCCAGCGGTGGCGGTGGTACCTGCGCGCGCACGACCAGCGGGCTCGCAGCCAGTACCGCCAAGCCTAGGCTGATCGATCGAATCAACTGCCAACGCATGAAATCGCGGCCTGTTTCAAACAATGGCTCGAAACGCAGTCCCGCAGCACGCATCACACGGCGGCGGCGCGTAGTTGCGCTACAACCGCGACGATCGGCATTCCTTCGCAGGATCGACCATGCCGCACGCGTAAATCCATAACTTTCGCTGCACGCGACACGGCCAACCTCAAGCTCCCAAAGCCCCGGCACTGCGCCATCGGCTTGCCGGCCCTGGCGGCGGTCGAATTGCGAGCGATAATAGCCCCTTGCTCGTGCGAGCCGCTGATCCCGGGTTGATTCCTTCCAAGCGTCCGTGAGGTCGATCGTGTTGCGCTATGCTGCTGTCGTTGTGGCGATTGCATTGCTGTCGGAGATGAGACCGTTCGGGTGCGCCTCGGCGGCCGAGCCGCCCAAGCTGATCGTGATGCTGAGCATCGACCAGTTTCCGTACGAGTACCTCCAGCGCATGCGTCCCGGCTTCAGTCCGTCGGGAGCGTTCCTGCGATTGTGCGATGACGGCGCGAACTTCACCAACTGCCATCACGGACACGCGCTGACCAAGACCGGCCCCGGGCACAGCGTGTTCCTCTCGGGCACGTTTCCCGATCGCAACGGCATCATCGACAACGATTGGTTCGATCCCGAGGCCAAAGGCTCGAAGCCCGGACGCATGTACTGCGTCGATGATCCCGATGTGCAGATTGTCGGTGCGGCAGGGAAAGATGGCGGCAAAAGTCCCAAGAATCTGCTGGTCAGCACCTTGGGCGACGTGTTGAAGCTGGCGCGTCCCGAATCACGGGTGTTTGCCATCGCGCTCAAGGACCGTGCCGGCATCCTGATGGCGGGGCACGCCGCCGACGGTGTCTATTGGCTCGACGGCGGCCAGTGGGTCACCAGCACCTATTACCGCAACGATCTGCCGGGCTACCTGCGGTCGATGAACGAATCGCGAGCCGGCGAACAATACGCCGGCCAAACGTGGTCGCTGCTGCATCCTGCCGATCGCTACACGCTGTATTACCCAGACGATGCGAAGTTTGAAGGTTCGCTTCCCGGCTCGGGGCGCGCGTTCCCGCACACGATGCCCGCGGCCAGCGAGAAGCTGTATTTCACCGCGATGACGACTTCGCCGTTCGGCAACGACTACACGCTGGCCGCCGCGCGCGTGCTGGTCGAATCTGAGCAACTTGGCCGGCGCGGCGCGACCGACATCCTGGCCGTCAACTTGTCGAGCAACGATTACGTCGGTCACATGTTCGGGCCGCACAGCCTCGAGGTACAGGACATCACCTATCGCACCGATTTGCAGCTCGGCGAGTTCGCGGCGTTCATCGAGCGGCATCTGAACGGTGCCCCGTGGGTGATGGCGCTGAGCTCCGATCACGGCGTGGCCCCGATTCCCGAGTTCGCCGCCGAGCGCAAACTTCCGGCGGGACGCGACCAGGTGAAGCTCAAGGAGCTGGAACAAAAGATCGAGGCGGCGCTGGTCGCCGAGTTCGGCGAGTTGGACGAGAAGCAGAAGTACATCCGCGAGTTCGACGACGGCAACGTGTACTTGAATCGCCAGCTCGACGAACACACCGAGGGGGCGCACTTCGCCTGGCAATGTGCCGTGCGCGACCTGCTGCTGCGCGAGCCGCTAATCGCCGCGGCCTTCACGCGCGATGAGTTGGAACAACGCCTGGCCACGGCGGGGCTCGCCCGACAGTTTCAGCGCACCTTCCACGCCCGGCGCAGCGGCGACGTGTTGTTTTGCCTGGCCCCGTATCAGATTCTGGGCAAGACCCCGGCCACGCACGGCAGTCCCTGGCAATACGACTCGCATGTGCCGTTGCTGCTGTGGGGCTACGGTATCCGCCGGGGGCGCTACTCCACCGAGGCAACGCCTGCCGCCATCGCGCCGACCCTGGCTAAGCTGCTTGGCATCGACCCGCCAGCGGCTTGCGCGGTCGAGTCGCTCGACGAAGCGCTGCTGCCTGCGCCTGCCGGTCGCTCGCCGGAAGTCACGCCTCCGCCACGTCTTTAAGACAGATATGCATCGCGCCGCGGCATTTTAGCGAACCTGACCAAACAACTTGCCATGCCTTTAGGGGTGTCCGATAATGTTTCGAATCTCGCGACGGACAAGGGTGCCGCCGCGGGTCGTTCCCGAAACCACGCCCTTAGCTCGGGGCTTTTGATCGTGCCTGCCAATTTCGATCCGTATCATGCGTGGCTGGGGATTCCCCAGGGAACGCGTCCGCTGAACCACTACCAGTTGCTCGGCCTGAAGCTGTTTACTGCCGAGCCCCCAGTGATCGCCGAGGCCGCGCAGGCGCAGCTTGCCAAGCTGCAGCCGCATCTCAAGGGAGCACAAGGCTCGGCGGCTCAGCTGGTTTTGCAAGAAGTGAACGCGGCCAAGAACGTGCTGCTGAATGCTGCCGGCCGGCAAAAGTACGACGCTCAACTGCGCGCTCAGCTCGGCATGCCCAGCCCAGCCGCGCCGCGTGCTCCGGCCGCTGCGCCGCCGCGCCCGGCGGCCTCACCTACTGCAAGGCCTGCGGCTCCTGCGGTCGGGATGGCCCCCCAAGCGGTTCCGGTGCAGGCCGCTCCCGCTCAGGCGATGCCGGTTGGCGGCTTTGCACAGCCGGTCGCCGCGCCCCTGGCCGTCGCGCAGGCCGCAGCGTTTCCCACAGTCGGCGCTCCGCAGCCGTTCGGCGCTGCGGCGTTTGGTGCTCCCGCCGATGGGTTCGGCGGAGCGCCGATGGTGCGCAAGACGGTGGCGCGCCGTAAGCGATCGAATCCGACGGCGGCGATCCTGATTGTTGGGATCATTCTCGTCGCGGCCTCGGGCGCCGGAGTGTTTTACTTTCGCAACCAGTTGTCGGATCAATTCGACAAGCTCGTCGGTGCCGCTCCGCAGACCGAGCCCGAGGCGACCGCGCCGGAAGGGACCATGGTGAAGAAGCGGTACTTTACCCGCGACGGCAAAGAGGCGACCGACCCCCACGAGCGCAAGTACAACGATGTTGCTGCGCCGCCTGCCGGTGCCGCACCGCAAACCGAATCGGAGGCAATGAAGACGGTGACTGGCGGCCTCGAACGGGCGATGCAGGACGACAAGCCCGGTAAGTCGTCAGATGGCGACTTCATGGGCTTCCGCGCCGATCGCAATTCGATGGGCACCAAGCCCGATGACTCGAAGATACCGACCCGCGAGATACCGCACTTCCCCAACACCAAGGCCGAGCCGGAAGAAACCGAGAACGTCAAGCGCGGCCTAGGCACCGTGCGACTGGCATTGGGCGAGCGGAACGAGAAGAAGGCCCGCGAGCAGCTCGACCTGGCACTGCTCGATGCCGATTCGGGCGATTCGCTGCGGGCCGTCGACCACACCCGGCAACTCGTCGAGGCGGTCGGGCAATTCTGGCACGCGGTGCGCGAAAGCGTGAAAGGACTCGAGGTGGGCAGCGAGCTGAACATCGGCGACACGGTTGCCATCGTCACCGAGATCGAAGGCAACAAGCTCGGCCTGCGCGTCAACGGCCAGAACAAGGACTACTTCGTCGACAAGCTGTCGCCGCCGCTGGCCCGTGGCTTGGCCGAGCGTTGGCTCAAGAAGGACGATCCCAGCTCAAAGGTGGTAGTCGCGGCGTTCCTGGCGGTCGATCCCAAGTCCGACCTGAAAGCAGCCCGCGAGCTGATGCAACAGGCGAAATCCGGCGGTGCCGAAGTCGACGATCTGATCGTCGAGCTGGACGGGATTAAGCGCTGAACGACATCGAGTCCAAGGCGTAAAAGTCAGGGCGCTCATTAAGCTGCCGGGGGTGCCATGTCCACGCTCGTCGTGGACATGCTCACGCAAGCGTGAGCATGGCACCCGAGGTCGCCGCTACAGCTAGCTGAAAAGCGTTCTACCCTTGGCAGCTACGGCGTTTTCTTCTTTTCCGCCGGCAGCGCGAATCGTTCGGCTCCTAAGCGGCGTTCGGCGTGTCCGGCCGCGCGCAGGATGGTTTGCGACCACGGATCGTCGCGCTTTGGCAGGTCTTGCACGACATGCCAGGTGGCGTCGGCGCTGAGCCCGGCGAACACTACGAGCGAAAATCGGGGCGAGGCGGGGTTCTCGCCGGCGGCGATGATCGCCGTCGCCGGGTGCGAGTAGACCTCGCTGCGGAACGTGAACGAGCCGCTGGCGAATTCGACCGGCAGCTTCTCGGCCCAACGTGCCGCCAGGGCGTTGGTCGCCGGACGGCCGATGAGCAGCAGGTGGTTGTTGGCCAATTCTTCGTCGGTCACTTCCGTATCGGCCTTCGTCGGCAGCAGCAGGTTGCTCCAGGTGCGGGCGATCTGGCGCTGAAGCAGCTTCGCCGCCTCGCGCTGGGCATTCACGTCGTGCACGGTGCCGTAAACGATGAGCGTCTGCTCGCGCTGGTCGTCGTACGAGTCGATCGCCCAGAAGTTTCCCGATCGCTCGCGCTGCGGCGCTTCGCCGTGCAACCAAGGGTCGCAGAGCTTGCCGAGCGCGCTGTCGGGCTTGGCCCCAAGGTGCTCAAGGAACTGTTCGGTCGAAACCTCCTTGCCGGCATGCTCGCGACCGAAGCGATCCATCGCCGCGTCGAATTCGTCGGCCCCCACCTTCTCACGCAGCGCCGCCAGCAGCATGACCCCCTTGCCCGCGGCCAGATCGTACCAGCCCTCGCTGCGCCAATCGAAACGAACCTCAGCCAGCGGCAGATCGCGCCCGAGGCGCCGCGTAGCGGCGAGCCATTTCGTCCAGGGGACGAAGCGAGACAGCTCGATCTCGTCGCGCACTTCAGCTTCGAGCGGTTTCCCTTGTGCGGCCTTGCGCCGCGCCTGCTCCAGCGCGATAATCTTCTCGTAATCCGAAAATGCCGCAGCCAGCCACACGTCGGCATCGCTGGCCGGCAGCAGCGTGCCATGCCAGGCCGGGGGATAGACGACGTCTTCGTTGTCGTGACGAGCGTGCTTCTTATTGTCTTCTTCGGGCTTGGCATCGGCGGGGGTCGACGTCGCGGCGCTCTCCTCGGCAGGCGGCGCGGCGGTGAGCACCGTCCAATCGTTGGCCACCAACGGGCGAATGCCCGACCAGCGATCGCGCTCGTCGGGCCTCGGCTCCCAGGTGCGCCCCATCGGCGGACCGAACAGCGCCCAGGTTTTCAGGTCCTTGGCCAACGCCGTGGTGGTGAACTTCGCATCGCACGATGGCGAGCCGACGATCGGCGGCGTCGAGAAGACTTGGAAGCCGAATCCCTCGTCGATGCGCCCCTTGCTGTCGCCGAACAGGCGCAGCCAGGCTCGGTCGCGGTCCTCGGGATGAAACACCAGGTTGCCGGGTTTGCCGGCCAGGCTGGGGAGCATTTCGGCCCGCACCTCCAGGTCTTTGGTGTTATTGCACCCCCAGTAGAAGCCCTTGGTATCGGCAACCCACTGGTTCTTCGAGCTGCGCCACAGCTTGCTGCGGGCCGTGCCCAGCTCGAACATGGCGATCTCGTTGGTGTTGATGTCGGCCAGCAACCATTCGTTGGTGTACAGACCGTTGTTGGCGCGGCGGAGGATGTCGATGGCCGCGTCGATCGAGTCGGCATGCTGCGCCGCCTGCCGGATGCGCGAGGCGACCGGGGCACCGTGGGCGTCAAATCCGGTTTGTTCGATCGTCGTTTCGCAGATCAACAGGCCGGCATCGTTCAGATAGTAGTCGAGCCCACTCATCATGCCGCCCGGGAACGACTGCATGACCACGCGGTGACCCGCCTTCGGCTGCACGTCGAGCCAGACGTTGTAGTGCGGCACGTACACGAGCTGGAACATGGTGATGTGGCCGAAGACGATCTTGCCGTCGGCAGTGGCCGGAGCGGTCGCGGCGAAGGCGCTGCAATGATCGTCGGCGCGGCGGCGACGGCGACCCAGCGGAGGCTCGACGAACCGCCGGCCTTCCAGGCCGTTGGCCGTGGCTTCGAGCGAATCTTCGAGAAACTCCGCCTCGATGTCGCTGTTGATCGTGACAATATCGACCAGGTCGATCGGGCGGTCGTCGAACTTGGCTCCCGCAGCGGCGGCACCGTCGGCAATTCCGCGCATCTCTTCCAGGTATTCCGGATCGTAGCGGCGCAGGAACAGCGCGTTGGCCAGGCTGCGCATCAGCCGCCAGGCGTCTTCGGGCCCCTTGGGACCGCGGGCCTTGGCCAGGCAGCCGATCGTCTCGACGATCTCGCGCCATAACAGCCTGCCATGCTGGTAACCGCGATCGTACGGCGCTCCCTCGATGTGCAGCACGATCCAACCGGCCTGCGGATACCGGTAGGCGGCTCCGTAGCGAACGACGGTTGCCGGGTCGGGCGTGAACTCGGCCTGGGCACCGGCGGGCGCGGCGTGCGACGCAGCACTCGCCGCCAACAGTAGCGCCGTGACGAAGACGAAGGAGATCGGGATGTGTGCGGATCGGAGCATGATGTTCACCGCGTGCATGGAATGCCCCAAAACCTACCGTTCCCCGGTCCGCGAGTAAACCAATTGTGACCCGCGGTGCAGCAGCGGCAACGAATGTTTGGTCCGCAGCGGCGCGGAGCAAGATGCGCGGTGCAGACCGCTCTGAAATCTCGCCGACCGGCTCATGCACTGCGCCGACGTTCGACGATGTAAACGTGCCAGGCTTCGACAATCGTAACCGAACCGTGAACCATGACTCGTAAGCGGCAGGGCAACACACCGGGACAAAGTCCTAGCTCCGTAGGAAAAACTCCCAAGACGCCCGTCGAACCAATCGCTCGCCGCCGTCAGGCAACGATGCCGAAAGCCTGTTCCAGCGGCATGCTGCGATTTGACGCCGCCGAATGCCCAGTGGTCCATGCTAACATGATCATGCTCACCCGCGGCGGGCAGGGGAGCACGCGGGTGTTCGTGTTCTAGGGGTGGTCGGGTTACGGACTACGGGCTCCGGCAGGTGAATCACGTTCCATGCGGCGCCCCGTAGCCCGAAGCCCATAGCCTCCTTGCCCGTCGTTCTCCCGGCAAGTAGTCTAGTTGGCATTCCCGCACTCCCGCGCTCGAGCCCAGCTTCCCCGGAGAGCATCTCATGCCAACGCGTTGTTTCGTGCCGCATCGGGTCGTTGCCGTCGTTTTCGCTACGGCCATCGGTTTGGTTCTTGGCGGTCGCTGCCTGGCCGACGTCAAGTTGCCGGCGATCATCGGCTCGAACATGGTGTTGCAGGAAGGGAAGAAGCTGCCGATCTGGGGCAAGGCCGACGCGGGCGAAGAGGTGACCGTCACGCTCGGCTCGCAGCGGCAATCGGCTCGCGCCGGCGCCGACGGCAAATGGACGGTCACGCTCAACCCAGTCAGCCGATCGAGCGACACGGTCGAGATGACTATTGCCGGCAAGAACACAATCAAATTGACGAATATTCTGATTGGAGAGGTGTGGGTCTGCTCGGGACAGTCGAACATGGGCTGGACGGTGAGCAACTCGAACAACGCCCAGGAAGAAATTGCCGCCGCGAAGCATCCGAAGATGCGGTTGTTTACGGTGAAGCAACGGATCTCGCTCGAGCCGCTCGAAGATTGCGAAGGCTCGTGGGCCGAGTGCAGCCCCGAGAACGTCGGCTCTTTCACCGCGGTCGGTTATTTCTTTGGCCGCGATCTGCACAAGGACCTCGGTGTGCCGGTGGGGCTGATCAACACCTCGTGGGGCGGCACGCCGGCCGAAGCGTGGACTTCGCCGTCGACCTTGCAGGCGATGGAGCAGCTTAAGCCGATCTACGATCGCGGGCAGCAGGCGCTAGCCGACCTGCCCAAGGCGACCGAACGGCACCAGCAGACGCTCGCGAAATGGAAGGAGCAAGTCGCCCAGGCGCGCAAGGACCAAACGCAGCCGCCCCGACAGCCGTCGGCGCCGATGGGTCCACAGAATCCGCATTTCCCGGGCGGCCTGTATCACGCCATGATCGTGCCGATCGTGCCCTTGGCCATCGAAGGGGCGATCTGGTACCAGGGTGAATCGAACGCCGGCCGCGCCTACCAATATCGCACGCTGCTGCCGGCCATGATCGCCGATTGGCGCAAGGCCTGGAACGAAGGGGATTTTCCGTTCCTGGTCGTGCAGTTGGCCAACTTCAAGCCGGTGCAGCCGGAGCCGGGCGATAGCGAATGGGCCGAGCTGCGCGAGGCGCAGACAATGACCTCGAAGCTGCCCAACTGCGGACTGGCACTGGCGATCGACATTGGCGAGGCCGGCGACATCCATCCGCGCAACAAGCAAGAAGTCGGCCGCCGGCTAGCGCTCGCCGCGGAGTCGATCGCGTATCACAAGTCGGTCGACTATTCCGGCCCGATGTTTGAAGCCATGAAGATCGAAGGCTCGACCGTTCGCATTTCGTTCGCGCATGCCAAAGGTCTGCACGCCAAGGGGGGCGAGAAGCTCGACGGCTTCGCCATTGCCGGGGCGGATAAGAAGTTTGTCTGGGCCGACGCACGGATCGAGGGCAACACGGTGGTCGTCAGCAGCGACAAGGTCGCCCAGCCGGTAGCCGTGCGCTATGCCTGGGCCGATAATCCGGTGTGCAACCTCTATAACGGCGCCGGTCTGCCGACCGTGCCGTTCCGCACCGACGACTGGTCGGGAGTGACTGCCGACAAACTGTGAACGATTCCGTCGACACGTTCGTTACGGCTTGCATGTCCGATCGGTGCACAAGCGACGTTTGGGCGACGATCCTCCGCTCGGCCATTGACCCCGCACTCCGGTGAGGTAGACGTTTCTTAGCGTGCCAACGTGCGCGCCTCGCGCCAAGGCGGCCGCGAGCGAAACCCTACCAGGGGCGGACGGGCGATATGCAGTTCGACGGCGAATTCCTGGCGGCGATGGTTGCGGCTCCGACGCTGGCTCTCGCGGCCGGGTTCGGATTGGGCTGGTACTTGTGCGCGCGGCGTGCGCGTCGGTTCCGAGTCAATGAGCGGCAGGTGGCTGCGGCCTTGTTACATTTACAGGACCTGGCCAGCCGGATCGCTGACGATGTCGGCAAGCACGCGTCGCTGGTCGAACAGGTCAATGGCGAGATCTCGTCGCCGGCCGTCGTCAATGGCCTCTTGGGCGCGGCTGGTCGCACGGTGCTGGACGCCGTGGGCCAGATTGTCATCGCCAACCGCAAGCTGCAAGGCATGCTGTCGGGCATCGAAGAACAGCTTGGCAAGCACGCCACGCAGTTGAATTGCCAGTTGTCCGACACGCGCGTCGACCTGCTCACGGCGCTGCCGAACCGCCAGGCGTTCGACGACGAGCTCGGGCGTCGCTTTGCCGAATGGCAACGCACCGGGGCGTCGTTCGCTGTCGCGGTGATGGAAGTCGGCGGTCTGACAAAGATCGCCGACGGGCAAGGGGCCGCCGCCCTCGACAACGTGCTGCAAGAGGCGGCGCGACGGCTCGAAGCGACGATGCGCGAGATGGACCTGATTGCCCGCTACGGACAAGGGCAGTTCGCGCTGCTGCTGCCGGCCACCAAGCTGCCCGAGGCGACGCGTGCCGCGGAGCGTGCCCGCCAGGCGGTCGACGCTGCGCTGGCCAAGCTCGATCAGCCGTCGCTCGAGGTCAGCGCGGGCGTGGCCGAAGCACTGCCCAGCGACAATAGCCGCACCTTGCTGCGCCGCGCCACCGCGGCGCTCAGCGTCGCTAAAGAGGCCGACAGCAAGTGCGGCTACTTCCACGATGGCAGCAACTGTCATCCCATTCTCGCTGCGTCGACCACTCCGGTCGCGACTGCGTGGACGATGGAATCGCAGGCGCCGACCGGTTCGCGAAGCAATCACTATGCTCAGTACGTCGCGGCGTTGAACGTCGATTCGCGCACCGACGTGCTCACCGGCCTGCCGAACCGGCGCGCCTTCAACGACGAGCTGCGGCGCACGGTCGCCGAGTCGCAAAAGAACGGCCGTCCGCTGTCGGTGATTGTCGTGGGGGTCGACAATCTGGCACGGCTCAGCGCCCGGCAAGGACAAGAGGCGGTCGATCACGTGCTGCGGAAACTGAGCCAGGTGCTGGCGGCCCTGCTCCGCGACACCGACCTGGTGACTCGTTACGGCTGGGAAGAGTTCGCCGTGATCCTGCCTGGCACGTCGACGCGCGAAGCGAACAACGCACGTCAGCGCTTGCTCACTGCCTTGGCGGCGTGCGAAATTCCGCTCGAGCACAGCTCGGTGGTGACCATCACGTCGGGCGTGGCGTCGCTGGCACAGGACGACGATGCCGTCACGCTCTGCCGCCGTGCCGACGAAGACATGCAGGCCTCGCGCACCGACAGCAACCGCTCGGTGCGCTTCCACCAGCCCGACGCGGCTGACGAGATGCTGCCGGCGGAACCGGTCGAAGCCACTTAGCGGTTCATCACGCCGCGTCAGTGCGATGCCTCGGCAGGCTGGCCGAGCACAGCCGACTCCAAGGCACCTCGAAGCCGCGGATGCACGAATCTGTAGCCGGTTTTCTCGGCGACCGTAGACGTCACACGCTGCGAGCCAAGCAGCACGTCGGCAAACTCACCAAGCATCAGCCGCAACCCGATCGCCGGCGCGGGCAACACCGCGGGCCGATGTAACACCTCGGCCAACGTGCGCGTGAAGTCGCGGTTCATCACTGGCTCGGGAGCCACTGCGTTCATCGCTCCCACGATCTCACCGTGCCGTACGCCGTGCAGCATCAGACCGATCAGATCATCCAGGTGCACCCACGACATCCACTGTCGGCCGCTGCCCAGGCGACCACCCAAGCCCAGCCGAAACGGCAACAGCATCTTGGCGAGCGCCCCGCCTTGTTCGCCCAGCACGACGCCGATTCGCGGATTCACGACGCGCACCCCCAGCGGCTCGGCACCGCGCGATGCTTCTTCCCACGCCTGGCACACTTGGGCCAAAAAATCGTCACCGGCCGCGGACTGCTCGGTCAACACTTCGTCCCCGCGCGAGCCGTAGAAACCGATCGCCGAGGCGGACACCAGCACCTTCGGCCGCGACCGCGCTGCGGCCAGCCCGCGCACCAGGTTTTCGGTCCCGATGACTCGGCTTGCGCGGATGCGGCGTTTCTTGGCCTCGGTCCAACGCCCTTCGCCGATCGAATCACCGGCCAAATGAAACACTGCCTCCACACCATCAAACGCCGCGGCGGGAGGCGGCCCTTCCATCGGCTCCCAGCGATGCAGCGTCGCACCGTCGAACATCTGGCGGGCACGGTCCGGGTCGCGCGACAGCATCACCGGATCATCGATCTGCTCCAGCAGCCGCCGGCCAACGAACCCCGTTGCTCCCGTCACTAAGGCGCGCATGGCAGGATGACCAAAAACGTGTGGTTATTCATCGCCTCGTCGCTGCGATCATGATACCGTATGGCAGCTGTTGGCAAACGGCGGGCCAGTCACCGTAAGAATCTGCAATCGCGCAACGGAGGCACGTTCCATGAAAATATTTGTCGGGATGCTTGCCATTGTTGCCGTGTGCGGATTCGTCGTGGCCGCCGAGCCCTCCTCGGACCGTCCCAAATGGAAGAAGGTGCTCCCCGCGACCCCCGACACGCTGACCGAGCACCGCGGGCTGACTTGCGCGAAGCACGGCGACCGCGCGGTACTGCTCGATCTGTACGTGCCCAAGGCCGAGGGACCGTTTCCGGCGATCTTGTTGATCCACGGCGGCGGCTGGCGGCATGGGCAAGTCGAAGCCGACAAGCCGCTGGCCGAGCGGCTGGCGTCGCACGGCTACGTCGTCGGCCAGGTGGCCTACCGCCTGTCGGGCGAGGCGAAATATCCGGCGGCGCTCGACGATTGCAAGGCAGCCGTGCGCTGGATGCGCGCCCACGCGGCCCAGTACAAGATCGAACCCGAGCGCTTCGGCGTGATGGGAGGTTCGGCCGGGGGGCATCTTTCCGGCCTGCTGGCGATGACCAGCGACAAATCGGAGTTCGAAGGCAAACGCGGCAGCGACGAGCAATCATCGGCCGTCAAGGCGTGCGTCATCATGGCGGCGAGCGCTGATCTCGTGGCTGCCAACCGCGAAAAGACCAACGAGGCCGCACTTCAGTTTTTCGGCAGCTCGTGCCAGGAAAATCCGCAGCTCTATGCCAGTGCGTCGCCGATCACGCACGTCGGCCCCAACAGTCCGCCGACGCTGTTCATCGAAGGCCAACTCGACACGCCCAAGGCCGGTAGCCCGGAAATGCGCGAGAAGCTCAAGCAGTACGGTGTGTTTACCGAGTTGGTTACGCTCAAGGACGCACCGCATCCGTTCTGGATGAGTCAGCCCTGGCTCGACGAGACCGTAGCTTGTGCCGTACCGTTCCTCGACCGGTTCCTGAAAGACAAGAACCGTTGAGCGGTTGCCGCCCGTAGATCACGTCCGGCGGGTCCATGTGTCGCTGCCGTATTTTTGCTCCGCCAACTCGCTGGCGCGCCGGCGCTCATCGTCGCCGAGCGCATCGGCGATCCACCGGCCGGGCAGCGCCTTGTCCAAACAGGCTAGCCAGCGCTTTCGCAGCTCCGTGGGATCGATCGGCCGCGCGACCAGATCGTTGATCCCCGGCAACTCGGCTGCTGCCGCCGAGCGTGCCAACAGCACGCTGCCGTGCTGCAGGATCGCGCCGCGGGTGCGGCGCTGCGCGCTGCCGGCGATCTTGTGTCCTTCGACAAGCACGTCTCCTTCTGCGCGGCGTTGAAAGCACAGAAAGGGCTGGTCGCGCGGCTTGCCTGGCGCTGCCGCTGGGTTGCACCTTGCGGCGACGCCCAGGGCGGCCAGCGCCTCGACCAGCGCAGCATGCGCGCGCATGTAAAGCGTTCGACGATGCCGCGCCCAGGAGTGGCCGATTGGCAAGGCCAGGCAGTACGTAATCTCGCGATCGTGCACGATCGCCCCGCCACCACTGGGCCGCCGCACGACGGCGCAGTCTGCACTTGGTGCGTGTCCGGCGCGTTCGTCGTAGCGCTGAAAGTAACCCAGCGAAAGTGTCGCGTTGCTCCAGCCATAAAATCGCCACGTAGCGCGCGAGCCATGCGCCGCTTGTTCGGCCAACGCCTCGTCGATGGCCATGTTCGTCGGGCCATCTGTAGCGGCATCAATCCACCAGCGACAATCAGTCATGCGTACAAATGCTCGCCTATGTTTGATGCGATCGCGACATAATGTCGTGTTAAGCCTTTTTATTCGCGGCAAAACTTCTTAATCACGTTGTCGCATTATTGCATCGAAGCGTAATATTGAGAACTGAGTCGCAGGTCAATTGTTGGGGCACGTGGATCATGGCTGCTGAATCACAACTAGCACGTTCTATGACGGCGCATCGGCCCCACTGGGAGCCGGAATCGGCGCGCACGGTAACGCGCTGGACGATTGCCGCTTACGCGTGCATCGTCGCGGCGCTGAGCAGCGTATTCGCGATGGCCGCCTGGGGGGTGGTGCATGATCTGCGCGATGCACGGCTAATGCGCCTCAACACCGAGCTGAATCGGCTGCGCTCGCATGCCTCGCGTACCATCAGCATGCTCCAGGATAGCCTGGCGAAGACCGGCGAGGCCGCTACGCTCGACGACCTGCGCGACGACGAGTGGCTGCACTCGCACTGGGCGCGAACGGTCCCCAAGGACCCCAGCCGCCTGTACGGCGCGGTGGTCGACCCGAAGGGGTTGATCGTCATGCACAGCACAGCCGGAGCTGAGGGGAAATATCTCGACCTGGCGTGGTACGAGCGCGTGGTCAACGAGGTGGGGCGGGACGTGCTCGAGACCGATGACCCGCTGCTCACCGGCGGCCAGCGGGCTTACGACATCAGCTTGCCAATCTTCTATCGCGACAAGCAGATCGGTACCTACCATTCCGGATTCAATCGCGACTGGTTCGAAACGGTGGCGGCCGAGTCGCAGGAGCGTGCCAAGATCCGGTGGATCATCGTCCTGCTGGTCATGGGGCTGGTCGTGGGTACGGCGCTGGTATCGCTGTACCACATCACGCGCCGGGCAACGCTCCTGGGCCAGGCAGTGCGATTGAGCCGGGCGCGGCGCTTTGCCGAGCTGGGGCAGTTGATCGGCGGCATCGCCCACGAAATCCGCAACCCGCTCAACGCCATGCGGCTCAACCTGCACATGCTCGAACGCTATCAGCAGGACGGCGAAGAATCGCACCACATCGAGCATTCGGCCAACGGCGACGACGATGGCGGCGACGGCAGCTTCGACGAACCACTCGATTCGATCGGCATCATCCAGGAAACCAATCGCGAGATCGAGCGCGTTGAAGAGTTGATGAAGATTCTGCTCGGCTACGCCCGTCCGGAACGCGCCAACAACGATTTTGTCGACGTCGTCGCCGAGATTCACGCCACGCTGCGCTTCCTGCGGCCGACCATGGAGCGATCCGAAATGGTCGTCAAAGCGTCCCTGCCCGATGGTCCGCGCGCGGTGTTCATCGACCGCAATCGGCTGCGGCAGATCATGCTGAACTTGTTGAACAACGCGCGCGAGGCAACCGGGCCTGGCGGCCGCATCGACGTGAGCATCGGCAGCCGCGAGGAGCGTGTCGAGATCACGGTGACCGACAACGGCCCCGGCATTCCCGAGGCCGATCGCGAGCGAATTTTCGAGCCATTCTTTTCGACCAAGGAATTGGGCACTGGTTTGGGCCTGCCGCTGGTCAGGCGGTTCGTGGAAGAGGCAGGCGGATCGATTGAGTACGTTCCCGCGCAGGGGACGGGCGCTTGCTTTCGACTTACCTTTCCCGAGGCGGTGCGTCCCCAGGACGATGCGCACGCCGTCTCGGCCAATTGGAGTTCCGTACGACAATCATGATCACACGCACTGAACACTTAACGAGGACCCGCGCCATGGCAACGGCCGCCGCACCGTGCATTCTTGTCGTCGAAGATGGACAAAGCGAACGCGAAGCGCTCGTGCGCGTGCTCAAGCTCGAAGGGTACCGCGTCGTCGCGGCGGGTTCTCCCGAACGCGCCATCGAGTTTATCAACGAGCCGGTCGACCTGGTCGTGAGCGATCTGCGGCTTGGCAAGCAGAGCGCCATCGACTTGCTCAAGCGCTGGCAGCACGATCGGGCCCAGACGCCTTTCATCCTGATGACTGCTTACGGCGACGTCGATTCCGCGGTCACCGCCATGAAGCTCGGCGCCGAGGATTTCCTGACCAAGCCGGTCGAGCCGCGGCAGTTGCTGGGCCTGATCAACATGAGCCTGAAGAAACGCCGCTCGACATCGGCCTCACCGGTCGATGCCCCGCGCGGCGGCCGGCCGATATTCGATAAGATCATCGGCAATAGCCGAGTGATGGCCGACGTTTGCGACCAGGCCTGGCGCGCCGCCCAGACCGACAGCACGGTGCTGATTCTCGGCGAATCGGGGACTGGCAAAGAATTGTTCGCCGAGGCGATCCAGGCCAACAGTCCGCGCGCCGACGGACCGTTCGTGCTGGTGAACATGGCGGCGATTCCCGAGACGCTGGTGGAAAGCGAGCTGTTCGGCCACGTGAAAGGCGCCTTCACCAGCGCCAGCCAGAACCGCGTCGGCCGGTTCGAAGCGGCCCACAACGGCACGATCTTCATCGACGAAATCGGCGACTTCCCCCTGTCGCTGCAAGCCAAGCTGTTGCGCGTGCTCGAAAATCATACCGTCACGCCGGTCGGCAGCAATCACGAACGCACGGTCGACGTGCGCGTCGTGGCCGCCACCAGCCGCAACTTGCACCGCATGATGACCGCCGGCCAGTTCCGCGAAGACCTGTTCTACCGGCTGAACGTCGTGACGATCCATCTGCCGGCGCTGCGCGACCGCAAGGACGACATTCCCTCGTTGGTCCATTTGTTCCTTCACGAGTTCACGACCAGTGTCGGCCGGCAGCCGATTTCGGTTTCGCCCGAGCTGATGCAAACACTCGAATCGCTCGATTGGCCCGGCAACGTTCGCCAATTGCGCAACTGCCTGGAAAGCATGATCGTGATGGCCCGCGGCGACACGCTCACTCCGGCCGATCTGCCGGCCAACGTGTACGCGAAAGCGCGCCTGGGCGATGCCGAGTTTGCCGACGTTGGCGGTGCGACGATCGATTCGTTGAAGCGCGCCGCCATGCTGCGGGCACTCGAGCACTTCCACGGTAACCGCACGCGCGCGGCCGAGTACCTGGGCATCTCGGTGCGTACCTTGCAGCGCAAGCTCAAGGAATGGAACCTGAACGTCGCCGGCGAACAAGAGCCCAGCGACGCGCAGCGCTAAGTTGCAGCGTACTGGCCCGAAGCGCCGGCGAAATTCAACGTTGCATCGCATTCCGTCGCTGGCGCTCCGGGCCGGCAGATCGTCCGCGCGGCGGCTCGGATTACGGTATCGCGGCCAGTTCTGGAACCGCCGCCAGCGCGTCGTGGGCGCGGAGGATCAACTCGCGCGTCTTCTCCCAGCCGGTGCAGGCGTCGGTGATCGACACGCCGTAGCGCAGCTTCGACGGGTCGTCGCCGAGCTGCTGGCTGCCTTCGATCAAATTGCTTTCAAGCATCAGGCCGATGATGTGCCGATTGCCGACCACGCGCTGCTCGACCACGTCGTTCCAGGCCAGCTCCTGGCGGCGATGGTCCTTGTCGCTGTTGGCGTGGCTGCAATCGACCATGACGTTCGGCCGCAGTCCACCAGCCACCAGCGCCTCGGCCGCGGCACGCACGCTCGCCGGATCGTAGTTCGGCCCCGAGCGCCCGCCGCGCAGGATCAGGTGCCCCCATGGGTTACCCTTGGTGTTCACCACGCAGGTGCGGCCGTCGATGTCGATGCCCAGGAAACTGTGCGCATGCTGGGCCGAGAGCATGGCGTCGACGGCAATTTGCAAGTTACCATCGGTGGCGTTCTTGTAGCCGACCGGCATCGACAGGCCGCTGGCCATCTGCCGATGTGTTTGCGATTCGGTGGTGCGGGCGCCGATCGAGGCCCACGTGACCAGGTCGGCCACGTACTGCGGCGTGATCGGTTCGAGCATCTCGGTCGCCGCCGGCACGCCTAGCTCGTTGATCGCGAGCAGCAGTTGCCGCGCCCGGCGCAGACCCAGGGCGATGTCGAATGTGCCGTTCAGGTTCGGGTCGTTGATCAGCCCCTTCCAGCCGATCGTGGTGCGTGGCTTCTCGAAGTACACCCGCATCACCAGCATCACCCGCCCGGCGACTTCCTGGGCCAGGGTCTTCAAGCGTTCGGCGTAGTCGAGTACTGCCGTTTCGTCGTGGATCGAGCAGGGGCCGACGACCGCCAGCAGCCGGTTGTCGGTGCCGGTCAGAATGGCCCGCACCGCTTCGCGGCCAGTGACGATCGTGTGGTTGGCTGCCTCGGTCATCGGCGTGGCGTCGATGAGCTGCCGCGGGGCGATGAGCGGCACCGTGCTGCGAACATTGATATCGAACGTTTTTTGCATCATCAGCCTATGATAGTTCGCCGAGCCGAATGAGGGGAGGGGACCGAAGAGTCCGAAGGCGAAACGCGCGGGGCAAGCCCCGCGGCTAACCGTGAAAGCGGTCGAACGCTTCGCGGGCGGCGGTGACGAAGCGGCGCATCTTATCGGCGTCTTTATGGCCGGGCGACGATTCGACGCCACTGGCCGTATCGACCGCGGCCGGGCCGACTCGTGCGATCGCCTCGGCGACGTTCTCGGCCGTCAGGCCGCCCGCCAGGATCAACGGCGGTTGACGCGCGCCGAGTTGGTACTTCGCGGCATGGTCCCAATCGAACGTCTGTCCTGTGCCGCCGTACTCCCCCGGCTGATATGCATCGAGCAGCACGGCGATCGGCGCGGCCTGCACCTGCGAGTATGCCATGAGCTGCGCGTAGACCATCATCAATCCGCCGGGGCCGTAGCGCAGGGCCTTGATCGTCGGCACGTCGATCAACGCGGCCAGGTGGTGCGCGGTCTCGTCGCCATGCAGTTGCACGGCATCGAGCCCCAGCGACTCGCGGATCGCGCGCACTTCCTCGACAGGCGAGTTCACGAACACGCCGATCTTGCTCACCGCCGGCGGCAGCGCGGCAACGATCTTCGCTGCCTCGGCCGGCGACACGTACCGGCGGCTTTGAGCATAGAAATTCAGGCCGATGGCATCAGCACCCGCCTCGGCCGCAGCCAGCGCGTCGGCGACATTTGTCACGCCACAGATTTTGATGCGGAACAGCGATCGCTTAGTGGCGGCGTTCATCGCGCGCTGGCCTTGCGCTCGGCCGGCGACACCAGCGAGCGAAAGTATTTCAGGTCCTCGGCCGTCTGCGCCAGGCACTCGTCGGTCGAAAGGTCCTTGAACGAATGCTTTCCCTTATACTCGCTGTGCAGCGAATACGTGCCGTCGTAGCCGGTCTTGCGCAGCATGGCGAAGAAGTCGGGCAACGGGGCGACACCGTCGGCCAGCGGCACAACCTCGGTGCGCCAGCGCATCTGCCCCGACTTGTCGCGGTCGGCACTGTGCCAGGCAAAATTCTTCACGGCCACGAGCGCGATCCACGGAGCCAGCAGATCAAGCCCCTGCTGCCAGCCGGCGCCAGCTCCTTCGAGCGTCATGTGCAACGGATCAACATACGCGCCGATTTCGTCGGGGGCGAAATCCTTGATCACTTCGTACAGCAGCGTGCCGTGCGACGACATGTACGTTCCCGAGTGAATATGGACGCACGGCAGCACGCGATGCTTCCGCCCCAGCGCGGCCATCTCGGCCAGCCGGCGGCGCGTGTCGTCGATCTGCTTGGCCAAGGTGCCGAACGGAACGTAACGATTGTAACCCAGCTTGATGCGATCGATCCCCAGTTGCGCCGCAGTGCCGAGCACGCGATCGGCCGTCGCATCGGGCGCGGTCAGGTCGGTCGAGAGGAACAGAAACTTCAGCCCTTGCTCGTGCAGCGTGTTCACCGCGGCAGGTAGCTTCGCCTCGACGTCGGCCGGCTCGATCGACCCGCCGTTGCGCACGGTGAGATCGACGCCGTCGAAACCCTGCTCGTACAAGGCCCGGCAGAATCTGTCGAACGGCATGTCCTGAAAGCTTTTGATGAAGCAAGCAACTTGCATGGCGGGCTTGATAGCAGTGGCAGGTACGGGGGAAACCGACGAGTGCTGGCAGCACCACGATCGAGTGTACCGAGCCGATGATGCTCAAGGAACCGATTCACGACGGCCGATGCCGAATTCTAGGTAACACTGTTTCCATCGTCGCAACTGGTGCGCGCGAATCCTGCCGATGAAGCCAGCCCCTGGGCGAATGCTGCACCGTGACGAGGCGCCGAGCGGCTTGCTCCGCTGGATTGCGGCGTTCTGCATTGCTGCGGCGGCCGTCGTGGTTGCGGGGTTATGGGCCATCGTGCCAGATCGCGCACACTCGATGTCACCGCCGCCGCTGAAGGTGTCGTTGACTTACCGCAGCGGCTGGATCGACGGTTCGGCACCGACGGCGCGTGACAATCGCTCATCGTGCCCGCCGGCGCTGGTCGAGCAAGCGCTCGGCACCTTGGAGCTGGAGCCTCAGCGGTTGCAGGCAGCGAAGCTCGAATTGGCCGAGCATCTGCACTTCCGCGCCAAGACCGAAGACGGCGTCGAAACCGTCGAGCTAAGTTGCGAGCAGGTTCCGTCGCTCGCCCGTCGGCAGCTTGCCGAGATGCTGAATTTATTGCCGCAATTGTACGTTGCCCAGTGGCGCGACCGCTATGTCGCCGCCGCTGAAGAGACGTTTCAAGCCCGTCGCGTTGCGGCCGAGCAAGCACTAGCCGAGGCGCGGCGAACCTGGGAGCGCTACAGTTCATGGGTCGAGCAGCAGTTCACCGCGGCTGCCTCGACGGCCGAAGGCCACGAAATCACCGCTGCCGAGCGGAACGATTTGCTCCGGCAGCTCGGCGAGCTACGCACGCAGCGCGACCTGATGCTCAAGCATCGCACCGCGGAACATCCCGAGGTGCGAAACCTGCTGGACGACATCGACGCGGTGGAAAGCCGGCTGACACGGGCCGATGCGTCGAGCCGGCAGAGCGCAATGTCGCCTGAGCGGCATGCCGGTGCAAAACTGGCCGAGCTGGCATCGCTGCGTGAGGCATACGACTCGGCGCAGGCGCGATTCCTCGAGCTCTCGGAGCTGGAGCGGCGATCGTTCGCGGCGCTGGCCGCGGCGGGACAATGCGACTGGCAGCAGTTGATTGTTGCCTCGCCGACGACGGTGAGCACGCCAGCCGTGGCGATGGGGCTGCTCGCGATCCTGGCCGTGGCTTGCGGGGCGCTCGCCGCGGTGCTCACGCCGAAGCCGACGAAGCGCATGCTCGGCGACATCGCGACGATCGAGCATGTGTTCGGCGTGCCGGTGCTCGGTCGCGTCTAGCGCCGGCGGTGCCAGCAAGCTGTTGCAGAATTGCCGCGTGCGGATCCGGACTGTGGGAGGCGAATCCTTTCGCCGACTGCGATCGGCGATGGGAATCGCCTCCCACAAGAAGCAGCTCTCATTCTTCGACAAGCCTGCTAGCTGCGCGCACGGTCGATTTGCGCCGTCGATAGTGCAGCCGCCAGCGGCATTGTGCCGAATGAAACGAACGTGCGTCGAACTGCCCAGGTCGCGGCGCGCGAAGCCGTGATGACGGGATGAGCTTTGCCAAGGGTCGTGGAGCTGGGAATGTACGAAGACTTTTTCCGCCTGAAGCATCGCCCCTTCGCCGCCACCCCGGCGGCGGAGTGTTACTTTCCGGCCGAGAGCATCGAGTCGAGCCGGCAGGTGCTGTCGCGGTGCATCGAACGGGCCGAGGGGGCAGGGATGTTCGCCGGTCCTTCGGGCTGCGGCAAGACGCTGCTGCTGCACCTGTTGGCCGAGCAGTTCAAGCCGCAGTTCTCGGTGGCCTTGCTGCTGAACAGCCATCTGGCCACGCGCCGAGCGCTGCTGCAAGCGATCCTGTTCGAGTTGGGGCTGCCGTATCGAGGCATGGAAGAAGGCGAGTTGCGGCTGACGCTGCTCGACCATCTTTCGCCCTACGAAGGCTCATCGAGCGGCTTGCTGCTGTTGATCGACGAGGCCCACGCGCTGCCGACACGGCTGATGGAAGAAGTGCGGATGATCACGAACGTGGTGCGTGACGGTCAGCCGCGAGTGCGCCTGGTGCTAGCCGGCAGTCCGGCCCTCGAAGAGCGCCTCGCCAGTCCAAAGCTCGCTTCGCTCAGCCAGCGACTGACGGCACGCTGCTATTTGCAGTCGATGAGCCCGTCGGAGACTGTCGGGTACATTCGCGCTCAGTTTGCCACCTCTGGATGCCAGGGGGAACTACCGTTTATGGACGATGCCCTGTCGGCGGTCCACTTTGCGACCGACGGCATTCCGCGGCTGGTAAACCAACTTTGCGACCATGCGTTGATGCTGGCCTTTGCCGGCGATCGGCAGCGGGTCGACGCGCGGGGCATCGAAGAAGCCTGGGCCGACTTGCAACAGTTGCCGGCCCCGTGGAACGAGCAATCGCGCCTCGAGGCGCTTGCCACGCAGGGCGACAAGGTCGACAACGTCGTCGAGTTCGGCGAGCTGCGGGCAGAACCGGCGACGGGGGAAGACGCCCCACCGGCCCCGAACAAATCGTCGCCGGCCCAACGTGCGTCGTTCACCCATCCAATGCCCAGCGGCAGCGGCGAGCTAGAAGAAGACTTCGCCCCGCGCAAGACGAAGGTGCCCGAAGCGGAATTGTTCTTCGGCGGGCCGGTCGATCCGTTTGCCGAGCGATTCGCCGACGAAGAGGTGATCTTCGACCGCTATGCGTCGATCGAGCGTTCGTTGCCGATCCGCGAACGGGTGCAGAGCGACGAGGGCAATGCCCTTTCGGCAATGCTCGAACCGTTTCTCGAACGAGCCTTCGTGCCATCGAAAGCCACCAGCAAGAACGCGCCTTCGAAGTCGACGGCCGATCCTGCCTCGACCGTCGATGCCGAAGAAGCCGGTCTGGGCGCAATGACCACGATCAAGCTCGAGCAGAATCAACTGCGTGTCGACGAACCGGGGCGTCCCGCGGCCAACGAGCTGCCACCGCGGCTGCCCGACGATCTGGCAGCAGCCGACGACGATGTGATGATCATCGAAGAAGATCCACCGGCCCCGCAGCACCCGGCGGCCTCGCCCGAGGTGCGCCGGCAAGAGTTCGGACAACTCTTCGCATCGTTACGCCGCGGCTAGGGAGCACGCCATGAGCCACCTGCTCGACGCAATCCGGCGGATCGATCGCGAGTTTCCGGCAGCGGCACGCGCCGGCGATTTCGCGACGCCGGCAAGCGACGCATCGGTACAGCACGGGTCACACCAGCATTCGTCACCCGTTGAGATTCCATCGCTCGAAGCACTCGAGCTTGCCGCCGAGCAACTAGCCGAGCTGGCGGCGTTGGAACTCGACGAGCCGTCGGACGTGGCGGTCCCGGCGGCGCTGCCTGAGGACATCCTGCCCGCGGACGTTATCGTACCGCTGCTCGAGGATGATGACGCCGCTGCGCCCAAGCCAGCTCCGACGATCAATATTTTCCCCGACACGGCGACCGCGGCCGCCTATCGCGGCGTGGCCCGCGAACTGGTGCAACGCTTTGGTCCCGGGCAGGCGCGCAGCATCGCCGTAGTCGCAACCGATGCGGCATGCGATGGGGCGACGGTCGCACTTCGCCTGGCGACGAAAATCGCCGAGTTGGAACAGGTGTCGGTCGTCATCGGCGAGATCGAAGCGACTTCGTCGAAGGGCTCTTCAACAACGGCGGCTTCGCCTGAAGCCGCATGGATCACCTGGGCCGACGATGCCCGAGCCTGGAGCACGGCAGCTTCCGCGACGCGTGTCGCCGGCTTGAGCCGTGTGCACCTGCGTCCGCCGCAGGGACAGGAGCCGACGGCAACCGGCCTGCGTGAAGCCCTCGAAGGGTTGTGCGCGAAGTTTCAATACGTGGTACTGCACCTCGGGCACGTCGACATGCCGTCCGCGTGGCGATGGATGGCGTGCTGCGACGGCGTCTGCCTGGCCGTCGTGCCGAGGCGACTCTCGATGGCTGCCGGCAAGGCACTTGCCGAGCGGCTGCGGGCGGCGGGGGCCCCGTTGATCGGCAGCGTGCTGGTCGAGTAGCAAACGCGGCTCGCAAGCGAGCCGGCGAAGAGCCTATCCAAGAACCGCCTGCCAACCCGTTCGTCGCGTGGGGCAGACATTCCTGTCTGCCGGGAAAAATGGATACCGAAGGCAGGCAGGAATGCCTGCCCCACGCGGTTTTCGGATAGGCTCTAAACTTTCCGGACCCGCGTCATCCAGATGTACACGCCGGCCGCGATGCCGAGCAATCCGGCCACGAGAGCGAACATCGTGTGATACGCCGGCAGACCAAGATGCTTGGCGCCGACGACCATCGCGCCGACGCTCACGTAGGCCAAGAAGCCTCCCAGGTCGAACATCGCGAGCATGAAGGTCGTGCCCAGACCGCGGTAGCGCGCTGGAAACGCGGCGCCGCCTCCAGCGACGACCGTCGGAAACATGATCGCATGACCGACGCCCATGAACACCGCCGGCAGCAACAAGTGCCAGCCTTGCCGCACGACCAGCATCGTGAGCATTCCGGCGGCCAACGACGCGCCCCCAGCCGCAGCCATGGCTCGCAACCCTAGCGCCGCCGGCAGACCGCGCAGCGCCAGGCGCGAGCCAAACGCGATCGTCATGTACGGCACGAAGAACCAGCCGATGCTTTCGATGCCCAAGTCTTCAGTGAACGGGCGGACGTAGACCGTCGGAATGCTCAGCCCGAAGCCGGCCGACACGCCCATCAGCATCAGCGCACCGGGATGGTAGCGCGCGACCAGCCAGAACCACGGCGGCCGGTTGCGTCGCGGCCGGCGCAATACGCCGTCGCGGGCCAACCATCCGCACGCCAGCGACACGCACGCCACCGAGCCGGCCAGCATGAACATCCGCGACGGCGTGTTATCGGCCCCGAGCAACCAATCGCCGAGCTCGGTGCCCAGCACGGTGCCGATGAATCCCGAAGTGCCCAGCGTGCCGACCACTTCGACCACGCGCATCTGCGGTGCCCGGCCCGAGACGAACGAGATGGTGGCTCCGAAAAACCCCGCGATGCCGCTCTGCGTGGCGATGCGTACCAGGAAGATCGCCGGGCCGTTGGCGGTGGTCAGCGTCAAATGGGCGAAGCAACACGCGATCACCAGCGCCGCCGATCCGATCCAGATTTTCCGTGCGCCGTGGGTGTCGATGCCAACGCCTTGGAACGTGCGCATCGCCAAGCTGCCAACCATTCCGGCGCCAACGATCAAACCTAATTGCAGCTCATCGCCCCCCAGGCCGCGCACGAAGTCGGAGTAGCGATACAGCAGGCTCACCGCCGTCATCATCGAAGTGTTGGCGACATACGTGAGCCAGAACGGAGCGTTGAAGGCACTGGGCTCGGCAGCCGCCAACGAAGCAATCGCCGACGAAGCAATCGCCGACGAGGCAATTGCCGACGAGGCAGCGACACGCGGCGTGTGCGGCGTCGGTGGCGGGCGTTGGTTGGCCGAGAGCATTGACACAGGCAGGCACGCCGGGGCGGTAGGAGTGTTCGAGCAAGGGCGGTCGCAGGGCGAGGGACCAACCCACTAGACGCGCGATCGCCGGGCGTGGTTCGGCATGGCAGGTCGTTATGCCGATTATATGTCGGCTGCGATGTTTTCGGAATGACGGGAGCCGAGCGATGTGGCCCCCATCGCCGGCTCTCGTCGTTGCCGTTACGATGGGGACGCCGCGACCCATCCTGTGAGCATCCTGCAATCGAATATGAGTGAACTTCGTAGTCCGTCGGCCAACAGCGATGCCGGCATCGATCCGCGCAGCGGCTACCGCATTGCCCCCGAGCCGCGCACCACGATGCCCCCAGGCATTCCGTACATCGTCGGCAACGAGGCCGCCGAGCGGTTCAGCTACTATGGCATGCTCGCCATCCTGCAAGTGTTCATGACCGAAGGACTACTCGACGCGGCCGGAAACGTGGACGTCATGTCCGAGGCCCGCGCCACGGAGTGGCTGCACAATTTCATGACCGCCTGCTACTTCCTTCCGCTGGGAGGCGCCCTGCTGGCCGAGACGCTGCTCGGAAAATATCGCACGATCTTCTGGCTGTCGTTGTTCTATTGCCTGGGGCATGCCGCGCTGGCCTTTGACGAGACGCGGACCGGCCTGGTGATCGGCCTGTCACTGATTGCCATCGGCGCGGGCGGCATCAAACCGTGCGTGTCGGCGAACGTCGGCGACCAGTTCGGCGAGTCGAACCAGCACTTACTGGAAAAAGTGTTCGGCTGGTTCTACTTTTCGATCAACTTCGGGTCGGCGATCGCCACGTATCTCATCCCTGAACTGCGCGAGAAACTCGGATATCACGTGGCCTTCGGAGTGCCGGGAATCCTGATGGCCGTTGCCGCCTTCACGTTCTGGGCGGGCCGCAAGAAGTTCGTGCACATCCCGCCGGCGGGTCGGCGTTTCTTCAGCGAGATCAGCAGCCCGCAGGGGCTCGGAGCCATCGCACGCCTGGTGCCGCTGTACCTGTGCGTGGCCTTCTTCTGGGCCCAATTCGACCAGACCCATTCGCGCTGGGTGACACAAGCTAAGGCCATGAATCGCGACGTCTTCGGCTGGCAGGTGAAGCCGGAGCAGATGCAGGCCGTCAATCCAATCCTGGTGCTACTGTTCATTCCGCTGTTCACGTACGTTGTTTATCCGGCGCTCTCGCGAGTGGTGAAGCTCACGCCATTGCGCAAGATCGGTATCGGCTTCACGATCACGATTACCACGGTGGCTCTGGTTGCGTGGCTGCAAGGGCGAATCGACGCCGGCGACGCGCCGCACGTCGCATGGCAGGCCGCGGCCTACGTGCTGATGACGGCCGCGGAAGTAATGGTCTCGATCACGTTCCTCGAGTTCTCTTACACGCAGGCGCCGCGAAGCATGAAGTCGCTTGTCATGGCGCTCTACCTGCTGAGCGTGGCGGCGGGCAACTTCTTCGTCTCGCAGGTGAATCGTTACATTGCCGACCACCCGGACGACAGCGGCCTGGAAGGCGCGGCGTACTATTGGTTTTTCCTGTCGGTGATGTTCGCCGCGACATTGAGCTTCCTTTTCGTGGCGATGTTCTACACTCCTCATACCTACATTCAGGACGAACAGCCATGAACTTCCACGGGTGTCGAGCATGCATCGTCGTGTGCTTCCTTTTGGTAACGTGGCCGGCAAAGGCCGCGGAGCCCGCACTCGAGCTGCCGGCGGGCATCACCGTCGAGCAGCCGTGTCCCGATCCGGCGCTGAAAAAGATCGTGTTCATCGCCGGCTCGAACTTCTTCAAGGCGGGGCAGCACGATTACGTCGGCGGCTCGGCGGTGTTGATCGGCATGGTGCGGCAAACCTCGGGCGCCTTCCCGCTGCTGGCGCTCGATTGGCCGCAAAAGCCCGAAACGCTCGCCGAGGCCAAGGCGGTTGTGTTCTACTTCGATGGCGGCGACAAGCATGCGTTGCTCGACGCCGACAAGCTCCAACAGGTCCGGCAGCTTGCCGATGCCGGCGCTGGCATTGTGTCGCTGCATCAAGGGGCCGACATTCCAAAGTCGTCGGGTGAGACGCTACGAGCACTGCTGGGCGCGGCGTTCGAGAAAGATTACTCGCGGCGGGCACACTGGACCGCCGAGTTCAAGACGTTTCCCGATCACCCGATCTGCCGCGGCGTCGAGCCGTTCGAGATCGACGACGGCTGGCTGTATCGGCTGCGTTTCGTGGATCAGATGCGCGGCATCGCGCCGCTGCTGCGCACCACGTCGCCGAAGCCGAATTCGGGCCAGGAATCGGAGCAAGACACGATCGTGTCGTGGGCGTTCAAGCGACCCGGCGGCGGACGATCGTTCACGTTCACCGGCGCGCACCTGCACGAGAGCCTCGGCCAGGAAGGCTATCGCCGGTTCCTGACCAACGGCATCCTGTGGACGGCGGGTTTCGAAATCCCGTCCAACGGCGCGCCAGTGGAGCTAGCCGCAAACCGGCTCGATGCTTACCTCACGCCGCCGCCTGCCTCGGCCGCCGCCACGAAATAACCATCGGACGGTCGGCAGCAACTCGATCATTTGCTCGCCAGGCGGTCGAGTTTCTGCAAGAATAAAGGTATGCACCCCTGGGCGCGATCGCTTTCCACCTGCCTGCGATCGACAATCCTGTTACTGCCGGTGATTGCCGGCGCGCTGGCCGGCGACGCGGCAGCCGAGGAAAAGTCTGCGCGTCCCGGCGGTCAAGCCACGGCGCTGCCACCGCCGGTTCAGCAGGCCCTCAAGCAATACTGCTACGAGTGCCACGCCAGCGGTGGCCAGGAAGGGGGACTGGCCCTGGATGCGCTGATCGCCAAGCTGCCGGCTACCGGCGGGCGCGGTGAAGGGCACGTCCAATGGCTGGCGGTCTGGAACAACCTGCGGGCCCAGATGATGCCCCCGTCCGACGAGCCACAGCCCAGCGAGCAGCAGCGGCAGGCGATCGTCAAGTGGATCGAACGCGATGTGTTCCGGCTCGATGCGGCACATCCCGATCCCGGTCGCGTCACGCTGCGGCGGCTGAACCGGGTTGAATACGCCTCGACCGTGCACGATCTGCTGGGGGTCGAGTTCGACGCTGCCGAATCGTTTCCGCCCGACGACACAGGCTACGGCTTCGACACGATCGGCGACGTGCTGAACATCTCGCCTCTGCTCATGGAGAAGTACCTTGAGGCGGCGCAGTCGATCGTCGCCCATGCCGTGCCCCCCGAAGGCCCCAAGCCTCCGCGACGGAAACTATCGCCCGACGGCTTCAAGTCGCCGAGCAAGAAAGACAAGACCACCGCGTCGCGCATTCCGTTCGCCGACGCGGCGAAGGTGCGGCAAAGCGTGAAGATCGGCCAGGCAGGCCGCTACCGGCTCCGCTTCGAGATGCGTGCCGTGGGAAGCGACGAGGCTAGCTCGAACACGGCCCGCGTCGGCATCGCGGTCGACGACCAGCAGCTCAAAAGCCAGCAGGTCGGTTGGGACGCCAACAACACGATCGTCCTGTCGGCCGACACCAAGCTGACCACCGGCGAGCATGCGTTGGTCGTCGAGCTGACGCCGCTCGATCCGCCGATGGAAGACGAACACCGCCTGTACCTGAACGTGCGCTTCGTGCAGATCGAAGGACCGCTCGACGGCGCGGTGCTCGAGTACCCGCCGGAGTTCCGCCGGGTGTTCTTCGATGGTGCCCCACCGGCCGACGTTGCCGGCCGGCGCACCTATGCCCGCAAGATTCTGCGGCACTTTGCCGACCGCGCGTTCCGCCGCCCCGTTGACGAGGCGGCGCTCGATCGGCTGGTGGCCTTGGCGATCGACGCCGATCCGCGCCCCAAGGCGTCGTTCGAGCAAGGAATCGCACGCGGCCTGATGGCGATCCTGGTTTCGCCGCGATTCCTGTTCCGCGCCGAGGTGCAGGCCGAGCCGAACAGCCCGGGGCGGATCGTGCCGCTCGACGAGTTCGCGCTGGCCGCGCGGTTGTCGTATTTCCTGTGGAGCTCGCTACCGGACGACGAGCTATTCAAGTTGGCCGGCGAGCATCGGCTGCGCGAGAACTTGCACGCGCAGGTCGAGCGGATGCTGGGCGACAAGCGCAGCCAGCGGTTCGTCGAGAACTTCGTCGGCCAATGGCTGCAAACGCGCGATGTCGACGGGTTCAACGTCGACGCGCGGAAAATCCTAAACATCAAGAGCAGCGACGACGCGAACAAGATTTTCAATCGCAACGTGCGACGGGCCTTCACCCAGGAAACCGAGCTGCTGTTCGCCCATCTGCTGCGCGAGAATCGCAGTGCCCGCGAGCTGCTCACCGCCGATTACACCTTCCTGAACGAACCGTTGGCGAGGTTCTATGGCATCGACGGCGTGAAGGGCTTTCAGATGCGCAAGGTGCCGCTGTCGAAGGACGATCATCGCGGCGGCATTCTCACGCATGGCAGCATCTTGCTGGTGACCTCGAATCCCACGCTCACCTCGCCGGTGAAGCGAGGCCTGTTCGTCCTCGACAACCTGCTCGGCACACCCAGCGCTCCACCGCCGCCGGATGTCCCGCCGCTTCCCGAAGGCAGCCCCGGCAAAGGGCGCAAGCACACGCTGCGCGAACTGATGGAAGTCCACCGCGAGAAGCCGCTGTGCGCCTCGTGCCACGCCCGCATGGACCCCATCGGCCTGTCGCTCGAAGAGTACAACGTGCTGGGGCAGTGGCGCGACAAGGATCTGGGCAAGCCGCTCGATAGTGCTGGCCAGTTGATTACCGGCGAGAAATTCGCCGACACTCGGGAACTGGAACGGGTGATCGCCAACCAGCGCCACACCGATTTCTATCGCTGCCTGGCCGAGAAAATGCTAACCTATGCACTGGGCCGCGGCGTCGAGTATTACGACGCCACGACGGTCGACGCGCTGGTATCGGCCATGGAGGGCGACCAAGGCCGATTGCGCACGCTGGTTCAGGCGATCGTCGCCAGTGCGCCGTTTCAGCAACGGCGCGGCGATGGCGAGCACGTGCCCAAGCGCGCAGGCTCGGCTTCCGCATCGGCGGGTAAACCAAACGTTCGGAGCAACTGACATGCGCGATCAATTCCTGGCCGACCGGCGCCGGTTCCTGCGAGGCATGGGCGTCTGCCTGGCGCTGCCGGCGCTCGAAGGCTTGTTGCCGCGAGGCGCGCAAGCGGCCACGTCGCGCGCTGCCGGCACGACGCCGTCGGGCGTGCCGCTGCGCACCGCCTTTTGCTACGTTCCCAACGGGGTGAACGTCGATCGCTGGATGCCGCAAGGCGAGGGAGCCGACTACAAGCTCAGCCCCACGCTCGATCCGCTGGCGAAGCTCCGCAGCGAGTTCCAGGTTATCACCGGCCTCGAGCAGCACAACGGCTTTTCCGGCAGCGATGGCGCCGGCGACCATGCCCGTGCCAACTCGACCATTCTCACCGGCGCCCGGCCCAAGAAGACCGCGGGCGCCGACATCCACTTGGGCGTGTCGATCGACCAGTTCGCTGCCCAGCACGTGGGCGATGCGACGCGCTTCCCGTCGTTGGAATTGTCGTGCGACGGCGTGCGCAAGGCCGGGGCCTGCGACTCGGGCTACTCGTGCGCCTACCAGTTCAATCTTTCGTGGCGGACTCCGTCGTCGCCGGTCGCACCTGAATCGAACCCGCGGCTGGTGTTCGAGCGTCTGTTCGGCAGCGGCTCGGGGCCTGAGCGAAAGCAGGAATTCCGCCAGCGGCAGCAACAGCAGCGGTCGATTCTCGATTTCGCCGCCGACGAGGCGGCGCAGCTCAACCATCAACTCGGCCGCAACGATCGGCAGAAGCTAGACGAGTACCTGACGGGCGTCCGCGCCATCGAACGCCGAATCGAAAAGGCCGAGCGCTTCGGCGACGCGCCCGATCCGGGTGTCGACGCCCCCGCGGGCATCCCGTCGAGCTATCGCGAGCACCTGCGGCTGATGTTCGACATGATCGCGCTGGCGTTCCAGACCGACTCGACGCGCGTCGCCACGTTCCTGCTGGCCCACGACGGCAGCAACCGCACGTTCGAGGATATCGGCATCAGCGACGGGCACCACTCGATCTCACACCACCAGAACGATCCGCGCAAGCTCGAAAAGATCGCCAAGATCGACGCGTTCTACACCGCCGAGCTGGCGTACTTCCTCAACCGGCTGCGCGAAACCAAGGACACCGACGGCCGGTCGCTGCTCGACAATTCGATGATCGTCTACGCCAGCGGCCTGTCGGACGGCAACCGGCACCGGCACGACAACCTGCCGGTGTTGCTCGCGGGGCGTGGCGGCGGGGCGCTCACGCCGGGCCGCCACGTGCGGCTCCCGACCGCAACACCGATGACCAACATGTTCGTTGGCATGCTCGATGTGATGGGTGTGCGAGCCGAGCAGTTCGGCGACTCGACCGGCCGGCTGACTATTTAGGGCAGGTAGCCGGCGGCGCTACTTTTTCGCGGCGTTACTTTTTCTCTGCCGACGGCTCGATCTTGATCGGTTCTGCCGAGATCTCGACCTTTTCGCCGCGCAGCTCGCGCTCGAAGAATGCGTGCACGCGCTTGATCAGCTCCGGTCCGCCGAGCGAGTGCCCGGCGCCCTCCATGCGGATGTAGATCACCGGCACGCCGGCTTTCTCGAGCGCCGCGGCGAACGATTCTCCTTGAGCCGGCGGTACCACCGTGTCGTCGCTGCCGTGCACCACCATGAACGGCGGATCGTCGGCCGACACCCACGTGATCGGCGAGGCCGCCTTGGCCGCTTCCAGATGCTCCGACGGTGGCCCGCCAAAGAGCCCTACGACCGCCGATTGACCGCCGTGTCCCGGCTGTTCGAGGAAGTGCGGGAAATCGCTCGGACCGCAAAGGTCGACCACACACCCGACGCGGCTTGAGTAGCCCGGGCTGCCATTGTCCCCTTCCAACTCTTTCACGCCGCCGGAGGTGCCGAGCAGCGAAACGAGATGGCCCCCAGCCGAGGAACCCGTGGCGCCAATATGCTCGGCATCGATCTTGTACTTGTCGGCGTTGGCGCGGACCCAGCGGATCGCGGCCTTGCAGTCGTGAATCTGCGCCGGCCAGATCGCCACGTCCGTCAGCCGGTAGCCGACGCTGACGCCCACGTAGTTTCCTGAGGCAACGAGCGGCGCGAGCATGCCGCGGCCCGCTTCCTTGCTGCCCGCACGCCAACCGCCGCCGTGGATGTACACCACCACGGGCAGTGTCTTGTCGCCCTGCTCTTTGGGACGCAGCACATCGAGCAGCAGCGGGCGATCGCCGGCGCGGCCGTACTCGACATCTGTTTCCATTTCCACGCTTTCGGGCAGCTTGAATTCGCGCCGCGGCGACTGTCCACGGGCGCTTGCATCGAATCCGCTGGGGGCCGACAACCAACTCGCCGCGAGGGCAATCGTGGTGACAATCCAACGCAGGGCGCTACGATGCATGATGTTTGTCTTCAAGAAAATCGAGATGTTCCGACTACGCTTCCGCCAGCCAGGCATGCGCCTGGGCAGCGTCCTTCTGGTCAAAGTATTTCACCTTGGCCGTGGTGAACGGCTTGCAGAACGTCGCCATCCCTTTCTCCCATTTCGTCTCGCCGACCAGCGCCAGGCGCTCGATGTCCTTGAAGTGCTTGGCGTCGAACTTGATGTCTTCCCACAGCGCGCCGGCTTCCCAACCATGAAAATCGTGCATGGTGACCATCATGCGCACCTTGCCGTACGCCTTGATGAGCCGTTCGACCTCGGGGATGAAATGGTGATAGTCTTCTTTGGTCAGCTTGCCGCTGATTCCCACGACAAGCGTCTTGCCGCCGGCTTCTTCTTGGATCGTCACGGGCATGTTCGATTCTCCGTAGATGGCCCCGGTGAACATCATCGTAGCACTGCGTCATGCGTCGAGCGACATGCCCGCTGCACGTAGCACGGTTTCCTGCATGTCGAAATCGTGAGCGTACGAATAATCGCTCGACTTCTCTCCGCGAATGACGCGGGCCATGTCGGCAGCGTCGCCAACGTAGCGCCGATATGGCTCGAACGACACGTCGTGCGTCCCCTTCTTGAACTCGCCGCGGTCGCGATCGAGCGTGTAACGCACACTCGGCCCGTCGAGCCGCAGCACCTGCACGGTCCCCAATGTGCCGCAGACCACGAAATGCCGCCGCCCGCCGCCGTCAACCTCCTGCGCGCTCGCCTTGATCGTGGCGATCGCTTTCGGATACTCGCACACGGCCAGTACGTTGTCGGCCAGCGTGTCGTCGCTCGGCGCACTGTGACGCGCGATCGACTCGACTCGCTGCGGCTTGCCGAGCGTACTGACGAGTTGATCGATAATGTGGCAGCCCAGCTCGAACATGATGCCGCCGGAATACTCGGCGACCCGCAGGCGATCGTCCGGCGGCAGCACCTTGCTCATCGTGCCATGCACCTCATACACCTCGCCAAGCCAGCCCTCGTTCAGAAATCGCCGCAGCAGCAGGAAGCCGGGATTGTAGCGGTACATGTAACCCATCTGCACGAGCAGATTCTGCCGCGCCGCCACATCGAGCAGCCGTCGATACTGCCGCAGCGACGACCCGGCCGGCTTGTCGAGATGCACGTGCTTGCCCGCGGCCACCACGCGCTCGGCGGTATCGAGCAGATCGCGCACGCGCGTCTCGACGAGCACCGCTTGCGGCCCGGGAGTGTTGAGCAGTTGTTCCTCGCTGAGCCACGGCAGATCGCGGTATGCCGCTTGGCGCTCGGCCGCGGCGCGAAGTGCCGGATCGGGTTCGACGATGCCGACCACTTCGTAGTCGGGCGATTCGCGGTACACCTCGAGCTTCGTGGCATGCGAGTGCCCGGTCCCGATCTGGCCGACCTTGATCTTCTCGTTCGCCGGCTTCGCGGCCCTGGCAGCGCGCGGCACCAGCCAAGTGGCGACGCCGGCGGCTGCGGTGCGTCGCAGAAAATCGCGGCGAGGCAGCGAAAGGTGGTGCATCGTGGCTCCCGTGAAGCGTAAACTGGCGGCGAGCGGAAGAACGTCGGAGCGCGGGTGCTCGGCAGTGAAGATTGTATGATCGAAACCGTGCCATTGATACTGGCGCTGTCGCTGGCCGGTGTCGCGCCCGATGGCCTCCGACCGAACATCCTGTTCATCGTGGTCGACAATGTCGGATACGGCGACCTCGGCTGCTATGGCAACACGTTCAATCGCACACCGCGCATCGATCGCCTCGCGGTCGAAGGGACGCGGCTCACCCAGTTCTATTGTGGTTCGCCCACCTGCACGGCCAGCCGCGGGGCGCTGCTCACCGGCCGCCACCCGCTGCGCAACGGGCTCAACTGGCAACTCAAGCCCGAGGAGCAGCTGGGCATGGGGCTGCCGCTCGACGAGCGGATGATCCCCGCGTCCTTGAAGCCGCTGGGCTACGCGACCGGCGCGTTCGGCAAGTGGAACATCGGTTTCGGCCCCGGCGGTCGCCCCACCGAGCGCGGATTCGACGAGTTCCTGGGCCACGCCTCGGGAAACATCGACTACTACGACCACCAGTATAACGGCCGGCTCGATACCTATCGCGGCACCGAGAACGTGCGCCTGGAAGGTTACTCGACCGACCTGTTCGCGGAAGCCGCGATCGACTTCATCCGCCGCCACGCTGCCGGTCCGTGGTTCGTGTATCTGCCATTCAATGCCGCGCATCTGCCCAACGAGCGCAATACGCCGTCGGGCGGCAAGACCGAGTGGCAGGTGCCGGCGAAGTATCTTGAGCAGTATGGTTGGAGCGCCGCCGAGCCTGACCGCAAGCGGCGTTACGCCGCGGTGCTGACCGCACTGGACGACGCCATTGGCCGCGTGCTCGACACCGTCGACGCGCTGGACCAGCGCGATCGAACGTTCGTATTTCTCATGTCGGACAACGGCGGCGGCCACGACCTGCGCACGGCCGGTGACGTGTCGAACAACGGTCCGCTGCGTGGCGGGATCACGCAATGTTACGAGGGTGGTATTCGTGTGCCAGCGACGGCGCGCTGGCCGGGGAAGATTCCCGAGCGCTCAACCAACGACGCCCTGTTGTGGAGCATGGACCTGCTGCCGACGTTCGTGTCTGCGGCGAATGGCGAGGTACCTAGCGATCGCGTGTTTGATGGCATAAACATCTTGCCGATACTCGCGGGAGGCGAAGCTCCCCAGCGCGACCTATTCTGGGAGTTCCGCAAGTACGCTGCGGTCCGCAGTGGCGATTGGAAGCTGGTCCGTAGCCAGCCGGAAGGCGACTGGGAATTGTACGACTTGAAGACCGACGTCGGCGAGCAGCACAACGTCGCCTCGCAGCATCCAGAAGTCGTGAAAGACCTGGCTAAGCGCTTCAATACATGGCGTGCGCAAACGGCGCGCGGAGAATCATGATGGTGATGAGCGACACAGAGAAACCCCTCTCCCTTCGGGAGAGGGTGGCGGCGCAGCCGCCGGGTAACGGCGAGCCGCGTACACGGCATCGATGCCGCTTCGCCCTCAACCGGCCTTCGGCCACCTTCTCCCGAAGGGAGAAGGTCATGTGGATCGTTTTGCTCCTTGCGGGCATTACCAACATGGCCGTCGCCGACGAAGACCGCTCGCTGCGCGTTCCACACAAGGACCCGGCCGAGGCGCTCAAGGCGTTCCATGTACGCGACGGTTTTCGCATGGAACTGATCGCCGTCGAGCCATTGCTGGCCGACCCGGTCGCTGCGGCTTACGACGCCGACGGTCGGGCGTGGGTCGTCGAGATGAGCGACTATCCGTACACCGACAAGAGCACCGATGCGAAGAACGTCGAGCGCACCGGCGACGCACCGCTGGGCAAGGTGCGCGTCCTGAAGGACACCGATGGCGACGGCGTGTTAGATCGCAGCACGTTGTTTGCCGACGGGCTGTCGTGGCCCACTGGCATCGCGCTGTTCGACGGCGGAGCGTTTGTCGCCGGCACGCCTGACTTGGTGTATCTCAAGGACACCAATGGCGACGGCCGCGCCGATGTGCGTCGCACGGTGTTCACCGGCTTCCGCAAGCTCAACGTGCAGGCGGTGATCAATAATCTGATCTGGGGACTCGACGGCAAGGTTTACGCTGCCGGCGCGACCAACGGCGGCACGCTCACCACGCCTGAGCATCCCGATCGCAAAGCGGTGTCGTTCAGCAGAGCTGATTTTCGCTTCGATCCGCGCACCTGGGAGATCGAGTTGATCTCCGGCGGCGCGCGCTTTGGCAATTCGTTCGACGATTGGGGGAACCGGTTCATCTGCAACATTCGCAGCCCGGTGCAGCACGTGGTCCTGCCGGCGCGCTACCTGGCCCGCAATCCGTATCTGCCGGTGGTGTCGGCCCTGCACGACGTGGCGATCGCCGGCGACACGGTCGAGGTCTATCGCACCAGCCCGCCCGAACCTTGGCGAGTCATGCACGCCTCGCGGCTGGTGGGCGAAGGGGATTTGCGCATTCCGCGCAGCGAGAAGCATCAAGGCTACGTGACCAGCGCAGCCGGAGTCACCGTCTACCGCGGCAGCGCGTATCCCGAGGCGTTTCGCCACCAAGTGTTCATCGGCGAAGTGGCCGGTAACCTGATCCATCGCCAGCTCATGAGTCCCGACGGCGTGACGTTCACCTCGCGGCGGATCGACGAGCACAGCGAGTTCGTCACTTCCGACGACAATTGGTTCCGGCCGGTGAATTTCGTCCACGCTCCCGACGGCACGCTGCACGTGCTCGACATGTACCGCGAAACGATCGAGCACCCCTGGTCGATCCCCGACGACATCAAGGCCCGGCTCGATTTGCAGAGCGGCCGTGACCGTGGCCGGATGTATCGCCTCGCTCCGCCAGGATTCAAGGCTCCGAAGCCGGTGAAACTCGGCAGGACTGCGGACGAGCTCGTCGCGTTGCTGGCTGATCCGAATGCCTGGCATCGCGAGACGGCGCAACGATTGATCTGTGAACGGCGCGACACGGACGCCGTGAAACCGTTGCGGCAGTTGCTGCGCAAAAGCGACCAGCCGCTGGGCAGGTTACATGCGCTGTGGACACTGGCTGGCCTGATACTCGAGCGCGACGACTTGTTGGTGGCACTCAAAGATAAGGTAGCCGGTGTTCGCCGCCATGCTGTGTTGTTGACCGAGCCACGGCTTGGCGACGACCGCGAACTGTTCGAGCGCGTGCTGACGTTGGCCGACGATCCGGATGTCGTGGTGCGGTTCCAGGTTGCGTTCACGCTCGGCGAGCTGGACGACCCGCGCGCCGCCGCAGCTTTGACGGCGATCGCGCGCCGCGACGCCGCCGATCCTTGGATGCGCGCCGCCGTGCTCAGCTCCACGTTGCCGCATGCCGACGCGATGCTCGTCGAGTTGATGAGCGACGCCGAGTTTTCGGATCATGAACCCGGGCTGGACCTGGTGCGCGATCTGGCATTCGTGGTCGGCGCGTCGGCCAAAGCATCGAAGATCGCTGAGTTGCTGACGCTGCTGTACCGCGAGAGCCCCACGCGCCGTGCCGAGCCGTTGCGGGCGACCGTCACGTTGGGACTCGGCGAGGGCGCGCGGCGCAAGAAAGGGTCGTTCGCAGAAATCGTCGCCAGTGCGCCTGCGCCGACGCGCGCCGCGTTCGCTCGGCTGGTGGCCGATGCAGCGCGCTACGCGCGCGATCCGGTCGAATCGATCGCCGCCCGACAAGAAGCGATTCGCTTGATCAGCCTGGCCGACTTCGCAACCGCCCAACCGATGCTCGCCGAACTGCTCGATCCGCGCTATCAGTATGAGGTGCAACAGACTGCGGTTGCGGCACTGGGCACCTATCGCAACGAGGCGGAAATGGCCGACCTGTTGCTGGCCCGCTGGCCGACGTACACGCCGTCGATGCGGGTCGAGGTAGTGGAAACCTTGCTGGCCCGGCCGGAGCGCATCACGAAGCTGCTGGCCGCAGTCGCGGCAGGCACGGTCCCCGCTTCGCAAATCAACCCCACGCGCCGCGCGATGTTGCTCGATTACAAGGACGCACGCATTCGCGATGAGGCACGCAACATTCTCGGCGCCGAGCGGGTCACGCCGCGAGCCGAGGCGATCGCGGCGTACCGACCGGTGCTGACGATGAACGGAGACGCGCTGCGCGGCGAGCAAGTGTTTCTGCGCGAATGCTCGGTGTGCCACCGGCTCGGCCAGCGCGGCCACGACGTCGGCCCGAACCTGGCGACCATTCTGCACCGCAGCCCCGAGCAACTGCTGATGAACATTCTCGACCCCAATCGCGAGGTTGCGCCGAACTTCGTGCAGTACAGCGCGGTGCTCGATGACGGACGCGTGGCGACCGGGATCATCGCCGGCGAAACACCGACGAGCATCACGCTGAAGCGCGCCGAGAATGTTCAGGAGACGATCCTCCGCAAGGACATCGAACAACTCGCCAGCACCGGCACCTCGCTGATGCCCGAAGGTATCGAGAAAAAAATCGACCCGCGAACGATGGCCGACCTGTTGGCGTTCTTGCTGAAGAGTAAGTAATAGCCGAAGGGATTGAACCGCAGAGGGCGCAGAGATCGCGGAGACGACGCAGAGATTGGAAAAAGCGAACTCAAATCGATTTCCTCTGCGTGCTGCTCTGCGTGCTGCTCTGCGTCCTCTGCGCTCTCTGCGGTTGTCTTTCGATGGCTAACGGCGCGCTCGGGCGTGTTTCAGCGGCAGCCAGGCGCCGTTTTCTTGGCTGCTGGCGACCGCCTGCTGGATGAAGTACATCCCCTCGACGCCGTCATTGACGTTCGGATAGATGGTGTTCACGCGCTCGAACTTCTTGCCCTCGGCACGTTCGACCATCGCATCGTAGGCGAAGCGGTAGACGTTGCCGAAGGCCTCGAAGAACGCCTCGGGATGGCCTCCCGGCAGGCGACACGATGCCTTGGCGATGTCCAGCATGTACGGCGCACCGGGATTGCGCGTGTAGATGGCCATCGGGTGGCCGTTGCGGCGGAAGATCAGCTTGTTCGGCTCCTCCTGGTGCCACTCGAGCGCTGCCTTCGTGCCGTCGACCTCGATGAACAGATCGTTCTCGCGGCCGTGGCTGATCTGCGAGGCGGTGACGGTGCCCAGCGCGCCGTTCTCGAAGCGGACGACCGCGTGACCGTAGTCGTCAAGCTTGCGACCGGGGGCGAAGATCTTGAGATTGCAACTGATGCTCTCGGGCAGCAGCGCCGTGATGTAGCGGGCCAGGTTGTAGGCGTGCGTGCCGATGTCGCCAAACGAACCAGCGGCGCCGCTCTTCGAGGGATCGGTGCGCCAGGCGGCCTGCTTCTGGTCGCCGGTTTCGATCCGGCTGCGCAGCCAGCCCTGGATGTAGTTCGAGCGCACCGCGTTGATCTCGCCCAGCTCGCCGGCGAGCACCATCTCGCGGGCCTGCCGCACCAGGGGGTAGCCGGTGTAGTTGTGGCTGACGGCAAACACCACGCCGGTGCGGTCAACGGCCGCGGCCAACTCCTCGGCTTGGGCCAGGTCGAATGTCATTGGCTTATCGCAGATCACGTTCAAGCCCGCCTCGACGGCCGCCTTGGCGATTGGAAAGTGCGTGTGGTTAGGGGTGGCGATCGACAGAAAATCGATGCGGTCGCCGGCGGGGCGCTTCATTTCGCCGGCAATCAGCTCCTGGTAAGAACCGTAGGCGCGCTCGGCGGGGATGTCGTAATCGGAGGCCGAGGCCTTGGCCTTGGCGGGGTCGCTCGACAGGGCGCCTGCCACCAGGGCGGCGCGGTTATCGAGCACCGCGGCCGTGCAGTGCACTCGGCCGATGAACGATCCTTGCCCTCCACCGACCAGCGCCATGCGCAGCTTGCGGTTCAACGAGCCATTGGTTGCCATCGTCGATCAGCTCCGTAGTTCAATTGGTGCGATGTCGGCGTTCCCAGGCCCTCTTTTAACACACGATATGGCCGACAAGCAAAACTTCGTTAAGCTCTTTTCCATGAGCAACACCAATCAGGCAGCTTGGCTGCTGTACGGAGCGACGGGATACACCGGACGGCTGATCGCCGAGGAGGCGGCGCGACGCGGCCTGCGGCCGGTGCTTGCCGGGCGCGACGAGGCCAAGGTGGCGGCGCTCGGCGAGCAACTCGATCTGCCGACACGGGTGTTCGCGCTCGACGACGCCGCGGCGGTGGATGCGGGGCTAGCGGGGATGCGGGCGGTGCTGCACTGCGCAGGTCCGTTCTCGCGCACTGCTCGGCCGATGATCGAGGGATGTTTGCGCACCGGCTGCCAATACCTCGACATTACCGGCGAGATCGATGTAATTGAGTATGCCGCCGGGCAGATGGACCGCGCGAAGCAGGCTGGTATCACGGTCATGCCCGCCGTCGGGTTCGACGTGGTGCCGAGCGATTGCCTGGCGCGGTCGCTATCCGAGGCGCTCGAAGGGGCGACGCACCTGGCCCTGGCATTCACGGTGCTGGAAGGGGTCAGCCCCGGCACGGCCAAGACGATGCTCGAAAGCTTTCCGCAAGGAGGCAAGGCGCGCGTCGACGGGAAGATCGTCACCGTGCCGCCGGCATGGCACGAGCGCGACGTGTCGATGGCCGGGCGAACGTATCGGGCTGTGAGCATCCCGTGGGGCGATGTGGCCAGCGCGTACTACACCACGCGCATCCCGAATATCGAAACATTCATTGCCTTGCCGCGGAAGATGGCCGGCGTGATGCGCGGCGGCCGCTGGATGGCGCCACTGGTGCGCGTCGGCGTGGTGCGGCGCAGCATCGAGTGGCTGATCGATCGGTTGGTCGCCGGCCCCAATGCGACGCAGCGCGAGCGCTCGCGATCGCACTTCTGGGGCGAGGTACGCGATCCGGCCGGACATACTGTGACCGGCACGCTGGAAACTCCCGGCGGCTACGCGCTCACCGTGCTCACGGCGCTGGCGGTGGTCGAGCGCGTGGTGCGCGGCGAAGTGCCGGCCGGCTTCACCACTCCCGCCGGAGCGCTAGGCAAGGATTTCATCCTGCAAATCCCCGGCACGGCAATGCGGATCGGCACGTGATCGTAGGCCTCTCACTGTGTGAGAGGCATTCGTCCCTCGGAGAGGCACGGCTACTATCAGTTGCGGGCGAGGCGGCAATCTGGCAACATGCCAGGGCCGCCGAACAACCACGAATCCCTGAAGCCGTGAGCACCGCCATGCCTGCTTTTCCCGAAGTGTCGAAGATCAAGTTCGAGGGCCCGAAGAGCCGCAATCCGCTCGCCTTCCATTGGTACGACGAGAAGGAAGTGGTCGAAGGCAAGAGTATGCGCGACCACTTCCGCTTCAGCGTGGCGTACTGGCACACGTTCCGCGGCACCGGCAGCGACCCGTTCGGCCCCGGCACGATGCTGCGTCCTTGGGAAGCGGCCGCCGATTCGGTCGAGAACGCCCAGAACCGCGCCCGGGTGGCGTTCGAGTTCATCGAGAAGCTCGGCGCACCGTATTACTGCTTTCACGACCGCGACGTGGCGCCGGAAGGCAAGTCGCTGGCTGAGAGCAACAAGAATCTCGATGCCGTGGTGCGCGTGCTCAAGGAGGAGCAGCAGCGCTCTGGCATCAAGCTGCTCTGGGGCACGGCGAACTTGTTCAGCAATCCGCGCTACATGCACGGTGCGGCCACCAGCCCCAATGCCGATGCCTTCGCCTTCGCCGCCGCGCAGGTGAAGAAGGCACTGGAGGTGACAAAGGAACTGGGCGGCTTGGGCTACACGTTCTGGGGTGGCCGCGAGGGCTACCAGAACCTTTGGAATACCGACATGAAGCGCGAGATCGACCACCTGGCCAAGTTCATGCACATGGCGGTCGATTACGCGAAGGAGATCGGCTTCACGGGGCAGTTCTATTTCGAGCCGAAGCCGAAGGAGCCGACGAAGCACCAGTACGATTACGACGTGGCGGCGTGCGTAAACTTTCTGCGCGCCTACGGGCTCGAGAAGCACGTGAAGATGAACATCGAAGCGAACCACGCCACGCTGGCCGGACACTCGATGCACCACGAGCTCGAGTATGCCGCGATGCAAGGCTTCCTCGGCTCGATCGACGCCAACTACGGCGACCTGATGCTCGGCTGGGACACCGACCAGTTCCCGACCGACATTTACCTGACCACGCAGATCATGCTGGTGCTGCTGAAGTACGGCGGCTTCACCACCGGCGGCCTGAATTTCGACGCCAAGGTGCGGCGCGAGAGCTTTGAGCCGGTCGATCTGTTCTACGCCCACATCGGCGGGATGGACGCGTTTGCCCGCGGGCTGAAGATTGCGGCGGCGATCCGCGCCGACGGCGCGCTGGAGAAGCTGGTGAAGGAACGCTACGCGTCGTGGGACTCGGGCGTTGGAGCCGACATCGAATCCGGCAAGGCCGACTTCAAGACGCTGGAGAAATATATGCTCGATCACGGCGACGCGACGGCCAACCGCAGCGGCCGGCAGGAGTTGATCGAGAACCTGATCAACACGTACCTGTGAGCGCGGCGCGCCCGGTGGGACGTCTCGTCAGGTCGGACGTGACCCCAACGAAAAAGGCCTCCGGCAACTATTCCGGAGGCCTTTTCGGTTCACTTGATGTGGTCGCGAGCTGCTGCGAACGGCTTAGCAGGTGCCGCAGCAGATCGGCGTGCCGCCCATCATCACGCAGCAGTAGCAGCCGGCTTCCATGCAGCATTCCATGCAATCGCAGCACGATTGCAGCATCTTCGCGCAGGCCTTGTCGCCGGTGGTGCAGGTGATGCAGCAGCCGTCCTTGGTCATCTCGCACTTGCACATGCCGCAGCACAGGTTGCAGGTGCACATGGTCATGCCGTTCATCATGCAGCAGCAGCTGCACATTCCGCCTTCGAGCATCTTGCACAAGTTCTGCAAGGCGCCGCAGGCGACCTCATCATCGCACGAGCAGGTGATTTTCATCCCGCCGGCGCACTTTTCCATCTTGATCGTGGCGCGGGGCAACATCGACATGTTGCTCATCGCCGGCATCGGCATCGTCGACGCCATCGCCGCCGGGCTACCCATGGGAGCCGTCATGGCGCGTTCCATCATCATCATTGCACTCGACATCCTGCACACTCCTTTAGTTGGCGAATGGTCCGCCGGGGTGCGCTACGAAGCGACTCCCCTGGAATTCAACAAAGCGGACTCGAGGCCACTTGAGCAAAGGCGCGCTGCCGGTTCTTCCAGTGAGCACGCATCGACCGAAACTCCAACCTCCCGGTGTCGGGTGGGGCCGCATGGTTAACGCAGAAGTGTAATGTAAAGTCTCACTTTTGCAACGATTTTTACGGAGCGCGTGTCGCTCGGCTACGCGGCAAAATCTTCGCCATCTTATCGGTCTTCTCACGGCCAGCGATTTTTGGAATGCTAGCTGAAAAATGCTGCCGCGAATTTCGATATAGATCAAGGTGATGGTCTTAGTCGCCTTTCGTCCGGCCATTGCCGCGGCGAGGAGTGCCAGAGCCGATGATCCACAATCGAATCCGCAATTACTTCCATCGCTTCGAATCGTCGATGAGCCAGCAGCAGGCGCCGGCGACGGGATCGTTCGTCTGGATGCGGCTCGATCTGCCGATGGCCCGCGGCGCCGAGCGGCCGACGGCCTTCAACGCGCAGCTCTACGCGATTGCGTTCGAGCAGGCCGAGGCGAAGGTCAGGGCCGAGTTCGCGCTGTGGATGTCGGGCTAAAAGCCTGCTGAAGCATTTGGGTGCCACTGGCAGCTCGCTGCCAGTGCTACTGTGGTTACCCATGCACTGGCTGACAAGCAGCCAGTGGCAATGAATCACGCGACGGCTAACGCCTCCCGTTCGTGGTCCGCGAAAATCTCGGTTCCTGCGATCGTGGGGCGAGGAAACTCACGCCGGCAACGAGCGCACTCGGCGCAGTCGCGCGGCACACTGGCGCCGCACGACGGGCAGCGCTCGAGCACCGGCCAGCGCCGCGAGAAGCGATACCCCAGCCACGCCGGCACGCCGCCAATCAGCACCACGAGCGGCCAAACGATCTGCTCAGCGCCCGGACTAGCGTAGCGGCGCTCGCGCCACCAACACAGTGCCGCCAGCGCCACGGCGACAATCTGCACCGCCAGCCACGCCGGCCCTAGTTCCTCGCGTGCCATCTGCAAGGCTTCGGTCCAATCGGCTGCGCGACGTTGCTCGATCAGCGTCGCCGGCGCGAAAACCAACACGGTCGCGCCCATGACCAGTGGACAGGGACATGCCGCGACGAACCGCAACGATCCCAGCTCGGCCGTGTGTAGCGTCGCAGTCTCCCGCCGCGCGACGGTGCCCGAGGTGTCGAACCAAACAATGCGATCCACGCTGGTGCCTTGCGGCACGTGCATCACGTCGAGCCAATATGCCACGGCGTGCCCCGGCGAGATCTCGGCCCATGAGAACGAGCGATCGGCAATCTCCGCGGGAAGTTTATACGTGCGGCGCACCTCCATTTTGTCGTCGAGCAACAGCAACTCGCTGGCGGTGCGAACGACGAGCGACTTTTCGGTGCGATCATTGGCCAGCGCGGCATCGTGGTACGCGATCGAAGCGATCTTGGGGCGCTCGAGCACCGCGCGCACCGCGCGCTTTCGCAGATCGACCTGGTACAGATGATGGTCGGTGCCGGCCAGATAGACCCAGGTTTCGCTGAAAGCGCTGGCTTCGCTGGGCAGGCTCGAGCGCTGGGGAAACTGCCCCGAGAGCATTGAGCCTTCCCATGCGCTGGCCGAGCAGGCGATGTGGCTCATCACTCCGTCGGCCCTAGTATCGAGCGGAAGGCAATCGCCCGGCGGCGGCTCGTCGCTCGTGAAACCGTTGCGCCCCAGGCAACCGATGCGCAGGTTGGTCGTGGTGCTGTAGCCGACGAAATAAGTGAGCCCAGTTTCCGGCTGCCGCTCGAGCGTCCAGTAGGTCGGCTGGTTGCGACCGTCGCTGAAAATGGGGCCGATCGACTCCGGCGGCTTTCCCCGACCGGGCGGCCGAGCACGATCGAGAAACGTGAAGTTCAGCTCGCGCACGTCCTCTTCCGCCGGGACGTCATTTCCTGTCACGTCTTTGTACCGCACTGACTCGCGATTGAGCGTCATCCCTTGTTTCTGTTCCAGCAAGGGCGTGCCATCGGCGCGGAACACCAGTTGTTCCGGACGCGGACCGTTGACGACCACCGTCAACGCTCCCATCACCCACACGGCAGCAATGCCTGCCGCAAGCACCACCACCAACATCAACCGGCCCAACAAGTCGTAGGATCGCATGCATGCGCTCCGTGCTTTGAACGCGAGTTAGGAATAGTCGCGCGTCCGAACCATGTAACAAATCGTGACAGCAAACAGCGCGTCGACCACGACCAGAAACATCCACTCGAAACCCCAGCGCGACGGACAAAGGTAAAACAGCCACATCGCGGTGCCGCTGGCGGCCAACGGCACGAGGCGCGTTCCCAACCAACGGGCCGGTCGCAACGCGCTGAGAAAGGCCCCCAGGTACATCAGCGGCATCACCGCCAACTGCCGCCAGGCGATGCCGGTCATCGACCACTCGAACGGCGCCGGCACGTGCCCCGGCGTCGCCGCCCAAGCGCCGTAAGCGACAATCGGCCACGCCGAGCACACCAGCAGGATGCCGACACCGACGGCGAGCTTGGTCAGCACGATCGCGCTACGCGACCAAGGACGATGCAGCAGGAACAAGTAGGTTCCTTGCACCGTCTCGCTGATCGATTGCCGAAAGCCGAGCACCAGGGCCAGCAAGCCCGTGGTAAACGCAAAGGGAATGCTGAAATCGTAGTCGACGAACGGCACGCCGCGCTGCCCTGTCGACACAATGAACAGGAATGGAATCCCATGGAAACCCGGTTGGCACAGCGATTGGACCATCCACACGTAAAGCAGCGTGGCGCCGACGGCGATCGCCCAGTTCTCGCGCAGCTCCTTGATCACCAACGCCCGTGCCATCGCGGATGTCGTGGCGGAAGTGGAAGTCGTGGCAGTGGCAGTGGTCATGCGACGGCCTCCTCGTCGAGCACGAACCGGCGGCGGCGCGGCCCGCGCGTGTATTCGATGAACGCCTCTTCCAAATCGAGGTCGATCTCCTCCAGCCGGCTCGGCCCCAATGCTTCCAACGCCGCCTGCTGCTGGCGGCCGTAGCCGACGAACACCAATTCGCGCCGCGCACCGAACTGCGCATCGCCGATCAAGCCTGCCAGCCCCGGCAGCTCGGGAATCGCTCCCGAGAACTCGACGACCACCTTTCGCACCGAGCGCTTGAAATGCTCCGTGGGGCAATCGACGCGCAGCACGCCGTCGATCATCACGCCCACGCGGTCGGCAATTCGCTCGACATCAGCCAGGATGTGCGAGCTGAGCAAGATCGAACGTCCCTGCCGCTGGATCAAATGGACCATCGATTCCAGAAAGTCGTGACGCACGTTCGTGTCGAGCCCCAGCGTGGGATCGTCGAGTACCAGCAGCTCCGGCTCCGGCGCCAGCGCCAGCGTGAGCGACACCTGGGCCCGCTGCCCCTTCGACAAGCGACCGATCCGCTTTCGCAGCGGCAGTTCGAAATGGTCGAGCACGCGCTCGACGAGCCGGCCGTTCCAGCGCGGATAGAAGGGGCGCGTGAAGGCGATCGCCTGGCCGATGGTCATGCCCGTGTACAGCGGATGTCCTTCGGCCAGGTAAGCGATGCGGCCGCGCGTCTGCGGTGAGATGCTGTGCAAGTCTTCGCCCAGCAGTTCGACCTGGCCATAATCGGGCCGCACCATGCCCATCAGCATCTTGAGTGCGGTCGACTTGCCGGCGCCGTTGCGTCCCAGCAGGCCGTAGACGCAGCCGCGCGGCACGCGCAGCTCGAGATCGCGCACGACGGCCCGCGGCCCGTAATACTTGGTCAGCCGATGTGTGGCGATGGCGTACTGCATGACGAGCCCTCAGGATGAAGCAGTCGACGTCCACTGAAAGCGACCCACGCGATCATTGATGAGGCGCAACACCTCGTCGGACTCGAAACCCAGGTGGACGGCCAGCGTCAGCCAGCGGTCGAGCGGTTCGAGCAGCCGTTCTTTCCGAGCCGCCTTGGTCAGATCAGTGCGCGGCTCGGCGACGAAGATGCCCAAGCCCGGCCGACTGACCAGCAAGCCTTGGCGGTCGAGCTCCTGGTACGCCTTGGCAACCGTGTTGGGATTGACCAACAGTTCGCGCGAAAGCTGCCGCACGCTCGGCAGGCGCTCCTGCGGCTTCAGCCGCCCCAGGGCGATCGCCCGGCGGATTTGCTCGGCGAGCTGCTCGTAGATCGCCGTGCTGCTCGAGGTTTCGATTTGCCAGTGCATCGCAGGTCATCCGTAGCAACTGTATTACTTGTCATAGTACAGATAGCTTCGGCGGCGTCAAGAAGATTTTGCGAAATTTTTCCGGCCCACAAAAAAACGAGCGCGCAGCGCGGCACATGCGCCGCGCTGCGGCTCGCTTGCTAACACGAACTACCGTTCGGACGCCGGGCCCGCGCTTGCGGCCGAGGCGTTCTTGATGGGGTTAAAAAAAGTGCCTCGGCCATTGGCGGTCGGCCACACGCCCCCGTTGTGCAATGGTCCCCGTTGTGGAATGGTCTCCTGACCATTCCACCCGGATGTTGCACGGCCGGGCGACAACGGCGGCCGATAGTTTCCCCGCGGGGAAACCGCACCGGTTCCAGGGATGAAGTCCTCGTGGAAGGAGAACCGCCTCAACCGTTTCGTCATCCTCTCGTTATGGCTTGGTCTCCCGACCAAGCCATCCGGTTGTCGCACGGTCGGGAGACCGTGCGACAACGGCGTTCACTCCTCCGCAACGACCGACGGAGCGATTGTCGAGGCGCCCTGTTATGGAATGGATCGTCGACTTCGTTTGCTTCGACCGCCGGTTGGTTCTAGAACTTGACGGCGGCCAGCATGTGCAGCAAGCCGAGTATGACGCGGAGCGCACGCGCTGGCTCGAAGCGAACGGTTATCGCGTGGTGCGATTCTGGAATCACGAGATTTGGGAGGAGTGCGACGCCGTGGAAGAGTTGATTTGGCGGCGCCTGCAGGAGTGCAGGGCGAGGTGTTTGTTCTGCCCCCCTAACCCCGGCCCCTCTCCCGCGGCGGGGAGAGGGGTGAAGTTATTCTTCGTCCGACCAGTCTTCTTCGCCGTCATCGTCGTCTTCGTCCGACGATTCTTCGTCATCCTCGAACGGCGGCTCGTCGAGTTCCGCATCTTCTTCATTAAGCTTTTCCGGCACGGGGCGGATCTTGTTGCTGGGGCGCTTTGGCGAGACGGTGATCGCGGTATCCGTGCCTCCGCCCACCTGGCCGCTCATTTCCAGCCATTGTTCGAGTGTCACCAGCACCTCGCGGGCTTGCGAGCCGTTGTACGCACCGACGATGCCGTCCTCGGCCATGAAGTCGATCAGTCGGGCGCCGCGGCCGTAGCCAATACCCAACGCTCGCTGCAACAACGACACGCTGCCGCGACCTTCGCGCACCACGAGATCGATCGCGGCTTCGTACAACTCATCGCGCTTCTTGAAGCGGTCGGGGCCTCCCTCGGTCGAGTCGGCCGGCTTCAACTGCACCAGTTCCTTGACGAAGTCCGGCTCGGTGGTGCCGACGAACTCGACGACCTTGTTGATCTCGTCGTCGCTGACGTAGGTGCCTTGGCCGCGGATCAACGTGCTGGTGCCGGGCCACAAAAACAACATGTCGCCGTTGCCCAGCAGCTTGTCGGCACCCATCTCGTCGAGCACCACGCGGCTGTCGGTGCGGCTGGCCACCTGGAACGCGATGCGTGCCGGCAGGTTCGATTTGATCAGGCCGGTGATCACATCGACCGTCGGCTTTTGCGTCGCCAGCACCAGGTGGATGCCGACCGCTCGGCTCTTCTGGGCCAGGCGGATGATGTGCGTCTCGACTTCTTTAGCCGACGTCATCATCAGGTCGGCCATCTCGTCGGCCACGATCACGATGTACGGCAGATTCGTCGGGATCGCCTTGCGCTCGTCGTCGCTCTCGGGTTGCAGCCGCTCCATCAACTCTTCTTCGCCGAGCTGGTTGTAGCCCGAGATGTGCCGCACGCCGGCGCGGGCCAGCAGCGCGTAGCGTTCTTCCATCTTCTCGACGGCCCAGGCCAGCAACGCCTCGGCCTTTTTCATGTCGGTTACCACCGGGTGCATCAGGTGCGGCAGCGTTTTGTAGGGGCTGAGCTCGACCATCTTCGGATCGATCAGCAGCATCCGCACCTCGTCGGGCCGGCGGGTCATCAGCATCGACATCAGAATGGTGTTCAAGCACACGCTCTTGCCGGTGCCGGTGCGGCCGGCGATCAGCAAGTGCGGCAGGCTCGACAGGTCGGCGACCATGGGGTTGCCGGCAACGTCTTTGCCCAGGTAGATGGGGATTTTCATCTTCTGGGCTTTGCCGTTCGCTTCTTCGATCACCTCGCGCAGCCGCACGAGCTGCCGTTCCTCGTTCGGCACTTCGATGCCGACGGTGTTCTTGCCCGGGATCGGCGCGACGATGCGCACGCTCGGCACACGCAGGGCGATCGCCAGGTCGTCGGCCAGGCTGGTGATCTTCGACAGCCGCAGGCCCGATTCCAGCTCCACTTCGAACTGCGCGATGACTGGGCCGGTTTCGATCTCGACCACCTTCACGTTGAACCCGAAGCTCGCAAAACTCTTTTCAAGCAGCTTCGCCTTGCGGCGCACTTCCTGCTCCTGCTCCTCGAACGAGAATGCTTCGTTCTCTAGCAGCATTTCGATCGGCGGGAGCTGGTAGTCGGCCGATGTGTCGGCATGCGTGACGGCGGCGTCGAGCTGGTGCATCACTTCCTGGCGTTCGTCGCGTTTCACCGGGCCGCGCTTCTTCACGCGCACATCGGTCGCGGTGGCCAATTGCGTTGTGGCACCGTCAGCCTCGGGGCCGAGTTCCGCCGCGGCGTCGAGCGGGTCGTCGCCGTCCGCTTCAGGTCTATCATCGGACGCATCGTCGTCGTCAGGCTCTTCATCGTCTTCCACTTCCGCGACCGGCTTGCCGCCGATGCGCACGCTCGGACCATCGGCCAGCGGCACGGCATGCGGCGTATCGGTGCGCAGCCTGCCGGCCAGCAAGCGTTTGCCGCGGGCCGCGCGAACCGGCGCGGCGACCAGCCACGTGGCCCAGTGGAACACAAAGTAATCGGTCCACAGTAATAGCCCGCCCAGCAACATGCTGATCGTCAGCAGATAGGCCCCCGCAGCGGCCACGTGGGCTTCGAGCAGTGCCCGCCCCGTGGCGCCGATCGCTCCGCCGGAACCAACGACCGGCCCCGGCGACCAGTTCGGCCGCAGCATGGCAATGAGCGTGACGAAGGCCAACAGTGAAAGCATCCAGCCGGCCAGCCGCATGCGCCCGTCGCTGATGTCCCGGTTGCGGCCGAGCACCACCACCACCCCGGCCAGCGAGACAACCGAGTACCACGCTCCCCAGCCCAGCGTTTCGAGCAGAGCATGCGCGACCAGCGCTCCCGCGCGTCCGCACAAATTCTGTGCCTTGGCGTGCGCCGGCCACACCAGCGTGCTCGGCGGATCGGCCGGGTGATACGTCGCCAACGACAAGGCGAGAAACAGTCCTAGCGCCGTGAGCGCCAAAGCCACCAGATCTCGTTTCCGGTTGCGCGCAGCAAACATCAATAGCAGGCCCACGTTGAGCGGAATTCCAAATGCACCAAGCAACTCTACCACTCGTGAAGGCCGGCAAATCGCGCGTGCCGCGCTCGGCGGCCGCGATTGACTGCCGGATCGACCGAAGATGCGGTCTGGGAAAAGTTTGTCGGCTCAGAGCGAGGCGCGCCCCCGCCGGCCCACCCTGCGGCCGCGGAAAACGTCACTCGCCGCGGCCGATGCGGTAGACCTGCAAATGCCGGTCGAACAGGAACCGCAACCACAGGCCCACGAGCGACGTGTGGCGGTACAGGCCGTCGTACATCTCGGGCGCCAACCGCTTGAGCGCCGGCAGACGGTGCCACGGAATTTGCGGCAGGTCGTGATGCTCGTTGTGGTAGCCGATGTTCAGCGATACCACGTTCAACGGTCCATAGTAGCTGTACGTCTCCTGGCCGTCGCGAAACACGTAGTGTTCCTGAATCCATCGAGCGCCCAAGGGATGCGGGCCGATGCTGAAGAACACGCTGGCGATCAAATATCGAAACGTGTGCCGACCGCAGAAATACAGCAGTAGCAACATCGCGGTGATCTGAAAAACATAGTTCGGCACAATCCACGGCACCCACGACCCGGGCCGGCCGCGATTGTCGATCTGGTACGATCGAATGCCTTGCGTGAACGGGTAGAAACACATCCACGTCAGGCGGCCGAGAAACCCGTGCCGAAGCAGCCACGCTTCCCAGCGCGGGGCGATGTCGGCGTCGTTGTGGTAGCTGCCCAAGTGACGATGGTGCATCAAGTGATAGATGCAGAAGTTCACCGTCGAGGGGAGCACGAACGGAATGTTCGCCACCAGCGCCGCCCAGCGGTTGAGCGATTTTCGTCGGAACACTAGATTGTGGGCGCACTCGTGCACCAGCACCCACTGCGCGTGGTCGGCAAACGCGCCGACGAAGAACGACACCAGCACGATCTGCCACAGCGGCCACTCGCTCACTGCGTAGGCCATGGCGATCTGAAACCCGACGATCGCCACGATCAGCACGGCACTGGCATGGCTGAACCCGAAAAGCCGGCGGACCTCGGGATGGGTCGCGAGGATGCGCTGCGCGCGCTCGGGATGGGGCTGGCTATGCGTGACGACGATGTACGCATCGGGGCCGGCGTGCGGCGTCGGCGCTTCACTCGGTTCCAACACGCTGGCTGGCTCAACGCTCATTGGCGAGCCAGTCGATGGATAAGCATAGATCGTTTCGTCGCCGCAGGTGGTCCTAGGGTACACTTCATGGTAATCCAGGGTTCGCGGCATGTCGAAGGCGGATTTGCGAGCATGAAGCCCGATCGGCGATTATTTCCCGATGAAGTTGACGTGGGCGCCGAGATATCCATCGCCTCGCGGAGTCATCAGTGCCACCAGATTTCCCGCCTCGTCCATCGCGGTATACTCGTCAGCCGGCAGCAGGTCGGTACGGTGAACGAAGCGTGCGTGTGAAATCTGCACGATCTCTTCGGACGTAACCACGACGCTCGGTAAGTCAGCGACCGCGGCAACAGGTTGCAGCAATACTTCGGCCAACCGCTGGCCGTCGAGTTCCTCGAACGGGCAAGCTTGCTCGATGGTGAACGAACCGATCGCGGTTCGTTCCAGCGCCGACATGACCGCGGCGGTGCCAAGCGACTCGGCCAGATCGCGCCCCAACGAACGAACATAAGTACCGCCGCCGCACTCGATGTCGAGCACCAGTTCGGGATAGTCATAACGAGCTACTGAGAGCTGGTACACCATGATCAGCCGTGGCGCCAGTTCGACCGCCTGGCCACGACGCGCCAGTTGGTACGCCGGGCGACCTTGCAGCTTCAAGGCACTGAACGCCGGCGGCCGCTGCATCTGCGAGCCGACCAGCTTCGCAGCGGCCACGTCCAACTCCGCCCGGCTTGGCTCCGGCGCATCGAGCAACAGCTCGACGTCCCCTTCGATGTCTTCAGTCGGACTGCTGCGGCCGAGCAAAAAAGTCCCACGATACCGCTTCGGCATCCGCTGCACGTGCCCGATGAGGCGTGTCGCTGCGCCAACCGCGACGACCAGCACCCCTGTGGCGAGCGGATCGAGCGTGCCGGCGTGCCCCGCCTTGGCCGGCCGCACCAGCTTTGCAACTCGATCGACCACGGCGCGCGAGCTAAGGCCGCGTGGCTTGTTGACGTTGATCAGGCCGCTCGTGGATAGGGACATCGAAAGTTGCGACAGGACCTTTCGGCTGCAATACTCGGTTGCATGACAATCCTCCATTCTGCCGATGACGGTCGATCCTCACCAGGGGCACGATCGTGGCTACGACGCGGTGCGTTGGCACTAGCGCTTCTGTTCCTCGCCACGGGAAGGGGGCGCGCCGAAGGCGACGCTACGCCGGCCGTTGCGAATCCGCTTGTCACCGTACAGCAGGGAGATCTGCCGATCGTCATCTCCGCGCCGCACGGTGGGCGCGACGCGATTCCCGATTGCCCGCCGCGCAAAGGACGCGACGGTATTTACCGTTTCGTCACCGAAGCCGACACCAACACCGGCGAACTTGCGGACCGGTTCGCCGCCGAGCTTGAACGCAAGCTGGGCAAGAAACCGTACCTGGTGCGGGCTCGCTTCGCGCGGAAGTATTGCGACGTCAATCGAAAGCCCGAGGACGCTTACGAATCGCCTGCGGCGAAGGCCGTGTACGACGCTTATCACGCCGCGCTGGCCGCGGCCTGTCGCGACGTGCAGCGGCGCTGGCACGGCGGCCTACTGCTCGATATCCATGGCCAGTCGACTTATCCCGACAAGTTGATCCGTGGCACCCAGAACGGTCTGACGATAAGCATGCTCACCGAGCGGCGTGGAGCCGAGGCGTACATGGGACGCAGCAGCTTGTTGGGGTTGATGGAGGCAGCCGGCTACGAAGTGCTGCCGAAGCTCGACACCACGGAGCGCGAACCGGAGCGCTATGCCGGCGGGCACATCGTGCGCACCTATGGCAGTCACCAGGCGGGCGGCATCGACGCGATGCAGTTCGAGTTTGGCCGGCAGTATCGCGTGCCGCTTACCGAAGCGGAGAAGTCGGCCGACGACCTGGCCGAAGCGGTCGCGGAGTTTTGTGCCGATTATGTACCGGCCGCGGTCAGCGAGTCCGCCGCGGCGGGCAAGTGACCGCTCGGTATGCTCAGGCTTGCTGGCCTGCAATCTCGTCGGCGCTGGGCCGAACAAGTTGGCTGACAACCGCGCCGTCGCGCAAGAGCACCAGCGTGGGCCACAGCTTCACACGAAACGATCTTCCCAGCGGCCGTCCCGGGCCATCTTCGATTGGGTAGTGCTGCACCTCGGGATGCCGCTTTAGCCATGCCGCAATTGCCGGCTGGGCCGCCTGGCAATGCGGACACCACGACGCCCCGAACTCCAGCAGCACCGCGCCCGGCAGCCTGCCGACTTCTTCGCGTGTTGGTTCAGGCGTGCTCATCAAGAGCGATCCTCGGCAGCAGAAATATGCACAAGTCGTACCGCAGTAGGATAGAGCACGTGGTCCGACGGGTTGTTTGGATCGTACAGCACGGTGGCCTGCGTGCCAGGCGTTTTCAGCGGATCGCGCATTGAGGGCAAGTACGGCTCCGTAATGTCGAAGTACCGATCGCCGACTTCGTAGCGATAAACCACCACGTATTTCTGAATCATCATCGCCAACACCGGCTTGAGGGTCATCGAAGTGGTCCGAACCGGTGCGCCGATTGTCGACAATCGCACGACCTTGCGAATCCAACGGCCGTTGTGCCACCAAGCCCAGCCGCAGATCGCCAGCAACACGGGCACCGCAGCCCACACGATCAGCACGTCCGACGATCCGCGCTGTTGCAGGTCTTCGGTGAGCCGGCTCACCTGCGGCTCGTCGGATCGATAGGTGACATTCACCGCGTCGCCGGCTTTGACCGTGCCGAAAAACTCGGGAAGCACGGAATGCGAACCATCGTACGGATGTCCCGCGACTTCGTAGCGATAATCGATCGTGGGCAAGCTGTCTCCCTTTGCTTGCCGAGCATCGACGACGTGACCGGTTGTTTCCACGCCATGCTTGCGCAGCGCCTGCACCTTCGCTCCCCACTGGCAGGCAACGGCAACGAGCAAGCCCGGCAGCGCAACCGCCATCAGCGTTAACAGCCAACGCCCCACCCGCACACGAAATCGCACCCGCACTCGTCGCGGCGGCGCGAGACGCAATTCCGGTTCGATGTCCGAAGCCCCAGCGACGTTCATCTCGTTGCCCCTTTCTGCACCGGTCGAACGGTGCTACTGAAAATACTCTTTCCAACGGCGATCGAGCAACTCGATGATCTCGGCCGCTTCGGTGAGCCGTGCCGGCCAGCGATTACCCGCTTCCTCCGGCAGTTTCGCGGTGGCGTCGATTCCCAACCGATGGCCAAGGCGTGAGTCGTTTGCCGCGTGGTCGTCGCTCGCGGCGGGCCCTGTCCATCGCACCAGGTCGCGATCGACGTCGACATTCGCTCCCACGGCTCGCAGCACCGCCTTCGGGTCGTGCACATCGACGTGCTCGTCGACCACCACCACGAGTTTTGTGAACATCAGCCAATCCAAGCCCCACATCGCCGCCAGCACGCGACGCGCTTGCTGCGGATAGGTCTTGCGGATCGAAACGACGGCAAACTGCCGCGGTCCGAACTGACAGCCGAGATCGTAATCGACAAGTTCCGGAACAGTCTGCTTCAACAACGGGCGCAACCATCGTGCGACAACGTCGCGCACGACGCTCGACTCGCTCGGCGGCGGGCCGATCGCCGCCGCTGGAAACACCGGGTTCAAGCGGTATGTGATCGCGGCAACTCGCAGCACGCGCAGCTCGCCCGCTGGCGCGGCGTAGCCTGTCTCCGAGGCGATCGGCCCCGCGGGGATCGTCGGCTCCGATGGATCGATGGTTCCCTCGATCACTAACTCGGCCTCGGCCGGCACGTGCAGGTCGTGGGTGCGGCATTTGACGAGGTCGATCGGCCGATCGGCGATCAAACCGGCAAGCAGCAGCGGATCGAACATTGAGGCCATTGGTGAAGCAGCCATCACCAGCACCGGATCGCACCCAAGTACCAAGGCAACCGGCATCGACGAACCTGCTGCCTGGTGTTCAGCAAGCGTGCGCCGCCAGCGCCGGTGAACGTCGCCGGCAAGACCCAAACGATCGCGATTGAGTACTTCTACAGCCACCGATTCGATCGACCGCACGTTGGCCGACGGCGAACACGTTACGAGTTGCCCCGCTGTGATCGATCGTCGAGCCTCGACGGCCCAGGCACGCGGCGCCGGCCACGCGTTGAGATCGACATCGCGCCCCAGTTCGACGACTTGCTGCACCGGCCCGGCACGAACGACGCGCGGCTCGTGGGCCGTGGGTGGATCACCTTCGCCACGCAAGCGATTGAACCAGCCGGCAGTCGTTCCCGGCGTTGGGCTCAACCAGCGCTCGATGCGCTCGACCACGTCGTCGGGCGCCGCGCCGCCGAGTGCCATTCGCGCCCGCTGCGACGTGCCCAGCAGGTTCGTGACCACCGGGACACGACAACCTCGGACGTTCTCAAAGAATAGTGCTGGTCCACCTTCCCCGACCACGCGACGCGCGATTGCTGCGATTTCCAGCTCGGGATTGACCTCCGCGGGAACACGGACAAGTTGCCCGGCACGCTCAAGCTGCTCGATAAAATCGGCAAGGGCAAACAGAGGTTGGTTCTCACCGCTTTGCAGAAACATGCAGCTTGAACCACCTCCATAGCATCCCTGGCCGAAGGGTTGAAGAACGAATCGCCGAACCGGCTCATGCCCGCCTTCATGTTTTTTACGAATCAAAAAAACATTCTTGCTTTTGCAAAACACATCGGCATAATACAGTGGCAGCATTCAGGGCAGGTGCGTCGGGGCAAGAACAAGTGGGAAAGCATGCTCAGATTCGCGACGGTACTTCTCGTGCTTGCAGTTGCCGGTTGCGGCCGTGGGCCATCTTGGCATTTGGATTCGACGGCCCTGGGGCACGAATTCGGTGCCGCTGGTTCTCAGGCGTTCAGCGGCAGAAAGCTGGTTGTTCCCGGAAAGACATTTCCTTCGCCGGGACACGTCTCCGAAATCGCCGCGACGGTCATGCATCCTGTCGAAAAGGTGCTCGTCAAGCCAGGTGACATTGTGCACGCTGGGCAGCCGCTGTTCGAGCTTGACGCCGACGAAGCGCAGGCCGATGTCCGCGCCCGGCGCAGCGAAGTGGAAGAGCTGGCCGCGTCGCTGGCGAAGCTCAAGGCAATGCCGCGTGCCGAGGAGCGTGCCGAGGCACGTTCGCTGCTCGAAAGCGCGCAAATCGAAGCGCGCGCCGCACGCGCACAGCTCGAACGCCTCGAAGCGCTGCGCGAGCACGATGCGGTCAGCGCCCGGCAATACAACGAACAAAAAACGGCCGCGCTGTGTGCCGAGGCCGAAGAACGCGCGGCCCAGGCCCACCTCGACTACCTGATGAAGCTGCCGATCGAACATGAAATCGCCGAGGCCGAGCATCAATTGGCGGTCGCGAAAGCGGAGTTCGACGCCGCCGAGGCAGAGTTGGAACACTACACGATCCCGGCCGCGATCGACGGCGTCATCTGCTGGCTCGAGGCAACTCCCGGCAGCGTGCATCGCGCGGGTACGAAAGTTTGGGGCGAGATCGTCGACCTGCGCGAGGTGGACGTGCGCATCGAGCTGACGCCGAAGCAATTGAACGACGTCGATTTCTCGCAGCCGATCCAGGTCGAGCAGCCGGAGCTTGGCCGCTCGTGGCCGGCACAGTTCGTATATGCGGCTCCGGCGGCCGACCGTGCGACCGGCCTGGTGCCCGTGGTATTGCGCGTGGGTGAAGCGGGCGAGCCGCTGCGCTGCCATCTGAACGTGACGGTATCGCTCGCGCTGGCAGATGGCGATCGTTCCAGCCGCACACCGCACGGCGAAGCGCTGGCGGCCGAAGCGTCGCCGTAAGCGCGATGCGTAGCCGATCAGGGCAACAATCGCTGCCCCACGGCACTATTAAGTTTCAGCATCGCCCGGCGATGGTCCACCAGTGTATCGCGGTATTGCCGCACCAGCTCGTTGTACTCGCGCTGAGCGGCAAGATAGTTGAACATATTGGCTTCGCCCTGCTGGTACAGCCGCAGGTTCGTATCGAGCACCTGGCGCGCCGCGGGGAGCAACGTCTTCTCGAGCCGCTCGATGGCGATTTTCGTGGTCTTGTAAGCGACGTGGGCCTGCTGCACCTCGGTGGCAATGGCTCGCTCGAGGGCGAGCATTTCGAGTTGCGTCTGCCGCACGTTGACCCGCGCGCGGCGAATGTTTCCCTGGTTGCGATCAAACAGCGGCACGTTCATGGTCATGCCTGCCGCCCACGAGATCGAATTCGAGGCGCCGGTTCCGGTGAAACGATTGTCCTGGAGCGTGAACGGCTGGTAGAAGATGTACACATCCTGCATCCAACTGGCCCGAGCCAGCTTGACATCGGCCTCGGCACGTCCGATGCCCAATCGATAGGCCATCATGTCCGGACGGATCGAGACGGCCAGCGGAAGGAGCTGGTCGACCTCCGGCGGCGCCGGGGCCGCGTCGTGCAAGGTGCCGCGCACTTCGAGTTGCAGCGCCGTCGCGGGGGGCGAGTTTAACATCGCCGCCAGCGTATGTTTCGCATTGCCCAGCGCCGTTTCGGCTTCGAGTAGTCCCAGCGCGGCAGCGTCGCGCTGGATGAGCATCTGATTCACCTCGGCCTGCGTTTTTTGCGTTTGCTGCTGTTGGGCCTGAGTGGCTTGCAGCAGCTTGTCGAGCCCAGCCACGCTGGCGCTAGCGAATCGCACCGTCTCGCGCGCCGCGAGCACGTCGACATAGGCTGTGTACAGATTGTCGATCGCCTGCCGAACGGCGTCCTGGTACTGAGCATCGAGCACGCGCTTGGCCTGTACAGCCACGACGGTCCGCGCTTGGCGCTTGCGCGTTACGTCGACAGGCAGCGACATGTTGACGTCGTATTGCGTTTGGCCGCCCGGGTTCGTTGTCGGGTTGTACTCCCCGTAGGGCACCAGTTGGCTATCCATGAACATCAGCGGGTTGGCACGCAGGCCGGCCGTGAGAATGTCGGCGTCGGCCTGCGGCAATTCGAGCGCCTTGGCGCGCAGATCGAGGTTTTCGCGCAGCAGCAGTTCGATCGACTTATCGAGCGTCAGCCCGTGGGGCGGTCCTTCTTCCTCGATGTGCGTCGGAATTTCGAGGCTGCCATAGGCTGGTGCTTCGGCGGCCCGTAACCCGGGAGTCGGCAAGATCTCAAGCGGCTGCGACAGCCGGTTCCATCCGCCAGGCTGTGCGACGCTCAGCGGAATCCGTCCGGCAGCCGAACCGGCACGCCCGCCGACCATCCCTTCGCGGCCGCCGGGGCTTCCCTCAATCGCGCTAGTGCCCGAGGCGCCGATCTCCGGCCCGAATAGCGATTCGGGCCGCTCGAACAACGGCAGCTCTGCCGGCCCCTGGGCACGAGCCGCTCGGCTTGACACCATCACGGCTAACGACACGATGAGATGGGCAACGATCCAGCGCATCGCAAAACCTATTCGTTCGTCAAAATCGTTGCCAAAGTAAGGGCTACCCCTATCGTTAGCATCGGCACGGCGTTGACATTTCATCGTACGAAAACAATAATTTTTATCGATAGAAACCGGGCTGTGGGAACCGCGTTGCGCCCATGTCAGCCGAGCGAACTTGGTTGCCAAGTAGGTGCGGCGTATATTCGGGTGAAGGTCCGGTAGGCCGAGCGTCGATCTTGTCCGTGTGAAACTGGCCGGTTCAGGGTGATTTTGCTGGCGATATGACGCACTACGTCGTGATCATCCTGATGTCGGTCGCCACCGCCGCCCATTCGGTATTGGGTTGCTGCTGGCATCATGTCCACGCCTGCACCAGTTGCAACAGCCACGTTGCTGACATCGCCAGCGAATCGCCCTCGCCGGAGCACGGTTGTCACGCACACCGTTGCCATGCGCAACACGACGAAGGCGCGACATCCGAACAGGCCCCGATCGACGATTGCAAGCTGACGTGCGACGGCGCTTGTCGATTTCTGCCCGGCGGCTATCGCATTCAGCTTGATCCGCCGGTAGCTTCGGCTCTCGTGGCGCCGTGGACAACGACCGTATTGCTCGGCGTGTCCGACGGCGGTGCAATGGACGGCCGTGCGCTGCCAGATCCCGCGGCAGCCGAGCTTCACGTTCGGATTCACCTTGCGCATCAGTTGCTCCTGATCTGATTGCGCGCGTGCCCCGCAAGTGCGTCCTGCGCTCAGGCTGCGCCGGTGTTTCCGTTTCCTCAGTGGTTCGATCAGGAGTTCAGCAATGTCCGTGGAAACTTCCAAGACCTCTTTCACCGGCATGTTCCGCCGTGTGGCCGGAGCGCGCGGCCAACGGTCGACGGTGTTGGTCATGCTCGCGCTGTGCGGCGCGGCATACTGGGGTCATACCACCGGCTGGACGATTCCCAAGTTTTCGCAACTGGTCGGAGGCCGGACGAAGGACGACGCGCTGTGGTGCGAGGCGCACGGCGTGCCGGAAGACCTGTGCATCGAGTGCAACGTCGAACTTCACCCGCCCGAAAAGGATTACGGCTGGTGCGACGCGCACGGCGTGCCCCAATGCCCACTGGAACATCCAGAGATTGCCGAGACGAAGTCGCCCGTGTCGTTGACCGACGCCGATCGCGAGCGTGCCGCACGGGCCTTGGCACTGCGACCGCGAGCCGAGAACAACAGCCGTTGCAAGACACACCTGCGCCGCGTGCAGTTCGCCACGGTCGAAGCGGCGGAGAAATCTGGCATCGATGTGGCCGTCGTCGATCGCGAGCCGATCACCGAGGCAATCAGCGCCAACGGCGAAGTGGTGTACGACCAGACGCGCGTCGCCCATCTATCGAGCCGGGTGAAGGGAACGGTTCTCTCGGTGAGCAGGCAGGTGGGCGACCGCGTGACCAAGAACGAGCTGCTGGCGCTGGTCGATTCGGCCGACGTCGGCAAGGCGAAAGCGGAATTCCTCAGCGCGCTCACGCGTGAACGCCTGACGGCCGAGAACGTGGCCAAGATCGCCCCGCTCGCCCAGCAAGGAACGATCGCCGAACGGCAATGGCGGGAAACGACTGCCGCGCATCACGAGGCGCAGATTCGCTTGATGAGCGCACGCCAAGCACTCGTGAACCTGGGATTCAGCATCCCGAAGGACAACTACGGCACGACCAATGTGGAAGAGGTTTCCCGGCAAATCCAGTTTTTGGGCATTCCCAGCGAGCTGACCGGCTCGTGGGACGCGGCGATGTCGTCGTCAAACTTGTATCCGCTGCGAGCGCCGTTGGCCGGGGTGGTGGTCGATCGCGACGTGGTCGAAGGCGAAGTGGTCGACACGGCCAAGCCGTTGTTCTCGATCGGCGACGTGTCGCGGATGTGGCTGCTGTTGGATGTGCGGCAGGATGACATCGACCTGGTGCAAATCGGCGCGCCGGTGAAATTCCGTCCAAGCAGCCAGCCCCGGGCCGCCGAAGTCACCGGCCGCATTGCGTGGATCAGCACCGAGGCCGACGAGCGGACGCGCACGGTGAAGGTGCGGGTCGAGTTGCCGAACGATGGGCGGCTGCGGGCCTACACGTTCGGTATGGGGCGGATCGTGCTGCGCGGCGAGTCGGACGCGATCGTCGTCCCGAACGAAGCGGTTCATTGGGACGGCTGCTGCAACGTGGTCTTCGTGCGCGATCGGCACTACTTCGAGCCCGACGCTCCGAAGTTCTATCACGTCCGCAAGGTTCGCCTGGGCGTGAAACAGGACGATCGCAGCGAGATCATTGCGGGACTCGTGCCGGGCGAGGTGATCGCGGCCAAAGGGAGCAACGTGCTCGCCTCGCAATTGCTGCGCAGCAATCTGGGCGAAGGGTGCGGCTGTGCCCACGGCCATTAGGCCATCGGCCGGACAAGGAACGAGCCCATGTTGAACTGGATCATCGACGTTTCGCTGCGGCACCGCGCGGTGGTGATCGTTGCCTGCCTGGGGGCGGCGGTCATCGGCGTATTGTCGATGCAACAGCTCGATATCGACGCATTCCCCGACACCACGCCGGTACAGGTGCAGATCAACACGGTCGCACCCGCCTTGGGGCCGGAAGAAGTGGAAAGGCGCATCACGTTCCCGATCGAGCAGGCGCTAGGCAATCTGCCGCACCTCGACGCCATGCGCTCGATCTCCAAGTTCGGCCTGTCACAGGTGGTGGTGACGTTTGCCGACGGCACCGATATCTATTTCGCCCGCCAGTTGGTCAACGAGCGGCTTTCGACGTTGGAGCTTACCGAGGGCATCAGCCGACCGAAGCTCGGCCCCGTCTCGACCGGCCTCGGCGAAGTGTTCCACTACATCGTCACCGGCCAGGCGATCGACAACACCGAGCTGCGCACGATCCACGACTGGGTCATCAAGCCGAAGCTGCGCACCGTGCGCGGCGTGGCCGAAGTGAACACTTGGGGCGGCTACGAGAAGCAGTACCAGGTGCGGATCGATCCCAACCGGCTGATCAAGTACGACCTGACGTTCGACCAGGTGGTGCGCGCCGTGCTCGAGAACAACCGCAACGTTGGCGGCGGCATGGTGCGCGAGGACACGCGCTCGGTGCTGGTGGCGGGCATCGGCCGAACGAGCAGCACGGAAGAGATCCGCAACATCGTCATCACTTCGCGCGACGGCGTGCCGGTGAAGGTTGGCGACGTGGCCGACGTGGAGATCGGCTCCGAGATTCGCCGCGGCGCGGTCACTGCCGACGGAAAAGGCGAAGTGGTGATGGGGCTGGGGTTCATGCTGATGGGCGAGAACACCCACCAGGTGACCTGGGCCATGAAGCGCCGGCTGGATGAAATCCGCGCTACGTTGCCGCCGAACGTGCAGGTGACGCCGGTCTACGATCGCACGGAGCTGGTCGATCATGTCATCAACACGGCCCGCAAGAACCTGTTCGAGGGCGGGCTGCTGGTCGTCGCGGTGCTGTTCCTGTTCCTGGGAAACATTCGCGCCGCCGGGATCGTGGCCCTGGCCATCCCCTTGTCGATGTTGTTCGCCTTTTCCGGCATGCTGCGGTTCGGCATCTCGGCCAGCCTGCTCAGCCTTGGCGCGATCGACTTCGGCATGATCGTCGACAGTTCGGTGGTGATGGTCGAGAACTGCGTGCGGCACATGGCCGCGGGCGACTCCCGCCGGCGAAACATGATCGACGTGGTGCGCGAGGCCGCGATCGAAGTTCGCCGGCCGACGCTGTTCGGCGAGCTGATCATCATGATCGTGTACCTGCCGATCCTGACGCTCGAAGGGATCGAAGGCAAATTGTTCCGGCCGATGGCGCTAACCGTCATCTTTGCCTTGGCCGGCTCGATGATCCTGTCGCTGACGCTGATGCCAGTGCTGGCCAGCCTGCTGTTGCCGCGATATATCGAAGAACGAGAGCCGTGGCTAATGCGCTTGGCGCATCGACTGCACGCTCCGGTGCTCCGGTTCTCGATGCAGCACAAGGCGCTGGTGATGGCGTTCGCGGCAGCCGTGTTGTTCGTGGCGTTCGGCGTCATCGCTCCGAACTTAGGGAGCGAATTTGTGCCGCGACTTTCCGAAGGCGCCGTGGCGATCAGCGTCGTGCGGCTCACCGGGACCGACCTCGACGATTCGATTCAGTACAACACTCGCATGGAGCAG